>DASXPD010000034.1:0-140673 GCA_036493835.1 Candidatus Acidiferrum sp. | reverse complement strand
CGAAGACTACGCCCGTTCGTATGACATCGACGGACTCATGTGGGGTTCCGAACGCCAGGGCGCGCTCTGCGACAGCATCGGGGCGACACACGACACGCCACCCGTCGATCCAGGCGAGGTGACTTGCTTCTGCCAATTTTGCCAAGCGAAAGCGAAAGAGCGCGGGATAAATCCGGAACGAGCGAGACAGGGATTTCTAGAACTTGAAACCTACGTACGCGCGTGCCGCAGCGGAAAACGCCCGGTCGATGGGTACTACCCACAATTCTGGCGCCTGCTGCTGCGCTATCCGGAGCTGGCCGCGTGGGAAATGCTTTGGACCGACAGCCTGCGCGAAACTTATGCGGACATTTATAAGACCGTCAAAACCGAAAAGCCTGCCATTCCCGTCGGCTGGCACATCTGGCACAACAATTCCTTCAATCCGATTTATCGCGCCGAGCAGGATCTTCATGAACTATCGGCCCACTCCGATTTCATCAAAGTCGTGATGTACAACAACTGCGGTGGCGAACGCATGGCACTGTATGCCGACAATATCGGCTCCACGATTTACGGCGATCTTTCAAAGCCGACGATTATCGATATGAACTACGCCATGATGAACTTGAAGGAACGCAGCTACGCCGAGATTCCGCACACAGGTCTTTCCTCCGACTACGTTTCCCGCGAAACGAAACGTGCGCTGGCAGGAGTGGAAGGCACGAAGACGCTCATCTGGCCGGGCATCGATATCGATATTCCGACCGAAAAAGGCAACAGCAAGTGCACGCCGGAGAGCGTGAAGTCGGCAGTCACAGCTGCGCTGCAGGCGGGTGCTCCGGGCGTTCTCCTGTCTCGAAAATATTCGGAGATGCGGCTCGCGAATCTCAGCGGCGCCGGCGACGCCATCCGCGAACTAAAACTGTCGGTGTAAGAAGGCCGAAGGCCTGCGGTACAATGCAAGCAACGCACCCCTAGCTCAATTGGATAGAGCATCACGCTTCGAACGTGAGGGTTGGGGGTTCAAGTCCCTCGGGGTGCGCCACTCTTTTTCCGCTAGTTTCCGCCACTGGAATGCAGACGATTGGTACTAATTCGCACGGATTTTTCTCGGATTTCTGAAACTTCATTTCAACCGGCAACAACGCCTTCGCCCGCTCAAAACTCCCCCGAAAGCCGCGGGTGTTTTAGGTCACGCAATAGTAAATTCGTCCCAGTACTCGCATGCAAAAAGGTTAATTTTTACGCTACAAAATTGACAAATATCACGTTGATCTTGATCGACACATCTAACCCCGGTTGTTAAAATGTTTCTTAACTTCACAATTGGATCCAACGGAGTTTGTATCTGAGGATGGGTCCCCAATTCCGCAGAGAAAACGAACCGCGCTATTCGACCGAGGTGTCGCCTGACTCAGGGGACCACAACAACGCCGCGACGCAGGGACCTGCCTGCCCTCACCGGAGTGCGCTTTCTGGCTGCCTGGTACGTCGTGCTGTTCCATGCGTATCCGGGATTCGTCCGGCGTTATCCGCTTCCTCACGCGCTCGAAACGTTTCTGAGCCACGGCTATCTCGCGGTCGGGCTCTTTTTTCTGCTTTCCGGTTTCATTCTCGCCTACACCTACGACGGCAACATCGATGGCCGCATGAATCGCGCGCGCTTTTGGGAAGCGCGCTTCGCGCGAATTTATCCGGTGTACCTGCTTTCGCTGGTGATGGCGTTTGCGTTTTCGGGTGACCTCGGACTGGACACGCGGGCTGCTGTAGTGGGCATGGTGCAGGCATGGAACCCGTTCAATCCCGACATGGCCGGCGCGTGGAACTATCCGGCTTGGACGCTGTCCGCGGAAGCGTTCTTCTACATCTGTTTTCCGTTCGTGCTGCCGTGGCTTTCGCGCCGGAGTACTCGCGCGCTGTATTGGGTGACGGCCGCGCTGCTGGTCATTTGCGTGCTGGGGCAAACGCCGCTCAAGGGACTTGGCGACTGGAAAAATCACGCCTGGTTTTTTGTCCGATACGTACCACTCCCGGCGTTGCGCATTCCTGAGTTTTTGCTCGGCGTCGTGATGGGCTTGCGGTTTCTGCGTGCCGGCAGCATGGAGACTCGTCCTGGGCGGCCAATTGTCGTGTACGCGGCGGTGCTTGGCATCATCGCGTCGTTGAGTTTGCCGATCGGCGATTGGGTTTCGCTGGTGATCCTTCCCTTTTCGGTTCTGGTCTACGAACTCGCCTGCGGCGGCACGTTGCTGACCGAATTTCTGTCGACGCGCATTATGGTTCTGTTGGGAGGCGCGAGTTATTCGGTGTACCTGTTGCGCTATCCGGTCGCGATGTGGATGCGCGCGCTCGTCGAGCAGCTACCGCCGGCATTCGTGCGGGTGGGAGAATTGGTGACGCCGCTGGTTCTGGTTCTGTTCTCGATCGCTGTGTTTCGTTATTGGGAAGAGCCGGCGCGCAAAACGCTGCGCAAGTGGTTTACGAAGCAGCCACCTCAGCGGGTACGGCCCGTTGTCGCTCTGGGCTCGCGCGTTTGAGCGGCGGACAGCTCTGGTAGCGGTAACTTTCCCAGTTCGTCCAGAAATTCCTGGCCGTTCGCCAACCGTCGAAACACGCCCCGTGTAAGTTATCCGAGAAATCCACTCCACTGTGGGGTGTTCTAGGGTATCTGGGGTATGGATTCGCTGGAAAAGGATTGCGAGTATCGTTCAGCGGGCTACCAAGTTCGCAAAGTTGGAGGAGGGGGAGCGGCGTGGTACGCTTCGAAAGAGGCGGTAGGGCTGGGACGCGACGCTTCTCCTTCTTCTGACAGTTTTCCTTCCTGTTTTATCACACTTTTCAAACTTCTTGCAGTTGCGCGTGTCCGGTGGCGGCGCGTCCGTATAAATGCTGGCGTGCGCCGGCGCCCTCAGGATAATCGTAGAAAGCATTCGAGCCACGCGCCGACCTCGCAGGCGTCGGAGCGGCGTGTGGGTCTTGCCCGTGCGCTTTCAAAATTGGGAGTGTGCTCGCGCTCGCAGGCTTCGGAGTGGATTGCTGCGGGGCGCGTACGTCTGGCGGGAGCCATCACCCGAAATCCAGAATCTCCGGTACGGCTAGGAATTGATCGTATCGAAATTGACGGACGGATGGCTGCCGCCGCGAAAAAGATCTACATCGTGCTTCACAAGGATCGAGGCGTGGTGACGACGGCTTCGGATGAGCACGGACGCGCCACGGTTTACGATTTCCTGCCCGGGTCGGTGGCACCGGCGGCGCACCAGTGGATCGCCCCGGTAGGACGGCTCGACAAAGCGAGCGAGGGGCTGCTGCTGATGACGAATGATACCGAATGGGCCGCGCGGATTACCGCGCCTGAATCGCATCTCGACAAAACGTATCATGTCCAGATCGCGGCGGTCGCCGCCGACGCATTGCTCGATTCTCTGCGGCGCGGAGTCGAAAACAAAGGTGAAACGTTGTCGGTCAAACGCGTCTCGTTCTTGCGCGCGGGCGAAAAAAATTCCTGGGTCGAGATCGTGCTCGACGAAGGAAAGAATCGGCAGATTCGCCGCATGTTTGAGTCGCTGGGAATCGAAGTGCACCGTCTAATACGCGTGTCGATCGGCCCACTGGCACTCGGCGACTTGCGGCATGGAACCGCACGGCGGCTGACTTCGGCTGAAAAACTTTTGTTGGACCGCGCGTTGATGGACTCTGCCGCCGCTCAGCGGAAACATTTTCAGCCGCGATAACTTGCAAACAGGAGCGCGAACCTCTACCGTAACCGCATGTCGGATCTCTCGCCCGAAATTCTCGCGCTCGGATTTATTTCCTACATCGTCTTTCTGTTTTCCACGACATGTCACGAAGCCGCGCATGCGCTCGTGGCAAAATGGGGCGGCGATTCGACGGCGGCACTTAATGGGCAGTTGACGCTGAACCCGATTCCGCACATCCGGCGCGAACCCTGGGGCATGGTCGTCATTCCCCTGCTGGCGTTTCTGTTCATGCACCAGATGATCGGGTGGGCAAGCGCGCCATTCGATCCGGCTTGGGAGCGCCGCTTTCCAAAACGCTCTGCACTTATGGCGCTGGCCGGTCCAGCGGCAAATTTCATCTTGATGTTTATCGGTGCCGCGGGACTTCGCATCGGCAGTGCTATGGGCTGGCTGCACTGGCGTCCGGGAGAACCGCCGGATTTCGTGATCGTCACGCTCTACGTTCTGTTTTCGCTCAATCTGCTGCTCGGCACTTTTAATCTTTTACCCCTGGCTCCGCTCGACGGCAGCACGGGAATCATGCTGTTGATGAGCGAGACGACCGCGCAGCGCTATCTCGACTGGCTGCGGGAGAGCAGCTACGCCCGGCTCGGGCTCTTGGTTGGACTGCTCGCATTCCGGTATCTCTATGGGCCCATCGAGATGTTTGCTACGAATCTGCTGCTGCGCGGGCATTTTTAGTTTTTTGAGCCTGCGCAAATCGCGCGTGGTTCAATTCCGCACAGTGGAAAGGGCGCTGTTTCGAACACGTACAGTCGGCGTTTTTTAACGAAGAGCTAAACCTCCCATTTTGCGCGGTCTGCGGATTAGCTCGGCTGGCCACCGGCCTGCACTAGCAGCGGCCCGGAGGCCTTAACTGGATGAGCATGTCTGCCCGTTTCCCCATCACCAGCCTGTATCGCGTGGAAGTATCCGGCTGGGACAAGTCACAAACGTTTTTTGTCGAAAAATCGGAACTCGAATGGAATGAAGAGTCCGGCAAGCATGTCACGCTGGGCAACGCCGTGCCCGATGGCTCGGTGGTATTCCTGCGCCTGATTCAGCCGCTCAGTGCGGACCGCTCGCAGTCGGTTCCGTATGAAACCGAGTTTTTGTCCGTAACACCCGATGGGTTGCATCAGTTTCGCCTGCACCCGGTGAGCCCGCGGGCAGCCGAGCGCGGCAGCGTGAACTGATTTTTTGCACCCGAACGGGCCGGTTGTTCGAAGGATTGGACACGAATCAAAGAGAACGATCCGTTGGGCACCAAAATGGAACAGCGGTTCGAATTGGCGTGACAGCACGACCCGAGTGGGTCGTGACCGGAGGCCGTTTCGCACCCTCGGCCGTGTCGATTCACGATCGTCGCCCGTAGCGCGTTGAACCTGCACACTTTTTCAAACGTACGAGGCACCGGTTTGCGATTGGAACGGTTGGAAATGATGTCGTGCCGTATTGGCCATCGAGATGCCGGACCCGTGGCGTGGCTCAGGTTCTTGCCAAGTCCGCCGAGGTTTCCCGTGCCAAGGGTACGGTCACGCCCTGTATTCTCGATGACGACCCGGCGCAACTCGACGCGCTGACCGCGCTCATCGACGAGCTCGGGTACGAATCGATTCGAACGTCCGATTCCGACGAAGCCTTGAAGTACGTTCGCTCTGGCCGCAGCCGGCTCTTGCTGGCCGACCTCCGCGACACCGGCCTGTACGGCTACGACTTCCTCGACCGTGTCCTGCGCACCGATCCCGGCGTCCACGTCATTGTGATGACGCGCGATTACACACTCGAATCCGCGCTCGAAGCGATCCGGCGGGGCGCCAGCGATTTCCTGCCGAAGCCGGTGGACCGCGTACGGCTCAAGCGCGCGCTCGACGACGTTGCGGCGCTGTACGATCAGCGGCGCCGTGTCCGCGCGCTCGAAGAACAATTGTTAAAGGATCTTGAGTTTCACGGCATCGTGGGAAAAAGTCCGGCGATGCTCGAGGTGTTCGACTTCGCGCGCAAGGTTGCGCGGCATTACACCAATGTCCTCGTACTCGGTCAGACCGGCACCGGAAAAGAACTGGTCGCTCGCGCCATCCATCAATTGAGCCCGGTCAGCACGCAGCGCCTTGCGGTGTGCAACTGTTCGGCGCTGGTCGACACTTTGCTGGAAAGCCAGCTCTTCGGCCACGTCCGAGGCTCGTTCACGGGAGCCACGGACACCCGTCCTGGCCTCTTCGAATACGCAAACGGCGGCACTGTGTTCCTCGATGAGATCGGCGAGACTTCGCTCGCGATGCAGGCCAAACTTTTGCGCGTCATTCAAAACCGCGAAATCCAGCGCGTCGGTTCCCCAGAGGTCAAACAGATCAACGTGCATCTGATCGCGGCCACCAACCGCGATCTCCGCGCCGAAGTTCTCGCCGGGCGCTTCCGCGAAGACCTTTTTTACCGTCTGAACTCGATCCAGATTCGAATCCCGCCACTGACCGAGCGTCTCGAAGACATTCCTCTGCTCGTCCAGTTTTTCCTAAAGAAGTACAACGAAGCCTACGGAAAGAAAATTCCCGGCCTGGCGCGGCGGGCTCAGGCGGTCCTGCTGCAACACCCGTGGCCGGGCAACGTGCGCGAACTCGAAAACGTCATTTCCAGCGCGTGCATCACGGCCACCGGCGATTTCATCGACCTCATCGATCTTCCGGAACACATGCAGCAGCAGGCGCCCCGCCCGCCTGCGGGAGACGAATGGCGCCCGCTCTCGCTCGAAGAAGTGCGCAAGATCCACATCCAGCGCGTGCTGGAAATGTGCCAGGGCAACCGGTTGCGAGCCGCGCACATTCTCGGCATCGGCCGTACCAGCCTCTACCGCTATCTGAAGCGCGACGGCGTCTCCGAGCGGCCACGAACGGCTGTCGGCGCGGCGACGGTATAACGCACTGCCATGCCTTCAACGCCTGTTCCGTCATGGAACGCTTTCCCGTCCTCGTACAGGAACGGCACAGAAGCGATTCGAAAACGTCCTTGCAGCTTGCCGCCGAGTAACGAAACACAGGACTTGCGCACCACAAACTTTGGCACATGCCCTGCACTTAGAAAGCGCACTGAGAACGACGCCTTAAGCAACGTAAGAGGTTTTTAGTTTTAGCCGTGCGAAACGTGAATCGCGCCGCGACGAAGTCACGACGCGACCACAAGCAAGAGTGAAGAACTCGAATTCAGATTTCGAAAGGATTTTGACTGACGTGAGCGGCGCAATTGAACACGCGCTTCGCCAATCTCAAAAACGTTCCCACCAGTCGTAGTGCCTCAGCGAACCCACAACCCACTTGCCAACATCCCCCGAGCGCCGTGTGACGTCCCCGTAGTTGTCGCGCGGCGCTCTTTCCTCCCGCAGAAAATAGAAATTGGAAAATGGAATATGGAAAATCGCAGCTCGATCTGGGGAAACGCTATCGAATTGTGACGGATACCCGCAGACGCAGGCCGGTGAGGGGGCCGCAGTTTCCAGTTTCCAGTTTCCAGTTTCCAGTTTCCAGTTCAGCCGCGCATCTTCCTATACGTCTTCAAACACTCCCGCGCCGTATCCAGCTCCGACATCCGCGACCCTTCCTGCTCGATCAGGTAATATTCAACGCCGCCACCATGCTCCGCCGCCGCAAAAATCGCCTTCCAATCCGCAGCACCCTCGCCAAACAACACGGTGTACCCCTTCCCCGCATCCGGCGACCAATCCTTCAAATGCAGCGATCGAATCCGCCCCGGATTCGCCTTGATCCACGCCACCGGATCCGACCCCGCCTCAAGACACGTGCCCACATCCAGCTGCAGCATCACCGTCGGCTTCGTATTCTTCGCCAGCACTTCCATCGGCCGCACGCCATCAATCGCCACAAACTCCGTCTTGTGATTGTGATAGCCCGCGTGCATCTTCGCCGGCGCCAACCCCTCATTCGCTTCGTTCAACACATCCGCAAATTTCCGCCACCCGTCGATTCCCTGCCCCTCGACATCGGTCGACGCCACCACAACATACTTGCATCCCAAACTCCCGCACCGATCGCGCGTCTTCCCGATATTTTCTTTCGTCACATACGACGACGCGTTGTGCGTCGAGTAGCACTTCACGCCCAAATCATCGAGCAACTTCCGCGTATCCTTCGTCTGCGCCTCGCTCCACTCCCAATACGGCGCGTAAAACTCGACACACTGGTAGCCCATCCCCGCTACAGCCTTCACCGTGCCGTCGAGATCCTTCTTCAGCCCCTCGCGCACCGAATACAATTCCAGCCCGACAGGAATCGCCGACGACGGCGAAGGCACGCCGACACCGCGCATCGCGAACGGCGCAATCGCCGAGATCGCCAAGAATGATCGTCTCGACAAACCGCCCGTCTTGCGCGCCGATTCCTCACGATATCCACCACCAATGTCTTTTCTCATAGCCGCATGCTACGCCGAATCGATTTCGGTTTCACCCCGTTCCTTCAATCGCCAAAAAAAGTTCCCGTCAACGCCGCAAAAAGATTCCCTACGCCTCATACACCAACACCACATTCCGAGTACGCATCTCGCCGTATGGCTCGCCCCCCGCGCTCTCTGTTCTTATGCACGCGGAGGATCTGCATGCACAAATTTCAAAACACGCACAAGCACATCGCTTCACTTTTGCTGACCGCCGCTCTGACCGCACCGCTCGGCGCCGCGTTCTTCGTTGCGCCGCCAGCATCGGCCGCAGCGCAAGAAGATCGCGATCATCATGACCGCAAGTGGGACGACCACGAGCAAGCCGCCTGGGGCCGTTTCCTCGCCGAAAAACACCGCAAAGATCACGACTACGCGAAATCGAAGAAAAAAGAGCAAGAGGAATACTGGGCCTGGCGCCACGACCACCCGGATCGGTAGGCGCCGCGATCGTTGCAACTCCCAACATCGAACAAGCTCGCAAGAACAAAAACGGCTGGCCGAAAAATTCGGCCAGCCGTTTTTCCATTCCCAACAAACTTCAATCCTTCAAAAACGCCGCCGTCTCCCTCAAAAATAACGCCAGCGCATCGTGATGCACCCAATGCCCCGCGCCCGGCACCTTCACCAGCTTCCGATTCCGCACCGCCAAAAATCGCGAATCATCTTCCGGCACCGGCAGAAAACTCTCCAATCCCCAAAAAAACAGCGTCGGACACGCAATCTGCTCCAATATCTCCACCGAGTCCGCGATGTTCTGCCCATACGGAGCAAAAACGCGCGCGAAATTATCAAACTTCCACAGCAACGACCCGTCCGACTCCCAGTTCGTCCCATGCAACGTCAAATGCCGCGCCACGTCATCGCTCAGCCGAGGATTGACTTCCTGCATGCGCGCCATCGCCGCCGCCAAACTTGGATACGACTTCGGCCGCCGCTTCTCCATGTCGCGAATATTTTCGATCCACCGTCGCACACGCTCCGACGCCGGCCCGTGCATCGGATGCTCCTTCGGAAACCCCATCCCCTCGATCGACACCAGCTTCTGCACGCGTTGCGGATACACACCCGTATAATGCAGCGCGATCCCGCCGCCCAACGAATGCCCCACCAGCCGAATCGGAAAATCGTTGATCACATCGAGCAGCGCCGACAAATCCAGCACATGTTCCGCGACCGCATACTCCGCGCCCGGCGCCCACGCGCTATTCCCGTGCCCCCGCAGATCGAGCGCAAACACGTGATAGTCGCGGCACAATTCCTGCGCCACCCAATCCCAATTCCGCGCGTGGTCCAGCGCGCCGTGCACCAGCACAAGCGACGGCTTCCCGTCCTGCCCGTAATCCCAAAACTGCAGCTTCAGCCGGTCCGAATAAAAAAAGTGCGAAATCGGTTCCACTCGCGATTCCTTTCGCCACACGTCACGAGCACGCACAACGCGCACGCGCACCTCACCCTAAAAATATACACGCGGCTCTCCACACGCCGCCCAACAAACGTCGGTCCGCGGACGGAAACAACACCGCCGCACGCCTGATCGCCCAAAACAAAGAGGCAGGACACATCGCTGTGTCCCGCCTCTAATTACGCGCTCGGGTTTGTAAGGGCGGGGTTCACTCCGCCCGGCCGATCCCAATCGAAAACTGCCCTAGTCCGCTTCGACCTGAAACACTTCGCCCGGCAAACGATCCATCTTCGATCGTTCCACGATCGGCTCGGCAACCGCCGTCGCCCCGTATCCGGCAGAGTGCCGGCCAGAGTCTCGGCCCGAATCGCGACCCGAGTTGCGGCGTGAATCACGCTGCGCTTCCCGGCGTCCGCTACCGTCGTTGCCGCGACCAATAGGCCGTTGCCCGCTGTAGTCGTGCAGCTTCCCGGTGTGTTCGGCAGCCGGCACCGCTACACCGTCTTCTGCCCGCAGCCGCTCCATCTTGATTCCCAGCGTCCGTTCGAGCTGAAACAGCTCCGACCGCTGCTCGCGTCCAAACAACGTCGATGCCACGCCATGCTTCCCGGCGCGACCCGTCCGGCCAACGCGGTGAATGAAATTCTCCGCGATCTCCGGCAGATCGAAATTGATCACATGCGCCACATCCTGCACGTGAATTCCGCGCGAAGCCACGTCCGTCGCCACAAGAACGCGGAAGCGTCCCTGCTGAAATCCAGCCAACGCCGAATTCCGCTGTGATTGCGATCGATCGCCATGAATCATCGCCGCCGAAAATCCGTCGCGGTTCAAATTCTTGCAAATCCGATCCGTCGCCCGCTTCGTCCGCGCGAACACCAGGCAACGCCCAGTCTCTTTCGCGAGCAAGCGATTCAATGTCATCTGTTTGCGATCGGTCGAAACTTCAAACGCCTGCATCCGCACATTCTCGGAAGGCTTCAGCGTCGAACCGAACGCCAACCGCACCGGGTTGCGCATGTAATCCTTCACGAGATGCGCCACCGACGCTTCCAACGTTGCCGAGAAGCACATCGTCTGGCGTTCTTTCGGCAACGCTCCAGCGATACGCTTCAGTGCCGGCAAAAACCCCATGTCGAGCATGCGGTCCGATTCGTCCAGCACCAAAATGCGCAGATCGCGGAAGTGGAACAACTTTCGATCGAGGAAATCCTCAAGCCGTCCGGGAGTTGCAACCACGAGCTTGGCGCCGCGACGAATCGCGGTGAGCTGCGCGTTCTCGCCCATGCCTCCGACGACGCACGCCGCCGCAGGCAATTGCTTGCCGCGCAGCAAATTGTATTGTTCGACCACCTGCATCGCGAGTTCGCGAGTCGGTACGAGAACGAGCGCCGCGATTCCCGGAGTCGGGCCCTGGAGCAACCGCTCCATCACCGGAATCAGAAACGCCAGCGTTTTGCCCGTTCCTGTTTGCGCCGTGGCGAGAACATCCTTGCCCTCTAGCGCTTGCGGGATCGTGGCAGCCTGCACCGGAGTAGGCGTCGTAAAACGAGCCGACGCGAGCCGCTCCTTGGTATAGGCGGAAATAGTTGATTCTGAAAAACTTTGCATTCGATATTACTTTCTTGCTGGCGGAACAGTAGCGGCGCACACACACTTCGGAATGCGACTCGGCAAATTCTTCGCCAGTCTGATTGATTACACCTAAGACGAACGGAGGAAACTGGAGGCGGGTATTCTTGGTACTGCGTTACAGATCCTAGAGCAGCCGCACTGCACAACCGCGGTATTAAGCGCAAAATAAGTATAACACAGATACCGCTCCTGCAAATTATTCTTCGTGTATGCGTACTACTCGACAGGAGCGCTTTTTAGTTGTGGGTCGCGGTGAGTTCCCTTTCGCGCTGCCGTTCGCATTCGAACGATTTCGTCGCCGCATCAGCCTCAGGAGAGTAAGCTCGCCACATGGTTTCGTACCGCTACAAGCCGCCCGCTCCCCTCGATCGCTTCGTCGAAGTGATCTGGGTGATGGAAGCCGGCCCCGCACCGCATTCGAAAGAACGCCTGCTCCCCGACGGCTCGATCGAATTCGTCTTCAACCTTAACGAAGCCTCGTTCCCCGTTTTCAGCCGCGAGAATCTCGATCATCGCGAAACGTTTCGCGCCGATGTCGTTTGCGGCCCTCACTCGCAACCGTTTGCGATCGACACTTCCGTCGAAACAAGAGTCGCAGGAGTGCATTTCAAACCGGGCGGCGCTCATCCGTTTCTGAAACTGCCGAGCGGCAATCTCCTGAACGCACATGTGGGACTCGATTCCCTCTGGGGCGCAGCCACAGCCAATCGCATCCGCGAACAACTGCTCGAATCGCGCACACCTGAACGCAAAGCTCTCGTCCTCGAAAGTGCTCTGCTCGCCGCCACCGCTGCACCCGATCGCCATCCCGCCGTAGCTTTCGCCCTGAATGAATTTCGCGCATCGCCCGAAACCCAAAAAATCGCCGACGTCACCAGCAAGATCGGCCTCAGCCCTCGCCGCTTCATCAATCTTTTTCGCAACGAAGTCGGCCTCACCCCCAAATTATTCTGCCGCATCCGCCGCTTCCAAAAAGTCCTCCGCCAAATCTCAGCCGGCCACGCACTCAACTGGACCGAAGTCGCCCTCCAGTGCGGCTACTTCGATCAACCCCACTTCATCCACGACTTCCGCTCCTTCTCCGGCATCAACCCCTCCACCTATACCACCAACTACGCCGGCCACGCCAACCACGTCCCTGTCACCACCCTGTAGCCGCGATCGCTCCCCAGATCGCGGGGTTTAGACTCGACCTCATCGACCTCCAAACGTTCGCCCAAGTTTCGTACGGGCGCAGCATCGCTGCGCCCCACGCCCGCAAGATGTAATCCGTATCAATCTCCTCCTCCCGCGAAATATTCAACACAACTTCACTCCACCATTTCTTTTCCTCCCACACCTCTGTGTTAAACTGAATCCGCATTCGCGCTCTTCGCTTTTCGCGACTGCCCGCTCATGGAGCTTCGGGCTCTGTGCACCGAGGTCCCGCGAACCCCGCCAGGCCCGGAAGGGAGCAACGGTATCGGGATCGCCTCGGGTGCCGCAGATCACCCGAGGTTCCTTGAACGGGCAGCCAAAACGAAAATCGGTGAACGCAATCCGAACCGCCCCGAAGCCCATCAAATACGAATGGCCTATCAAGTCATAGCCCGCAAGTGGCGACCTCAAACTTTTCGTGACCTTACCGGCCAGACCCATGTAACCGAGACGTTAGCCAACGCCATCCGCAACGATCGCGTTGCGCACGCGTACATTTTTTCCGGAGCGCGCGGTGTCGGCAAAACCACCGCGGCCCGCATTCTCGCTAAAGCACTGAATTGCGTGAATGGCCCCACCGATGATCCATGCGGTGTATGCGATTCCTGCAAGGAAATCACTACCGGCTCTTCGCTCGACGTCATCGAAATCGACGCCGCCTCCAATCGCGGCATCGACCAGATTCGCGAACTCCGCGAAATGGTTCGCTACGCGCCCGCAGGCTCGCGAAACAAAGTTGTCATCCTCGACGAAGCGCACATGCTCACTGGCGAAGCTTCGAACGCTTTGCTCAAGACGCTCGAGGAACCTCCCGATCGCGTCGTCTTTGTCATGGCGACGACCGAGCCCGAAAATCTCGTCGACACGATTCGTTCGCGCTCGCAACACTTTCATTTCCGCGCGCTCACCTTCGCCGAAATCACCGCGCGCCTCGAAGAAATCGCCTCAAAAGAAAACCTCACCATTGAACCCGGAGCGCTCGCCGTCATCGCGCGAATGGCCGAAGGCAGCATGCGCGACGCGCTGTCATTGCTCGAACAAGCACGCGCTTACTGCGGCGATACGATTCCCGCAAAGGAAGTTCGCGAATTGCTCGGCGTCGTCCCCGAAGACGCGCTTGAAGAACTCGTCAACGCCATCGCCGCCGGATCGGCCGACCGTGCCCTCGCACTCGTCCACAGCTTTCAAAAAGAAGGCCGCAACCTCCAGCACTTCTGCCGTGAAGCGATTCGCCACATGCGCAACTTGCTCATCGCTCGCGTCTGCGGCGCGGATTCCGATTTGATCGCCGCGACTCCCGATCAGCGCCCCGCGCTCGAACGAGCCGCTTCCCTATTCAGCGAAGAAGACCTCACGCGCTTCTTCCAGATTTTGCTGCAGACCGACGAAGACCTCCGCCGCAAGCTCGACCCGCGCGTCCATCTCGAAATGGGTTTGCTCCGCCTGATCAACGCCGCGCGTCTCGCTCCGCTAGAAGAATTGATGGCCGAAGTTCGCAGCGGCGCGCCTTCGTCTCCGACTGCAAGCTCAACGCGCAGCGCAACACCATCCGCGGTTTCGTCTGCGCTACCAAAGCGGGAACTGCCGTCCGCGCTCGCGTCTCCGTCGCCTTTCGCAGCCCCGGCACGGACACCATTAGCGTCCGCTGCGGCTGCGGGCGCTTCGTCCTCAGCGCAACCTGTTCCCTTTCGACCGGCTGAGCGCGCGCCACAATCTTCCCCGTCAATCTTTTCAGCGCCAACGCCAACGCCAGCGCCAGTGGCGAAGCCAAAGCCCGCCTCAGTTCAACCGATCGCGGTCGCTCCCGTCCAAGACGTCGCAGAAACTTCAGACGCTTCCGGCAATTCCGCAAAAATAATTCCTGCCACCGGCCTCTCCGAAGAACAAGTCGCGGAAATCAAATCCGCAATTCAAGCGCAGCAAAAATTCCTCGGCGAACTTCTCGAGCACGGCCACCGATGGGAACTCGAAGGCGCTGAGCTCAGAATTTATTTTCCGACAGCTGCTCGTACGTACGCGGAAATGATCGAAGGTCGCGACTCGCTCGAAAAAATCCGTTCCATTTCGAGCAAGGTGCTCGGTCGCCCCGTGCGTGTCTGTGCTAAGCTGGAATCGGTCGCGGTTACCGCAACTTCCGCATCGCGCGGTTCGGCGTCGCAGGATTTGCGTGATCAGTTCGAACGCGATCCGTTAGTGAAGTCCATGATGCAGCGCTTCGGTGGTAAGATTACCGAAGTGAAGCGCGAGGAATCCTGATGGAAGTCAACGCTCTCCAACAGATGCTCTCCCGGTTGAAACAAGTCCAGGAAGATCTTCAACGTCAAGTGAACGCTGTTGCTGTGGAAGCCTCCGCCGGTGGCGGCATGGTCGTAGTGCGCATGAACGGCCAAAAGCAAGTCGTAGACATCCGCATCGAAAACGACGTCTTCGCCAGCAAGGATCAGGAAATGATGCAAGACTTGGTTCGCGCTGCCGTCAACGAAGCCTCCCGCCGCGTCGACGACGAACTCTCCAATCAAATGAAGAATCTCTCCGGCAACATCCCCGGCATCTCCGGCCTAAAAATCCCCGGCCTCTTCTAGCCTTCCCTAGCATCGCCGTTGTCGCACTGGACTGTCGCGTAGATCTTTCTTGCATTGCGTTCCGCTCGGGTCACGTTTCTGCCGCACAAGCAAGAATTGTCATTCCGACCGGAGTGGGCCGACGCCTTTTCTTCGCGTTCGCTTCCCGCGAACGCGTCGGCTTGCGAAGGGGAGGAACCTTGGCTTGATTGCACCCTCTCGCACGTCGATGTGATGAACTCTCTTCGACTCCGACCGCTCAATTTGCGCTACCACCCCTGTGCACTCTTCCGCGAAATAATCCCCTTCGTTTCAACAACAACCACAGTCCCGAAATCGAACACTCCCGCAACTCAAACGATCGAAACGATTTGCCCACTCTTCAATAAAACATGGGGGTACACCCCCCTCATCGCCTAAATTCCCAAAACGGAACTCGAAATTTGCGCCAAATCCGTCCCCATGCTACATATCACTCATGCCCGATTTCGCCGCCCCCGTTGAACGACTCATCGACGCTCTGAAGCATCTTCCCGGCATTGGACAAAAAACCGCGCAACGCCTCGCGTTCCACTTGCTGCGAGCCAAACCGGAAGAAGCGATGGCGCTCTCCGACGCGATTCGCGACGCCAAAGAAAAAATCCGCGAATGCTCCACCTGCGGCAACATCACCGACACGAATCCCTGCCTCTATTGCATCGGCCCGACACGCAATCACAAAACGATCTGCGTCGTCGAAGAAGCGCACAACATTTTAGCGATTGAAAAAACGCGGACTTACAGCGGCATGTACCACGTTCTCGGCGGTTCGCTC
Organism: Candidatus Acidiferrum sp.; assembly: GCA_036493835.1. Classification (GTDB taxonomy): domain Bacteria; phylum Acidobacteriota; class Terriglobia; order Acidiferrales; family UBA7541; genus Acidiferrum. Next base: position 124,896 of record DASXPD010000034.1, on the reverse strand, counting down.
TCTCCGCTCCAAGGACGCGGCCCCGAGCAGTTGCGCATCAAAACTCTCGTCGAGCGATTGAAAGAAGGGACCGTCGAAGAAATCATCATGGCGACGAACCCCACCGCCGAAGGCGAAGCCACCGCGGTCTACGTTTCTAAGTTGCTGAAGCCTCTCGGAGTGCGTGTTTCCCGCATCGGCGTAGGCATCCCCGTCGGCGCCGACCTCGAATACGCCGACGAAGTCACGATGATGAAAGCCATGGAAGGCCGCCGCGATCTTTAGTCGAGATGTTTCGGCACGTTCTCCCAAAATTCCGCAAAACCATCCTCACCAAGTAGCAGGGGCTTCACCGCTACATAACCTCAACTGGATGCGGCTCCGGCTCTGAGGAAGTCAACGGCGCCGAGCGAAATTCACGCCGCATTTGGCGCCAATTCATCGCGCTTTACTCGATTGCTTCGCGCGGCGCAATCGAAAAATGAGAGCGTTCGCGCGTCAAATTTCACTCCCTTCGCACACAAAAATTTCGCGATTTTTCACACGTTTGCCGCCTAGAATTTTCGTCCGTTTCGGTATACAGTGTAGTTCCGCAGGCAACGTCCCCACGGCGGAGTTCCGGCTATGCCAGGTCTGGCGAGCTACATGGAGCAGTACGATCATGAGCACAAGTCCGCCTGGAATAAATTCCTGCACGGCGTCGGCATTCCGTTGATTTTCGTTGGTATCGTTCTTTTGTTTCTGACGAAGTGGATTCCGGGCGCTATTCTGTTTATCGGCGGCTGGATTTTTCTGTTCCTGGGTCATCGTATTGAAGGCAATCATCCGGCATTCTTCCAGGGACCGATTTACCTGCTCGTTGGACCGATCTGGGTAGCAAAAGAATTCTGGAATTTCTTGAGCGGCTCGCACGCACCCCCCGCGCCGAACGCTCCGGAAACGAAGCGCAACTGATCGGAATTGGAGCAGTAAAAATTCAACTCGGCGGGTCCCCGAATGGAAGACCTAGGTAGAAACGTAGCCGGCGAAACGACCGAAATGGCGCCAGAGACCGCTGTGAACCCGACTTCCGAACTCCGAAAACGACGCAGCACCCGCATCGTGCAAGCGGTCCCGCTTTCGGTGACCGGTGTCGACGCGCTTGGCCGCCCGTTCATGGAGCGCACGTCGTCCTTAATATTGAACTGTCACGGCTGCCGCTATCAGTCCAAGCACTACGTCCTGAAAAACATGTGGGTGAAGCTCGAAGTGCCCAACCCGCAAGAAGGCGAACCGGCGCGTACCGTTCGCGGCCGCGTCGCGTGGATTCAGCGTCCACGCACCGTGCGCCAACTTTTTCAGGTCGCGCTCGAACTCGAAGCGCCCGGCAACGTTTGGGGCATCGCGTTTCCCCCGGAAGATTGGTTCGCACAATCCGAATCCGCCGCCGCGCAATCGGCGTCCGCTCCGATCGGCACGACAGCACATCTTGAATTGCCGCTGCCTCCGCTCGCGCCGCCTCCGATGCCGCAGGCGGAAAACTCCGAAACCGAATTTCACGTGTCGCTCACCGATTCCGACGCGACTGCGGCGGCCGGAGCTACAGCGCCCGCGAGCCCCGACAACATTCGCGTGTTCCCTTCCCCGGCGAGCACGACCGACGCATCGCTGCAACTCGCGCGCCACGTAACTCGACTTCTTGCCGAAGCGCGCCAGCAGATTCAAGCTGCGGCGCGAGAAGCCGCATCGCAAGCCGTCGCGACCGAACGCACAGCGAGCGTGGAGCAGTGGCAGCACAAGGTAAGTGAATCGCACGACGCACTGCAGCGCGAGATCGCGGCCGCAATCGAAAAAATTCAGGAAGAATCGCAAGCGCGCAGCCGCGAAGCGCACGATGCGGCCGCGACCGCACTCCAGGAAGAGTTGCCGAAACGCCTCGCAACACAACTGGAAGAAGTGTCACGCAATCTCAGCTCGCATCTGAACGATGAAGGCCGCGTTCAGCGGGCCGCGCATGCCGAACAGCTTACGAGCGCTGCCGAAACATTGAGCGAAGTTTGCCAGCAGGCCGAGGAAACGACAGCGCGTTTGCTTTCCGCTTCCGAACAGGCCGATCAGCACATCGCCGCGCAATCTGACGCGGTGCAAAAAGCGATGGCCGAAGTTGTCGCGCAACGCGAACAGCTTCTGAGCGCAAACCACGCCAGGCTCACATCCGCAGTAGATGAAACACAGCAGAAAGCCGATGCCGTGCTCGCCGCCTCTCTTGAAAAGTGGCGCACCGATCTCGGTAGCGAAGTCGAAACCGCGCAGCATCGCTGGCAAACCGCGGTTGACGCTGCACTGGCCTCGGCGCAGGAAGTCGCCGCTGCGACGGTGACCGAACGCGCCAACGCGCTGCTCTCCGCGTTCCATCAGGAATCCGACTACCACGTCACAAATCTGCGAACCGCTGCGGCCGAACACTCTGCCAATGCCGAGCGGCAGGCGCAAACCGCACGTGAACTACTGCAAAGCCAAACCGAACGCGCCGAAGCCGCCGCGAATCGCGCGACAGAAACCGCCGATCGCCTCGAACAACTCGCGTCGCGGCTCGATACGGTCCAGCAGCACGCGCTGACCAATTTCCAATCCCAGGCCGATGATGTTCTCAGCCTGCATCGCAACGAATTGCACCGCCACTCGGAATTGGTTCTGGAAGAAATCAACGGCCGCATTCGCGGCGCGTTCGATGAATCCAGCCGCGATGCGATCGCACGCTTTACCGCGCAGGTGGAAGGCATGCTTACGCCTCATGTCACCCGGGCCGACGAAGCGATGCAGCGTCTTGCCGGCGGCCGGTCGTTGCTCGATGCGGCCCTCTCGCTCCATCAAGATCGCATCCGTGAAAGCACCGACGAAGCTTTTGCCGAAGCGTTGCAGCAGTTCCGCTCTAATCTCGGTGGCGTTGAAGAAATCCTGCGTGTGACAACCGACAGCGTGACTTCGCGCGGCATGTCGGATTTCGAAATCCGTCTCGAGGACCTCAAGCAGAAGACCGTCGAAGACTTGAACAAATCCGCCGAGTGGTACGAAAAGCGCGCCCAGACGCAAACGCAAGCGGCCGCCGACAAAGCCGGCGAGCAAGCCGCAAAGCAGCTGCGCGAGCAGGCAGCAAACGTGGCGAATGAGTTTGCCGGGGAAATCGATCAGTCGAGCCGAAACTTCGTCGCCTACGCGCAAACGCAAATCGCTGACGTTGTGTCGGAAGCATTCGACCGCGCGCGTTCGCTCTTCTCGGAAGCCGCGGAAACGACGACCGCCGCATTCATCGATGAGATCCAGCAGCAAGCCCGCCGCGATCTCGACGGCTTTGAGGCCGAACTTCAGCGCTCAACCTCCGAAACGCGCTCGCTCATCGACACCGCGCATTCCGAACTCGCGCAACGCGTCACCGTGGAGCAGGAAAACTTCCTGCGCCGCTTCCAGGATTCCATGCACGGCACAATCGAAGCCGGCGTCGCCGAAGCCAACGAACGCGTCCAAGCGGGTTTCCGGCCGGTCATCGAATCGTGGAAAGCGATGACCGCAGCACAGCATGACGAGCTACAGAATTCTTACGCCCGCATTGGGAACCAGGCCGCGGAGCATTTCCGCGACCGGCTCGACAACGTTTCGAATCAGTGGATGCTCGCGACCGTAACTTCGTTCGATCATCAGTCGCGCGATTCCGTCGCCCGCGTCACTGCCGGCGCCGAAGACAAGCTGCGCGAAACCTTTACCAAGGTGTTTGCCGATATGGGCGACGCGCTGCGCGACCGCATGCGCGAAATCGCTTCGAATCTGACCATCGCGGCTCCCGCTCCAACGCCGGAAGTCCCGGCATCGCCCACAATTCCCGATACCGGCGAATCCAAGAGCGGGGCCGAACAGTAGTAATCCGCAATCGAAGCTATTTGCTTCCCAACATGATTGGCTCGGTCTCGATGAGCTTCAGAGACTTCACCATTCCCTGCGTCGCTTCTTTGTACTTCTTGAAGTGAGGGGATTGCAGGTGGGATTCGTACGCTGCTTGATCTTGATACGTCTCGAATATCCTGACCTGATTGGGATGCTCCTTCACCGAAACGGCATAGAGCAACAACACCCCGGGCTCATCATGAATTGAAACTGCGATCTCATCTGAAAGTGCGTGCTTATACTCCGTAAGCTGCCCCGGATCGATCTCCAACTCGGCGATACGAACCAACGGTGGCGGCTTGCTCAATTGAGTTTGCCCATTCACCGATATCAACATGCAAGAAACTGCAGCAATCACTGTTGCACCGACCAAGTACGAGAAATTCTTCGTCAAGATGCACCCCCCAAAACGTAGCTTGATCTACTTTCGCCACACGGCATTATCGGACCCAAAAGCTTAAATTGCGCCCAAAAGGAACTGATTCTTTACAATAGTCTAATTGACAGGTTGCTAATCACGGGTGTACACACTCGCCAACCGAATCGCCGCCATTACGTGTCAATGGCGGTCGTCCTCGATTTAAAAAAGATTTCGGCCCTGTAAATCTTTCTCGAGGTGGAAAATCCAATTGAAAATAACAATCCGTACGTTTGTGCCGTTCCTTGCTTTGTTGGGGTGTATTCCAGCAGCATTCGCCCAATCCGACGTCGCCGTTGAAGGGCGCGCCGTGCAAGGGCGAGTCGCACTCCCCTTGCCGACTCGCGATACTCCCAAAGCGATTGATCGCGGAACGTTCAGTTCCGAGTCTTCGCTCACTGTTACCGTCGCGCTTCGTATGCGCAATAGCGATGAAGCCGAAGAACTGATGACCGCAGTCCACACACCCGGCAATGCCAAATTCCATCAATTCCTCACTCCAGCGCAATTCAACCAGCGCTTCGGCCCCGACCCCGCGGACGTCGCGAAAGTCATCGCACACCTTTCCAAGCTCGGCCTGGGCGTCGAACGATCCACCTCCACCACACTGACCGTTACCGGCAGCTCGGAGGCGCTCGAACGCGCCTTCTCCGTCAGCCTCCATACCTTTGAAGTCCCCGCCCACGGCAGAAACTTTGGGTACAGCTATCACGCGCCGTTGACCCGGCCCATAGTGCCCGAGGAAATCTCCGGTTCCGTGATGGCCGTCGTTGGTCTGGACACACATCCAACTCTCCGCCCGCACCACGACTTCGCTCCCAAGGGCGTGACCTTTCCGAAGAAGCACATCATCACGAACGGCGGCGGCACCACGACGAACCCACCGGGCGAGCTTCTCGTCACCGATTTCGCCCAGTATTACGACGCGGCGCCTCTCTACAACCAGAACATCACGGGCGCAGGCCGCACCATCGGTATCGTAACGTTGGCGTCCTTCACACCCAGCGACGCTTTCTCCTACTGGAGCCAAGTCGGCCTTAACGTCAAATCGAATCGCATCAAGATCGTGAATATAGACGGCGGGTCGGGCGCACCCAGCGATGCATCCGGCTCCGACGAAACCACGCTTGATGTCGAACAATCCGGAGGCGTCGCCCCCGGCGCGAAAATGATTGTCTACGAAGCTCCCAACACGAATCAGGGCTACGCCGATGCGTTCGCCAAGGCGGTCGAGTCGAACTCCGCCGACAGCCTATCGACGAGCTGGGGTTTCTGGGAGTTCTACCAGAGCGCCGAGTTCTCCCCGGTTACCGATCCATCGACAGGCAAGAAGAATGTTGGCATCCTGCAGGCCTTCCACGAACTCTTCGTTCGCGCGGCGCTACAAGGTCAGTCTCTCTTCGCCTCGTCCGGGGACGGAGGAGCATTCGACGTCAATCATGACCTGGGCTGCAATTCGGAGTCGACGGTTACCTGTTCCACGCCACTTACGGTGGACAACCCAGCCAGCGACCCGGCGATCACCGCGGCCGGCGGCACCACGCTGCCGGGAGTGCAGGAATACTGCATCAACGCTGCGTGCTCTCCGACGTTCAACATCAACGTTCCCACCGAGCGCGTGTGGGGATGGGACTACCTCCAACCGCTGTGCGTAGCCGTTGGTGCTCCCGACCCGATCCAATGCGGCACGTTTGCGGTCGGCGGTGGCGGCGGCGTCAGCTTTGAATTTCCCATTCCGCTCTATCAACTTCTCGTCCCCGGCGTGCAGGCCACGCAGCCAGGACAGAAGTGGATACTGAACGGCGACCTTGACGGCGTACCGGCAATCTCCACATCGTTGCCGTCACACTTCCCGGGCCGAAACGTTCCCGATATCTCCTTCAACGCCGATCCGCAAACCGGATATCTCATCCTCTACACCTCGGACAAGGACGGCCTGGAAGTCCTTGAGGGCGGCGGGACCAGCTTCGTGGCGCCGCAGCTCAACGGTGTGACCGCGTTGCTCAGCGAGTCGCTGCACGGGTCGCGCATCGGGCTCCTCAACTATCCGCTCTATGGTTTGGCTCTTAGCGGCCAAGCCTATAAGGGCTCGCATGCGCCGCTGCACGTCATCAGCGCCGGCGACAACGGGTTCTACCAGGGTCGCAACGGCTATGCTCCCGCCGCCGGCCTGGGAACCATGGACATCGCCAACTTCGCGCAATTCCTGCGCAACATGTTCTAACTCGTTAGGTAGGGCTCGGCAATTTGAAGACCCCGCGATTTGCGTCGCGGGGTCTTTTTTTGCGGCGTCACTCACTCGCCGCCGCGGCATCCAAGCGAGGCGTTCGATTAGGTTCCGCTTCGCGTTCGCGAATCTCGCCCGATATAATGTTGATTCCACTATGGCCAATCACTCTTACTTGCGGGTCTGGACCCGCGACTTTTCCACCGAAACGATGATCGCGGAGTTCGCACGCTTTCTGACGACCGCACCACTCTCTACAACAAAGCCCGGCTTCACCGAGCTCATCGTGCAGCCGATCGATCCGACGGAGCCGGCCGCCGCCGAATGGGATTTGCGCGCGCAAACCGGGGGCCCGGCCGAAGTTGCCGCGCTCGCTGCGCAAAGCCTCAACTCCGATTCCGCCTACATCGCATTGGCGAGCTGGGATCTGTGGAATTTCGACATGGAAACGCTGAAGTGGAAACAGGATCCGCAGCCGCTGACGCTGACCTGCCACGGGAAAGACTATGAAGACGGCATCGCCGCGACTTCTGGACATTTCGCCGCCGATCTCGGCTTCGAATTCTTTTTCACCGGGCACGCGGGACTGCTCGCTCCCGGCGCGGCATCGAATCCGTTTGATTCGTCCGACCATCCGGTAGAGCATACTTTTCGCCAGTGGATGGCGGTTCCTGCCAACCTGAAGGAATATCACGCAAAGACGCGCGAAAACATCCAACAGCTATTCAGTTGGGTGGAAGGCGTGCAGCGCGCATTGCCGGTCGAACGCAGCGAGCTATGGTCCGAGGGAGAAGAAAATTTTGAGGCGCGGCTGGACGCGATTCTGGCGCGGAGATAGATCGCGCTTGGCCGAGGCCTCGTTGGTGGGCTCGCTCGTGTTTCGCCCGGTGTTCGTTTCAGCTGTGGCATTGTGCGCGACGATCACTCCGTATCTTGCGACCTCGCAAACTGCTCCTGCCACAGTGCCCGCTCACGTCAGCACGGCGCATCCGCCGGTTTCCAAATCGAGCGCGACAATTTCAGTGCATCGCAACGACGAACTAACCCTGGCGGGCTTGCGTCCCGGCCAGGACGATTTTGCGAAAGCGCAAAAATTATTTCGCAATCCGCAAGTGACGAAATTTGACGGCACGAATCTGATCTGGAAGGACACGTGCCGCAATCAGAGTCTTTCCATCATCACCGATGCGGATAGTGGCACGATTCAGGAAGTGCGCATCTCCGAGGACAATTCGAGATTTTCATCAGGAACGCCGTCGTCGACTGTCGCGGAAACCGGGTGCCGATCCAACGTCACTTCCGCGAATGAAACGCGATCGCGTTGGGTCACTGGGCACGGATTGCTCATCGGCTCGTCGTGCACTCGCGTATTGGAGTTGTATGGACACCCGGGTTCCCGCGGACCTTCCACGAAAGACGGGCAACAGTTAGAATTGTTGTACTACGCCTTCGATTGGGCGGGTCCGGAGGTGCCGCAGGTGATGGCGGTACTTTGCACAACGGGGAGCAGCGCCAAACCGGGTCGAGTGGTGGAAATCACACTGATGGCGCCAAGCCTTTGACCTCAACCTTAACTCTGACTCCGACATTGATGAATTCGCTGACACAGAACGAGTCTGCCGACGCCGCGAACGCACCTTGCGGCTGTTGTTACGGAGAAAGTGCCGGAGAGGGTTTGGCTGCTCACGACGCCGCCCGCCTGCCGTCCTTTATGTTGGGTGTCTCATCCATCCATCGCGTTCGCAAATTCGCTACCTTGGAGGCTTCGCCCTGAGACACCGACGATTCACGACCACATGCGCAATGGCATTGCTGATCGCTGCAGGACTCGCCGCCGCCGGATCGATCTCCGGATGCGGCGATACGCCAAAGCCGGCGGAAACAAAATCCGAGCCAGCACCGGCGCCCGCTGCGCCCGCAAAGCCCGCGGTTCCTGATGATGTCTCAGCAGGCGCCGCGGCGCTCCTTGGGAATGAAACGACTGTCCTGCTCTACGGCGACCTCGCGAAAAATGGGAAGCAGCAATTTTTGGCGGCCAACGTCGTGCCGAAGACTCCGAAGAACAATAATATTGCGGGAACGATCATCACGCGAGCAGTGATCGCGCAGAATGACGACGGCCAGTGGAAGGAAATTTTTCGCTGCGACGAACACTTGAAAAATGCGAAAGGCTTTTTGGGAGGGACGCCGTTGTCGGATGTCGCCGGCTGGCGGATCGCGACCGAGCAGGATCCTGCCAAAGGGCTCGCGCTTTACCTGACACCGCTGAAAGGTGTCGACGATCCGGCGCATTCGCTGCCGATCGGTGTGCGCTGGAATACGCAGACGAAGCGGTATCAGTCGCTCGATCGCACCTACGAACATTTTTTGCTGGAACAACCGATGATGGGCGGTACGCCGAAGTCGGTTTTGCATTAGTTGCAGAGTGAGTTGAGCTACCCGAACTGGGTCGAATGAATTGAATGAGTGAAGGCGCCACCAAGACGAATAGCAGTGCCGCGACAAAAGCCGTGAAGCCCGCGGGTGCAAAATCGTCGGCATTTCAGAATCTGCGCGGCCTGTGGCCTTATCTGAGGCGCTATCCGGGTGCCGTTTCGCTCGGAATGCTGTGCCTGCTGCTCACCAGCTTCGTCGGCAATATCATTCCACTCACCACCGGCGTGATCACCGACGTTGTCGCGGGCAATGCGCGGCCGTTCCAGTCGGGAGCACAAACGCAACTGGGCGGTTCCTGGCTCGGCAATCTGATTCCCTTTTACGCGCCGCACAGCCGCCACGCGATCGGCATTTACTGCCTCATCCTGATTGTCTGCGTTTTGCTGAAAGGATTTTTCTCTTTCGCCACGCGCTGGATTTTGATCGGAGTCTCGCGCGACGTCGAATTCGACATTCGCGGCGATCTATTCGACCGCCTGCTCGTGATGGAGCCGGAGTTTTACGTTCGCAATCGCACCGGCGATCTGATGTCGCGCGCCACCAACGATTTGAACAACGTTCGCATGGTGATCGGTCCGGGCATCATGTATACCGGCCAGACGCTCGCGACGATGTTGCTGGCGCTTTTCGTTCTCGCGCGCCTGTCTGGCACGCTCACGCTTTGGATTTTGTTGCCGGTACCGATTGTCTTCGTCTCGGTGCGGCATTTCGGCAAGGTCATTCACGATCTTTACGAAAAGATTCAAGCATCGCTCGCGTCGCTTTCCGCGAAAGTTCAGGAAAATCTCGCCGGTGTTCGGGTCGTACGCGCTTACGCGCAGGAAGAGGCCGAAGTTCGCGGCTTCGACGAACCGAATCGCGAATACGTCGCGCGCAACATCAAGTTGATTCGTACCTGGAGCATGTTCATGCCCTCGCTTCAGGCACTTATCGGCACATCGTTCTTGATCGTATTGTGGAAGGGCGGCGAACAGCTTTTGACCGGCCGGATTACGCTGGGAGCGTTGATCGCTTTCTACACCTACCTGGGTTTGCTGGTTTGGCCGATGATCGCGCTTGGATGGGTCACGAACATTTTTCAGCGCGGCGCCGCCAGCACCGGCCGTCTCAACTACATCTTGCGCGCGAAACCGCAGATCGACGATCGCGGCGCGACGGTTCCAAAACAAACAAAAGTCGCGGGCGAGATCGAGTTTCGCGATCTCACGTTTACGTATCCGACCAATCTCGCCGGCAACGGCGCCAACTTAAAAGCGCCAGCAGGTAAACCTGCAGCCGCGGTGACATCGACAGCGAAGACAAACGGTACCGCCCCAGCCGTGTTGCACGACATCAATCTCAAAATCCCCGCGGGCTCAACGCTCGCGATTGTCGGCCCGACCGGCAGCGGCAAAACCACTCTCGCCGCGCTCATCGCGCGACTCTGGGAAGCGCCCGACGGTCAGCTCTATATCGACGGCCACCCCATCCGCGAATGGCCTCTCGAAAATTTGCGCCGCGCGATCGGCTACGTTCCGCAAGACACATATCTCTTCAGCGAAACTGTCGGCGGCAACATCGCTTTCGGTCTCACCGAATACGGCGTCGATCAGATCGGCACCGCCGCCGAAATCGCGAATCTCGACGCCGACATCGAGACTTTCGCCGACAAATACGACACCGTCGTCGGCGAACGCGGTGTCACGCTCTCTGGCGGACAAAAACAGCGCAGCGCCATCGCCCGCGCTGTCATTCGCGATCCGCGCATCCTGATCCTCGACGATTCCCTTTCCGCCGTCGACACGCAAACAGAAGAGCGCATCCTCACACGCCTGCGCGGACTGATGGAAGGCCGCACCACAATCCTGATTTCGCATCGCATCTCAACCGTGCAGAACGCCGACCAGATCATCGTTCTGCGCGACGGCCGCATCATCGAGCGCGGCACCCACGACCAATTGCTCACCAGCGAAGGCTACTACGCCGACTTGCACCGCAAGCAGTTGCTCGAAGAAGAGCTTGAGAACGTATGAGCAATATTCACGAAGAAGAAGCGCTAGGTAAGGCATACGACTCGCACCTGCTGCGGCGGTTGCTGGAGTATCTGCGCCCCTATCGCTGGCGTGTGATTCTAGCGCTCGCCTTCGTCGCGATCGTGACGCCGCTCGAACTCGCACCGCCTAAACTTTTTCAAATCGCGATCGATCGCTATCTCGTTCCAGGAATGCGGCACCAGCTTGTCGAATCGGCGGCGTGGCACGGCATCGGCGTCATCAGCGTGGTCTTCTTCGGCGTGCTGCTCTTCGATTTTCTCGCGCAATACATCCAGATTCGCATCATGCAGCGGGTCGGCCAGCAAACGATGTACGACATGCGTACCGCGATCTTCCGCCACATTCAGCGACTGCCGATGGCGTATTTCGATCGCAATCCGGTCGGCCGGCTCATCACACGCGTCACCACCGACGTCGACGCGCTGAACGATCTCTTCGCCGCCGGCGTCGTGACGATGATCAACGATTTCTTTTTGCTCGCCGTCCTCGCCGGCTGGCTGTTTTCCATCGATCATCGCCTTGCCTTCGACGCGCTCGCGGTCTTGCCGTTCATCCTCGTCGTCACCTTTTTCTTCCGCAAGTACGTCCGCGACGCCAATCGCCGCATTCGCACCGCCGTCGCCAGCATTAACTCCTACTTGCAGGAATACGTCTCCGGCATGAGCGTCGTCCAACTGTTCAATCGCGAGCAAAAAGCGCGCGCCGAATTTGGCCGCCGCAACAAAGACAACATGCTCGCCTGGCGCGACGCGATTCTAGCCTTTGCGCTGTTCTATCCCGCGGTCGAAATTCTCAGCGTCTTCGCTACTGCGCTCATCTATTGGTCGGGCGGCAGTCGCGTTCTCGACGGCACGCTCAGCCTCGGCGTTCTCACCGCCTTCACGATGTACGCTACACGCTTCTTCCGCCCGATTCAGGATCTCAGCGAAAAATTCAACATCTTGCAGTCCGCGATGGCGGCCTCTGAGCGCATTTTCAAACTCCTCGACGAGCCCGCTCCCATCGACTCTCCCGTCGACGCCATCCGACTCGACGCGCCGCGCGGCGAAATCGAATTCCGCAATGTCTGGTTCAGCTACGCGAATAAGCCCGAACCCGCCGAAGACGACTGGGTCCTCCGCGACGTTTCTTTCCGCGTCGCTCCCGGCCAAACCGTCGCCATCGTCGGCCACACCGGCGCCGGAAAGACAACGCTCATCTCCCTGCTTCTCCGCTTTTACGACGTGCAGCGCGGCCAGATTCTTCTCGACGGCGTCGACATCCGCAAAATCAATATTCAGGACTTGCGCCGCATGTTCGGCATCGTCCTCCAGGATCCATTCCTCTTCAGCGGCACCATCGAGTCGAACATCCGCCTCGGCTCGCCGGGCATCGATCGCGCATCCGTTCTTCGCGCCTGCGAAGAGATCGGTCTCGCCGATTTCATCAGCGCGCTGCCAGAAGGCGTCGCCTCCGTCGTCAACGAACGCGGCTCCACGCTCAGCGTCGGCCAGCGCCAGCTCATCAATTTCGCGCGCGCCCTGGCGCACAATCCGCGCTTCCTCATCCTCGACGAAGCCACAAGCAGCGTCGACACGAAAACCGAATTCCTGATTCGCGAAGCCCTTAACCGCCTCCTTAGCGGCCGGACCGCGCTCGTCATCGCGCATCGCCTCAGCACAATTCAATACGCCGACCGCATCCTTGTCTTCCACAAAGGCCGCCTCCGCGAACAAGGCGCCCATCAAGAGTTGCTGGCCCAACGCGGCATCTACTACCGCCTCTACCAGCTCCAATACAAAGAGCAAGAACTCCATCTCCCCGACGCGCGGCCCAGCGCCGGTCCCGCGCCAATTCCATCGCTGCCCTCTCCGCAATCCGCGACCGACTGAACGCGCGATGACGGCCCGACAATTCCTCCAGCAAACGACTCCGATCAAGTCGGCACACAACGCTCGAATTGAGGAGCATTCTCGATGAGTACGATTGCCCGCATTGTGCTCAACAGCGCCGCGGCATTGATCGTCTTCGGCGGCCTCTACGATCTCCTCACTCCAAAATTGCCGCCCAACTTGGCCGCAATCTGCGGCGACAATGATCGCGCCCGAAAACTGGTTCGCGAACTGTTGCGCGCTCTCGGCGGTTCGCTGGTCGCAGTAGGAGCATCGGTCGCAGTGCTCGTCAACACCTCCACTCCTGAAACGCACCACCGCACACTGTTACTGATCCTGCTGCTGGTCGTTCCCGCGGAAGGCGTCAACTCCTACAGCATGCGTAAAGTCGGTTCCCCGTATTACATCCCTCTCGTGTTTCTGCTTCTGACCGTCCTTGGCGTCGCACTCGCCTGGCACGTGTAAGCACTTCTCATATCGCAACAACAACCACCCTGTAGCCGCGATCGTTTCCCAGATCGCGGGGTTTAGATTCAACGCCTCGCATCCTTCAACGTACGGCGCCACCGATTTTTAAATTTCGCGCCCATACCTTGACCTTCTACCTATCCAATGCTACTCTCGCCTCGTCCAAGACATAGAAGCCCGAGGTATCACTCAAACTCCATGCCCACGCCGCCCAAATCCGACCTCCCCCAAGGCACCCTCGACCTCCTGATCCTCAAAATCGTCGCCCTCGGCCCCGTCCACGGTTACGCTATCGCCCAGCGTCTCGAACAAGTCTCCCGCGGCGTAGTCCATGCCCCCGAAGGCTCGCTCTACCCCGCCCTCCATCGCCTCGAAAATCGCGCTCTCCTCGCCGCCGACTGGAAACAAACCGACACCGGCCGCGAAGCCAAGTTCTATCGCCTCACGCGCAAAGGCCGCGCCGCACTCGCCTCCGAAGAAGCCAGCTGGAATCGCCTCATCGAAGCCGTCGGCCTGATCCTGCAAATCGCCGAGGGAGACGCAAAATGACGTGGCTAGCTCGCCTTCTCCATCGCAACAAAATGGAAGACCAGCTCGAAAAAGAGCTTCGCTTCCACGTCGAGCAACACGAGCAAGATCTGATCGCCCGTGGCCAATCGCCTCAAGACGCACACCGCAACGCCCGCCTCGCCCTCGGCGGTCCCGAACAAGTCAAAGAAAAATGCCGCGACGCGCGCGGCACCCGTTGGCTCGAAGACCTCGCTCAAGACACGCGCTACGCCCTCCGCACCTTCCGCCAAAAGCCAGCCTTCGCCGCCATCTCCATCCTCGTCCTCGCTCTCGGTGTCGGCGCCACCACCTTAATGTTCGGCATCATCAACGGCGTCCTGCTCAAGCCGCTCAGCTACCCGCATTCCGAGCAACTCGTCACGCTCCACGGATCACTCCCCGAATTCGGAGACTTCTGGGGCTACTCCTATCCCGATTTCACCGACATTCGCCGCGAAAGCCGCTCTCTCGAAATCGGCGCCTGGACGTACGGCGGCGGCACCGTCAGCCAAAACGGAGAACCTGAGGTCATCCCCGGTTATCGCGTTTCCTCCGAATTTTTCCAGATCCTCGAAGTCCAGCCACAACTTGGCCGCACCTTTCGCCCCGACGAAGACCTTCCCGGCGCAGCACCCGTCGCCGCGCTCAGTGATTCCCTATGGCGCCGCCGCTTCGCCGCAAATCCCGCGATCATCGGCACAACTCTCACCTTCGACGGCCGCCTCGTAACGATCATCGGCATCATGCCCGCTGGCTTTCAACTCGACAGCGACGTCGACATCTACACGCCGCTTGGTCAAACCGTCGACCAGCGCATGCAGAATCGCCGCGCGCGTTTCCTTCACATCATCGCGCGCCTGCATCCGGGCGCATCGTTACCGCAGGCTCAGACCGAACTCGCGCTCTTCGCCAACAATCTCTCGCGCCTCGAACCCGCCAGCAACGCTAACCTGATGTTCACTACGAGGCGCCTCCAGCAAGATTTGGTCGGCGACATCGGATCAACCCTCTGGCTGCTTCTTTCCGCCGTCGGACTCGTGCTCCTCGTCGCATGCGTGAATATCGCCAGCCTGCTCCTCGCTCGCGCCGTTTCCCGCGAACGCGAACTCGCCATGCGCGTCGCTCTCGGCGCCGGCCGCGGCCGCCTCATCAGACAGTGCCTCACCGAAAGCGCCGTCCTCGGCATCTGCGGCGGCCTGCTCGGACTCTCCATCGCCGCTGTCGGCGTTCGCCCCTTCGTCGCGCTCTGGCCCGGCAGCCTCCCGCGCGCCGAAGAAATTCATCTCGACGCCCGCATGTTCCTCTTCGCCGTCGCGATTTCTCTCGCCAGCGGTTTTCTCTTCGGCCTCGCTCCCGCCTTCCGCGTTCCCATTCGAAATCTGGAGAGCGCGCTCCGCATCGGCGGCCGCTCGATCGCCGGAAGTTCTCGCCGCCTTCACGGCGCCTTCGTCATCGCCGAAATCGCGCTCGCCTTCGTGCTACTCATCTCCGCCGGGATGCTCGGCCGCACTCTCCTCCACCTGTCTTCTCTCGATCCTGGCGTCAACGTGCACAACGTTCTCACCGCACGATTCGCACTCTCGCCCGCGACGCTCGCCAATCCCGACGCGATTCGCCCCGCCTGGCAGGAAATCCTCGAGCGCATGCGCAATCTTCCCGGCGTTCAGTCCGCTACGCTCTCCGACATCATCCCCATGCGCGAAGGCGAAAATTCTCTGCCGTATTCCATCACGCCAGCCCCGCCTCCGGCCGACGCACCTCTCGCACTCGCCTCGAGCGTCTCGCCCGGATTTATCGATGTCATGCAACTCCCTTTGCGCGAAGGGCGATTCATCGGCGATCAGGATCGTCTCGACTCCGAGCCCGTCATCGTCATCGACGAAAATTTTGCGCATCACGCCTTCGGAACTCCGCACGCCGTCGGAAAATCGATTTGGATTCCCGCCCTCACCAATCAACCCATCAAAATCGTCGGCGTCGTCGGCCACATCCGCCATTGGGGACTCGCAGGCGACGATCAATCGCGCGTCCGCGATCAGATGTACTACCCGTTCGCGCAAGTCCCCGTCGCCTACCTGCGCTTTTTCTCCACGGTGATGTCGATTGCCGTTCGAACAAAAGTAGATCCCGCCAGCACGGTGCAGCCGCTCAGCCAAGTTCTCCGCGGTCCCGCCGGCGATCAAGCCCTCTACGGAGTGCAAACGCTCGAAGAACTTGCGACCGCCTCACTAGCACGCCAGCGATTCCTCTCGCTGCTCTTCGCCATCTTCGCGGGCGTCGCCCTCTCACTCGCCTGCATGGGTTTATACGGTGTGCTTGCCTACTTGACCGGCGAACGCGTCCCTGAATTCGGCGTTCGCATCGCTCTAGGCGCGTCCTCTTCAGACGTAGTGCGCCTCGTCCTCCGCCAAAGTTTTTCCATGATCGTCATCGGAGTAGCCGCAGGACTGCTCGCCTCAATGGCCGCCGCAAAAATCCTCCGCCGCACCGTCGAAGGGATGCAGCCCGCTCAAATCTCCACATTCGCCACAATGATCGTGCTGCTCCTGGCCACCGCCCTGCTCGCCAGCTACATCCCCGCCCGCCGCGCCAGCCGCGTCGACCCCGTCGAAGCCCTCCGCCAAGACTAGGGCCGGCCTTCACTCTTCGTCGTCCCGCCGGCGAATCACAGCCTCAACATCAACTGCGCAGCCGCATGCAGCGTCTTTAGATCCGTCGCGGTCAGCGCTTCGAAACGCGACGCGAGCGCCTTGACCCGCCGATCCTTCCCCGCCAGCATGAGTTTTTCGCCCCTGGCGGTCGCGCTGATGCGCACCATCCTTCGGTCCTCTGGATTCTCCACGCGCTGTACCAGCTTCTTCCGTACAAGCCCGTCCACGATCCGGCTCATCGTCGGCGGTCGCACTTGTTCCAGCACGGCGAGTTCGCTCACCGTTTTCGCGCCGCCAAAAACCAGCACCGACAGCGCCGAAAGCTGCGCCGGACCGATTCCCGCCTGGGCATCCTCGACCCGCACCATCCGCAGCACCCGAATTGCGGCCGAGTGCAGCAGGTCGGCCGTTTCCACGCGTGGCAAATTTCCGCTTGACATCCTTCAACCTCTAGCATAACTATTTGTTAGCTATGCTAACTACTAGCCTAGCTACACAAGGAGCATATCATGACTCTGACCGGAATTCTCCAGATTGCTATCAGCGTCAAAGAGATCGACCGCGCCATTGCCTTCTATCGCGATGTTCTCAATCTCCCGCTTCTGATGACCGCCCCCAACATGGCGTTCTTCAATTGCGGCGGCGTCCGCCTATACCTTTCGTCTGCCACAGCACCGGAACACGCCAGTCCCAACTCATTCATCTATTTCAGAACTCCCGACATTGACGCGCTGTTCGCCGACGCCAAATCCAAAAACGTCTCCATCCACCAGGAGCCGCAGATCATCGCCCGCATGCCCGACCACGATCTGTGGTTGATGTGGATCAAAGATTCCGAGGAAAACCTGCTCGGCATCATGGAAGAACGTCGTAGGTAGCCTCGAGTCCGATTCACGGCACCGCGAAGGGCACGGCCCTGTGCGACATGCCTTATGATGGTCCTCACTGCTGACGACAAATGCCGCCCATCCCTCTTCTACTTTCCGCCGGCGAAGCCTCCGGCGACATGTACGCCGCCCGCCTCGCCACCGCTCTCCAGCAACGCGCCGACGTAAAAATTTTCGGCATGGGCGGGCCGCAAATGCGCGCCGCAGGCGTCGACATCATCACCGACTACTCTGAAGTCTCAGTAGTGGGCATCACCGAGATCCTTAGCCATCTGCCAAGTCTGATGCGCGCGATGCGCAAGCTGGTCGCAGCCGCCGAGCAACACAAACCCGCGCTCGCCATCCTCACCGATTTCCCCGGCTTCCACCTTCGTCTCGCCCGCAAACTGAAATGGCGCGGCATGCGCAACGCCTACTACATCTGTCCGCAATTCTGGGCGTGGCGCCCCTGGCGTGTAAGGATCGTCCGCCGCCGCTTCGCACTCGGCCTCTGCATCTTCCCCTTCGAAGAAAAGTTTTACTCCGACGCCGGAGTCCCCACGAAATTCATCGGCCACCCGCTCGTCGGCCACGTCAAGCCTTCCGTCGATCGCGCCGCGTTCCGCGCCGCTCACCACTTCCATCCGGAACAACCGCTCATCGCGGTTCTTCCCGGGAGCCGCTCCGCCGAGCTTCGCCAGCACCTACCGGTGCTGCGCGAAGCCTGCCTGCGCATCCACCAAGCCGAGCCCCTCGCCCAGTTCGTCGTCGCCGCCGCCCCCGGCGGCAACGACGCCTCGCTGACGTCCTTGCGCGAAGGCTGGTCCGCGCAGCTCTCGCTGCGCGTCGTCGCCAACCAAACCTACGACGCCCTCGCCGCCTCCGACGCCGCCATCGTCTCCAGCGGCACCGCCACCGTCGAAACCGCGCTCCTCGACGTGCCTATGGTCGTCGTCTACCGCGTCACTCCTCTCACCGCACTCCTCGCCAAGCCCCTCGTCCGCACAAAATTCTTCAGCATGGTCAACCTCATCGCCGAAAAGCGCGTCGTCCCCGAACTCATCCAATCCGACTTCACCCCCGACCGCGTCGCCAATGAAATCCTCGCCCTCCTGCGCACTCCGTCACTCCGCGACGCCATGCGCGCCGACCTCGCCGAAGTCCGTCGCCGCCTGGGTCCCCCAGGCGCCGTCGACCGCGCCGCCGACGCCATCCTCAACCTCATCCGTCAAACCCCCTGAACGCGTACTTCGACATGACCGCATTCTTCACAGTGTCGACCGTTCGCCACCCTGTAGCCGCGATCGTTTCTCAGATCGCGAGGTTTAAATGCCACACCGCCGATATCCCAACGACATGCACCCGACCACCCACCAATCACAACCCACCAGCCACCTCTACTCCGCTGGCAACGCCAACCACCCATTCTGCTATCCTATAAAGGTAAAGAGCCCTGGCTTGAACACATCCGTCTCCCATCACCAGCCGCCTGAAAGGGGTCCGATGACCCGCATCACAAACTTTCGCGCAGCGTCCGCGCTATCGCTGATTGTCGTCTGCACGCTCGCGCTCGCCACTTGGCTCTCCGCTCCGGCGCTAACCCGCGCCCAAGCCCCTCGCGGCCCCGCCTTCCTCGCCCAGCACTACGACATCTCCGCCACCATCGATCCCGGCGGCCAATCGCTCTCCGCCATCGCCAAAGTCGATTTCGTCGCCAACGAAGTTTCCGGCGGCATCCGCGTCGAACTAAATCAAAATCTCGACCTCAAAGACGTAAAAACCGCCGACGGCAAAACTCTCAATTTCGAGCGCGACTCCGGCAACACTCTTTTCGTCACCGTTTTCCTTCCGCAATCCGTCGCGACCGGCAGCAAGATTTCGCTCACGTTCACCTACGCCGGCCTGCTCGCCAATCAGGACAACAGCCCCGTCCCCGGCCTCCGCACCGCCGTCATCAGCAAGGAAGGCACATATCTCCTCCTTCCCGCGCGCTGGTTTCCGCTCACCAACTATCCCGCGAACCGCTACAGCGCCATCTTCCATCTCAACGTTCCCGATTCCGACGCCGTCGCAGGCACCGGCAAATCTTCCGCGCCAACGCCGCTCGCTGGCGGCCGCCTGCTCTACACATTTCAAGGCGACACGCCCGAGCCCTACGGCACATTCGTCGCCGGCGAACTCAAGCTGAGCGCCGAGCAATCCGAAGGCGTCAACGTCTCGGTCTACGCTCCAGCCTCCGCGCTCGGCAAACCGTCCGACTTCGCCGCCGACGTCGCGCGCTCCGTCACTTTGTTTTCCGACATGTTCGGCCCGCTGCACAATCCCGATCTCTCGCTCGCGCAACTTCCCGACGGCACGCTCCGTGACTTCGCCGCCCCTGGCCTGCTTCTAGTCTCCAAGCGCCACTGGGATCCCAAAGGCGCCGACCGCACCATCGCGCATCTCGTCGCCGCGCAGTGGTGGGGCAACGCCGTTCTTCCCGCTACTCCCGGCGATGTCTGGATCAGCGATGGTCTCGCGCGCTATTGCGAATCGCTCTACGCCGAGCAGCAATCCGGCCGCGAAGCCGGCCTCAAAGCCGTCGATGACTTCGCCGTCGGCGCACTGATGGGCGAAGACGCCGCTCCCGTCGCGCAAGCTGCGCGCCTCGCTCCCTATTCCAGCGACTATCGCTCGGTCGTCGAAAATAAGGGCGCGATGATCTTCCACATGCTGCGCGCGCAGATGGGTGACGCTCCGTTCAAAGCGCTACTACGCGATTTCTATTTCAAGTACGACGGCAAGAGCGCCACGATCGACGAATTCGCAGCGCTCGCGCAACAAAAAGCCGATGCCGCCGCCAAGCCGCCCGACCCCGCTCCTAACCTCCGCGGATTCTTCACCCAGTGGCTCAACTCCACCGGCGTGCCCGATTTCACGCTCGAATACGTCGTCTACCGCACCAAGCAAGGCTTCCGCATCGTCGGCAAAATCAAACAGCCGATCGATACGTTCAGCATGCCGGTCGCGATTCGTATCGACACCGAAGGTAATCCCGAAACCAAGACCGTCGACGTCGTCGGCACCGAATCGCCGTTCACGGTCGAGACCTTCGGCCGCCCCAAACCCGGCGGCATCAAGATCGATCCGAATAACGTCGTATTAAAAGGCAGCACTTCCCTGCGCGCCCGCGCGGCCATCGCCCGCGGCGAAGAACTCGCCGAGCAAGGCCAGTATTACGACGCCATCGCTCAATATCAGCGCGCGCTTTCGATTCAACCCAATCGCCCGCTCGCAAATTTCCGCATGGGCGAAGCATTCTTCTATCAAAAGAACTATCAGGCCGCCGCGAACTCTTTCCGCGAATCTTTGCAAACCGTCCCCGAACCGTCCGAAAAGTGGACGGAAGTCTGGGGCCACATTTATCTCGGTAAAATTTTCGATTTGCTCGGCCAACGTGAACGCGCCGTCAACGAATACAGCAAAGCCAAACAGACCAACGACGATACCGGCAGCGCCCAGGAAGTCGCCGAATCCTTCCTGAAGAAGGCCTACTCCGAAGGCTCCATCGCAGCCTCCGTCCCCACCGGCACATCAAGCCCAAGCAGCAGCGCTCCCGCCGCGATCAATCCAGACACGCGCCCCGTCCTAAAGCGCCGCCCCGACTCACCATGATTCGCGTGCGCGGCCCACGGTTCATGTGATTTCTGCGTTTTGTGACAATGAATAGCCGGATCGAACCATGCGCCGAAGACTGAGAATCCGCCACCCTGTAGCCGCGATCGCTTTCCAGATCGCGGGGTTTAGATTCAGCGCCGCCGAGCAGAATTCACTTCAACACCTATTCGTTCGAACAATACGGCCAAATTTCTATCTCGCCATCCGAGAGTGTTCCTGACATCGAGCCCATGCCCAAGAAAATCGCCTTCTACCAAAAACCAACCTGCACCACGTGCCGCAAATCCAAAGCCTACTTGGAAAAGCGTGGTGCAACTCTTGAGCTGCGCAACCTCGACACCGAACGCCTCTCCGAGACTGAACTCGATAAACTCATCGGCAAGCGCGATCACCGCGAATTCCTCAACACCCGCAACGAACTCTACCGCTCCCGCAAAATGAAAGACAGCCCACCCAGTCGCGCCGAGACCATCAAACTCATGGCCGAATATCCAAATCTAATCCGCCGCCCCGTCACCATCTCCGGCCCCCAAATCATCCTCGGCTACGACGAGCCCGCCTTCAAAAAGCTGACCGCCTAGCTCAATCGCGTGCCTTCAGAATCCAATCCAACCGAGTCTCACCGCTTAGCTCCCGGCGCCAGTCGTCCCTCACTAACGATCGCCCTAATCGGCGCCACCAAGATCGCCGAACAAATCGCCTCAAGAGCGCTCTGCGCCGGCATCAACGTAATCATCGACGACATCTCCGACGCCCGCCTCCAAGCAGCATCGATCCATCTCCACGATTTTGTACGGGCGCAGCATTGCTGCGCCCCAGGCCCGCACGATCAACCCGCCTCGCCTCAATCTGACTTTTCTTCTTCCTCATCCACAGTCCCCAATCTCACCCTAACCCAATCCATCGAATCCGCCATCCGCCAGGCCGACTTCCTAATCGATGCGTTGCCCGACGACCTCGAAGTCAAACTCGAACTCTTCACTCTCTTCGACAAGTTCGCCAAACCCAACGCCATCTTCATCACCACCGGCTCCATCCCCATCGACGACCTCGCCGGCATCACCTTCTCCCCCGACCGCTGCGTGGCGGTCGAGATTACCGTGGCGCGGAGCGACGGCGACACTGCATATCGCCTCATCGCCGGAGCGCAGACTTCGCCGGAGACGCTTGCCTTATCGTCGGATCTTTTCGCGCGCGTCTGTGGGTTCCTGCCCGTGCAAGGTTGATTGCTTCCGTCTGAGTTCTGATTTGGGAAAGAAGGGCATACACCCCGGGTGGTTTTCCGAAGAGTGCGCAAAGTCTTTTGTTACTTATGGCTGCAGGAGGAATGAAAAAAGAGCGCGCAAGTCGTGTTGTTGCACTGCCTTGCGAGGCGCTGACGTTCGCTTTCTGTTCGATTGTTTTTTAAAAGCGCGAAGGAAGAGGAAGCGGAACGTAATTTTCTGTGGGGCGAGTGTACGGATTTCTTATGTAACCGTCAAGGTCACTTTCGGGCCATTACAAAAAGATTACGCAAGCCGTTCGAACGTCGCGTGCAGATGATGCTGAGAACCCGATGGCAAATCGCGGCAGCTAGTAGCGCGGAACCTTGGCATCGACCTCGAGCGACCAGCGGTCGATCCCGCCCGCCAGCGAGCGCACGTTCTCAACGCCCTGCCCGCGCAGCCAAACGGCCACATCCAGGCTCCGCATCCCGTGATGGCAATAGCACACCATCGGCTCACCCGAATCGAGCGACTGCAAATTCGCCGGAATGCTCCCCATCGGGACTAGCTTCGACCCCGCGATGGCGCTGATCCCGTATTCCCAAGGCTCGCGCACGTCGATCAGCAAAATCTTCTCGCCGCGATCCAGAATCTCTTTGAGTTCCACCGGTGCTATTTCGAGAGTGTTATCCATGTGCAAGTTTGGATGCATCAACCCACGCCGTGGACGTTAGCTGGATGGTGTAGGAGCGTTGCGAACTGAAATCTTGATGGAAATTGAGGCAGTGCCTCGCCGAATCTACTTCCCCTGAAAATTCGGCTTCCGCTTCTCAAAGAACGCGCGCAAGCCCTCGGCGCAATCTTCGGATGCGAAGCATCGCATCTGCTCTTCGACTTCGTATTCCAGCGCCTTCGCCAACTCAGCCCGATGGTTGCCATACAGAACTTGCTTCAACGCGCGGCTGGCCATCCGCGGCCCGTGCACGATGCCCATCGCAAAATTCTTGGCCTCGTCCATCAACTTATCCGCCGCCACAAGCCGGTTCACAACGCCAAGCTGCAGCGCCGTCTTCGCATCGAACATGTCGCCGTTGTAAAGCAGCTCCGCCGCTTTCGCCGGCCCAACCAGCTGCGGCAAGAAAAACGTCCCACCATAATCCGGAAATAATCCCACTTTCACGAACGTCTCGCCGAAACTCGCCGTGTCCGCAGCAAGGCGAACATCCGCTGCAAGCGCAATATTCATCCCCGCCCCGGCCGCCGCTCCGTTCACCGCCGCAATCACAGGCTGCCGCATCGTGCGCATCTTCAGCACCGCGCCCATACCAGCGCGCAGCAGCGGCTCGAGATCTTCAACGTTGTTTTTCTGCCGCCCTTCCCAGATTTCCTTCAGGTCGCCGCCCGCGCAAAATCCTTTGCCCGCACCGGTAATCACCACCGCATGAATATTTTTATCGATGCTGATCGCCGTCAGCTTTTCGTTCAACGCCACGGCCATCTCGGTGTTGATGGCGTTCATTCGATCCGGACGATTCAGCGTCAGTATCGCCAGCCCGTCTTCAACCTGTTCGAGCACAGGGGAATTCGGATTCTCCTGCACCGGTTGCGGCGGCGTGCTCATCGCGAACCAATCTCCACACGCGAACTTTCCTGCTGTTCTTTTTCAGCGCGCTTCAAAAATTGCGCCAGCTTGCGAAAATGCAGCAGCTTTTCCGACCGCTTATCCTCGGCTGCACCAGGAGTGGCAGGCAAAACATAAACGCGCGCACCGTAGAGCGATTCCTTGTGCAATCCGAATTTGCACTTGCGCTGCGCGAATTGCTCGTAAGTCAGCTTGCCGTTGAACGCGACCACGCGCGGCTGAAACTCTTCCAGCTTTTGCGAGAGCACGATCCGGCCTTCGGCAAAATCCTCGCGCTTCAACTCCTCCACCGTCTTCGACGGCCGCTTCACCAGATCGGTCAGCCCGATGCCAAACTCGATCACCCGCTTGTCGTCGTGATAATCGAACGGCTCGGGCATCAAGCCGCTCTCGTACATAATCGGCCAGAACGGGTTGTCCCGCCCGGCGTAGTAATGCCCGACCCTCACCGACGATTCCGTGGGATTACACCCGATGATCACCAGCTTCATTCCCTTGCGAAGATGGTCTGGCAATGTGCGCATTTGATTTGGTTACCTGAAGTTCGAGTTTCGGCCCCGATGAAGGCCCGATCGCAGACGCTGGGACGCGTTTGGGATACGAATACTCCGAATTGCTCGCCGAATGAAATCTGGTGAAAAATTCGGTACAAAGCTATAAAAGCCAAACGATAAAATCGAAAAAATCGCCACGTCTGGGCACTTGCTGACGCGGCTTGCGAGAGGCGAACAGGATCGCCGATCGCAGAGAAATTTCTGCGACTCAAATGTAACCCGCAGCCAACACAGCGTCAACAACGGCGCCAAACGGGAGTATGCAAAGAATCCTCAGATTCCTGAATCGAGGGATACCCTTAGATCATCGAAAAACTGGGCATTTCCTTAGCCTTGGCTTGGGTGACCGGCTGGCCGCGCAGGACGCGCTGACCTTGGCTGATTGTCGCTTACGAGCCATGATTGGCAACCGAGCGGCAGTATGCCGCCGGATCTGGATGCGTCAGGCTTTCGCAGTTCGCGTGATTCGGGAACTTCTAATGCAGTGTGCTACCTTAAATGTCGGAACCAGCTTCGGCCCGATCAACTCGGCCGCGCTGACCAATCGACTCTTGGCGAAGAACCCGAAATTGAGCGCGCCCACCCCAGATCGTTTGCCGTCGAAGATCGCTCGCGAAGACGAGCCGCTGCTCGTTAAAGCGGCGAAATCCGGCGATGCTACCGCGTTTGAAGAACTCGTCAATCGCTACGAGTCCAAGATTTTTCGCCTCACAATGAACATCACACGCAATCGTGAGGATGCGGAAGATTCGATGCAGGAAGCCTTTCTCAAGGCCTACTCTCATCTCAACACATTCAAAGAAGATTCGCGTTTTTATACGTGGCTGGTGCGCATCGCCGCCAACGAAGCGTTGATGCGCTTGCGCAAACGCCGGCCGAATCAAGTTTCGCTCGACGAACCGATCGAAGGTGAAGACGACTTCATTCCGCGCGAGGTCCAGGATTGGGGACCAAGCCCAGAGCAGCGTTACGCGCAATCCGAGCTGCACGAAATTCTCGATCAAGTGATCGATCAGCTCGATCCCGATTTCCGCACGGTGTTCGTGCTTCGCGATATTGAAGAGCTTTCGACCGAAGAGACTGCGCAAGCGATGGGAATCTCGGTTCCCGCTGTAAAATCGCGGCTGCTTCGTGCGCGATTGAAGCTGCGCCAGAAACTCGATCGATTCTTGCGCGACAGGAAACCCAATTGAACTGCAACAACGCCATTCGCGAGATCTCGAGTTACATCGACGGCGAGCTCGAAGTATCGCTTCGCATCGAGCTGGAAGAGCATTTTCGCGAATGCGAAGACTGCGCGATCGTCGTGCGCCAAACACAGCTGACCGTTCAGATCTATTGCAACGACCAGCCGGTGGAACTGCCGGGCGAAATTCGGTCTCGTCTCCACGAATCCCTGAAGCGCAGAATTCACAAATCGAAGTAGTCTTCAAATCGAAGTAGTCTTACAGAGCGAGGTAGTCTCACTGCTCGAAGTGATCCCCGCGCTTCAACTTTCATCTCAATTTAAAGTAACCGTTCCCAATTCCCTTTCATCCATTGCAAGAGCAGATTTCGAGACATTAGGAGGATTCATGGCCACCAAACAAGTCGTACTCGTAACCGGGGCAAGCACAGGATTCGGCCGGCTTTTTACCGAAACGCTGGCGCGCAAGGGATACACCGTCTTCGCGACGATGCGCGATCCCAAAGGCAAAAACGCCAAGAACGCGGCAGAGATTGAAGCGCTCGCCAAGAAAGAATCGCTCGCCGTTCACATTCTCGATCTCGATGTAACGAAGGACGACTCGGTCGACAAAGCCGTCAGCGCCGTAATCGACAAAGCGGGACGCCTCGATGTCGTCATCAACAACGCTGGATTCGTTGTGACCGGGCTGATGGAAACCATCACGGTTGACGAGGCGAAAAACCAGTTCGAGACAAATTTCTTTGGCTGCGTGCGCGTGAACCGCGCCGCTCTCCCTCACATGCGTAAGCAAAAGAGCGGATTGCTGCTGCACATCAGCAGTGGCGCTGGGCGAATCGTGTTTCCTTCGTTCGGATATTACTGCGCCAGTAAGTTCGCGCTCGAGGCTTTTTCCGAAGCGTACAATTACGAGCTTGGCCCGCAGGGAATTCAGTCGATCAGCATCCAGCCGGGCGCCTACCAAACGGCAGTGTTCGGCAATGTTCAACAGGGATCGGACACAGCGCGTGCAGAGACATACGGAGCTGCGAATCAGATTTTGCCAAAAATCAGCGAAGGACTGGCCAAAGCCGCGGGCAACGCGCAGGAAGTTGCCGACGCGGTCCTTCGCGTGATTGAAACTCCAGCCGCTCAACGTAAGGCTCACTATCGCGTCAGCGCGCAGGACGTCGGCGTCGATGCCATCAACGATCTCAGCGAACAGACACAAAGTGCCGTACTGCAGGCATTCGGCATCGCCGACGACGTAAAGTTCGTCACAGCAGCCGCCGCCAAAGGTTGAAGCCGAACCTGCTTCCCTAAGAAGTCAATTGCGGAGTAGCGCAGCTCGAATATACTTCGCGGCATGAACGCCCCGAAGCGCTACCTCCGAGTTTCAGCAATCGCGGCCGGCGTAATCACACTCGCATGTGTGATTTTCGCCGGCCATTTTTATCTCTACGGCCAGGACAAATCCGGATTCCCCGACGGATACGACGCCGTGCAAGCCGCTCCGAAAAGCCATCGAGTGATTTTTGAAAACGCGCTGGTGCGCGTGCTCGAAGTGACGATGCCTCCGCCGGGACAGACCGAGCCGATGCATCATCATCGCTGGCCAAGTTTCTTTCTCGACTGGGACACTGGCGGCCCCTCGCCTCACGTACGCTATCATCGCGGAGACGGCACCGTCGCGGACCAACCGAGCGAGCAGTCACCAAAACATCCCGGTCACTGGAGCGTCCAATGGATGAAACCTGAGCCACTGCACGCAATCGAAACTGTGGGGCTACCGCCGGTCGCGCCGGATGAGCCCGGCCTCATCCGCGTCGAACTCAAGTTTCAGCCGTAGAAATCAGTTCGCACTTTTCACCGTCGGATACTTGATGCCAAGCTGGTCGAGGTATGTTTTATATTTCGCCGGGTCGTAGTAATACTTTTTCAGTTCCGGGCGGAATTTTTCCATCTTCTCTTTGTTCATATCGATGGCAGGTTTGTCGTCTGCCCCCAGAAACGACTCGTAGTGAATGTCTTTGGTTTGGACATTGTGAAAGTAATCCCAAGCCTGCGTGACAAGCTGCGGCTGGAGCAGAAAGTCGAGCGCCGTCATCGCTTGCACCTTCGCCGCGGCGGTCGATCCCTTATGAGCAATCGGCGTCGCCATCGAAACAGCGTTCGGCCAGCTGTGACCTGGCGTGTTCGGAATGTTCGCCGGATAAAGCAGATAGACCATCGGCACATTCCATGAAATATCGCCAACATCGTCGGAACCGCCGCCAGTCGGGTTCTTTGCAGGCTCCTCGAGCGGCTCAACCTTCGTGTTTAAACCGTCTTCCTTCGCCCCGATTTCCTTTTGCAACGCCTTGGCGAGCTTCTGGTCGTCGTCGCTCCACTGCGGCATGCCAACCGTCTCAATATTTTTCTGCTGGTCCTCGGCGATCACTTTGTTGAAGTAAATCGGCCATGCCGATCCGACCAAGTGATGGTCGACGGTAGTGCCAGTCATCTTTGCGGCGGACTCGGCCATCATGTTCCCAAGTTCGTAGTTCTCTTTGATATGCGGGTAATCGAGTTCGCGGAAGTAATACCAGACAGCCGCTTCGCTGGGAACGACGTTGGGCTGTTCGCCGCCGTTGAGGATGACGCGATGCGACCGCTGCGCCGGGCGAAGATGCTCGCGGCGAAAATCCCAACCAGTATCCATGAGCTCGACGGCGTCGAGTGCGCTGCGTCCTTCCCAAGGCCGCCCAGCGGCATGAGCAGCCTTGCCGTGAAAGAAATATTGCACGGACACGAGACCGCTCCACTCGCCGTTGCCCATGGCGTACGATGTGGAGAATTTCCACCAAACGTGCGAGCCAAGGACGATGTCTACGTCTTTGAACAGGCCGGCGCGAACATAAAAAGCCTTCGTGCCGAGCAATTCTTCGGCAATCCCGGGGAAGATTTTGATGGTCCCGGTGATGTGGCGCTCTGCCATCATTTTCTTCAGCGCCAGTGCGGCGACGACGTTCACGGCCATGCCGGAGTTGTGGCCCTCGCCGTGTCCCGGCGCGCCTTCGACGATCGGATCGTGGTAGGCGACACCTGGCTTTTGCGATGCGCGTGGAATGCAGTCCACGTCAGTGATAAACGCGATGACGGGTTTCCCGGAACCGTAGGTCGCGATCCATGCAGTGGGAATTCCGGCGACGCCGCGCTCGATCTGGAAACCGTTTTTGTCGAGCAGCTCAGTCAGGTAGCGCGAGGTTTCGACTTCCTGAAAACCTAACTCGCTGAAGCTGAAGATTTGATCGACCATTTGCTGCGTGAGCGTCTGCATTTTGTCGATTTCAGCGACGGCTTCGGCTTTGAGCGCGGGAAGATTCGCAGCCTGGGGTGGCGTTGTCGACTGTTGAGAGAGCAGTGCAATTGGAAACGCAAAAACGCAGACCAATGCAACACCACGAAGAAAATTAGACATGCGATCTCCCGACCACAGGAATGTGTCGCGCATCATAGCGTGAAGACGGATTTGGAATGCGAAAATTCGGGCGGACTTAGTAGTCCGTAATTGATTTCGACTGATGGTCGGACCACAGCGGGAGTTCGCGTCCAACTTTGTTTTCGCGGGCGAGTTTGTAGACCTTCATCGCTACGGCTAGATCCCACGATGCGATGCCGTTGGATTTGAATAGCGTGGCTTCCGAGTCGCTGGTGCGGCCGGTCACTTTGCCCGCGACGATGTCGGAGAGGCGCTTCACGCCGGTCCAGCACGATTCGTCGCCATGAAACGCGATGATCAAGTCGCCGGCTTCCTGGCGGGACTGCTCGACCGAATCCACGACGATTACGTCGGCGCTGGCGACGGCTTCGTCGTCGAGTTCGCGCTTGTGCGCGTGATTCGCGCCAACCGCGTTGATGTGCACACCGGTTTCGAGGTCTGCGCCTTTGATCACGGGATTCTGGGCAGTCGTCGCGGTGCAAACGATATGTGCTGCTTTGACCGCCTCGCTCGCTGAAGACGCGGCGTGCACCGGGACGCCGATACGCTTCGACATTTCCTCGCAAAAAGCCTCACGGCGCTTCGGGTCGCGGCCGTACGCATGCACGATTTCGAGTTGCCTCACCGCCGCGATGGCTTCCAACTGCGTCTTCGCCTGGCCACCGGTACCAATGATCGCGGCCGATTTTGCGTCGCGCACCGCCACATATTTCGTGGCCACGCCGCTGGCCGCGCCGGTGCGAAGCCGGCCCATGTAGTCGGCTTCGATCAGGGCTAACAATTTACCGCTGGTCATTTCGTAGAGCGGAACGAGAAATTGCAACGTGCCGTTCACGTAGGTGTATTGCTTCATGGCGATAAAGCCGTCGGTGTGATCGGCGGCGGCCATGTAGTGAAAAAAATTGCCGCCTTTGAACTCGAAGCGACGCCGCGGGTGCACGACCACTTCCCCGTTTGCCTGTTTGCGCGAGATGTCTTCGACGGCCTCGACGGCCATCGGCATCGTGAGCAGACTGCGGACTTCGTATTCGCTGATGTGCAGCGTCATTCGCGCGTCTCCGACCAGAGCTTGCGATTCGTCTATCTTACATGCATCCCTGAAAGAGAAAGAGCAAACCGAGTGTCGATGGCGTTTTTGCCCGGGCAAGCTGGGGCGCAGCAATGCCCCCCTACACTTAATGGCTGGCGCGTTTCGATGGTTTGGCGGCTTTGGATTTTTGAGGCGTTTCGCCCGGTTCGCGAATCCGACGGATCACGGTTTGAATCAGGCGATACGTGCGTTCTTCCTTGTCGCCGTCGAGCGTGCGGAATCGGAATTCGGGCTCACCCTTCGCGTCGTCGCTGACGCGAACGGGCAGCGCGCCGCACAAATTATTTTCGATGAATGCCGTCTCGTAGCGACTCTTCCTCGCGCCCCACGTGTAGGCGCGCAGCGTGGTGAAATCGCACGGCTGGCCTTCGGGACCTTTCGTTCCGGCGACGAGATATTGCGGCTTTTCGCCGGAGGGATCGGGCACGCGGTTGAGTTCAAACCAGGCGACGGCGCGGACGTTTGCGGAAGTGAGGCCTTCGCGCACGGGATCGGGCAGATCGAGTTCGACGAAACGCGAGATGACCCAGCCCGCGATCGGAATGCTCTGGTCGCCCGGGCGCGTGGTGGTGTTGGTTTCGGCAGTGCGCGCTGACGCTTCGCCGGGCGGGCGGGTCGCTACGGCGCGAACGAGATACCAGTCTTCTTTTTTGGTTGGGACATCGGCGCCGGTATCTTTTTCGTCGGTGGTCTGCACCCAGTCGTCGACGGCGCGGCCCACGACATCGACGGGCACGCCGCGGCCAAATTGATAGAGGCGCGGCTCGGTGCGGCCCGGCTGGACGCGGAGATTGGTTTGTACCTTGGTGCGGCCGTGGGCCTGCGACGGGATCGCTTGCGCTTGCTGGAGGAGCTTGGTGCTGCGCGTCCAGAGTGCGGGCTCGAGCAGGATGCGGCCATCGATCCAGCCGACTTCACCGTCGGCCGTGCGGATTTTGATGTTGTCGTTGCGGCGGGCGAGGATTTCGACGTGATCGCCGTAATGCAGCGTGTCGACGGGTTCGCGAACCTGCGCGACGCTGCTCCAGAGCGTGACGCTGCGCTCGCTGATGTAGCCGTCGCCGACGGATTCGTGCTTAGGACGGAGGAGCCACGCGACGATGCCGACAACGACGAGCAACGGGATGGCAATGAGCAGCTTGCGCTTCATGCCGCGCTACCGGGAATGACGTTCCGAAATTTCGCGTATACGGCGCGGGCGCGGGTCTCTTGCCTGTTGTGGGGACATTCCACGAGCTAGGTTGCTCCCTGGGTGCTGCTGGAATCTGCGCCAACCACCTTGGCGGCGCTATTGGCACTATGTGGCCGAAAGTTATCGGCGAAAGACGTCTTCGTCACTCAATTGTAACCGATTCTGTGGCGGAGCAGACATACGCGGCGCGCGGCTGTGCGGTAATTTCCTGCGATTGATAGCATCTGAACGTTTGGGAGAAAAAGGGCGGCAGAAAAATGGGCCGGAGAAATTGGGAAGCTGTTAGAGTTTGGTGGAATAGGGAGAACGTTCGGTGAAATTTTTCGACCGGTTGCAACCGTTGGCGCTGCTGGTGTTGCGCGTGGTGCTGGCGATCATATTTATTTTTCACGGGTATCCGAAGCTGACGCACACGCATGGGGATTTGCAGAAGATGTTCGTCGAGCACGGGATGCCGGGATATTTCGGGATGCTGGCCGGTGTGATTGAGACGTTTGGAGGCGGATTGTTGCTGGTGGGCTTGCTGGCGCGGCCTGCGGCATTACTGCTGGCGATGGAAATGAGCGTGGCGATCTGGAAAGTACACAGCGTGCATGGGATTTATGCGGTGCGGGATTATGAGTTTCCGCTGGCGTTGGCGGCGGCGTGTTTTGTGTTGGCGAGCGTGGGGGCGGGATTGATCTCGGTGGATCATTTTGTGTTCGAGGGTAGTGGGGGCGGCGGCGGTGGACGCAGGAGCGGCGGTGGCGGGAGTTATAAGGTGCCGAAGATTAAGTACAAGGGGCAGAAGCGGGATCGGGATTACGACGACTAAGTCGGCGCACACCGAAGAGTTTGTGACGGATTGAACTTGCCGAGAAGGGGCGCAGCGATGCTGCGCCCCTTCATTTTGCAAGACGCTGAAATTCGCGATTAGCAATTAGCGGGGGACGGGCTGTGATGTGACTGGTGCTACGGGCGCCTGGGCGTAGGCCATGCCGGTTGGAGCTAGCGGCAGGGCAACCCAGAGGACGACGTAGGCGAGACCGCCGGTGCCGCCGAGAAAAAACGCAAGCAGCCAGCAGACGCGCACGATCGTGACATCAACATCGAAATAATCGGCCAAGCCGGCGCAGACGCCGCCGATCTTTTTGTCGGTGCTGCTGCGGACGAGACGCTTTTTCCCGCCGGCCTCGTGGTCGGCTCCGAAAGAGTATTGCGAGGGCGGCTGCTTGGCGCCGCAGTTGTAGCAGAAGTTGGAGCCGTCGGTGATGCGCCGCTGACAGTTCACGCAAATCATGGTGGCACCTCCACAGGACTGAACAGGCTATTTCTACCATTAGATACGATGGAGGGGGCGAAAAAGTTTCCTCAGCGCAGATACGGTCGCGCGCGTAAGTCGCTGACTTGGTTCAGTTTGAGCGGCAACGGCAAATTTTGAGGCGAGGCTGCGGTTGAGATCCTTCGGCGTCCTGCGGACGCGTCAGGATGACAGGCTCCGGGTTTCGCCCATAACGTAGAGGCAGAGCGGCGACGGAGAAGCCGGAGTGCTTAGTAGTCGAGGATATCTTTCACGGCGTTCACGATGGTTTCGGTCTGGGGCAGGATCACGTCTTCGAGCTTGGGCTGGTACGCACAGAACGTATCCATGGCGGCGACGCGCTTTACCGGGGCGTCGAGATGGTCGAAAAGCTCTTCGCCAATGCGGGCGGCGATTTCGGCGCCGTAACCGAAGCTGCGCATGTCTTCGTAGGCGACGATGACGCGGTGATTCTTGCAGACGGTCGCGGCGATGGCTTCCCAGTCGTAGGGAGCGAGCGAGCGGAGATCGATGATCTCGACGGAGATACCTTCGCGCTGGAGCTGCATGGCGGCGACTTCGGTGCGGTGAACGATCGCGCCGTAGGTGATGATGCTGACGTCGGTGCCCTCTTTGACGACGCGAGCTTTGCCGAACGGCACCATGTAGTCGGGGCCGGGATATTCGGAGCGATTGTACGGCTGGCGGTAGAGATGTTTGTGCTCGAGAAACATCACCGGATCGTCGCAGCGGATCGCGGTGCGCAGCAGGCCGGCGACATCGAGCGCGGTGGAAGGCATCACGACGCGCAATCCGGGACAATGCGTGAAGATCGATTCGCCGCTCTGGCTGTGATAGACGCCGCCGCCGGTGAGATAGCCGCCGATCGGAACGCGAATGACGGCGGGAGCTTTGAAGTTACCGTTGGAGCGCCAGCGCGTGACGCAGAGTTCGTCGCGCAGCTGCATCATCGCGGGCCAGATGTAGTCGAAGAATTGAATTTCAGCGACGGGTTTTAATCCGCGAACGGCCATGCCGATGGCGCGGCCGACGATAGCGGCTTCGGCAAGCGGCGCGTTGAAGACGCGATCGGTGCCGTATTTGCGCTGCAGGCCGGACGTGGCCTTGAAGACGCCACCCTTCCCTTTTACCTCTTTGAGAATTTCGTCGCGGCTGGCGTCGGCGACATCTTCGCCGAAGACGGTGATGCGTTCATCGCGGCCCATCTCGTCGGAGAGCGTGGCGGCGACCATTTCGACCATCGTTTTCGGAGCGCCGTGGAGTTGAGGCTGCGAATCGAACGCGCTCGAAGTGGGATCAACGTCGGGCGAGTAGACGTTGACCATGATGGAGTCGACGGTGGGCTGATCGGCGGCGAGCGCTTCATCAGCAGCGTCGCGGACTTCGCGGTCGACATCGGCTTCGAGACGCTCGATTTCTTTTTGGTCGAGCAGGCCTTCGCGGACGAGGAACAGCGAAAATTTCGAGAGCGCGTCGCGATGCGCTTCTTTTTCGCGCTCTTCGGCGGTCTTGTAGAGCTTTTCGTCGTCGGAGAGCGAGTGCGAATAAGGGCGCGTGACGTGCGCGTGAATCAGCGCTGGGCCGCGGCGCGCGCGGCAATATTCGACGGCTTCTTTGCCGACCGCGTAGCTTTCGAGCGGGTCGGTGCCGTCGCATTCGGCGACATGCAAGCCGGGGAAGCCGCGCACGAGGCGCGAGATGCTGCCGCCGGCGGTCTGCACTTCGACGGGCACGCTGATCGCATAGCCGTTGTCTTCGATCACGTAGAGTAGCGGGAGCTTTTTCGCGCAGGCGGCGTTGAGCGATTCCCAGAACTCGCCTTCGCTGGTGGCGCCGTCGCCGCCGGAAACGTAGACGATTTCGTCGCTGGTGTGTTTGACGTGCTGGCCGAGCGGAGCTTTTTTGGCTTGAGCGAGCGCTTTCTGGCGATGCTGATAGTAGAGCGTCGCTTCGGCTGCACCGACCGATTGCACGAATTGCGTGCCAGTGCAGGACGAGCGGCTGACGATATTCCAGTTGGCGTGGCCCCAGTGCGAAGGCATCTGGCGGCCGCCCGAAGCGGGATCGGCGGCAGCGCCAACGGCCTGCATCAACATCTCCACCGGCGTGACGCCGAGCATTAAGCAAAGTGCGCGATCGCGGTAATAGGGGAAAACCCAGTCGACTCCGGGACGAAGAAGCAACCCCATTGCGGCCGTGATGGCTTCGTGGCCGGCGCTGGAGATTTGGAAGTAGATCTTGTTCTGGCGCTTGAGCTGAATTTCGCGGTCGTCGAGGCGGCGAGAGAGGAACATCGTCCGGTAGAGACGGACGAGCTTGTCACGGTCGAGACCGTGATATTTGACCGTGTCGAGCCTTGAGTCGAGCTTGGCCACTTTGACGCGAGTTTGCACTGCCATTTCGGTTTTGCCCTCGTCTGGTAGTGGGGTTGGTTTCGCCCGCGGAAAGCTAATTATACCGAATATTGATGTTTCGGTGGGGTGGTGGCAAGGGCTTGTTGCCCGCCTGTGGATTAATTCTTTGGGCTAAATTGGCCTGTTCTAACGGCCATGTCTGGAGCTGCCTTGCGGCTATTCGAGGGTCTCGAATTGCTTCACGGTGTCGTCAAAGGCGGCGTCTTTTTCGTGGATTACGTGAGGGTCCGCGACCTTGAAGAGATCGTCGGCAGGGATACGGTCGAACCACTGCTGCTCGGTGATCTTTTCATGGCTGGAAAAGTAGAGGCGGACGAAGAGTTTTACAGGGCCGGAGTCGGCGGGCTCTTCTTCGGTCTTTTTTGATTTCGTCCACTTGGCGGATTTTGCGGGTGATTTGGACTTGCCGCCCTTTTTCGACTCGTCGGCGGATTCCGCTTCAGTCTCGGCGGCATCTTCGCCTTCTGTCGCGACTTCGTCACCGCGATCGAATTTCACCTGGAGCTTTTTGTCGAGGCGGAAGGCTTGCTTCCAACCCTCAAGTTTGTGGCGTGCTTGCTGCGCTTTTTCCTCGTTCGGGAACTCGAAAACCATATATGTGTGGGCCATGTAAGAAGTCTGCGATGTGAAATACGGCAAGTCAAGAAAGGCTGTGGATTGTGGCATCGGCAAAGTTACAAACGACCGACATCTTTTTACGCGCCGCGGGCAGGCCGCCTGGATTATGATGGGGTGGGTGTTGTCAGGTCGACCTTGAGCAATCGGACTCACAATCGACGAAGAATACTGGGCGCGCTGGCGTGCCTGCTGGCGATTGCAGTTTTGTATGCGCCGCTGGCGGCTGCCGCGTTTTCACCATCGGCGATGGCCTGCTGCACGGGTAACTTCTGCAACATTCCCAAACACCATCACAAGAGCAACACGACGCCCGCGCCTGATTCGACCGCTACGCACGGAGATTGCGGGCACGACATGTCCGGCAAAATGGCCGGGATGAACGATTGCTCGATGGATTGCTGTCAGACCCACGAAACGCCGGCATCCGTCGGTTCGGTGACATTTGTGATGCCACCGGTATTTTTTGTGCCGGTTTCGATGCATGTGACACGCGCCGGCGAAAATGCGCGCGCGATTGAGATTCCTCGTTCGATTGAACCTGCTTCTCCCCCTCCTCGATTCCTCAGCAACATTCTGTAAGAACGCTTCCATAAATTTTCTGTAGCTCCGCTCGATTCCCTTTCCGCGACTCTCGAAAGAGTTGCGCTACTCATTGAGGAGAAAAGGATTTCATGCGACGCGTCTTACCGTTTTTAGTTGCTTTGCTTTTTCTGGGAGGAAGTGCGCTCGGCACGATTTTTGGAACGGTGCGCGGAATCGTTCACGATCCGCAGCATCGTCCAGTGACCAATGCGCAGGTTACTTTGCAGGCTCGCCAGTCGGCGTACACGCAAACGGTGCAAACCGATAATGAAGGCGAGTTTCATTTCGATGCAGTGCCGCTCGGCGAATATTCGGTGAAAGTCGAGCAAGCCGGATTTGAGGGTGTCGAGCAAAACATCACAGTGCTTTCCGGCACCGCGCCGATTTTGCATCTCGAGTTGCGGCTGGCATCGGCGCAGGGCCAGTCTGTGGAAGTGTCGGCGGATGCCGCACCGGCGCAGACCGAAACCGTGACACCGACGACCGTGATCGATCGGCAGGAAATTCTGCAAACGCCGGGAGCTTCGCGCACGAACAGCCTGGCGATGATCACCGACTTCACGCCGGGCGCGTATGTGACGCACGATCAACTGCACATTCGCGGCGGCCATCAGGTGAGCTGGCTCATCGACGGCGTACCGATTCCCAACACCAACATTGCGAGCAATCTGGGCCCGCAAATCGATCCGAAAGACATCGACATGCTCGAGGCGCAGCGCGGCAGCTATGGCGCTGACTATGGCGACCGCACGTATGGCGTCTTCAACGTGGCACCACGCACCGGCTTCGAGATGAACAACGATGCGGAGTTGATCCTGAGCGCCGGGAATTTTTATCAGACCGACGATCAGCTCAATTTCGGCGGGCATACGAACAAGTTCGCTTACTACGCCAGCGTGAACGGAAGCCGGACGAATCTCGGGCTGCAAACGCCGACTTCGGCGGTCGTTCACGACGCGGCCAACGGGTTCGGCGGGTTCACCTCGCTGATGTACAACGTGGACGCGAACGATCAACTGCGCGTCGTCGCGCAGGTGCGGCGCGATTTTTATCAGGTGCCGTTTGATCCCAATGATCCCGACACGGCGGGAACATTCCTGAAAGATGCGAACGTCGAAAACGATTCGTTTCTGACGTTGTCGTGGGTACGGACGCTGAATCCGGGATTGCTGCTCACGGTGTCGCCATTTTTCCACCACAACAGCGCGAACTATGAGAGCAGCCCGCTGGATCTGCCGAGTTCGACGATTCAACAGCGATCGTCGAATTACGAGGGCGGGCAGGCGACGATCGCGTGGGTGAAAGATCGCAACAACCTCCGCGGCGGATTTTACGGATTCGCGCAGCAAGACTCGCAAACATTTGGATTGATCTTCAACGACGGCAGCGAGCCGAGCTTGAATCCGCCGGTGAAGACGAATCCCGACGGGAGTTTGGTCAGCGTGTATGCCGAGGATCAGCTTCGCGCGACGTCGTGGCTGACGTTGAACGCCGGATTGCGGCAGACGCACTTTTCGGGCGGCGTCGTTGAGAATGCGACCGATCCGCGCGTTGGCGCTTCCGTGCGAATTCCTAAGCTGAACTGGGTATTCCGCGGATTCTACGGGCACTTTTACCAGGCGCCGCCGCTGGATACGGTGACGGGGCCGCTGATCGACTTCGTGACGCTGCAGAATCTCGGGTTCATCCCGCTCCACGGCGAGCGCGATGAAGAACACCAGTTCGGCGTGACGATTCCGCTGTTTGGGTGGACGATCGACGCGGACAATTTTTTGACGCGTGCGACGAACTTCTTCGACCACAACAATTTGAACAACTCCGACGTGTTCTTTCCGATCACGATTCAAGGCGCGCGCATCAACGGCTGGGAGCTGACGCTGCGTTCGCCGAGAATTCACAATCGCGGGCAGATTTATCTGACGTACTCGAATCAGGTCGCGCTTGCGTTCGGAAACATCAACGGCGGGCTGACGGATTTTTCGTTTGGCGATGGGTTTGAGCTGCTTGACCACGACCAACGGAATACCTTGCACATCGGCGGGCAGTGGACGCTGCCGTGGCGATCGTATGTTTCGACGGACGTTTACTACGCGTCGGGATTTACGAACGGAAATTCGCCGCCGGATCCTAACCAGCACCTGCCGGGGCACACGACGTTTGACATGACGTTGAGCAAATCATTTGGCGAACGATTTTCGGTGAGCCTGAACGGGATCAACGTTGCGAATCGCCGCGTGTTGCTGGACAACAGCTTTACGTTTGGCGGGACGCATTACCTCAACCCGCGCGAGATGTTCGTACAGGTGAGGTATCACTTTCATTTCTAGAGAAACGGAAATGAACGGCTGACCTCTTACGGACATGGGGCGCATCAATGCTGCGCCCCTACACAACCGTGCCAAGTCGCTGCCATCGCAGACGTTACATTCGTCGCAAACAGCAGATGTGAAGCTATTGTCGAGGTTTGGCGGCGCGGGTAGACTGGTGGCGTCGACAAACTGAGGCGATGGAGTTCGCCCTAACCGTCCCGAGAATTTCGAGGACTAATGACTCCTGGCAGCCACATGGCTCCAGGAGTTTTTTTGTTTGCTGCGCGATTTGCAGGCTCTATTTCCTAGATGCACCAGCAAAGGATCGGAGAGACTTTGCGTTTAACACTGATCGCGATTTTTGGAGCCGTGGGAACGCTGTTGCGTTACAGCATTCAGGGATTCGTGCAGGTCGGCACGGGCGGCACGTTTCCGTGGGGCACCCTGTTGATCAACATTACTGGATGCTTTCTGCTGGGACTGATCGGGCAGCTGACGCTGAACCGGATGATGATCTCGCCCGATTGGCGCCTCGCGATCACCGTGGGATTTTTCGGCGGCTACACGACGTTCTCGAGTTTCGGATGGGAGACCGCGAAGATGCTGGAAGACGGCGAATGGCTGCCGGCGACGGGCTATGTCGCGGCGAGCGTTGTGATTGGGCTGTTGCTGTCCGTCGCGGGGATTCGGCTGGCGAATCGCTTCTAGTTTTCGCGGGACGCAATTGTGAGTCGCAGGAGGGTGTATGGCGCACGAGAAATTTGAAGGCGAACGGACGCTGATGCGGATTCACATCGGTGAATCGGACAAATGGCACGGCAAGCCGCTGTATGAGGCGATCGTCGAGATGTTGCGAAAAGAAGGATTCTCTGGCGCGACCGTGCTGCGTGGCGTCGCCGGATTCGGTGGGTCGAGCGTGTTGCATACAGATAAGCTGCTACGAATGTCGCAGGATTTGCCGATGGTTTTGGAAGTGATCGAGTCGAACGAGAAAATCGAGAAAATCTTGCCGCGAATCGGCGAGATGGTCGACGGCGGCCTGGTTACGATGGAAAAAGTGCGCGTGCTGCTGCATCGTGCGACGAAGAAGTAGCAAGATCTCTTGAAAGCTCGACCAGCATCGGCGGTCGGCTATTCCGGCGGAACGTATTTTCCGGCGAGAAGAATCTTCGCCATCCAAGCGGCGTGCGGCACGCCGGATTGCAGCAGATCGTCGGCTTCCGCTTGAACGTCGTATTCGACGCCTCGCGTTGTAAGTTTTTCACCATCGATCACTAGATAGGAAGCTCGGGTATCACCGTCGTAGGACTGGCTGACACTTCCTGTGTTGGCGATTGTCCACTCATCAAAGTGGCGAATGAACGGAACGTGAATGTGAGCGTAAACGACGGTCTTCGCGTTCAACGCGGCGTAAGCATTGCGGAATTCGTCGTTGGTCGCGTTTGGCACCGGAGCGCGCCACAAATCATCCGGGCTTGCGTGAACGAGAGTCAGCTCTTCACGTTCATATTTCGCAGGAAGTTTTTCGAGCCAGCGGAAACGGTCTTCACCGAGTTTGGCTGCGGTCCACGGAATTGTGTCTTGTACTCTTTGAAAAACGGCGGCGAGCTGCGGAAGCGTCGCGGCAAATTCAGTGAGGCGGCTTGGCGCCCAGAGCATTTCGTCGGTATTGCCGCAGACGCCGGGCCAACCGAGCGATTGAATCTGATCGATGATTTCGGCGGGGTGAGCGCCGCCCGACGACAGATCACCGCCGTGAACGACGAGATCAGGCGCGACTTCGCGAAGGTCGGCGAGGACCGCGTCAAACGCGCGACGGTTGCCGTGGATGTCCGATACAATCGCGATTCGCATTTGGATTGAGGCGCGTTGTACAGGCGATCTAATCTGCCTGGCGATGAGCCGGATTGCGTATTCATCGCCAGTTTATCTGAGTCGGTCGAGAATTTATCGTGCCCACTGTCATGCCTGAAACGAAAACAAAGTCTTCCTGGCTCAACCGCACCGTGCTCGGCGTCGGGCTCACGAGTCTGTTCAGCGATTGGAGTCATGAGACTGCGACGGCAGTGTTGCCAGCATTTCTTGCGCTGATTGGCGCGGGGCCGGCTTGGCTCGGCGTGATTGAAGGAGTCTCTGACGGGCTTTCAAGTTTCACGAAGCTTGCCGCCGGGCATTTTACCGATCGATTGAAAACTAGAAAGCCGCTGGCGGTGTTTGGCTACGCTGTGACGGCGCTGGCAACTGCTTCGTTCGCGTTTGCAACGCAGGCGTATCACGTGATGCTCGGGCGAACGGTTGCGTGGCTCGGGCGCGGCGTGCGATCTCCGGCGAAAAAAGCGTTGCTGGCGGCGGATGTTCCGCCGGGCGCGTATGGGCGAGCGTTCGGATTTGAGCGGCTAATGGACACGGTCGGCGCGATCGCGGGGCCGTTGACGGCGTTGTGGCTGCTGCAACAGACGCGACACTCGTATCGGCAAGTGTTTTTGTGGACGCTGGTGCCGGGATTGACGGCGGTCGTTTTGTTTTGGCTGTTGGTGCGCGAACGGCCGATGGAGGCGCGGTCACAGCGATCGTTTGTTGTCGGGCTGAAGTCGCTGCCAGTTCCCTTTCGGCGATTCTTGGTCGCGGTCGGAGTTTTTGGCGCGGGGGATTTTTCGCACACGATGTTGATTTTGTATGCGTCGCGCGCGTTGGCGCCGGCACAAGGCGTTGCGCGTGCGGCGAGCATCGCGGTCGGGCTCTATACGCTGCACAACGTGTTTTACGCGGCGTCGGCGTATGTGAGCGGGTGGATCAGCGATCACGTGCGCGAGCGGAAGTATGTGTTGGCGGCGGGATATGGTCTCGCGCTTGTGACAGCGTTGTTGTTGTGCACGGGGACGCAGTCGCTCGCGTTGCTCGCAGTGATCTCGGCGGTGGCGGGACTTTACATCGGAACCGAAGAGGCGCTGGAAGATTCGGTCGCTGCGGAATTGGTGCCGAAGGATCAGCATGGGATGGCGTTCGGAACGCTCGCGGCGGTAAACGCGGGCGGAGATTTTTTATCGAGCATGATGGTGGGATTTTTGTGGAGCGCGTTTTCGGTACAGGCGGCATTCGGAACTTCGGCGGTGTTGTTTTTTGTTGGAGCTGTGATGGTCTTGCGGTTGCGGCATTGAAAGATTTGGACGGGCGCGGCGCGCGCGCTGTGGCCCTACTGCTAGAGATCGCCTCCCCGCTCCTTGGATCGCAACTTCTCACCTCGCGCTTACGCCTTATCTTCGCCATCGAACATAGAGCGAAATTCACCGTTGCGGCTCGCGCGACCGCGTGCTAGCTTTAGCGAACAAAAAGCGAATTGGCGTCCGCTCTGCTTTCTTGGGACTTTTGCAGCGGCGCCATCGAAGGAGCCGCATGCCGCCGAGTCTATTTGCCGTTTCTCGCGCACCAGAGACGCTGCCGACGCCGTCAACGCGCGCCTTTGGCGTGGTCAATGGATTCCTCGAGCGCGACCCGACTGGCGAGATCATCACCGCAGTGCGGCGCTTCCCAGCGCGCGAGGCTGAATTCGCCGAGTTCCCTTCCTGGACTCATCCCGATCTCGTCGCCGCATACAGCGGGAAAGGCGTGCGCCGGCCTTACTCGCACCAAGCGGCGGCTGCGGAGACCGTACACGACGGCAAGAACGTAGTCATAGTGACGCCGACCGCGTCGGGCAAGACGCTCTGCTACAACCTGCCGGTGCTGAACGCCATCCTGGAAGACACGGACACGCGGGCGATTTATCTGTTTCCGACGAAAGCGCTGGCGCAGGACCAACTCGCCGAACTCCACGACCTGAATGGGCGGCTGGAAAATCGATTCGGCGTTTTCACGTATGACGGCGACACGCCGAGCGACGCACGGAAAGCGATTCGCGAAAAGGGGCATCTGGTTCTGACGAATCCCGACATGCTGCACACGGGGATTCTGCCGCATCACGCGCGGTGGACACGGCTATTTGAGAATTTGCGCTACATCGTGATCGATGAGTTGCATACGTATCGCGGTGTGTTTGGCAGTCATTTGTGCAACGTTTTGCGGCGGTTGCGGCGCATCGCGCGGTTTTATGGACGCGAGCCGCAGTTTGTTTGCTGCTCGGCGACGATTGCGAATCCGGGCGATCTTGCTTCGCGATTGATTGAAAAGGATGTCGAGGTTCTGAACGCGAATGGCGCGCCTGCGGCTGAGAAGACATTTGTTTTCTACAATCCGCCGGTCGTGAATCGTGCGCTAGGGATTCGGCGAAGTTATTTGAATGAGTCGTCGCGCGTGGCGCAGGAATTTCTGAAACACAATTTGCAGACGATGGTTTTTGCGAATTCGCGCCTGCATACGGAGTTGCTGCTCACGTATTTGCAGAAGGCAAATCCGCAGCAGCCGGGCAAGCCAGAAACAATTCGCGGATACCGCAGCGGGTACTTGCCGGGTGAGCGCCGCGACATCGAGCGTGGGCTGCGCGATGGGCGGATTCGCGGCGTTGTTTCGACGAGCGCGTTGGAACTGGGAATCGACATCGGGTCGCTGGATACCGTTGTGATGGCGGGCTATCCGGGGACGATTGCTGGGACTTGGCAGCGCGCTGGGCGCGCGGGGCGACGCAGCGGGAGTTCGTGCGCGGTGATGGTGGCGTCGTCCGCGCCGCTGGATCAATTTATTGTGCGGAATCCCGACTACTTTTTCGGCAACACGCCGGAGCATGCGTTCATCCAGCCCGACAATCTGGAAATTCTGGTGAATCACCTGAAATGCGCGGCGTTTGAGTTGCCGATTGCGCCGGATGAATCGTTTGGCGACGTCGATGTGCCCGATTTGTGCGCGCGCATGGCGGAAGCGGGATTTCTACATCGCGCGGGCGATCACTATCACTGGACGCAGGAGGCGTATCCGGCCGATACGGTGAGCTTACGCTCGGTGACGAGCGACAACTTCATCATCATCGATGTTACGGGCCAGCCGGAAGTGATTGGCGAAGTCGATTTTTCGAGCGCGCTGACAACGGTGCACGAGAAAGCGATTTATCTGCACGGCGCGCAGCAGTATCACGTCGAGCATCTCGACTTTAAAGAGCGCAAGGCGTACGTGAAGCAGGTCGACGTCGATTACTACACGGATGCGATTCGCTATACGCAGGTGCGCGTGCTGGAAATTGCGCAAGAGGCGCGTGCGAGCGAAGCGAATTCACAGGCAGCGGCGCTGAGGTCGCATGGCGATGTGCTGGTGCGTTCGCAGGTCGTGGGATTCAAGAAGCTCAAATTTTTTACGAACGAAAATATTGGCGCCGGCGATTTGCAATTGCCCGAGAACGAAATGCACACGACGGCGTATTGGATCACGCTGGAGCGGGCGCTGATCGAGTCGCTTCCCTATACGATCAGCGAGCGGCAGAGCGGGATGTTCGGGTTGCTGCATGCACTGGAGACGGTTG
Organism: Candidatus Acidiferrum sp.; assembly: GCA_036493835.1. Taxonomy (GTDB): domain Bacteria; phylum Acidobacteriota; class Terriglobia; order Acidiferrales; family UBA7541; genus Acidiferrum. The sequence goes on along the minus strand of DASXPD010000034.1, from coordinate 80,825 downwards.
CGACGTTGTTGTTGATGTGCGACGGGCGCGATCTTGGGACGGCGATTGGCGAGAAGCCGCATTCGCCGGGTGAAAACAACGAATCCATTGTGTCGATGCGGATGGAAGATGCCGTCAAGGCGGGCGCGAAGGAGTTTTTCGAGCCGAATTTGTATCTGTATGACGCGTATCCAGGCGGAATTGGATTCTCGGAGCCGCTGTTTCGCGCGCACGAATTGCTCGTCGCCAAGACGCGCGAATTGATTGTGAAATGCGGCTGCGAGCAGGGTTGCCCTTCGTGCGTGGGGCCCGCTGGCGATCTCGCGCCGCGCGCGAAAGAGGCGGCGCTGGCGATTCTCGATCGGTTGTGTGCGTGATGGCGAGCCTCGCGGATCGATTTTCGCGGCTGACAGCGCTGAAGCCATCGCGCGCGACATCGGCGTCAGGATCGTTCGTACGATCGGCTGTGCGGCGAGCGCCTGAGCAAGAAGACGCGTTGTCGCAGCTTGTCGGCGCGGCGATTTCGACGAATCACTACGGCGAGCATGTTTCGGTCAGCAACTGGTATTCGACTCCAGAATTTGTCGAGGCGTCGAGCAACACGCTCGATTTGTTGTGCCGATCGCGCGATGTCGAACTTTCCAAGCGAACGCTCGCGGCGCTATCCGATCCGACGAAGTGGCTTTTTCTCGATACGGAAACGACCGGGCTCTCTGGCGGCACGGGAACGTACGCGTTTTTGATCGGCCTCGCCTGGTGGGATTCCGGCGGCCTGCAAGTCGAACAGCTTTTCATGCGCGATTTTCACGAAGAGCATTCAATCTTGCATGAATTATCGGCGCGGCTGGCGGAACGTCCGGTCCTGGTGACGTTTAACGGAAAATCATTCGACTGGCCGCTGCTCGAAAATCGATTCACGATGACGCGCGCGATCAAGACGCCGAAGATCGCAGCCCATCTAGATTTGCTGCATCCGTCGCGCGCTCTTTGGAAATTAAGGCTCGGCTCAGTGCGACTGGTGGAACTGGAACGGCATGTGTTGGACGCGCCGCGGCTGGGCTGGCATCGCGACGACGATGTGCTGTCGTCGATGATTCCGCAGCATTATTTCGACTACATTCGTGGCGGTCCAGCTGAACCACTGGCCGCAGTCATTCGACACAATCAGATGGATTTGCGCGGGCTCGCCGCGATTCTCGGACGGATCGACGGCCTGCTCGCTGCGGCCGAACGCGCCGACGAAGATGTCGAAAGTCTCGATCTGTTCGGGCTGTCGCGATTTCTGCACAAGCGCGGAGAACGTGACCGCGCACACGCAGCTTGTTCGCAGGCACTCGATATTGGTTTGCCAGCCGAACATCGGCCGAAGGCGCGCCGCGAGCTGGCGCAACATGCGAAGCGACGCGGCGATCACGACCACGCGGTTTCGCTCTGGCAGGAACTTGCCGCTGATTCTGGCGCGAACTCGAGGGAAGAAGGCGAAATCCTCGACGCGATCCACGCTTGCCAGGAACTGTCGATGTACTACGAACGCCGGGCGAAGGACCTGAACCGTGCAACCGAGTTCATTTGCCTCGCGTTAGCAAAGGTGAAGCAGCTTCGGTCAGCTTCCCGATACGCGTACGTGACACCAAAACTTGCCCGAATCGAAGAAAAACTCCTGAATCGCGCTGCTCGCCTCCAGCATCGAATCGAGTCAAAACGGGAGAGAGCCGAAAGTCTCCCGTTGCTTCAGCGGGACGCGACGTTCCCGGTCGCACGGGCGGCTGGCGCCGGTGTGGCCGTCGGCAAAACCGGCCGATAGTCTGCGCCGCAAGAATCTACTTTGACGTGAGAAATCGGATGGAAACTGCGGCGGCACAATCGCAAACTTGAGTAGGACAACTTATGGCAACCGCACAACCTATGGCAACTCCACAACAAACCTACCTGCGCACGGAACTCGAACGACGGCATACCCGGCTGGAGACAGCAATGCAATCGTCCGCTGCCGACTCAACGCTGTCGAACTTGCTCAGCGAGGTCGACGCCGCTTTGGCGCGGATGGACGCGGGCACGTATGGACTTTGCGAGGAATGCCACTACAGCATTGAAGCCGATCGACTGTTGGCGAATCCGCTGGAGCAATTCTGCCTCGATCATCTAACGTCTACAGAGCGACGCGCGCTCGAAAGCGATTTGTTACTCGCTGCGCGAATCCAGCAAACCCTGCTGCCACCGCGCGAGTTCGTGCCGAAGGGATGGCATGTCCGCTACCACTACGCACCGGCGCAGGTTGTCAGCGGCGACTACTGCGACGTGTTTGAGTCGAAAGCCGGCTTGGTCTTCCTACTCGGAGACGTGTCGGGCAAAGGCATCGCAGCGTCAATGCTGATGAGCCATCTGCACGCGACGTTTCGCAGTTTGGCCGACGCGGAACTGCCGCTCGATCGGATGGTCGGCGTGGCCAATCGCATTTTTGCCGAGAGCACGATGGCCGGACAATTCGCCACGTTGGTCGTCGGCCGCGCCGCGCACGATGGGTCCGTGGAGATTGTCAGCGCCGGGCACCTCCCTTTGCTGCATCTCTGCGCCGGCGGGACGAAATCGCAAGGCGCGACGGGCGTGCCACTCGGAATGTTTCCAAGCGCCACGTTTCCAGTGTTCAGCTTTTCGATCCAGGCGGGAGATTCGCTGCTGATTTATACCGACGGGCTGACCGAGGCGCGTAACTCTGCAGGCGAAGAGTACGGGCTGAAGCGCGTGCGAACGATCGCCGACGGACACGGAACGAAACCGCCCGCCGACCTGATTTCAAATTGCCTCGCGGATCTTCATACATTCACTGCGGGATCGAAGCAGTCGGACGACCTGACGCTCCTCGCGCTTCAACGCGCGGCCGCTTAACGACGTCGCATTCGCATCGGATCATTCACACTCTAGACAATTCAATTGAAAGCGGACGCAGGCGCACGCGCGCTTGATTCCGGCCGCCGCTGCACCGTCGTCCGATCAGTAACTTTGGCAGGCGCAGCCGTATCCCAATGCAAGCCGCTGTTCAACTTGTCGAAGAGCGCTCGATCGGCTCCCTCCAAGCTGACGCACGACATCTGCACACACTTCAAAAACACGCCGCCATCCGGCGTGACAAAGTTGAGAAAGTCTTCTTCCCTTTTCTCGTTCGTTCGCTTCTCGTACTTTTTCAACAGTGCGGCGGAGTACGCCGTGAAAAACTGCGACGTGGAGTCCTCATCGGTCAAGTCGACCCGCGCAATCAGGACAAGCTTTTTCGTCTTTTTCTGCTCGAATAAAATGTACCGGTCCGAGCTCCAAGCCGCCGCAAGCGGAGTCGCGCGCTCTTCTCCCACAAACTGCTTGAGCACTTCCTTCCACCCAAACTCGCCCATCAAGTTATCTTCCAACCGAGTCCAATCAGAGCCCAACTCCTTATCGAGAGAAGGCAAATCCGCCTTCGGCGGAATCCGGAACGAGAAATATTTCGCCGGATGCATGATCTGCTGCGTCGAAATGGGCGGCTTTGCGAAGACACCGGATAGCGCGTCCCAACCCTTCGGACGAACAATCGCGGCGGAAAAATTCAACCCATCGAGATACGGAAAGACCAGCGCATCGCGCAAAAATGGCGGCGCTTTTTTCAACATCGGAGTGCTTTCCATGTCGCCGACTAACATCGACGGATCGATGTCTGGCAAATCCTGAAGCGACCGGCCCGTACCTGCGAGCAAATAGTCCACCATCGCCGCCATCGCGCTGCCTTCCAGCACCGACTCGCGAGCCAGCTCCGCATCATCGTTGGGGCGAGCCGCCTTCACCCAATTGTCAATTTTGAAATGCTGATCCTGCAGCGCGTGAGTGAGTTCGTGCGCCATCACCATCTTCTGATCGGCGGCAGGAATCCAGTCGGCGACGTAGAATTCGTGTGTCTTGGGGTCGTACAGGCCGGCGATTTGCTCGGTGAGCAAGTCGATCATGAAATTGTCGAGGTCGAAGCCCTTGGGCAGCAAGCCGAACGCCTCGGCGCTTCTTTCGCCCGCGTATCGCTCGGCCTCGTCTTTGTCTTCCTTCATCTCGTTGATAACGTAGGCGCGAATCTGCTCACGCGACCGTAAACTTTTCTTCAGCGGCGTGAGCAACTTTAGCCCAGTGATCTCGCTCATCTGATGCAGCACTTCGTCGGCTGCCGCCACAAACTCAGCGTTGGTCGTCCCCGCAGCCGCCGCACCGCCTGCGGCTCCCTGCTTTTCCGGGCCAGACGCCTGCTGCGCTCCCAAAAGCGATCCCACTGCCACCGCCAGGGTCACCAACACAGCGGCAAAAGCCGCCGAACGAGCGGATTTTCTCCAACAAATACTCATCATTCGAGCATAACAGATTCCCATTTTGGGAGGCGCTGACGACTCAAATAACCGCGATTTCGCGCCCATTTTCATCGATCCCATCTCAATTGTAAAAATTCAGATTCCTTCCACGCCTAAGTTTCAAAGTGCTTGTTCCGATTCTTTAACAAAGAGATAATTGTGTTGTACCCTTCCGACCAGAGTTCGCCTCCCTGAGGAAAACATGATCCCCGGCCTCTGTCTGCGTCAGGTCCGCGAAAAGCTCGGATTGACCTATCGTGATGTGGAGCGGTCCAGTTTTGAGCTTGCGGCGCAGCGTGGGCGGTCGGAATTCATTCTGCACATCAGCCGGCTTGCCGACATCGAGAACCATGGCGTCGTCCCGAGTCTCCACAAAATTTACACGCTCGCGGTCGTCTATCATCTAAATCCGCTCGATATTTTTCGTTGGTATGAAGTGCCGATCGACGAATTTTTCGGCGACGCAGCCGTTTTTCACGCGCCTCAAAGCCACCTTATGGCGCCTCCCGCTTCGTTGCGGATTCCCGTGCATTTCGATCCATCCTTCGATCCCGGTCGCACCGAATTTCTGTCGAGAATGGTCGAAAAATGGGGCCGTTTCGAGGGCGCGCTGACTGGCGGGAACGACCGTCACCGCTATGGCTATATCGGCATGAACGATCGACGCATGATGCCTTTATTGCGGCCGGGAAGCATCGTGCTCGTCGACGTTACGATGCGGCGGATCGAAGAGACCGACTGGGTCAATGAATACGACCGGCCAATGTATTTTGTTGAGATTCGCGACGGATATCGTTGCGGATGGTTTCACCAGACGGGTTCGAGCCTGGTGATGCAGCCACACCCGTTGTCGCGCTGCTTGCCGGAGTCGTGGGCAACTCCTGATGAGGCCGAAATCGTAGGACGAGTGGTTGGGATCGTTACGCGCTTCAACGAGCCTTGCAATTTTCCGCAGCCAATATCTCCAGCAGCGCGCGTGTATTCGAGCAAAAAAGCTCTTTGAGATAGTCGGGCGCTTCCGCCGGAATCAAATTCCGATAAGCCTCAAGTTTGTGCCAGTGCGCCACCGCAACGCACAGTCCTTGCTCCATTCCTTCCAAATGAGTCCGAAGATCGATTTCCTGCTCTTCCAAACTCGATTCCAATAATCGCTCGAAAATCTCTTCGTGGCATTGCTCCAACGCCTGCTGCACCGCTTCCGGTTGGTAAACCGCGAGAAGCCCTTCGTGCGCATACCGCCCACTCGATAAATCCCGCAACGAAGCCATGTAGGTAAGCCGCGCGAACGTCCCCGGAATCGCCGCGAGCGTTCGCAGCGTGAAGTCCTGAATGACCCTTCGATTTTGTTGCAACTGCGTCAGAGTTCCCATCGCCGACCTAGCCGTTCCGCAGACAGAACGTTTCGCCTTCTGAAATTTGGTTCAAGACGCCTCCTCGCAACCTCGGTCGCAGGAGGAGTCGTCCATGAACTCAAAAGCCGTATACGCCTTTCTTTTAGCGCTGGCGCTGCTGATCGTACTCCCGGTCCTCAGCACCGTCAACGCAACCTCAGCGCAGAACGCCGGTGACAAAACCGCTCTTGTCGCCGACGGTTCACCCGGTCCACCGCCCGCACCGAATCCGTGGCTGACGGAACCCGTGATGGTCGCCGACGGTTCACCCGGTCCACCGCCTGCACCGAATCCGTGGCTGACGGAACCCGTGATGGTCGCAGATGGTTCGCCGGGTCCGCCCCCCGCGCCGAATCCGTGGCTGCTACCGCAATCCGAACTGCTCGCTGCCTAGCACGATTCCCTGCGTTGGGGCGCGGCTTGCCGCGTCCCTTCGTCGGCGAATCGCGCGATGGACTGTGAATTGACTCGGCTAAAGCGAAACTGGTCGTACCTTAAGTTTGAATGTACTCTTTTGATTGTACTCTGGTAACATTCGTCATTGTGACGGATTTATCTACCCTCCTGCGAATCATCTGGCTTGCCTGTAGTGTCCTCCAACTCGCAATCCTCGCGCTCATTGTATTTCGTCGGCACTACCGGACGTTGCCCATGTTTTCCTGGTACATCGGGCTGAACCTCGTGCAGGCAGTAGTCGTGTACGGCGTATACAACCATTACGGTTTCATCTCGGCGCCAGCTTATCGCGCGTACTGGGCAACTCAAGTCATAACGATGGTCGCCCAGATGTTGGCTTCGACGGAGCTACTCCATCGCGCATTGCAGGACTACCCGGGGGTTTGGGAACTTGCATGGCGCGTAATCTTTTTCGCGATCGTTGTCGCTATCGGCTATTCGTGTTTCACTGCGAATAGCAACGATCAATGGGGACTGATGTACGCCGATCGCGGCTTCCATCTGATATTCGCAATTGCGTTCGTCGCTTGCCTGCTGCTCGTTCGTCACTATTCGATTGCGATCGATCCGGTTTACCAGCTATTGATCGGCGGCTTCTGTTTCTACTCGTGCGGCGTATTTGTGGCAGATACTTTGTTGAAACAGGAGTTTATTCAGGCATTTTCAAAGTACTCGGAAGTCTGGAACAAGTCCGAGATGCTGCTTTTCTTCACGGTCTTGGTGATATGGATCGTGGCGCTGCGCCACGCGGTGCGCGTACCTGTGCGGCCGTCCTGCCCAAGCGGCGGCGCTTACGAACAATTTGCGCCTCAAGTCAACGTGCGCCTTCGCGAAATGAGCGATACGCTGCGAAAGTTTTTCAAGAGACGGGCGGCTGAGTCGTGACGAACACTCTCATCGTGTTCTCGAGCCTCGCGGTACTGCTGCTCGCCGCGTTGATCTGGGCGTTGCGCGCGCCAGGCCGAATATCGCGGGGCAATTTCGATCTCAACGCGCTCGAGCAGCCTGGTCGACGGCATGCCACGTACTTGTCGCTCATTCGACGCGCTTCATCGGGCAGCGACTTGGCGTTTCTCTCGAAACGGGGATATACGAAGCTGCACGCGCGATTACATCGCGAGCGTCGCAAAGTTGTCCTGCTTTATCTCGATCAGTTGCGTTGCGATTTTGACCGGCTTACGAAGATGGCGCGAGCGGTCGCAGCGTTGTCGCCATCCGTAGGCGTGCGGCAGGAATTGGAACGAACTCAACTCAGCTTCGAGTTTCTGGCGCGCTATTACGCGATTCGGCTCGCGTTTGGATGGGGCTTCGTGCCGATCGCACAGCTCAGCCAACTGAGCCAAATGGTGAGCGAGCTATCTATCCAGATGGAAACGTCGATGAAGGAATTTGGCGAACGCGCCGCCATGGCAGTCCGAAGCGCGTCCTCACCGCTCGATGGAAACAGCACCGGCGTCGCTTAGCGCCGATTCGATCACGGAAAGCAACTCGCCGGCCTTAAAAGGCTTTTGCAAAATATGAAGCGCGCCGAGTTCTGTATCGCTGTGCGATGCGAGAGGCGTCGTCGCGCGCATCAGAATCACTCGCTGGGCCAGGCTTGGCCGGTGCGAGCGCAGCCAGGACCGCAGCCCTTTGTCTGATGCGCCTTCATACGTGTGCAAATCCGCGACGACAACATCGTATTCCTGTTCGCGCAATGCTTGCTGGGCGTCCGCGAGGCTGTCCACCGGCCGCACTTGATGATTGCGGACGCGCAAGATGCCGCACACGGCTTCGAGCACAGAGACGTCGGGGTCGACTAATAGGATTTTGCCGGCGCGTGCTGGTGCTGTCAGAGTTCCCGACGGTAGAGCTCGTCGCTCCGCAGGCTGCTGAAAAGGCATCTCGATCGTGAAAGCCGCGCCGCGGGGCTGCACGTTTCTGACGCGAATTGTTCCGCCGTGTTCGGAGACGATGCCGTAACAGATGCTCAAGCCAAGACCGGTACCTTTACCAACCGGTTTTGTCGTGTAGAACGGATCGAAAACCTTCGACGGTTCTTTCACGCCGGGGCCACTGTCGGTAAACTCCACGACAAGTCGATCGCCGCGAGTGCCGGTATGCACCCACAGATCGCCCTCGCTGGCCGATTCCAGGACGGCGTCTACCGCGTTGTTCACGAGATTTAGAAATACTTGCTGGAGTTGGTGCGGATCGGCTGCGGTGACGGGCAAGTCCGAAGCAAGCTCCAGGTGAACGCGAATGTTTTTCATCCGGAGATCGTAGTCACGCAGCGCGAGCGTTTCCTCGAGAATCTGATTGACGTTGACGGCAATCCGCTCCGGCTTGTGCTGCCGCGCGAAACTGAGGAGGTTCTGGACGATGCGGTGCGTGCGCTGGGCCTGTTTGTACAACTTGTCGGCGTATTCGACGCCTTGCGCGCCAACGCCGGGACTCGTGGTGAGGAGCTGGCTGTAGCCAAGAATGGCTGTGAGTGGATTGTTGAGTTCGTGAGCGACACCGGAAATCAATTGGCCGACAGCGGCCATCTTCTCACTGTGGAGCAGTTGTTCCTGAGTCCGGCGGAGATTGTCGTAGGCAGTTCGCGTTTCTTCGTAGAGGGTAGTGCGATCGATCGCGTTCGAGACTTGGCTGCCGACGGCGATGAGCAGGTTGATGTCGGCTGGAGAGAACTCGCGCGACGTGCGCGTACCGATGGAGAGGACGCCAAGGACTCGATCCTTCGACCACAAAATCACGAAGAAAGGCGATGTGATTTCTTCTTTTTGCTGCACTTGCCGGAAAATCGGCGGCAACGGCAGACCTTGCGCCGACAAGAACGTCGCGTGAACCGCTTTCACGTGCTGCAAAAGTTCCGGCTGAACGGTGACCTTGGGGAAATTGCGCGCATATTCAGACCGGTATCCGACGGCTGCGATTCGCCGCAACGAAAGCTCTGATTCATCGAAGAGATAGAGCGAGGTTGCATCGAGCTTGAATAGCTCGGTGATTTGCCGAAGCGTCCGATAGAGAGAATCGTTCAAGTCCATCGATTCGGATAGTGTTTGCGCGATGGAGTTCAGGACGAGCAGTTCGCGGTTGCGACGGCGAATCTCCTGCTCCGCTCGCTTGCGGTCTGTAATATCGAGCAAGAATCCCTGGAAAGCGGTGACCGTGCCCTGAGCGTCGCGAACAGCGATCGAGGATTCCATCACCGTGCGGACTTCGCCGTCGCGACGGCGAATCTCAAATTCAAAATCGGCAACCGAGCCGTGCTCGTGGAGTAGCTTTTTCAAGCGATCGCGATCGCCACTGTTAACGTAGGTGGCCGCGATGTCGACGCTCATAAGTTCGTCGCGATGTTCGTATCCCAACATGCGCATCAAGGCGTCGTTGAAGTCGAGGAACCGGCCGGGCGGAGTGGAAATGAATACGCCTTCCTGCACATTGGAAATCAGGGTGCGATATTTTTCCTCGGCGCGCTTGCGGTCCGTGATGTCTTTCAAAACGTGCACGGTGCCGAGTTGACGGCCTTCGGGATCGGTGAAGGTCGAGTTTGAAGCGAGAAAATAGCCGGGCAACCATGGATCGTTTTCGTCGCCTTCGCCGGCAACGCCTTCGCAATAAGGACACGACTCGTAGTAGACGTTTTTCCGCGCGAGGATTTCGCCGACTTTGCGGCCGACGAGAGATTTGGTTTCTCGGCCAAGCAGGTGGCTCAGGCGATTATTACTGCGGAGAATCCGCGCCTGACGATCGTGCACGAGGATGGGGTCGCCGATCGAATCAAAAGTGTAGGCCCATTGTTGCTGCGCGGTCGTCACCTGTTCAAACAGCCGTAAGTTTTGCAGTGTCAGACCGAGCAAATTGGCAACGTTGCCGAGATACGAGATTTCGTCCTGCTGAAATTTCAGATGTTGAATGGACCCGACCGCGATGATGCCTAAGGGGCCATCCTTGCCAGGCAGCGAGAGCGCTACGATTTCGAGCAAACCACCTTCGGCCATTCGTTCGTTCGCGGAGGGATCGAGAGATTCGCCGTTGCGCACGAACACGCATTCTTGTTGGATGACGCGTTGCATCCAGGGCTCGGACATCGGCACGCGCGCATGCCGCTCCAGGAATGACTGGTTGTAGCCAACGGAGGTGCGCGCGACCAGTTGCGCGGTGTCACCCTGCCCTTCCGTGAGGCGCACGACGCCATGCGTCGCGCCGAGGCTCTCCACCAAATGACCAAGCACCCGGTCCAGGACTTCCTTTACTGAGAATGTCTGCGTGCTGGCGGCGATCAGCATCGTCAGCCGGCGCATCTTGTCGTTCAGTTCTTCACTACGAGCTCTGGCACGTTCTAGAACCAGCACGACCATCGCGACGCCAATGGCGACGAAAATCAAATGATCGAAGGCTACGCGGAGAAAAAAGAGCGGGTGATTAGGCCACTGTGGCCGATCCATTCCATTCAATGCGGAGACGAAAAAACCACCGGCGAGAAGCCGCACGCCGTGACCGCGATGGGAGCCTACCGCGCGCCAAAGGAGCCACCCCGTCCAAAGGCAGATGATCGATTCGAGAACGGCGGTCTCCCAACGGAGGCCACCGAAGTCGCCGGAAGGAACCCGCTCAAACCAGCAAACCGCCAGCGCGATGCTGCTCGCCAAGGGGACGATCGGCCACTTCCGCTTGTTCACCCCGGCGGCATACTGCATTACGGCGAAGAGGAAAACCAATAGGGCGCCGACGTGGGCTGCGAGGGCTACCAGGCGCAACTGGGGGATGTCTGTAAGGGTTAACCCAATCTCGGCGACCGACGAAAACGTTAGTAAGAGCCAGCCGGTCAACCAAAGGCGGAAGTAGCTCGCCGGATGATCCCGGCGCAGGAGAATAAACAACACCGACAGCACGATGAATGCTGTCGACTCGAAAAACGAGATGGCGAGCAGGCCTGAATTGCCCAACACGCGGTGTTGCCTCCCTAATATTCGTGATCACGGCCGGGGGTTCCCGGAGAAGTGCCGTGTCGAGGACTGGCTGAAGCCATTTGCGCAGCTTTACTCTGACGCTAACACGCTATTTTCTGACTGGGCAAGCGCCCCACTTTAGGGCTGTGCCGTCCCTTATAATGACTCCTGGGAGCCAACCACTGTGGACGCGGAAAACATACTGGTCGTGGATGACGAAGAGGCGATTCGAGAGGTCGTATCGACCATGCTCGAGTCAAAGGGATACCAGTGCACCGCCGTCAGCAATGGCCGCGCCGCACAGGATCAGGTAAAGCGTGTCACGCCAGATCTCGTTCTGAGCGACATGATCATGCCGGAAATGGACGGCATCAAGCTGCTGGATTGGCTGCGGCAGTATGATCCCGAAGTGCCGGTCATCATGGTGACGGCGATCCACGATATTTCCACGGCGTTGGAAGCGATTCGCCGCGGCGCGTACGACTACATCCTTAAGCCATTTGAGAAGGATCAGCTGTTCCTGGGTGTTGGGCGCGCGCTGCAACATCGACGCCTGGTGATGGAGAATCGCACCTACCAGCGGAACCTTGAACAATTGGTGGAAGAGCGGACGGCGCAGCTCACGGCAAAGCACGCGGAGTTGGAGCAGTCTTACGACGACACGCTGGAAGCGCTTGGCAGCGCGTTGGACTTGAAAGATGCGGAGACGGAGGGACATTGCCAGCGCGTTACTGCATTTTGCATTTCGATCGCGAAGACGATGCCGGTGCCCAATCCGTATTTGCCGGTGCTCGCGCGCGCGGCGTTTTTGCACGATATCGGCAAGATGGCGATTCCTGACAATATTTTGCTCAAAGCAGGTCCGCTTACGGATGATGAGAAACAGGTCATGCGGAAGCATTGCGAGATCGGTTACAACATGCTGATCCGCATCCCCTTTCTTCGAGACGCGGCGGAGATCGTTCTTGCTCATCAGGAATTTTTCAATGGGTCAGGTTATCCGCGTGGTTTGAAGGGCGAACAGATTCCACTTGGCGCCCGCATCTTCACCATTGCAGATTCGCTGGACGCCATGATCAGCGATCGGCCTTACCGCAAAGCGCTGCCGTTGTCTCATGCGCGGGAAGAAATTCGGCGCTGCTCCGGTACGCAGTTCGATCCCAAGGTGGTCGACGTATTCCTCTCGATCCCGGAGGAACACTGGTCGGAGCTTCGCGAAAATCTGGGCTCGCCATTTCGGCTGGCGCATCTCCGCAACCTGTAGCTGAGTCTCCTTTTGCGTTGCGGTACACTCAACTCGTGACTGCAAATCCATCTTTGACTACGGCCGACGCGCCGATTCCTCAGCTTGATTTGGGCGCGCAGTATGCGGCGATTGGCGCGGAGATTCGCGAGGCGGTCGATCGCGTTCTCGCGTCGCAGCATTTTGTGCTCGGGCGCGAAGGAACGGCGCTGGAGCAGGAAATTGCGGCGCTGTGTCAGGTGCCGCATGGAATCGCGCTTGCGAGTGGCACGGATGCGCTGATCCTGGCTCTGCGTGCGTGTGGGGTTCGCGCCGGCGATGAAGTGGTGCTGCCGCCGTTTACGTTCGTTGCGACTGGGAGTGCGGTGAGCGCGCTCAATGCGAAGCCAGTCTTCGCCGATATTCGCCTCGATACGTACAATCTCGATCCGGCGGAACTTGAACGGCGCGTCACGCCAAGAACGCGCGCCATCGTCGCGGTACACCTTTACGGCATGGCTGCGGACATGGATTCGATCAACGCGTTTGCGCGCTCGCGAAACATTCCAGTGATTGAAGACAATGCGCAGGCGATCGGCGCTTCGTATAAAGGGCGTCCAACTGGGTCGCTGGGCGATGCGGCTTGCCTCAGCTTTTATCCGACGAAGAATCTTGGTGCTTACGGCGACGCGGGGATGGTCGTCACGAAATCGGCGGAGTTGGACGCGCGGATTCGGACCCTGCGCAATCATGGGCAGACGGAAAAGTATGTGAGCTCGGAGCCGGGGTGGAACAGCCGGCTCGACGAAATTCAGGCGGCGATTCTGCGGGTTAAGCTGCGGCATTTGGCGGAATGGCAGCGGGCTCGGCAGGCGCACGCGGCGGAATATACGCGCAGGCTTTCCAAGATTACGGGCGTGACGACTCCGGAGATTCCGCAGGGTTACGATCACGTTTTTCACCAATATACGATTCGGGTTAGCAATCGGGACGCACTGCATCGTGCGTTAGGCGAGAAGAAGATCGGCAACGCGGTCTACTATCCGGTTCCCCTGCATTTGCAGCCGCTCTATGCGTCGCTGGGGCACAAGGTCGGCGACTTCCCCAATTCGGAGCGGGCTGCTCGGGAGGCGTTGTCGCTGCCGATGTTCCCGGAGCTGCGCAACGATCAGATTGAACGCGTTGTCGAAGTTGTGGCGGAGTCTCAGCGGAACACTCGCTAGCGGAACGTTCCTTAGCAAATTGACTCGAATTAACCGCGTTCGATAAATTGAAATATCGGTAGGCGACCCCCCCTCCACCCATTTTTTCTAAGAATGTGAAAATACGGCACTTATTCGCGCAGTGGCGTTAAGAGTGTGATTCTACGGGAGTTGTTGGCGGTCAGGCACCGAAGAAGAGCAGAGCTACGAGAAACAGCCACAATCCGTCCATAAAATGCCAGTAGTAGGACGTGACTTCGGCGGCTACGGGAAGCGACAGGCGGTCGGTCTTGGTGAAATCTCGAAACAGGACGTAGAACAGGGCTAGGACGCCGCCGATCAGGTGCGCGGCGTGGGCAGCGGTGAAGACGTAGAAAAAGCTGCTCGAAGGATTCGAGCCGACGTAAAAACCCATCGTGACGAGTTCGCGCCAGGCGACAACCTGCCCTACGAGAAAAGCGACACCGAGCGCTGTCGTGGCGCGCCACATCGCTTTAAACCCTGACATGTCATTGATCGCGAGACGACGACGCGCGAGATCGATGGTGAGGCTGCTGGTGAGAAGAACGATCGTGTTTAGCCAGATGATCGGCGGGAGACGGAAGTTGATCCAATCCTTGCCGGTCTTGCGGACGAGGAAAGCGGCGGCCAGCGCCATGAAGAACATGCAGATGGAGACCATGGCGAGCAAGATCGCGGTCTGATGGCGCCGCTGGCCGGATTGCGAGGGATTTGGGCGGCGAGGGCGCAAATTCCCGTCATCCCCTCCCCCACCACGATGGTCTTCGTGGTCGGGCGGTTTGCCGCCACCACCGTTGCCAATGTCTTCAACGACCAGTTCGATGTCGTCGAGTACGTTTGTGCCGGACATGCTTGTCTTCTTTCAATGCGCTTCGACGCGCCAGCCGTAGACCCTTGTACCACTGAGGAGGCGTCAGGTCGAGCCCAGCGGATCCAGGGAGGCCGCGCCCGGATTGAGGGGCGGAGGGAGAGTCTCCGTTGGCGGGGCGTTCTGCGGCAAGAAATCGGCGGCGCTGTCGCGGATTCCCACGGGGAGGAATTCGTACGCGCCGCGATGAACGGTCACCGCGATCGCTGAACCCGGCGTGAGCCTGGCCCACTCAAGAGATGCCGCGCGCCAGGGATTGGTGTCGCGAGCGTCCGCTCTTCTTAGCAGCGTGACCGCAACGTTCAGGACGAATACTCCCTGGGCGGCGATGGTGATCACCGTGGCGAAGGTGATGCAGAGCTGGAGGGTGGCGACGAGCGATGTCGCCGTCAGTTCGCCGGACGGATGGGACAAACTGGAGACCAAGCCGAGCCAGTGCATGGGGATGAAGAGCAAATACACGCCGACGAAGGTCAGCCAGAAATGGGTCTTGCCGAGGCGTTCGCTGAGCGCGCGGCCGAACATTTTCGGGAACCAGAAGAAGAGGGCTGCGAGCATTGCGAAGGTTGCGGCGATGCCCATGACGAGATGGTAGTGGCCGCTGACGAGTTCATCGCCACGACTCAATGCCGGAAATTTCGCGCGGGAAAGTAAAAGCCCCGTCAGGCCGCCGGCGACGAAGAGCGAGATGAAGCCGAGGGAGAAAAGCATTGCGGTCGTCATGCGCGGCTTCGCGTTCCATAAGGTGGCGAACCAGCTGATCAGCAGAATCGAAGCGGGGACGCCCAGAGACGTCGCCAGCATCGAGAAAACGAGCGGCGCGTCGGGATTGAGTCCGGCGGCGAATGCGTGCTCGCCCCAAATCCAAAAACCGCTGAGGCCGGAGGCACAGAGCGCGAGAACGACTCCGCGATGCGCGAAGACGGGTTTGCGCGCGAACGTGGCGATCAGATGCGTCACGATGCCGAAGCACGGAATGATCGCGACATAGACCTGAGCTTGCGTGAAGAACCAGAACAGGCGCTGCCATGTGGCGATCGGCGAGGCGGCAGGCGCTGCGATCTGCGCGAAGAAGTGCGTTGCGGCGAACCTGTCGGAGAGCAAGAGAACGCACGCGGCGAGTAACGTCGAAAAGATGAGCAGGCTCAAGACGGCGTTGATGAACCAAGCCCAGACGGTGATCGGCAGACGAGGCAGAGTCATGCCCTTGGCGCGATGATCGATTGTTGTCACCGCAAAATTGAGCGCATTCAGTGCGGCGCCGAGGGAGAAAACCAGAACGGCGGCGAGCCAAACTGTAAGACCTGTGTCGGGCGCGCAGAAGAATGCGGCCACCATTCCGATTACAGCAGATGCGGTGAGCCAGAATCCCAGGCGCGTGAGTTTGGGGAATGCCATTTCGTTTGCGCCGATTTGCGTTGGCAGGAAATAGGTGCCGAATCCGGCTTGCGGGGCGCAGGTGAGAACCACGAAGACCATGAGCGAGCCGTGGACGAGCGCCAGCGAAGCGTAGGCGTCGGGGGATGCGACGAAATGCGGTCCGGGCCACGCTAGCTGGATGCGCATCACGAGGGACGTGATCATGCCGAGGAACACGCTGACGAGCGCGAGCCACAAATAGCGAAGGCCGATGGTTTTGTGATCTGTGGCGGCGAGTGAGGAACGGAACACGCGGGTCTCGTGAGCAGACGTGCGCGGCGCGCAGTTGTCTACGGACGAAGAATACACCCAATGAGGCGATTTCCCGAGTCCAGATTTGGGCCACGGTCCCGGGGTGAGGAGTACAGGTGCAATTGTTTGGTGACTTTAGGGGATTCACTGCATTGCGGGTGGCGCGTGCGCGCCGGACGATTGAGGCATCAGTTCTCTATCGAGGAGGGACGTATGGGACGAGTGCTGAAATGCTCTGACGTTCATTTGGGGTGCAAATTCGAAGTGCGCGGTGAGACAGAGGACGAGATATTGCGGGAGCACGCTGAGCACGCGAAGAAAGAACACAAATTGACGGAGATTCGACCGGAAGACTGGGAGTCGGCGCGGAAGGCGATTCGTGAGGATGAGGGACGGAAAGCGGCGAATAAGTAAGGAGCGGGTCTAGCGAGCTTCAGCAGCAGGCGCCGACGGTTCCGACGAACCTGGGCGGAGCCACTTCACTTTCCAGACGAGGACGATGAGGAGGGCGAGGGCGATTGTGTTCGCCAGGCCATAGTGTGTTTCTTTGGCGCGGAGGACGATGGTTACGATGCGGCCGATGTTGACGACGAATAGTCCGGCCAATGCGCCTAAGTAGAGGAGGACCGAGCGCCAGGTCTGCATGCGCTTCCAATTCATCAGGAAGACGGTGGCAAAGAGCATCGAGAAGATCTGCATGTTTTCGGCGCCGGAGCACTGCCACGTGATGATGACGTCGACGTTTGGCGTTACGACGTGGTCGCCAACGGTGTGAGAGCCCGGTACAACGGCGGAAGCGATGCGAGCCCAGATGGGGCCGAGACTACCCCAGTTGGCGTGCATAAAATATGGCGCGATGACGACGAACGTGGCGAGGAGGGCGACGAGGATGTAAGTGGGAGCCTTGAGATCGGACAGAGCGAACGGCTTAGCGCCCCTTGGTGCTGTCGATGCTGCGGCGGCATCGGGTCCAGGAACGGCGTACGGCGAGACCGAAGAAGTCGCGCCGCGAGAATCCGCTGCAAATGTCGGCCGCGAAGAATGAGCAGCATCCGCGTTTGGGGTGCCTGCGTCGGGATTCGAATGCGCTCGGGCTGGGGCGCTACCGCTCATCGAGTCGTGAGTTTAAGGATGCCGATCACAAAGAGGCCGATGAACAAAGTGATGTACGCCTGATGGCCGTCGAACTCATCGCCTGACAAGGGACCACCTGGTGGCGGCGCTGCCGGCGGCGTGCCGGGCGTGATGATCGGAGGCGAAGTCGGAATCGTCGGGCCACCATGACCGTGTCCTGGCGGGACATAGAATGGCGGAATAAACCAGAATGGATGATGCGCGGCCGCCACGACGGCGGGGCCAATCGGCGCAGGTACGGCGGCAGGCGGCAAAGCAGCAGGCGCGGCTTCCGCATTCGACGCCAACATCAACGGCGCAGCGGGTGCTTCCTCGGGATCTTCGAGCAGAGCAGGCGGCATGTCTTCACTGGGCTGCATCGGCGAAACGCTGACAAGATTGCCGCAGCGAGCAAGAACGGTCTTGCCGCAGAAGGTCATGACGTACTCGCCTTTTTTGACGACGACCGGCCGCTGGGCCCACTTGATTTCATTGCCCTTGCGGAACGTCGAGAACGTGACGATGTCTTCGGGCAGCGCGTGCATCGACGCGTTGCGATCGGCGCAGTCGCCGTAGAAATCGTGCAGGGTTGGGTCCTGGTGTACGCGCTCAAAAAATTCATCGACGGAGTTGAACCCACCGCGGAGAAGCGAATAGCGAAGCGGACGGAAAGAGGCGTGAATGATCGGCGTGTTCACCACCGAGGCGGTCGCCGCGTTGGAACGCACGGCCTTTGCGGCCGGAACAGCCGGCTTTGACGGCTCGGCCAGCTTCTTGGCTCCGCGATTCACGGCTTGAAACAAAAACAAGCCGCAAATCAGAACAAAGATAGCTCCTCGAACTTTCTTATTCATTGCCCTCTTCCAGTTTCGGCGCGTACGACAAGCGCAAAAGTAGTTGTGTCGAACGAGCGTGAGCGAGACACAGCCATAACATCCCGTGGGTTGCTTGGCCGGGAAACCCGTCGTTCGACTTGTTTTCCTGTGTTACCGATCGACCTGGCGACTGACGCGCGCAGGTGCGATCCAACCTTGGGTGTTACCGAACTTTCCCAAATACTAGCGGTGATTGCATGCACAGGTCCACCGCCGAATAGTGCTGTAGGTACTGGGAGAAGTAGGATTATTCCCCATCTACACCGAGATGCAACTCGCGGAATTTCAATACCTTTTCGTAAAACACAACATTGGGTACCGGTACGTGGTCGCGTGTAGTGCGCAACATTTTGGTCAATTCAGGAAAAAGTGCGCACAATCGGAGACTACTGAAATTGTTTTTGAAATGCGGCGAGCTGTTGCTTCAATTCGGTGACTTCGTTTCGCAGATCGGCGACTTCCCTTTCGAGATCGGCCATGCGTTCGGCATAGGTTGCGGAGACGGAGGCTTCTTCGGCTGCCGACGGCGCGTCCGATTCCCTAGTCTCATGTGACGGTGTGGCGTGGTCGGCCACGTCACCGGAGAGCAGCTGTGCGTAGCGAGCCTCTTTCGTTCCGGGCTGACGCGCCAACACCTTGACCAAGGGCGGCTGACGATTCATCAAGAAGTTGAGTGCGGAGTGAACGGCGTTCAGGTCGTCGAACGCGTAGAGGCGATCGGTGCGCGTGCGGAGTTCGCCGGGCGTCTGGGGGCCGCGAAGCAGCAGGACGCACATCAGAGCGATTTCGTGGCGGTGAAAATTGAAGACGTCGGCCAGGCGATGCTCGAATTTAGCGACGCGACCGTCGGTGGCTGCGGAGCGGGCGAGTCCCTCGTTGGAAAGCGAATGGAGGGCGCGGCGGATCGACTCCTCGTCGAGGTCCATCACCGGCTCGCGATTCGATTTCTGGTTGGAGGCGTTCTGGAGCGCGTTGAGGGAAAGCGGGTAGTAATCGGGAGTGGTGATTTCTTTTTCGATCAGGCAGCCGAGAACGCGGGCTTCGACGGGAGATAGGTTGAATTCCACTTAAATATGATACACGACGGCTGGAGGGATGCTGTTGCGGGCGAAGCGTGATTTATCGAGCGGCAACCTGTTTCATGAATTCGCGCACGTCGAACGGCGGTTGATCGTGTACGAGGCCGGGTTCCATGATTTTGAGCGGAAAGCGGGCGGCGACTTCGAAGATTTTGGCGCGGTCCAGCTTCGCGTCCCAGCCGGGATTGATGTGGGTCATGATCTGGAGCATCACGGTGCGGGACCAGACGACTCGCACATTTGCATCGGGACTGCAGACGCGTTCGAATGTGCGGATATCGATAGATGAGGCTTGAGCGGGATCAACGCGCGCCCCGAATTCCTGCATCACCGTCCAAACGGCTTGCAAATCGGCGGGGCTGACTTCGGGCGCCAGATTGTTTTCGTACTTTGATGTCATCGCCTGGAAATCATAACCGACCGGAAGCGTGTGGGCGAATGGTGGACAAAAAAAGAAGGGCACGGCGAGCCGTGCCCTTTTAAATCCCTTTTAAATCGAGGATAGCGTTTGTTCGAAAGGTTACGCGGTAACTGCGGTGGCTTTTTCGCGGCGTGCTTGGGCCAGCGCAGCTGAAACGTCGCTCGGCTTGAACGGCGACGCAATCAGGTCGACCGCGCCGTGGCGAAGAGCCTCAAGATATTCGTCCCAATCGGCGAGACGCGAAGTCACGACGACAGGTACGATGCCGGATTTTGTTTGTGCGGCAGGCAAGAGATCGAGATATGTGCCGTCGGAGAGATTGCGCTCGCAGAAAACCATGCCAACCGTTTCGGTGGCAAGAAGTGCGCGGCCTTCGCTGAGGTGCGAAGCCTGCACGGACTTCAATCCTTCGGTCTGCAAAATCGAACTCAGCGCCTTGCGGGTTTCCGGGTCCGATGCGATTACGAGAATTTCTGGTTTATCGTTCATGCGAATCTCCTAGGGACTGGTCGGAGGCTCAGCCTTTCAAGTTTTTCGAATCGGCAGTACCGGGAATCTCTACGGGGAGAATCACTGGGGCTGCAAAATTTGTTCACTCAACTGCCAATAATTATGATGCGATATCGCTGCCAACAGGTTACTCAAAATTTGAATTGCTGCTATCCGTGTTTCACCTTAGTTCTGGGAAAATGCCGAAGCAATAGTACGAAAGGACCTGTTCGGATTGATTGAATGGGAAGTTTCAAATTGGGAAAAATCGTCGTGTACGTTACCGGGAATTTTTGAGGCGAAGTTAACGTTTACTGAGGAGTGTCTGACGATTGCGACTCGCCCCCTGGTGCGTCGCATCAATTTTGAGCAGGCGATCGCGATATCAAAAGTGAAGCTGCGACGTTGTCCATGACAGTCGGCGTTCGGCGAATTTGGATGAGGTTGGCGTTACGCTCTGGCGAGAAGAGCGTTCTAATGTATAATTTGTTCCGGGCGGTCGTGGCGGAACTGGCAGACGCACTAGCTTGAGGTGCTAGCGCCGCAAGGCATGGAGGTTCGAGTCCTCTCGACCGCACCAAGTTTATAGGTGTTGATGATTGGGAAGTTCACGCCGGAGACGTTCTCCGGCGATTTTGTTTTTATGGGCTACTTCGTTTCGGGAATGCGCCCGCACCTGTGATTGCGGCTGGAAGCCGCCGCCCCGAAGGTAGGCGTCATCGGGCACACCACTGCCCCTTACTGCTGAGAAGTCGATGTATTTGCTTACTGCTTTTTCGGTTGTGAGCTAGGAGCCGAAGCTGGCGGCTTGCTGGCCGGCGTCGACGACTGGGGAGCTGTTTGCGGAGTTGACGACGGCGCCGCAGGCACTGGCGTGGTATTCGATTGAGGTGCTGGCGCGACAGGCACCGATGTAACAGGCGCAGTCTTTGCCGGCGCTGGCCTGGAAACTTTCTCGAGGACCGATCCGCCGGTCGCTCCCGCCTTGTCGACGCGAAGCACGAGAGCCATGGCGCAGACCATGAACATCACGGCGCACCAAGTGGTGGCTTGGGAAAGCAGGCTCGCGGCGCCGCGAGGACCGAAGGCGGTCTGGCTGCCAGCGCCGCCAAAGGCGCCAGCCAAGTCAGCAGCCTTGCCGCTTTGCAGGAGCACGACGATGATCAGCACCAGGCAGTTCATTACGAAGAACGCGCTGAGGAGCCATCCGGCGAATCGGAATCCGATGAGAATAATTCCGAAGCCGATCAGGAGCGAGATGGTCCATTTCATCCAGCTTGGCATACCTTGCATTGCTTACCTCGATTAAATTTGCGGCTCCGCCGCGATAAATTCGCGCAATCTGCGCAGCTACCTACTCAAAATCAGCGAATTACGATCAGCCCAGGAAATTTACGCCACAAAATTTACGATTGCGGCGAAGGATTTCGGGTCGAGACTTGCGCCTCCGACCAAAGCCCCGTCGAGCTCTTCCTGAACCATCAGGCCCTTGATGTTGTCGGGCTTGACGCTGCCGCCATAGAGGATTCGCAAGGCGGAAGCGTGGGCTACCGAAAACTTCTCAGCCGCGCATCGGCGAATGAAACTGTGAGCGGCAGCGGCGATTTCAGGCGTCGCCACTTTTCCCGTCCCAATCGCCCAAACTGGCTCGTATGCCAACAGAATACGGGAGAATTCGTCGGGGGTCAACGCGCCTGGGCCGTGGTTGAACTGGCGTTCGAGGACTTCCTTTTCGAGGCCGTTCGAACGCTCTTCGTCGGTTTCGCCGACGCAGACGATCGGAGTTAAGCCGACGCTGAGCGCCATAAGGGATTTCTTTGCAACATTATCGTCGCTTTCGCGGAAGATCTGGCGACGTTCGGAGTGGCCGACGATGACGTATTTGCAGCCGGCTTCGACGAGCATTGCGGCGGAGATTTCGCCAGTGAAGGCGCCTTCCTTGCTCCAGGAGAGGTTCTGGCCGCCGATGGCGACGTTGGTCGACTTCGTGGCGTCGACGGCGGTCGAGATCGCGGTGAAGGGCGGGGCGATGACGATGTCGGCGTGGGTGGAGTTGGCGACGAGCGGGTTGAAGGCGGAGAAAAAGGCGCGGGTCTCGGCGAGTGTTTTGTACATCTTCCAGTTGCCGGCCATGACGCGGCGACGGTGGCTCATGAAGGCCTCGAATCTTGAGATGTGGAGCGGTTAGCGTAAGTCATTTGTTTGTGAGGGCCTCGACGCCAGGGAGTTTGGCACCGCCCAAGAATTCGAGCGAGGCGCCGCCTCCGGTGGAGATGTGGGAGATTTGTTTCGAAAGGCCGGATTGGTGGACCGCGGCGACCGAGTCGCCACCGCCGACGATGGAAGTTGCGCCGGCTGCGGTTGCGGCTGCGACTGCTTTGGCGATTTCGAGTGTGCCTTTGGAGAATGCGGGCATTTCGAAGACGCCCATCGGGCCGTTCCAGACGATTGTTTTGGCTTTGGCGATTTCGGCGGAGTAGGCGGCTATCGTTTTGGGACCGATGTCGAGGCCCATCTGGTCCGCGGGCGTGGCAGTCACGTCGCAAACGGTTGCTGGGGAGTCGGCTTTAAATTCGGGCGCGACGACGTGGTCGGTTGGCAGCAACAATTTAAAATTCTTCGCTTTGGCGTCGGCGATGAGACGCTTCGCCAATTCTAGCTTGTCGTCTTCGACGAGCGACTTGCCGATCTCTCGGCCCTGGGCCTTTTCGAAGGTGTAGGCCATGCCGCCGCCGATGAGCATGACGTCGGCGATTTTCATCAGATTTTCGACGACTTCAATCTTATCGCTGACTTTTGCGCCGCCGATGATCGCAACGAAGGGGCGCGCGGGATTCGTGATCGCTTTGCCGATGTAGGCGAGTTCCTTTTCCATGAGCAGGCCGGCGGCGGATTGCTTGACGAACTTCGTGATACCGACAACCGAGGAATGCGCGCGATGCGCTGAGCCGAAGGCATCGCACACAAAGAGTCCGTCGCAAAGTTGCGAGAGCTGCTTCGAGAAGGCTTCTCCGTTCTTTTCTTCTTCGGGATGGAAGCGGACGTTCTCGAGGAGGAGCACGCCGCCATCGGTAAGGGCTTTGCTTTTCGCCTCGGTTTCGGGGCCGACGCAGTCAGACGCGAAGTCGACGGGGCGCTCGAGCATCTCGGCGAGCTTTTTGGCGACGGGGGCGAGGGAATACTTTGGATCGGTGCCACCTTTGGGGCGGCCAAGATGGGAGGCGAGGACGAGGCGTGCCCCTTTTTGGATGGCGAGACGCAGCGTCGGCAGCGTTTCGCGGATGCGCGTGTCATCGCTGACTTTGCCGTCTTTTAGCGGCACGTTGAAGTCGACGCGGATGAAGACGCGCTTCCCTTTTAGATCGAGGTCGTTAATGGTCAGTTTGCTCATTTTTTCGTGATCCGTGATTTGAGGCTCGTGTTTCGTGAGCCGTGTTTCGTGGCCCGTGAGGAGCCTCTAAGGCTTACATCTTGTCGACATGGGGCGCAGCATGCTGCGCCCCTACATGATCGCGCTTGTGCCGACGTCGATGGTTGACGCCGAGGCTACCTAGAACTTCGACGCAAGCAGCTTGATCAGGTCGCGGCACCGGCAGGAATAGCCCCACTCGTTGTCGTACCACGCGAGCACCTTGACGCACTTGTCGCCGACAACCTTGGTGTAACCGGCGTCGACGATCGAGGAGTTCGAATTCGCCTTGAAGTCGCTCGATACGAGTTCCTCTTCGGTATAGCCGAGAACGCCCTTCATTGGGCCGTTCGCGGCGGCTTTCAACGCGGCGTTGACGGATTCCACCGAAGCCGGCTTTTCAACGAACACCGTGAGGTCAACGACGCTGACGTTCGGCGTCGGCACGCGCATCGCGTAGCCATCGAGCTTCCCTTTCAACGCGGGGATGACGAGGTGCAACGCTTTCGCGGCGCCGGTCGAGCTCGGAATCATGTTGAGCGCGGCGGCGCGAGCGCGGCGTAAATCCTTATGGGGCAGGTCGAGGAGCTTCTGGTCGTTGGTATACGAGTGGATCGTGGTCATGGTGCCTGCAAGGATGCCGAACGTGTCGTTCAACACTTTGGCGACAGGCGCGAGGCAATTCGTGGTGCACGAAGCGTTCGAAACGACGTTATGCGCTTTCGGATCGTAGGTGTTGTCGTTTACCCCGAGAACGAACGTCGCATCCGGGCCGTCCGCCGGCGCCGAGATGATGACTTTCTTCACCGTGCCACGCAGGTGCTTCTTCGCGTCGGCGCCCTTGGTGAAGAGGCCGGTCGATTCGACGACGATGTCGGCGCCGACCGAAGCCCAATCGATCTCGCCCGGATCCTTCGTCTTGAAAACCTTGAAACTCTTCCCTTCCACCGCGATCGAATCGTCGGTGCTGGTCACATGGTGGTGAAGGTTGCCGAGGATGGAGTCGTACTTGAGCAGGTGCGCGAGGGTCTTGGCATCTGTGACGTCGTTGACGGCTACGAACTGGATATCCTTGTCATCCAGCGCCGTGCGCATGATGTTGCGTCCGATGCGGCCGAAGCCGTTGATGCCTACCTTGATGGGCATTCTTCCTCCGAATAAGATGAGTGCAACGCAGCACGGCCAGATGAAAATCCAATCGAACTGCGAACTAGAAATCGTATGGGCAGGCGGAGGAAATGTCAACGCGAGGAGTTGGAGCGGGATTCGAACAGCGGAGGTTTCAACGGGCGGTTCATAAGGCTTCGCCGAGATAGGGAGCGGAAATTACGGCAGCCTGTCTCGGCGAATTCGGGTTCAAATCAAAATCAAAATCTCAGTGGTGGTCGTGGCGCCACTTCCAGTAGTCGCGCTGCTCGTCCTTATTGAGCGAATTGTATTCGCGATAGTTCTCGTGACGGCCGTCCCAATAGGAGTGATACACACCGACCTCGTGATTGTTCCAGCGGTGATAGTCGTGGTGATCCTCGTCGTAATAGCGGACCGTTCCCGAGCAGCCGACGCTCACTGCGGTGACCAGTCCGACGGCCGCGAGGGTCAGCAACGCGGCGCGGCTCTTGAACATACTCATACGGTGAACCCTCCTTTTTCTCTTCCTGAATCACGGTAAAAAAATTCTTAACGGGGACCTGGTGAAGACCGAATAACGGGCACAACCCAATCGACCGTTGGATGATATCGATGTCAAAAGGACGGCGGTCGGACCGGGTAGATGCCGTTAGAAATTACTGAGGAACACTAAGGATAATGCTGTAGGCGAATCGTTCTGCGTTTGAAATGGAATGAACGACAACAGAGGGGGCAACTACTGCGGGAATTGCCGAACGCTTGTAACGCGCTCACCCTGGAAGCGAACGAAAACCGTCTTCGACGGTGGCTGCCCGTAAATCCAATCTTCAATTTCATTGCCGGACGAATCGCGTTCGCGGACTTTATGTTCCGGCTTGCCGATCGCCGCGATGACTTCCTCGCGGTCCATACCGACTGTCGGACGACGATCCTGAATCGCTTTCTTGAGTTCCGGCGACAGCGTGTCGACCCACTGAACCGACGCGGAACGTTGCTTCGTGAAGTCGAGAAATGGCGCCAACAATTGTTTTAGGTCATCGGGCGTCATGTCGGGCACGTTTTTCTTGAACTCGAGATAAATCGTGCTGCCCATGCCAGGAATAACTCCAGGCGCCTGGGCGTTGTCATCGACCTTGGTGGTGCTGGATGTGGCCGACGGCATACCGCCGCCCATGCCCATCTGGACGTGATCTCTCCAGTTGCGCTTGCCCTTGCCGCCGCCGTTCACATCGACGGCGATGGTATGGTCGTGAAATTCGAGCTTGGTGATCTGTACGCTGTCTCCGGCGTTGACGGCCGCGCCGTGGTTTGCCACAGCGCTGTTCAGTTGGTCGAGCATCAGCGGCTGGCCGACGTAAATAAAGAACCCGTCTTTGCCGCGCGGTAAAGGCTTCGTCGCCTTCGCGAATTCGCCAGACACAAAACGAATGAGATCGAGTTTCGACTGTTCTTGCAGCGGTCCGGACTTCTGAGCCGACGGCTGAGCCGATTGCTGGTCGTCGGACGAAGGGGTGGGAGGAAACAACGAGATGTCGCCATCGGGAACTTCGTGCCGCGAGGTGGGGGTGGAGCGGAGGCGTTCAACCGCAGGAACGTCGGCAGCGACGAGCGCAAAAACGGCTAGCGTCGATAGAAACCAATTCGACATAGTCCCCGGTTCGGCCACCCTAAGGTGGACGATGCCGTCATTCTATGCTGCTTGGGGCGGGTTGAACAGATGCCTGGGGAAGAATTTTACATCGGCGCCGGGGCTTGGTCGGCCTCAGGACACGGTGACCTGAACTCCCGAGCGGTCGATTCTCATTGGTAGAAGATGGCCGCCGGCTTCCGTGACGGCTGCCTCCACGCGATCACGAGCGTCGGGTTCGACTAGCATGACGACGCAGCCTCCGCCGCCGGCGCCGCAGACTTTACCGGCGAGAGCACCCTTCCGGCGTGCTCCGTCAATGATGTGGTCGATCGTCTTCGTAGAAATCGTGGGCAAGTTACGCTTACGGAAGCTCCACTCTTCCCGCATCAGGCGACCCGCTTCGCGCCAATCGGACTTCTCGAGGGCTCCACGGAGCAGTTGCGCCACTTCGGAAATGCGCGCCAAGTTCTTATAAACCTCCTTGTTGCCGTCGATGTGTTTCTGGAAGACGTCCCAATTGTTGATGGCCGATTTGCGCGGCTTGCCCGTATAGCAAAGAACGATTCGATGTTCGAGTTCCGCGAGATCGACGCGCAGCTCGGTGCGGCGTTCACCGCCCGGCGGCAGTTCGATGGCTGCGGCGCCACCAAAGGCCGGGGGATAGTGGTCCTGGGTTCCGGTCGGAACCTTAATCACGATGGCCTCGGCGTCGCGGCTGATGTGAATCCAATCGGCTTTGCTCTTCCCTGCCGCCGTGAAGCGATCCAGCGCGGCACAGATTGCGACCGCCATCGCGCTCGAACCGCCGATACCCGCGCCCGCTGGCGCCTCGGAATCCGTCGTCAGCGTAAACCCGCCTTCCGGACGGAAAAATTTCACAATTTCGGCCAACAACGGAAGCTCGTACTTCTTCGCCTTCACCAGAGCTCCGAGCGAAGCGAAACTCTCGTCGCGCTGCGTGTCGCGCGAAACCAGCTTGATCCGATCATCTTCCTGAGAATGCTGGTCAATAACGCACGATGCGTATCGAGTGATGGCCGCGTTGACGGTGACCGCGCCGGGATGAAAGAGATACAGGGGCCAGATGTCGAGGGTGCCGCCTGCCAGGTCGACGCGTGTTGGAGCTTTGGATTCGATTCGCATGTTGGTCCGCTAAGTGGTTGTAGGTTCCGTCAGTTCCGTTGGATCAATTTGAACCTTACGCAGTGTGCAGGAAGGTCGCCTGATGCTCAAGAAGTTGGCCCTATCGGGGACGCGGGAAAGGCAATATCCGGGACTGAACATGAGAGCGGCGGTCGCCCGGCACATTTGCTCGTCCGGTACGACCGCCGCTCGATTGGCAATTCCCTCGGGTACAACCGCTTCGATTTCTCAGAAGAGAAACTTCAGCGCCAGCTGAACCAGTCGCCCTGGCTGAGCTTCGCTGATCTGCCCGAACGTCGGCGAGCTCACGTCGTTATCCGGCAGTCGGAAGTTCGCGTGATTGAACACGTTGAAGAACTCCGCGCGGAACTGGAGACTCTTCGACTCTTTGATTGGGATGTTCTTAAACAGCGAGAAATCCCATTGTTGCAGCGGCGGCCCCGTCACGATGCCGCGTCCGGCGTTCCCGAATTGTCCGGCTTGCGTGGTCGGATCGAGGCGTTGGAAGGCGCTCGTGTTGAACCACTCCTGCGTGGTGCGCGGCCCGGCGTTCGGATTCCCCACCAGGTCGGGGCGATTGCTCGAAAATCCCGAAATCTCAGGCGCTTGTCCTTGCAGGCTCACGTCTTGCGAATCGTAAATGGTAAACGGCGTTCCACTCATCAACGTGGTGATTCCGTTTGCCTGCCAGTTTCCGAGGATGCGTCCGTACCACTCCCGCGAATCGCGCAGGAATGGCAGATTCCATTCGTAGCTGAGCACAAACCGATGCCGCGAGTCGAACATCGACCGCCCGCGTTCCGCCGAGAGATCAAACGGATTCTGCGCGAGATCGTTTTCCCCGGCGACGCTCTGCGACGCCGATCCGGTGATGTTGAGCGACGATACGTCATCCAATGCTTTTGACAACGTGTACGAAGCGAGGAACGACAAGTCGTGGCTGAACCGCTTCTTCAAGCTGACTTCCAGCGCGTGATAAATCGAATTCGCTTGACCCGAAATCTCGCCTACCGACGCGTAATTGCACGGCCCGGTTGGATCGGCCAGCGTGCATCCTGAAAATAGGCGCCGATAGTTGACGTTGTCTTCGGTCGAAATTGGCTGCCCGCCCGTTTCGCCCGGCACAAACACCGCCGGGTTCGCTTCGATGAATCGCGGCAGCTTTGTTCCTTTCGTTCCGACGTAGCCGACTTCCAGCAGCCAGTTCGCGCCGAATGATCGCTGCAAATTCAAATTCCAATCCTGCGCATACGGCAGCCGCAATCTTGGATCGAGCGTGAGCAGCGTCATCGGCGTTGCGAATCCACCGGCGAACGGATTTGTGCCGCCGAATGGATCGGCAAAGCTGGGAGGGAAACTCACTTGCGGAGTCTGCAAAAATGGTGGCGCGCTATTGGGAGTTTGCAGCGGTCCGCCTTGCCCGTTGTAATACGGATCGAAGAACACGCCGTATGCGGCCGTCACAAGCCACTGACCTTTGCCGTTTGGATCCAACGCGACGCCGAGGCGCGGCGCGAAAGCTCTTCGCTCCGTCGGAATCAGTCCGTCAGGAACTCCAGCGTCGCCCGGATACACCAATCCTGGGGGCGCCGACGGGATGACCGTTGACTGCCTGCCCGGTTCGAACAGATTTTGCCGGTTCTTGATCTCCGTGTAAGGAGACGGCACGTCGTAGCGCAAGCCAAGGTTCAGCGTCAGGCGCGACGACACCTTGAACGTATCCTGCGCGTACAGATTGAAGTTGTTTCCGCGCAGTCCGCGCGACGGATCGCCACCGCCCTGCAGAAACAGAACCGGCTGTCCGATCAAGAAGCTTGCGAATGCGTCGTTGATCGGCGCGGGCGCGAACACGAAGAAGCCGTTCGTCGCAATGCCGAACAGCACATTGATCTGATCGTGGCCATAGCCGCCGCCGAACTTAAATTCGTGCCGGCCGTGAATCCGGGTCATCGAACCCGAAATATTGAAATTGTTTTCGTATGTATTGCGCGGGCCGGTGATCGGATCGCCGACGGCCGCATAGCCGCTGACTTGCACGAACGGCGGACCGATCGCGGCCTCCAACTGCGGGCTGTAGGCGAATCCGAGGCTTTCCGGCGTCGTGTGATTGATGTGCTCGTCAAACAAAAACTTGTTTCGCATGAACGAAAAGCGCACCAGCCCCGTAAGAGCGGGCGAAAACGTGTGGGTCTCTTGCGCGACAAAGTTTTGCGCGCGCTGATCTTCGCCCACCGGAAATCCCGGGACGTTCGCGCCCGACGTTGACAGCGGATCGAGGGTGTTTCCCTGCGTGAATGAGTAGCGGAAATTCAGTGCGTCTCTCGACGTCAGGTAATGGTCGATTCGAACGCCAAACTGATCGTAGTTCTGATCCAGTGTCTCCGTCGTCGTAAATCCATTCGGCCCGAGCGCGGGCGCGTTGGGTAGCGGGAAAAACGGCAGCAAATTCTGCGAGATCGGATTCGTGAACGGAAGTTGATTATTCAAGAATGGCTGACCCGAAAATTCGTTGATCAGCTGACCCTGCGGATTGTTGCAAAGCCCGGCCGTAAATCCTTCCGGGCAAAGTTGAGCGAAATCTCCGCCGCGCTCAGCCTCGGTCGGCACCGTCGCGCTCGTCGTTTCGCCTTGCCGGTTCCGAAGCCCTTCGTAATAGAGGAAGAAAAATGTTTTGTCCTTCTTGATTGGACCGCCAAATACGCCGCCAAACTGATTCCGCTTCAAAGGCTCGGTATCCTGCGCAAAAAAACTCTTCGCATCCATCGCGTCGTTGCGTAGAAAATCCCATGCCGCGCCGTGAAACGCATTGCTGCCCGATCGCGTGATGATGTTCGTCGTCGAGCCCGAGCTGTGCCCGAATTCGGCGTTCGCCGTGTGCGTCAGGATGCGGAACTCCGCGATCGAATCGATTGGCGGCTGAATGACGAATCCGGCGTCCACGCTATTGAAATTGTCCGCGCCATCGATTAGGAAATTGTTCGACTCGGGCCGCTGCCCGTTCACCGAATAGGCTTGGCCGTCGCGCAAACTTCCACCTGCTTGAGCGAGACCCGGCGTGATCGGCACCACGCCCGGCTGCAGCAATCCCAACTGCGAAAAATTGCGACCGTTCAGCGGCAGATCCAGCACGTCGCGCTGGTCGACGGTTTTCCCGAGGCTCGTCACCGTCGTTTCGACGAGCGGCGCGTTGGCGCGCACTTCGGTTTTCTGCTGCACCGTTCCCACCGACAGCGGAATCGTCACCGCCACCGTCTGGTTCACGTCGAGCGTAATCCCCGACTGCTCAAAGCGCTGGAAGCCTTTGGCCTCGGCTTCCAGCCGATAGTGCCCAATGGGCAGCTCGACAAACGTGTAATTGCCATGCGCGTCCGAACGGACCGTGCGAGCCAACCCCGTTTCCGTTTGCGTCGCGATCAGTGTTGCGTTCGCAATGATCGCGCCGCTGGGATCGACGACGGTCCCGCGGATACTTGCCGCGGTTCCTTGCGCTGCCGCGTTCTGTGCGACGGCGAAAACACTAACCACCAAGCAAAATGCCAACACGAATTTCTTCATTCGATTTTCGTCCACGTTTCCGTGATGTGCGCGATTTGCGCCTGAACACACTCATCCGCGCACACGCATGCCACGCGTGCAAAAAGTGCGCGCAGAAATTTCAGTGGCGCGATTATTCGTTCAGCGAAACGCAGGTTCAATAGTGCAAAAGGAGTAGGCGAGGAGATTTTCGCGAAGAAGAAATCGAGGAGAACTCAATCATCGAAGGGCGCCGATGCCAATCTCAAATCGCTGCCCTGCTCTTCAAACTTTGCCAGCCGCGCGCCGAGAGCAGCTTTCTCGCGCGCGCTTCGTCGCGGGTCGCGAGATAGCTCGGCAGGACTTCATACGACCGAATGCCTTTGGGCCGCTCGTCGGGCGAGATAACCACAGGTCCCGACAATCGCTGATCGAACTACAGCAGCTTGTATCCCGCGCCGAGCAAAATCTTGTGACTGTTGGCGGGACACGCTGCATCTTCCTCAAAGACAATGTCGCGAATCGAACCCTCGCGAAGTGCGTCGCCGAATCCCGCCAGAACCGACGCCTCATGCCACTGCGCATCGACTTTTATCAGCGACGGTTTTTGTTCCAGATACTTCTCGCCCCGCACCATCTTGACTGTCAGAGAACATGCTGAGGTTTGCGCAACGACTCAAGAAACGCCGTCGGTTCCGCAGTTCACCGTCGATTGAGACTCCGCAATGCTGCCGCGAGACGTGCCGCGTCCTCCAAGCGTGAGAGCGAGCGGCTCTACTTCCAGGAAAGCACGCCGCGGTCCAGGTCGAAGGTCACTTGCTTCGCGTGAAGGGAGGCGATTCCGAGATAACCCGCGATACCGTTCAGAAGCATGGAATTTGGCGAGCGGACAACATGAACCCTGCGGTCCAGATCCTGCGCACCTATGCGTAGTCGAGGCACCATGACGATTTGAGATTCGACGTTGCCACCGACACTATTGCCAGAGATCGACGATTGCCACCGGTAAGAAGTCGCTTCGAGTTGCGGCTCGTAAAACATAGTCTCGCGCATACCTGTATCGGCGATCATCCAGAGTTCGTGGCTATCAAGATCAATGGGCACGGTCAAGCATAGAGCGCTTTCCCGAAATGGAACTGAATGCCCTTCCGTGGTGGAGATCGCGCCGAACACGACTCGATGGTTCGCAAAGTCGAGTCGGAAGGTGCGCCGCCGAAGCAGATCCCAACCGATGACTCCATCCACAACAACACTGCTGGCGCGCAGGTAACGCAAGTCCTGGACGACGACTTTTAGATTGGTCGCGTGGTCCGGGCCGTACACCAACTCGGGCAGGACGCACCATCGGACAGGCAGAGTCTTGTCAAAGCTGACCATTTGGCTGGAGCGAGTCGCCAATCCGAGCCGGTCGGCGAGCTTGCGGTCGATGGCACTGGTGGTGGCGCCAGTATCGAGTAAGAAGTTTAGGCCCTGCCGATCACCGATACTAGCTTTGACCACAATGAGGTAGCCGCCCACCACGTTCATGCGCAGCGTGTTGCCCTCGAGTCTTGATTTGCTCTTAGCGTCGGCGTGCATCCCTCCCAACAAGAAAAAGGCTGCCACTAGAATCGCCCGAAGTTTGCTCGAGCCCATGGTCCGGAAGGTGGCTCAGGCACAAGTGCACCTCCATGGTTCGGGTATGACGCCGGTCTGGAACATCTATGACATGGCAAATCCCAGATAACCTTGGATTTACTGCCGCCTCTGACATGCCCTCCGAGAACATTTCCAGCCTCTCGAACGTCTATATCGGCATCGGAGTCAGCCATGTCACCAAACCCGCAAGGTATGTCAGGAATAACGGTGCGGTATCGGTTTGGCACCTTTGAGCTGGATACGCGATCGGCGGAGCTGCGCCGCAACGGAGTGAAATTACGGCTGCAAGAGCAGCCGTTTGTGGTGTTGCGCAAGCTGCTGGAGGGTGGCGGAACTCTCGTTACGCGGGAAGAACTGCAAGGCGCGCTGTGGCCTGCCGATACCTTTGTGGACTTCGACACCAGCTTGAACACGGCGATCAAACGGTTGCGTGAGGTGCTGGGTGATTCGGCGGATGTGCCGGTGTTCATTGAGACGATTCCCCGGCGGGGTTATCGATTCCTGGCGCCAGTGCAGGTCCTGCCTAATGGAGGCCAGTCCAAAGGGGCGAGCGTCGCCGTGGCGGCAGCGTCACCGCCACCGGAAATGTCCGCCTCCATGGAAGTACAGCGCCGCCGATTCGGTCCGATGTTCGCTGGGCTGGCGCTCGCCGCAGTTCTCGGAGGCGGGGCGGTGGCATTGCGGTCGCCAAAGTCGATGCCGCGGATAACCGATTCCACGCAACTCACCTTTGACGGCCTAAGCAAGGGCAATCTGCAAACATACGACGGCTACATCTATTTCAACGAACAGTTATCGGACCGGGTGGCGTTGGTGCAGGTGCCCATCGCGGGCGGACTGCCAAAAGTGCTCGACGCCTCGGACAACGGGTTGTACTTGGCGGATATCTCGCGGGACGGTGGCAAGCTGCTGGTCCTCACTCCGAACCGCAAAGATCACACGGCTCGGTTGCGTGTCATGGAGCTGGCGAGTGGTTCGATCCGCGACGTCAGCGACATTGTCCGCAGCGACGCCACGTGGACGCCCGACGGAAGCATCGTTTACATGGCGGATCAGGATGTCTACGAAATGGATGGGGACGGCTCTCACCCGCGCAAATTGTTTTCTGCTCCAGGACCCGTGGACAACGTCCGGTTTTCGCCAGATGGCTCGAAGCTACGGTTCACGGTGGGAAGCAAGATCAACGCCGATCTCAAATTGTGGGAAGCGCGTGCAGATGGAAGCAACGCTCACGAGATTCTGACCGAACTGACGGAGTTTCAAGAGGTGTGCTGCGGTCAGTGGACTCCCGACGGCAACTACTTCCTGTTTCAGACCATGCGCGACGGCGCTAGTAAGATATGGGTAATGGCGGAACATCGGTCGCTGTGGAATGTACACCCGCGTCCGATGCAGCTCACTACCGGGCCGCCGAATTTCTACATGGGTGCTCCGACAAGGGACGGAAAGAAGTTGATCGTGACATCTGCGGAGCCACGCGCGGAGCTGGTGCGATATGACGGGGGGGCAGGGCAATACGTGCCCTTTTTGGGGGGAATTTCGGCGGGCGACGTGGAGTCTTCGCGAGATGCCGAGTCAGTGGTTTATGTCCGATATCCCGAGGGAACACTCTGGCGAGCGAAAGCCGACGGGAGTAGCGCGGCGCAGTTAACGGGGCCGTCGCTTCGCGTGTCTCTGCCGCACTGGTCGCCTGATGGAAGCCGCATAGCATTCGCGGGTGCCAGGCCGGGAAACCCCTGGAATATCTTCTTGATTCCTTCCGTAGGCGGTCCGGCGGAACAGATTACCAACGGTGGAATTTCTGATCTCGATCCGACTTGGTCGGTAGACGGAACAAAGATCGCGTTCGGCCAGACGCGTAGGGTAGGCGGCAAGGACGTAGTTTCCATCCAAATTCTGGACTTGGCGACGCGGAAATTGGTACAGCTTCCGGGGTCCGAGGACATTTGCTGTCCTAGGTGGTCGGCGGATGGCAGATCCATTCTGGGCACGCACAAGAGCTACGACGACTTGGTCGTGTATGACTTTGCGCGGCAGAATTGGACGACACTCCTGAAAGATCATGGCCTGATCGGATTCATGGAGTGGACGCCGGATGGGAAGAGCATATTGTTCGACACATTTGATGTGCCACAGCCGGCGTTTTATCGGATTCGCGTATCGGATTTGAAGCTGGAGACGGTTGCAAGCACGGTCGAAGTACGGCGGTATTACGGACCCTTTGGGCCGTGGACGGGGATGGCGGCGGACGGGTCTCCGCTGTTGGTGAGAGATATCAGCAATGAAGAGGCGTACGCGCTGGATTTGCAGTTGCCATGAAGTATCGAGGCGAGGCTCAGATGCTTCGGAAAATATGGAAAATAATGTTTCGGTGTAAGTGATTGGAAGGAATGGAGCGGCCTATCGGAATCGAACCGACACCTGAACCTTGGCAAGGTTCCGTACTACCACTATACTAAGGCCGCTCAACCGCAACACTTTTATAACACGCCGATAAAGCACTCACAAGTGCTCCATCGTCCCCTGCGTCAAAAATCAAACCACCTGAATCTGTTTCCGAAATCAAAAAGCTACAACGCCTACTACGATACCTGGCTGACGCGCGCCGACTTCACTACTGGCGAACGCCGCTGCCGCTCCGCAAATCGCGTAGCCTTATCTTTATCCGTGTACACGCGCCCGAACTTCTCGCCGTCCGCGTAAAAAACCGTAACAAGCCAGTGATGATGCTTTCGCCGGCGATCCTTGCCGAACGTACTTTTTTCTTTGCTCGTGCTTTTCTTCGTCACAGTTTTCGTCACAATGATTTCCTGTACTGGTAAGAGTTACCGAACTATTGCAGGAAACAAGCCCCCACGCAACTACCGCGCTGTATGAACTTCGGAACTCTACCATAACGAGACTCAGCAGAACCATAATTTCCAGGTCAACGATGAAGTAAACCATTCACCCGCGGCCGCGTCGCATCGGAAGCGTTTTCGCTGTGCCAGATGAGGCTCGCGACAACCCATTGCCTACACGAGCAACATCGTTCTTCTACCCGTCTCTGCGATCTCGCCAGAAACTTGCACGATAATCTTCACGGTTTGCGTAAGATTCGCAGCCGTCTCCGGCCGCTCTGACCGGCCCGGATTGCCTTTCATTCCAGTAAGCGATTTCCTGCCCCAACGCAGTTTTCACCCCGCCCAATTTGGTATCCAACTCTTCCCTTTTCCCCCGCATCTGACTGTATTCATGGCGCTTCCAGCAACGCAACAATCGGTTGCTGTTCATGAAACTTTTGCGAACTTTCTACGTCTTTATGAGTGAGGACAAAGCTAAGCTCTATGTGGCGGAGAAACTCAATGATGACAACTCTCAAACACAAACAGCCGCCTCTTCTGGAAGATCTCCGGAACCATTCGCAGGATCAGATTCTCGAGCTGCGAACGCTCTTGAGCATGGGTGCGCCTCTGCGCGCTGATGCACGACGCCCGGGCTTTTTTGAAGTGGACGGCGATGCAAATGTTTTTTACATCTTCAAATATCCCACCGGCACGAAGGTGTTGCTGCTGGGTGTGTGGGACCGCGAGCGCGATCCTGTCGCGGAGCTAGTCGCCTGCGCAGGCAACGCAGCCTAAACGTTCGACCCCACGTTTCTATAAACCATTAAAAAAGGCGTCCCGATAACTCGGGACGCCTTTTGACTTTCCGCCCTCTATTCTCGTGCTCCGCGCTTCCCACGAACTCCTCCACCCCACGCTTGTCATCCTGAGCGGAGCGAAGGATCTCAGCCTGCCGAATTACGCACCCAGGAAGCAAGGGCCGCGACCCTGTCCGAGCGTCACTTCTTGTCCGCATCCAGCTTCAGCGAAGCCGAGTTGATGCAGTACCGCAGCCCCGTCGGAGTCGGCCCATCATCGAACACGTGCCCCAGGTGTGCCTCGCACTTGCTGCACTTCACCTCGGTCCGCTTCATCCCATGAGTCCGATCGTCCTCGGTCGCCACCGACCCATTGTCGGCCGGCGCATAAAAACTCGGCCAGCCCGATCCCGAGTGATACTTCGTCTCCGATCGGAACAACGGCTCGCCGCAGCAAACGCACTTGTACGTCCCCGCCGTCTCCGAGTTCTCGTACTCACCGGTGAATGGCGGCTCCGTTCCCTTCTGCCGCGTCACATAATATTGATTCGGCGTGAGTTGCTTCGTCCACTCCGCCTCGCTCTTCTTCACTTTCTCTTCCATGTCATCCTCCAAAATCTGTGGCTCTGCCCACTCGAGCTTGGCCGCTTGCGCAACTGGCTAATCAATGCTCGATGCTTTGCTTCTCTATGATAGTGGGCTTAGGCCATTGGATACATCTACCCGCTTTGGGGATGCAGAAATCGTTTCTCGGTCGCGGCCACCAAGATCCTCCTCCAATCGCCTGTTGACACAACGGGCCTCGTTCCCTATTCTGCTCCTGGAAATGAATTCGCGAATCCCTCGCCATCATCATCACCACGGCTTAGCGCCGCGCTTGATGAGGTGTGCATAGCGATTCGCTAACACCAAGATTCTCATCACCCGCTGGCGCAACAAGCCCAGCGGGTTTTTTGTTTTTAGGCACGAAGCAAAACCGAGGAGCACCATGCAACTCGCATTCGAAAAGACCGGCGGCATCATTCCCGCGATCATTCAAGATGCCTCCAGCGGCGATGTTCTAATGCTCGGCTTCATGAACGAAATCGCGTTCGCCGAAACGCAGCGCACGTGCGAAGTCGTCTTCTTCTCTCGCTCGCGCAATCGCCTCTGGAAAAAGGGCGAATCGAGCGGACACGTTCTCAAAGTCCGCGACATCCGCGTCGACTGCGACGCCGATTCCCTGCTTATCCGCGTCGATCCGATTGGTCCTGGCGTTTGCCACGAGGGCTATCGTAGTTGCTTCTTCCGCAGCATGGAGAACGACGGCACAATACAAATCCTCGATCCGCGCACTTTCGATCCCGAGAAAATCTACGCCCACGAAACCAACCCGCAGGAGAAGCAGCGATGACTCGCCTCAAGCTCGGCATACCGAAGGGCAGTCTGCAAGACGCAACGATCGACTTGTTCAGCCGCGCCGGATGGAAGATCGGCATCAACTCTCGCAGCTACGTGCCTTCGATTGACGATGTAGAAATCGAATGCCTGCTCGTGCGCGCGCAAGAAATGGCGCGCTACGTGGAAACCGGCGCGCTCGACGCGGGCATCACCGGTCACGACTGGGTCGTCGAAACCGGATCGAATGTTGAGGAACTCGCCGAACTCGTGTACGCCAAGCAGCGTCTTTCGCGCGTGCGCTGGGTTCTCGCAGTTCCCGATGACTCGTCGATTCGCAAGCCGGCCGATCTCGCCGGTAAAATCATAGCCACGGAAATCGTGCGCATCACGGAAAACTATCTCGCTCGCCACGGAGTCACTGCTCGTGTCGATTTTTCCTGGGGCGCGACCGAAGTCAAAGTTCCGCAGCTCGCGGATGCGATTGTCGAAGTCACGGAAACCGGCGCCTCGCTTCGCGCAAATCGCTTGCGCATCATCGACACTGTGCTCGAATCCGCCACCGTTTTCGTCATGAATCGCGATGCCGCCGCCGATCCGTGGAAGCGCGAGAAAGCGCAAAACTTGATCTTGATGCTGCAAGGCGCGATTGCCGCCGCCAGCAAAGTCGGTCTATTGCTGAACGTTCGGCGCGACGATCTCAGCGGAGTGCTCGATGTTTTGCCCGCACTGAAAAAGCCGACCATCTCGACGCTTAGCGATCCCGATTGGGTCGCTGTCAACACCATCATCGAGGAAAGCGTCGTGCGTCAGATTCTGCCGAAACTCAAAGCCGCCAACGCGCAAGGGATCGTCGAATATCCCCTGAATAAAATCGTCCTATGACACGCATCTTCAACCTTAACGCCGCGACGGAAAAGCAACTCTTGCGTGCGCGCCAATTCCGAGACCGCCAAGCCGAGCGTGTCGCCGCGAAAATTATCGCCGACGTTCGCAAGCGCGGCGACGCCGGGCTCTTCGCCTATACCAAGAAACTCGACCACCTGACTCTTAACGCGAGAAATGTCTACCTTCCGTGTACGGGCGCAGCATTGCTGCGCCCCAACTTGCCCGGACGTAAACATTCAACTACCACGTCGGTCTCGTCCGAATTTCTGCGCGCCATACGCCACGCCGCGAAAAACGTCCGAGCCGTCTCCGAAAAACAATTACCTCGCCCCTGGACGCTCACCGTCGAACCCGGTGTGACAATTCGCCAGTCGGTCAGCGCAATCGACGCGATCGGCTGCTACATTCCCGGCGGACGGCACGCGCTCGTCTCCACGCTCATAATGACCGTCGTTCCCGCACAAGTCGCCGGGGTGAAAAATATTGTTGTGGTTTGCCCGCGTCCCAGCGACGAGCTTCTCGCGGCGGCAGATTTTCTTGGGGTTAAACAAATCGCGCAGATCGGCGGGGCGCAGTCCGTCACCGCGCTCGCTTACGGCACGCAATCCATTCCGCGCGTGGAAAAGATTTTCGGGCCCGGCAATCGCTACGTTACCGCCGCCAAGCAACTCGTCAGCAGCGATTGCGCTATCGATCTGCCCGCGGGGCCGACCGAAGCTATCGTTCTGACAAATGATCCACGCGCAAACGCAAAGTGGATCGCCTCCGACCTCCTCGCCCAAGGCGAACACGCCCCCGATGCGGGCAGTTTCTTCGTCACGACGTCGAAGCCGCTCGCGAAGAAAGTTCAAACGGAAGTCGAGGCACAACTCGCGCAGCTTCCGCCAACAAATCCCGCTCACATCTCCATGCGCAAGGCTGGCGCGATCCTCGTAGCATCGTCGCTCGCTCAAGCCTGCGACTTCGTCAACCGATTCGCCCCAGAGCATCTGAGTCTTCCCGGTAACGATGCCAGCCTGCTGCTAAAAAAATGCAACGCAGCCGGGACTGTCTTTGTTGGACCCTACGCCGCGCAACCGCTCGGCGATTACGCGAGCGGCAGCAATCACGTCCTACCTACAGCCGGCTGGGCGCGCCGCCGCGGCGGACTCAGCGCCGCCGATTTCGTAAAATGCGTCACCGTGCAGGAAATCAATGGCACCGGCTTTGCTCGCCTTGCCGATGATGTGCAGTCGCTCGCCAACGCCGAAGGCCTGCAAGCCCACGCCAACGCCATCGAGGTTCGCCGATGAAGATGAACACCCAGCTACCGGTCCGCCAAGCCATCCTCGATCGCCGGACGTACGAGCCGCCCGGCGAAGGCCGCGCCGACAAACTGCGCCTCGATTTCAACGAAAACACCGCAGGCTGCTCACCCGCCGTTCGTCGTGCTCTCGCGAAGCTCACTCCGGAACTGCTCTCGATGTATCCCGAGTACGATCGCAGCACGCGCCGGCTCGCGCGCCACTTCAAAGTGAAAGCCGACCAACTCCTGCTTACCAACGGCGGCGATGAAGCGTTGCGCCTGTTTTTCGACGCCTTCGTCGACGCAGGCACGGAAGCCGTCATCATCGAACCGACATTCCCGATGTATCGGTATTGGGGCGAAGTCGCCGGCGCAAAACTGAACTCGATTCCCTACGGCCCCTCATTTGAGTTCCCCACCGACGCCGTCCTCCAATCGCTTACGACGAATCCACGCGTTCTTTTCATCTGCAATCCCAACAATCCGACCGGAACGCTCGTCGAAAAATCCGTCATCGAAAAGATTCTGCAAGCTGCGCCACGCACCGCCGTCGTCATCGACGAAGCGTATGTCGAATTCTCCGGCGTCACCGTTACGCCGTGGATCGACAAGTACGCGCAGCTCTTTGTAGCTCGCACGTTTTCGAAAGCCGCCGGGTTGGCCGCGCTTCGACTGGGCGCGATCCTCGCGAATCCTGATTCGCTCGCCGTTCTTCGCCGCGCTACCGCTCCATTCCCGGTAAACCTCGCTGCGCTGGTTGCAGCCGAAGCGGCCGTCGCCGACCGAAAAACCATGCAGCGCTATGTGAAAAACATATTTCGATTGCGCCCGTGGTTCGAGAAAGAACTTCACAAGCTCGGCTTCAAGACCTATCCCAGCGCGGGAAATTTTCTTCTGGTCGACTTCGGTTCCGCTGGCCCCGATCTCATCGCCTATCTCGCAAAACAAAAAATCATCGTCCGCGATCGCAGAGACATCGCCCCCGGCCACATCCGCATCAGCATCGGCACGCAAGAACAAATGACGCGCCTGATCAAACTCATTCAGCGCTTTATTAAGGGTCGCAAACGATAACCATGCCACGCACAGCCACAATCAATCGCAAGACCAATGAAACCCAAATCCGCCTTCGCCTCAATCTCGACGGCCACGGCACCTCCAAAATCTCCACCGGCATCCGCTTCCTCGATCACATGCTCGACCTCGTCGCTCGCCACGGCGCCTTCGATCTCTCCATCGAAGCCAAGGGCGATCTCGACGTCGACCAACATCACACCGTCGAAGACACCGGAATCGCGCTCGGCGAAGCCGTGGCCAAAGGCATCGGCGACAAGCGCGGCATCCTCCGAGCCGGATATTTTCTGATGCCGATGGACGAAACCCTCGCCGCCGCCGCGATCGATCTCAGCGGCCGGCCGCACTGCGTCGTCACCGGGAAAATCAGTGCCAAGCGCGTCGGCGATTTCCAGACCGAACTCACCGAAGATTTTTTTCAGGGATTCGCGCAAGCCGCCCGCGCCAACGTTCACCTCCGCGTCGTCTACGGCCGTTCGTCACATCATCAGGTCGAGGCACTTTTCAAAGCTTTCGCCCGCGCGCTGCGGTTCGCCGTCTCACGAG
Source organism: Candidatus Acidiferrum sp. (assembly GCA_036493835.1). Lineage (GTDB taxonomy): Bacteria > Acidobacteriota > Terriglobia > Acidiferrales > UBA7541 > Acidiferrum. The sequence goes on along the minus strand of DASXPD010000034.1, from coordinate 39,490 downwards.
ACAAACGTCTGCGCAACGTACTCCCCAGCACAAAAGGCCTGCTGTGACGCGCACGATCACTCTCATCGACTACGGCGCAGGCAACGTGACCAGCGTCGAGCGCGCGCTACAAAAACTCGGCTCCGCAACGATCCGCGCTAACACGCCGGCCCAGATCGATCAAGCAACCGCGCTTATCCTTCCAGGTGTCGGCCACTTCGCCGCATTAATCCGTGCCCTTGATGAAAACGATCTCCGCGCGCCGCTCCTCGCCGCAATCGAACGGGGAATTCCCTTCCTCGGTATTTGTCTCGGCCTGCAAGCGCTTTATGCCGGCAGCGACGAGGCTGCCGATCTCAAAGGCCTCGCGCTCGTCCCCGGCCAAGTCGTCGCGCTCCCTTCAAACGTAAAACTCCCGCACATGGGCTGGAATCAATTGCAAATTCAGCCGCGCGCAACACCGTCGCGTCTCCTGCGTGGCATTTCCTCCGACGCACATTTCTATTTCGCGCATTCGTTCGCCGCTCTACCTCTACAACAGAAGGCCGGCACGGTCGCCACCTGCACCCACGGCTCCGAATTCATCGCCGTCTTCGAGCGCAACAATATCCACGCCGTCCAGTTTCATCCGGAAAAAAGCGGCGCGCCCGGCGCTCAGCTTCTCGCCAATTTCTTCGAGATGGCCGAGGTCACCACGTGAGCCTCGCCCACCGCATCATTCCCTGCCTCGATACCGACGGCGTCCGCGTCGTCAAAGGCGTCAACTTTGTCGGCCTCCGCGACGCCGGAGACCCCGTCGCGCTCGCCGCGCGTTACAACGCCGAAGGCGCCGATGAACTCGTCGTGCTCGACATTGCCGCCTCGCGCGATCGCCGCCCGACATTTCTCGACATAATTCGCCGCGTCGCCGCCGAACTCGCCATCCCTCTCACCGCAGGCGGCGGCATTCGAACGCTCGAAGACGCCCGCGCAGTCGTCCACGCCGGCGCCGATAAGATCACCGTCAACACCGCCGCCGTTCAGCGCCCTGAACTCATCTCCGAACTCTCAAGAGAATTCGGCGCCCAAGCTGTCGTCCTGGCGATTGACGCCAAGCTCGACGATGAAAATAATCACTGGCACGTAAGAATTCGCGGCGGTCACGACGCCACCGATCTCGACGCCATCGCCTGGGCCAAGCAAGGCGTCGCCGCCGGGGCCGGCGAAATCCTGCTCACCTCCGTCGACCGCGACGGCACACAGAAGGGTTTCGACGTTCCGCTCACAGCCGCCATCTCAAACGCCGTCACCGTTCCAGTGATCGCGTCCGGTGGCGCGAAACTCCCCGAACACTTCGCCGAAATTTTCCGCGACGGTAACGCCGACGCCGCGCTCGCCGCATCAATCTTCCACGACAACATCCAATCGATCCGCGAACTCAAAAACTATCTCGCCGCCGAAAAGATCGAGGTCCACCTCTCGTGCTGATTCCCTGCATCGACCTCCAATCCGGCCAATCCGTCCAACTCGTCCACGGCCGCAGCCGCGAACTCGCCGTCGCCGACGTCTTCGGCCTGCTCGAAAAATTCCGCCGCTACGAATGGCTGCACATCATCGACCTCGACGCCGCCATGGGCAAAACCGCCAACGACAAGCTCGTCCGCGCCCTGTGCAAACGTGCCCGCGGCAACTACAAACTCAAAGTCCGCATCGGCGGCGGCGTTCGAACCATCGCCCGCGCCACCGCTGCCGCAAAATCCGGCGCCGACCAAATCATCATCGGCAGCGCCGCCTTCGCCGCAGGAAAAATCAACGTCCCATTCCTCCGCCGCCTCACGAAAAAAATCCCTCGGCGAAAAATCGTAATCGCACTCGACACCGCCAAAGGCAAAATCGTCACTCGCGGCTGGCGCCACAAACTCAAACTTCGCCCCGAATCTGTGATGGCCCAGCTCGAACCCTTCTGCCACTCTTTCCTCTGCACCGACGTCGATCGCGAGGGCACGATGACAGGCGCCAACCTCCCCTACTTTCGCCAACTCCGCGCCGCCACCAGCCACCCGATCATCGCCGCCGGCGGCATCACCACCCGCCGCGAACTCGTCGCGTTAGAAAAAATCGGCATGGACGCCGCCGTAGGCATGGCGCTGTACAAAAATCGTCTGAGCTGAGCCTTTGTAGTTGCGCGCCACTGCCGTGCCCGTCGCGCCGCACCCGCGAATGCTTCGTACGGCACACTTCGCGTCGCCAGTCCCCGCCGCCGATCAAACTCGTACATATTGAAAGTGGTTATCACACCCCTTCAACCGCACCCCGATCGGGCGGTTCCCCTTTTGCAGATCTGCAGCTTCGCAGCGCAATAACGTTCGCTGGATCGTGTCTCTAGCCCTTCACCCCGCTAACCTCTCGTCTACGAATTCGCAGCCAACGAACGGCGGTACAACGAATCCGCGGCTAGGTCTCATTTATCATGTCGCCCGGCCGACCACTCTAAAACTTCTCTACGGCACAGCCTTTCGCGCGCCAGAACCGTTCGAGATCACTCCCGATTTCACCACCTTCGACGACAATCTCCACGTGAGACCGGAAACGATTGGAAATGTCGAGGGCGTCGTCGAACAGTCACTCGGCGAACGCTTCAACCTTACCGGCGACGTTTTTCATAGCTGGATTAAAGGTTTGATCTCAGTGGGAGCGAATTCGGCCGATGGCCAATCCATCTACGAAAACTCCCAACGCGTCGGTTCCACCGGCCTGGAATTCGAACTCGACGGCCGTATGGCGAACGGCATGCAAGGTCGGGCAAGCTACACATACACCGTTACCCATCAGCCTGCGCCACTGCCGACGCTTCCCAATTCTCCACTCCCCGTGGGTCCGCCGCGCCTTTTCGCCAGCGTCGATGCGCAATACACGAGCTCCATCCAAACGTTAGCCGGCAACAGCATCAGCGGCTTCGGCATCTTCAACGCCACGTTGCTCGGCCACACCTTAAGCAAACACCTCGACGTCTCCGCCTCGATCTATAACCTCCTCGACAAGAAATACTTCAACCCCGGCCCTCCCGAAGACATGGAAGACGCGCTGCAACAAGACGGTCGCACCTTCCGCATAAAATTAATCAACCACTTCTAGTCGCCCTTCCGTCCGCTACTACCGTTCGAACATCGCAACATCACCCACTGTTTCGTATACGCCTTCCCCCAACACTCATATGATCGATGCAACCAATCCCATGCCCGTCGATACTCTACGCTGTCCATCATGTGGTGCCGCAGTTCCGTCCGACGCGACCCGCTGCGACTTCTGCAACGCGACTCTAGCCACCGTCACTTGCCCGTTCTGTTTCGGAATGATGTTCGCCGGCGCAAAGTTTTGCTCGCATTGCGGCGCGAAAGGAAGTCGCGTCGAAGTCGCCGGTGGCGAGGCCCAGCGCTGCCCGCGCTGTCAGGTCGGAATGAACACCGTCACGGTTGGAACCACCAGCCTGCTCGAATGCCCTCGCTGCGAAGGCATCTGGGTCGACGTCGACACCCTGAACCAAATCTCCGCCGACCGCGAGAAGCAGGCGTTCGTTGCAACCGCCTCAACTTCCACAGACGAGCCGTTGCAGTTGGAGACAGCGATTCGCTACGTCCCCTGCCCCGTATGTCACGAACTGATGAACCGCGTGCAGTTCGCACACTGCTCGCACGTCATCGTCGATGTCTGTAAGCCGCACGGCACTTGGTTCGACAAAAACGAATTGCGGCGTGCGGTCCAATTCATCCGCGCCGGCGGCCTCGAAAAGGCTCGAACGCAACAGTTGGAAGAAATCAAAGACGAGGAACGCAGACTGGCGACGGCGCGTCTTCACAGCCCGACGTTTGACCCCACGCCGTCCTCCAACCTGACGCCGAACTCGCGATTCAATCTGGCTTCATCTGCCATCGGTCTCCTTTTCGACCTGTTCAATTAATCAATTCTGTCGATCCAGGGCTCAATCACCTGCTACCCCCTCGCGTCCCGGCCAACAACTCCTGGCGCACCTCGTTTTTGGACTTGACGGCGAGGTACCTCCGTGGTAATATACCTTTCGTGGCATACCACGAGCGGCGGGTCATCCCGCCGCTCGTTCCATTTTGGGACGACTTCAGGTTAATCTTGCACACATGGATCACTCTTAGCCTCCGCGAACCTCACTGTTTTCTGTAGCTTCGGGACTCTCAATTTTGACCTGCGCTCAACCCTCACATTCAAAACGGTTTGCGCACTCTTCACAAAACATGGGGGGTATATCCCCCATGCTTCCCATTCTGAAACCGGAGCGCCACCCTGTAGCCGCGATCGTTTCTCAGATCGCGGGATTTAGTTTCAGCTAAACCCACAACTTGGCCCTTGGCCACCCGAGTCGCATCACCCCCCGGAACTCAACGACCTCGCACCACAATCGTAGGCGGCCCCGACTTCGGCCATTCCCACTCGGCAATATTTTCCGCCGAATTGACACGTGCGCGCTCCAGTTGAAGTAGGATTCCTCGCCATGCCCATCTCAAAATCATCGTTCGTCGCCGCCTTGACCTTCGCGACCGTCACTCTCGCGATCGCCGCAACGCACGTATCGCGCGCCGCTCAGACACCTCAATCCACTTCCCTGACCTTCACGCTCAAGCCTCTCGGCCACAACGTCTACGCCGCCATCGACGACGCCAAAGGCGATGCTGGAGCCAACGCCGGTTTCGTCATCGGCGACGACGGCGTCGCGGTGATCGACACATTTGAAAATCCCGAAGCTGCAAAGCAGATGCTCGCCGAAATCCGCAAGCTCACCCAGCTCCCCATCAAAGTCGTCGTAAATACGCACTACCACATCGACCACGTTGCCGGAAATTCCATCTTCCAACAAAACGGCGCAATCGTTTTTGCGCAGCGCAATGTTCGTAGTTGGATCCACACCGAAAATCTCAAATTCTTCGGCAAAGACATCAAGCCCGAGCAACGCAAAATGGTCGAGACTCTCGGCGCACCGGACGCCGTCTACGACACCGGCGTCACGCTCTTCCTCGGCGCTCGCCGCATCGACGTCCGTGTCTTCCCGGGCCACACCGGCGGCGATTCTGTCGTCTTCATCCCCGACGCCAACGTCGTCTTCACCGGCGATCTCTTCTGGCGCAACACGCTGCCCAATCTGATCGACGCCACAACTTCCTCCTGGATCCCAAGTCTCAACTCCATCACCGCCGCCGCACCCGACGCCATCTACGTCCCCGGCCACGGCGACGTCGGCAACGCCACCGACGTGAAAAATTTCCGCGACTACCTCGCGTTCCTTCGCGAACAAATCGCTCCCGCCGTCCAGCAAAACAAATCCGGCGACGACCTCCTAAACGTCGTCCTCCCCGCCGTCACCGAAAAGTATGGCAAATGGGACTTCTTCAAATTCTTCGCGAAGCCCGACATCCTCCACACCGCCGCCGAAATCCGCGGCGACAAAAAAATCCCCCAGCCCGAAAAATAGACCGTAGACTCAACGCGAAAAGAAATCCGAAACGCGGACAGGTGGGTCATGTCACAGACAGTCGTTCCAATGATTCATGTCGTCGACGTCAGCGCTGCGATCAAATGGTATTCGTCGATCGGATTTCAATTGGTGCGGCAAAACCACGAGGATGGCGAGGTCAACTGGGCGAAGCTATCTTTTGGGAATAGCGAAGTCATGCTCAGTGCAGGAGGGAAACCCAGCTCCGACCACCGCCGCGAAGTGGATCTGTACATCACAATCGAAAACGTGGACGAGTTATTTCGGCAGCTCAAAGATCGGGTTCAAATCGTGGAAGACCCGCACGACACCTTCTACGGCATGCGTGAGTTCATCGTGCGCGACAACAATGGATTTTGGATTACGTTCGGACAACCGAGCGTCAAGTAGCTCGCCTTATCTGAGGTAAGCGTCCGTCACGTACTGCTGCACCATCCGCTGCGTATTAAAAAACGATCCATTGATCGCAATCGAATGCAGCATCACCGACAGATACTTCGCCCGATCCTTATAAAACATCGGCAGGATCACATTCTCAAGCTTCCCGTATAACGACTGCACATCCGCGTTGTTGTCCACCGACGTCTGCGGCCCCGCCGACAATCGCGATTCCCCGATCGACCACCCCGTCACGCCTTCAATGTGCCCCTCGACCCACCATCCATCCAGAATGCTCAAACTGGGCACGCCATTCAGCGCCGCCTTCATCCCGCTCGTCCCAGAAGCCTCCAGCGGAAATTGCGGCGTGTTCAGCCACAAATCCACGCCCGCCGTAATCTTCCCGCCGACTTCCATGTTGTACTCGTCCAAAAACACGATCGTGACAGCCTTCTTCAACGCCTTCTTCGCCGCAAAAATATGCCGGATGATGTCTTTCCCGCCGCCATCATGTGGATGCGCCTTCCCCGCATACACAATCTGGAATTTCCCGGCGTTCTTCCCGATCTGCCGGAGCCGGTCGAGATCGCTCAAAATCAAATCCGCGCGCTTGTATCCAGTCGCTCGCCGCGCAAAGCCGATCGTAAAAACATCCGGATCGAGCGTCATTCCCGTCTTCGTGCGCACCGCCTCGAACAAATCATGCTTCGCAATCAGATGCGACGCCCACAACTCTTCCGGAGGCATACCCAGTGCGCTTCGCAGCGAATAATTGTCTTCGCGCCACGAGGAAATATATCGATCGAAAAGTTCCGCAAACGCCGGCGACACCCACGTCCCCGCATGCACGCCGTTCGTAATCGCCTCGATCGGCACCTGCGGAAACATTTTCCGCGAAGTCTCGCCGTGCAACTTCGCGACGCCGTTTACATACGTGCTCAGGCTCAGCGCCAGATACGTCATGTTCAACGAAGCGCCCGCGCGCGCCGCTTCCTGCATATCCGGAAAATTCTGCTCCGCCTGCAAAATGCTCTTCACCAGATCGGCCGAAGTCGCATCCTTCACATCAAAAAACCCGTTCTGATCGGGAAACGCCCGCGTCAGATACTCCACCGGAAACCGATCGTGCCCCGCCGGCACCGGAGTGTGCGTCGTGAAAATGCACTTGCTCCGCACTTTCTCGATATCCTCGCCGCGAATCGAAGTTCGCCCCGCTTTTTCCGCCTCTTCGCCCAACAACTCCAGCGACAGAAGCGCCGCGTGACCCTCGTTCATGTGATAGCGAGTCAGGTCCGTATGCCCGAGAGCGCGCAGCATCCGCACGCCGCCGATTCCCAACAAAACTTCCTGGCACAACCGATAGTAGGAATCCCCACCATATAAGGACCCGGTTAGCGCGCGATCCTGCTCCGCGTTGGACTCCAGCGCCGCATCCAGAAAATAGACCGGCACCACAAATCCGTGCACGCCCTTCACGTCATATCGCCACGCGCGCAACTCCACGCGGCGATTCTCCAGCGGCACCGTGACTCGCGCCGACTCTTCCTTCAAAAAGTCTTCGACCCGCCAGACCACCGGCTCTTCGGTCTGCGACCCATCCTCACCCAATCTCTGTGTGAAATATCCGCTGCGATACAGCAGCGAGATCGCCACCATCGGCAGCTTGATATCCGCCGCTGCTCTGACTGTATCCCCTGCCAACACGCCGAGCCCACCGCTATAACTCGGCATGGCGTTCTGCAGCGCGATCTCCATCGAAAAATACGCAACAATGCGCTTCGTGGCGCGACTCGACTTCACCATTTCTCTCGACACCCCGTCTGGCTCGACACCGACAGCTCACCACCAACACCGTCAACACAGCAAAATCGCTTAACCCAAGCGATTCATTGTCAGAGATAAATTCGGCCCGCGCAAGCGAGGCACCCTAAAAGTTAAGGCACGAAGCCGCGGAAAAGCCGCTCAGGTTGTTACATTTTCTCCCCACAACCTCCGCACCCTTCGCAAATGCCGCCAGAACGGGCTCCAAGACACTCATTTAAAGGCACTTACGTAGCACGCCTCCTGGCACCCCACCTGCTTTATTTAGGGCAGTCAGTAACTGGAATTCGATTCGTTATGGAGATTTAAGAAATGATCCGCAGTTCTCAAATTCGGAAAGGCGCCACGGTCCGAGCTCGCGCCATTCGCGGCTTCACGCTGCTCGAACTCGTCATCGTCGTCGCTATCGGATTGCTCATGGCGGCTGTGGCGATTCCGTCCATTACCAACACGCTCCGCGTTTACAAAATGCGCTCCGCTGTAACTGGTCTCACGGCGACGGTTTCGAGTGCGCGCTATCAGGCGATCTTTCATGGCTGCAAGACTCAACTTGTCTTAACCGCTTCCAACTACACCTATCAAATTTCGTCAGAGCAGCCGGCTTACGGCGGTCAGGCCTGCCTTACTGCATTCGCGCCTATCACCGCGGTATTGCCGCTCACGTCAAATGGAATCGCACTGAACCAGACGGTCACGCTCACATTCAGTCCCGGTGGCGGCGTCTCAAGCAATCCGGCTATGAGTCCAATTCAGATGATTCTGACGTACCCCGGCTTCACCGGTAACGTTCCTCAAGAAACCATTAGGGTGTCCAACTATGGAAACATCACTGTCACCCCGTAAGCCCCAGAAGCGATTTCGTCAGCGCGGATTCACGCTGATCGAGACGATGGTGTCGATTCTCGTCCTCACCATTGGCTTGGTCGGCACCGCAGCCCTCATGAGCAGCTCCGTAAACATGGGCGCTCACGCGCGCTACGTCAGCACCGCGGCGCTCCTCGCTTCCGAGAAAATAGAAGATTTGGACCGCTACCCAGACGGCGACGCGAATCTTACACAGGGCGGCAGCTTAAACTCCGACGTCACTGGCTACTCGGACCAGGTCCAGATTTCGACAATCAACGGCAACATCAACGAAACGACGACCTCCGCCGGCGTGACGTACCTATATACACAGAAGCCGGACGGTACCGTCGTGTCGACGCCGGGCGCATCTCTTCCCGCCCCGACGGACGACACGCTGACCTTCGACCGTCGCTGGCAAATCACCGCCAACCCTGTAGTCGGAGCGAACACCATCACTGGCGCTGTCCAAATCACCGTGCTCGTTACGCTCAACAATCAAGCTTTGAAACCGCCGGTCACTTTTCAGACCAGCCTGGTGCATCCATGAAATCCGCAAACACAATGCGCTACACCGTTTCGCGTCAGCGGTCCGCCGCTCGAGGGTTCACGCTCATCGAGCTCATGATCGCCATCACCGTGTTTCTCGTGATCGGCGGTGCCGCGATGAGCTTGTTCAAACAGCACGCTTCGCTGTTCAGCGATCAGCAATATCAGATCGGTCTCAACGTCTCGCTTCGCAACGCGCTGGCGCAAATGGAAAACGACGTCGTTAATGCCGGCACGGGCTGGTACAACGGAGTCAATTCCGTTGCCAGCTGGCCCATTGGCGCAACCATTAAAAACCAGATAACCGGCGGCGCCGCCTGCCATCCCCCGAACACCGCCATCTACAACGCCTCTTGCTTCGACACCCTTACCGTCATCACCCCCGATCCACAAACTCCTCCGGGTATGGTCGCGGGTGCTACATGCTCGCTGACAGGGAAAACTGCGCCGGGTCCCCCCGCCACATCCACAATGCTCATCACCCCGGTTGCTCCGGTGACACAGGCACAACTGCTTTCCGGATACGTCGCCGGGGGCGGTTTCACCATCAACAGCCAGGTCATCTTTGTTCACGTGGGAACCTCGGGAACTACAATGACCACGGCGGTACTAACTGCGAACGCGGCCGCGTCCGGAACGAACGTCCTGCTGACCTACGGCGCCACCAGGCTGGATGGCACCAACGGACTTGCCGCCAATGACAAATTAAATCTCACGCTTGACGCCAACTACGATCCAAACATGGTCGGAAATAATTTTACCGATCAATTCTGCGGCGGCACGGATTGGGTCGTGAAGGTATCTCCCACGATCTATTCCGTCGACACGTCCGTTGCGAACAACCCGACCCTTACGCGTACGTTGGGCGCCAACGTCGACCCGCTCGCCAGCCAAATCATCGGATTCAAAGTCGGCGCCTCGACCGTGACTCTGAACGGCACTAGCATGACAGGCAGCACCGGTGCCTACTGCTACGACGCATCGTCGTCTACCACACCGTGCTACGACTTCAATTACAACGAGATTCGCTCGATCCGCATCTCGCTGATCGGACGTACGCCTCCTAGTATTTACCAGAGCAGTAACTCAAATCTATTTCTGAATACGTTCGATAACCAGCCTTACAAAATTCAGTCGCTGTCCATCATCGTCAATCCTCGCAATCTCAGTATGAACGACTGAGCCCGCGCTCGGTCAAAAGGAACCAGGAGCACAACATGAAAAACCGCCCCTCACCCTCGAAGGTCCGCTCGTTGCGCCGGCGCAACGAACGGGGCATCACCTTGATAACGACATTGTTGTTACTGCTGCTGCTCATTGGCATGTCGCTTACGATGGTTCTTGCCGTGAGCTCCGAGTCGCTGATCAACAGTTTCTACGGCCGGTATCGCGGCTCGTTCTATGCCGCCGACTCCGGCGTTGCTGCAGGCCGTCAGCAAATCATGAACCTGCTCGGCAAAAATGTCACACCTGGCTTCAACCCGGCAACTCAGCCAATCTCCAATGCAACGTCAGCCGCGTCGAACGCTGGCAGTGGCGTGGCGGGTTCCTACACCAACTTTACGAACGTAAATACCACCGGCTCTTGGCAAGAACGCTTCCTGATGAAGAACGTTTCCGTCACTTTTCCTGCGGCAAATTATTGTTCCGTTCAAGGTGGCGACCCTGGCGCAACCTGTGCCAACCCGCTCCATACGAAGGCGCCGATTACCGCCTACGTCTATGCGTTCCCGTATAGCTTCACCGTCGTCGGCCAGTCGCAAGGCAGCGAAGTCGCTACGATCAACGACAGCGGCACGGTCTTCGTGAACGCACCAACTAGCCCCCCAACGTATAACCAGTCGTTCGCGGCATGGGGTATGTTCATCGGTACGTATGCTCTCTGCTCCGCTGACCTCGTTCCAGGCACGATCACCGGGCCTGTGTTTACCAATGGTTCGTGGAACTTCAGCAACTCCGGTCCTTACACCTTTACCGACTCGGTCGGTCAGGTGGGCGCGCAAGCCGGATGGGATAACGGCGGCTGTAAAGCGTCGGCAACGGCAACGAACGGAATTAAGCCGACCTTCAACGGTGGCTTCAACGTTTCGCAAAACGCCGTTACGCTTCCGCAAAACTCATTCAACCAGGAACAAGCGGTGATCGATGGAATTGGCATAACAAGCTGCCCAACTTGTCAGCCGAATCTGAACGCCGCCACCACCAACCTTAGGAACGCGGCCGGCACAGCCTATCCGTCTTCCGGCAATCCCAGCACGGGTGTTTATGTTCCCTACTCGGTTACCGGCTCCCCGGCCGTCAAAACATTCACCGGCGGAGGGATCCTCGTCGAAGGCTCTGCCGCCGTCACGCTCTCTCCCGGCGCGACCAGCACTGCGCAGGTCTACACGATTGTGCAGGGCAGTGTCACCACCACAGTCACGATTGATCCGTCCGCAGGCTCCGCCGGAACGACGACGATCGTCACTGGAAGCGGCACTGGAGCGGGCACACAGGTCATCAATGGTGTGCCTCAGCAATTCAGCTCCGTCGGGGTCTCTCAAGGACCTTCCACCATGCTCTACGTCGATGGAGACATCACGAGCTTGTCGGGACCGGGGCAAGGCAAGACCGCCATCAACAATGGCACCGCTCTGACCGTCGTGGCGTCGGGTAACAACGACATCACCGTCACTGGGGACATCCTCTACAAAACCGAACCGGTGACGATGACCGGCACTGTTTCGACCATCGACCAGCTTGTTCCAGGGAACGACACCGGACAGGTGCTCGGCATCTTCACCTCCGCGGGCAACGTCAATCTCGCGAACAAACAGTCCAACGGCAACCTCGAAATCGACGCATCCATTGCCACGATTTCGCAGACGGGTTCCGGTGGTATCGTGAACACCGGTAACAGCATCAACACGCTGACCATCGTTGGCGGCCGTATTCAGAACACGATTCAGAACATCGGCGCGACGACACGTAACGTACTCTTCGACCGTCGATTCCTGAACGGATTCGCTCCGCCATGGTTTCCCAGCACGACGATCACTCCCGCGGCCGGCGTCGGCGCGGCAGCAGTCGTGACCTGGAAGGGCACGCAGTGGCTCAACCAGACCTCCTATCAATGATCTAGATCAAGCACTACAAACGAAGTCGAAATAGAGAAGGGGCGCAGCGAAAGCGGCGCCCCTTTTATTTCGTGGCGGCAGGCACTACACCCGGCCCGGGGACAAAGTGTCGCGTCTCATTCAGAGACAAACGGTATCACTGCCCTGGGGCGGCGATCCTTTCATCTAGGGCGATATGCAGGGTTTCCCTCCGCAGTACTCCCCTTCAGCGCGTGCATCCAACTTGCACTTCAGTTTGACAGACGGAAAAACACCAGAAGCCCTGGGAGAAGCGCATGCCCCGCGGGGGTCAAGTTAAGACAGAACTGCGCAAAAAAATTCGAGAGCTTTTCAAGTCCGGCGAAACATTGGTTTCGATCGCCGAGAAATTGGGCAAGGCACCGTCGACCATCGCCTATCACGTACGGGCGCTTGGCGTGCCGCCGATTAAGCATTTCCGAGCGCTTCCGTTGACCAACGGAAAGCGACGCTGCAGTGCGTGCGGGCGCTGGAAAACATCGAATCTTTTTCCAAGCGGCGCAAATCCGGTTTGTAGCAAATGCCACGCTGAAGGCAAACAGCCGAAGGCAACCGGTGGCCGCAGGCCGACCAAACAGAAATAAAAAGCGGGCTGAGCGATTGTCGCGTCAGCCCGCAAAACAGATTGTGGAAAAATCGAGGCGGACTACAGCTCGTTTTTCTTCATGGAGTTGACGGCGAAGTCGCAGGCGCGGGCGGTCAAGGCCATGTAGGTTAGGGACGGATTTACGCAGGATGCGGAGACCATGCAGGCGCCGTCGGTCATGAAGAGGTTTTTTGCGTCCCAGGCTTGATTGTTGGAGTTGAGGACGGACGTTTTGGGATCGCGGCCCATGCGGGCTGTGCCCATTTCGTGGATGCCTTGGCCGGGGATGGAAATGTCCTGATACATGCTGATGTCGCGGCCACCGGCGGCGGCGAGCATTTCGGCAGCTTGCGTGGCGATGTCTTTCGACATCGTGTGCTCGTTTTCGTTCCACTTGCAGCTGATCGTGAGCGTCGGAATACCCCACGCGTCGAGCTTTTCCTTGTTGGCGACGACGAAATTGGAGTGATACGGCAGGCACTCGCCGAATCCGCCGAGGCCCATCCGCCAAGGGCCGGGAGTTTTCAGCGTGTTTTTGAAGTCGGCACCGATGCCGACCATGGTCGTGCCGCGATTCCAGCCTTCGCGGCTGCCGCCGCCCTGATAGCCGTAGCCGCGGACGAAATCTTTTTCTTTCACCTTCACGTTGCGGAAACGCGGGAGATAAATTCCGTTGGGACGATTGCCGAATGGAATTTTATCTTCGTGTCCGGGCATGATCGCGCTGGCGCCAGCGCCCATGTGGTGATCCATGAGGTTATGGCCGAGCTCGCCGCTGCTGTTGCAGAGGCCGTTTGGAAATTCGGTAGTCGCCGAGTTCAGAAGGATGCGCGTCGATTCGAGTGTCGCGGCGTTGAGGAAATAAATGCGCGCGTGAAACTCGAACGTTTCCTTCGTCTTGGCGTCGATCACACGGACGCCGCTGATCTTTCGCGTTTTCGAATCGAAAGCGAGACTTTGCACGACGCTGTACGGACGAATCGTAAGTTTCTTGGTCTTCAAGGCAGCCGGCAGCGTCGAGTTCAAGCTGCTGAAATACGACTGCGTGATGCAGCCGCGATGACAGACGCCGCAGTAGTGGCACGCGGCGCGGCCTTTGTGTACTTGCGTGAGGATGGCGGTTCGGCCGATCGTCAGCATGCGATCGTCGTAGTGTTTTTTCAGGCCATCGCGGAAATCGATTTCCGCGCAGTTCATTTCCATCGGGGGGAGAAAGTGACTGTCGGGCAGTTGGGGCAATCCTTCGGCTTGACCGCTAATGCCGGCGAAATCTTCGACGTAGCCGTACCACGGCTCCATCTCGGCATAGCGAACCGGCCAATCAACCGCAGTTCCCTCTTTGAGGTTGGCCTCGAAGTCGAGATCGCTCCAGCGGTAGCTCTGGCGTCCCCAAGTGATCGACTTGCCGCCGACCTGGCGGCCGCGAATCCAGGAAAATCGCGTGCCGTCGACATTTGTGTAGGGATTCTCGACGTCGCTCACGAAAAATTTCGATGAGTATTCGTCGCACGCGTAGTAAACCTCGCGCTGCACAAACTGTGATTTCTGGCGGACGTCGCGATCGTCCCAATTGCGATATTTGAGTTCCCAGATGGGTTTGTGTTCGACGTAGTCGGTGCCGGGATCGATGGTGCGGCCCGCTTCAAGGATGAGAACGTTGAGGCCTTTTTCGGTGAGTTCCTTGGCCGCCCAACCGCCGGTGATGCCCGAGCCCACGATGATCGCGTCGTATGTATTCACTGGCATGTCTTCTCCTAGGCCTTCTTCTCGGTCAACGGCGCGCAACCGTGATATGCACCCGGCATGATTTCCAGGCCAAGCTCTTTGCTGAATCCGATTTCGGATGTGTAGTAGCCGTGGACGGTGATGCCTTTGAAGACGTCCCAGAAGGGGCCCTGCAACTGGTGGTCGCGCTCGGAGGGGATCGTGTTGCCGTGACGAGCGGCGTGGAACCCCTGGTGCTTCGCCATGGCAACATCATCGATCGAGCGAAGAAGCGTCGCCTGCTGCTCTGCTGAAGCATCTACGAAATCTTTGCCGAAGAGATCTTTGCTCTGCTGGTTTACGTCGGCGAGGCCTTTGAGGAAGGCCTGACGCTCGTCTTCGTGGGCCCAGTCGGTGAGAACGACGTCGATAAATTCGTTGACCTTGGCGGCTTTCGCGCCCGGCGTGTCGGTCTCGGGAATGATCAGGTCGGTCATGATGACGACTTGCTTGTTTTGTTCGGGGCTCAGGGTGCGCAGGGTGTAGTTGCCGGCGCTGACCTTGTCCTGTGCTTCGCGAAGGTGCGCGAGGAGAGTGGGAGGCAAAACCGGAATGGTCGCTCCGACGGCGAGCAACCTTAAGACGTCGCGACGCTGCATGGTTCCCCCTGAACTAAGTGGTGCGAGTAACGAACGAAGTCGAGCAAACGGTTACTTGGTATTTGGACGCCCGATAATCGGAAGAGGTTTCGGAAGCGGGCCCCCTGCGGAGGCATATGGTACAGCAGCGGAAGGAGTTGGGGTAGCCCGAGTGTCGCGCTGTGATCCGAGACGTGCTGATGGCGTTGATGGCCGAAAGTTCGCGTTTACCAACCGGAGGACTCGCCAGGGGCGAAGCGTTGGTCGCCGCTCTCGACATAGATGGAGGGGACTTTGGCGCCCATGGGGCGGAGGTAAGCTGAGAGCTGGCCGCGGTGGTGGACGGAATGGCGGATGGCGAGGCTGAGGTAGGTGACGGCGGGTTCGTTGAGGATGCCGATGTAGTTTACGGGCCGCATAAGATGCTGATTCGAAAGGGCTTCTATGCGCGGCAGGCGGTCGGCAAATTTCTCGTCGTACCAACGGATGACGTCGGCTGGAGTGTTCCATTTGGGCGGAGGAGTGTCGTCGTCATCGCTGAACGAGTGAGTGAGGATCGCGTCGAGGAACCAGATTTCGGTGCCGGCGATATGGCCGCAAAGTTTTAGCGCGGTCAAACTGTTCGGGTGGGGAGCGTAGTCGGACCGGTCGGCGGGGACGGCGGAGAGGATTTTTCGGGTGGTGGCGCGCTCGGTTTTCAGATGGGGGAAGAGAAAGTTGAAAAGAAATCGGGCTTGGTCGGGGTGCATGAGTGATTGGTCCTCGGTGGAAATATATCGAAACGGGAGGTGCTCGGATACGGCGCAAAACAAGTTTGTTTGCTGGTCAAATTCCAGCGCGATCAAGTGTTTGGCGCCAAGACGCGATGAGAGATTTGGTGGACGAATTTCACGATCGTGCCAAGACGCAGTGAGGGCGGACTGAAGCCCGCCCCTACAAGATCGATACAAAGTGGTACAAAGCGATGTTAGGCGAGGGGCTCGTCCGCGATACCCAAGTGGGTACATTTTTGGAGCCAGTCTTCGGGCGAGATTTCGCCGGTGAGGACGTCGTTGACGATTTCGAAGACGGGCAAATCTTCGCCGTCTTTTTCAAATTTGAAAAGGCCGGGTTGAGAACGCAACTCCCAACCTTTGTGGAGCAAGAGAAGGGTGACGGCGATTCCCAAGAGATGGACCGCGCGGTGTTCACGTTCGCGGACTGTTAGGAGCCTTCCCTGTGGATCGGGCATGCGAGAAGTAATTTTCGACAAATTGTTTTTGAATTCCGGGAGAGCAGCGGCGGTTACGCCCGTTATCAATCCCCTGAGCGCAGCGACCTCGGCTCGCCAGGACGGAATCGTGACTTGAGAGGCCACATCGTCCCACGCAACGGATGACAATGTGCCCCTTGCGGTGCGTAGATCGCTGAATTCGACGAGCGAACGTTCCGCGAGGTGAAGGCCGTCGAAGAGGGATGAGGCCAGCGTGTCGTCCAATGTGCGCTCGGGTGCTTCCATCTTTTCGATCGCGAGGACGCGGCGAGCTAAGGGTGGATGCGAAGAGAATCGATCGGGCTCGGGTGATTCGAGTTCGTCCGTTACATCGAGCTTGAAGTGACCGGCAATCCCCGAATTCGCCAAGAATCGGCGGAAACCTTCAGCAAGATCGGGCAGGAAGCGATGTTTCAAGACAGGCTCGACGGCGGCGGTCCAATAGATGGTCCAAAGCAGATCAGTGGCATGTATTTTTTCCAGGCAGCTTCTCGCCGATTCCCTGCCGGCGACCCAACAAGCAAGCTCGTCGGCACGCAGTTCTTGTTGCCTGGAGATCTGGCCGGTCATGCGGAGAAACAGGATGAAATATTTTTCGATCACGGCACGAGCCAGGACGGCCATCACTCGGAAAGCCTGAAGATGGATAACCTCCTGGGTGTGTTCCATGTTTTGGATCGTGCGGAGAAGACCTAGGCGGGCACGGTAAACCCAAGGGGCTAACGAGGTGTCACCGCTGTAAAAGTGCGCAGATTCATGAGCGAGGAGCGCGCGGAATTCAGAAACGCTGAGAACCGAGACCAACGGAAGACCGAGTGCCATGATGCGGCGTTTGCCGAACGCGAGCACACCGCCGACTTCCGCGACGTAGGCATTGGCCGCGGCCATGAGGTAGATCTCAGAGGGAGCGGGTTCATTGAGAGCGTTTGAAACGGCATCGACTTCAGCGAATAGGCGGGCGTTCGTTGCGCGATCCAGAAGGACGCCGGGCGGCTGGAATTTCATACGGCGTGGTAGAAGCGACCACACGATCGAGGCGGCGACGATCACGCCTCCGAGAAGCAGCAGCATGAATTGGCTAGCTATACCGGAGAAGGGTGAGCCCGCGGACGTGGTCTCGTCCAGTAGCCAGTACGGAAGGTAGACACTCAACCCGGCGAGCAGGAGCAGGAAAAAGTAGGACGCGAAGATGATGAGAATCGATAGAGCGGCAGGGAGAATCAGCGATCGGCGGGGAGCGAGGTCGATCGCGGATTGCATTGTGGCGATTCCGTCAGGTTGCCGTCGCGGCATGATTGTGTTGAATCTTATATCAGTTGGCGACGGAGTGACTTTGTGCGGTCTGGGATGAGACGGCAGATGGAGACAAGACGCAGAGTGTAGGATGTTCGCTTCTTTGTTGGTTGGGAAGAGAAGCCGAAATCGGTTGTGTTACGTCGGTGTTGGGTGAGAGGTGAGTATGGCGAAGGTTAGTCGGCGGAAATTTCTGGAGACGGCGGTTGCGCTGGGGGCGACAGCGGCGTGGGGGCAGAAGCTTGCGTTCGCGTCGACGGTGGCTTGGAAGGAGCGGCGCGATTTATTTCCGGAGGGTGTGGCGTCGGGCGATCCCGATAGTCACAGCGTGCTGCTGTGGACGCGGCGGGCGCCGATTGACGATGCGTTTATCGACAAGTTGCACGTCGAGGTGGCGGAGGACGAAAAGTTTGAGCACGTGGTGGCGACGGCGGATGCGCCGATCGGAAAAGATGCGGACTGGACGTGCCGCGTGCTGGTCGGTGGACTGAAGGCGGCGCGCGTGTATTGGTATCGATTCACAGACAAGTTGGGCGAGGGGAGCCGCATCGGGCGGACGATCACGGCGCCGGAAGAGTCGGATACGCGTCCGGTGAAATTTGTGTTTGTGAGCTGCCAGAACGTGAATCAGGGGTCGCAGAACGCTTACCGGCGGATGATTTTTGAGGACAAGCAGTCGCCGGAGGCCGAGCAGATCGGATTCATTTTGCATCTTGGGGATTTTATTTACGAGATTGTTTGGTATCCGCAAGACCGGCCGCAAGGGATGTATGACCGGAAGATTTTCGACGTGGTGCGATACCCGGACGGCGAGAAGCATGAGGATTTTCACATTCCGACAAACGTCGAAGGGTACCGTGCGGTCTATCGCGGATATTTGAAGGATCCGGATTTGCAGGATGCGCGAGCGCGCTGGCCGTTTGTGAATATGTGGGACAACCACGAGTTCAGCTGGCTGGGCTGGCAGTCATTGCAGATTTTTGACGGCAAAACCAAGCCGGCGCAGACGCGAAAAGTGGCGGCCATGCAGGCGTATTTCGAATATCGGCCGTCGCGGATGACGCGGCCGAATTCGAGTTCGTGGGACAAATTCGAGCCGCCGCATGTGGTGGATACGCCGGTGACTTCGTTTGACGAGCACGGGCTGGGGCAAGAGCCGAATAATTTGACGGCGCTGCGCAGCCTGAAAGGCTATCGCGCGATTCGCTGGGGAAAAAATATGGAGCTGATCGTGACGGATCAGCGGACGTTTCGGTCGGAAGATCCGATGGGGATGGAGGAGTCGAACGCGTTTTCGAGCGAGGATTTTCCGGAGATGGTGCCGCAGGAAGCGATGGAAATTGTGGATGCGGGGCGGACGTGGAACGGCGGGAAAGCGCCGGCGACGATTCGCATTGGCTCCACTGATGTTCCGAACTATTTCAAGGATCGGCCGGCGCAGACGATTTTAGGATTTGAGCAGAAGGCGTGGTTTCTGGAAAGGCTGCGCGCATCGAAGGCAACTTGGAAGATTTGGGGGAATACGACGGCGACGTTGGATATGCGAGCCGATCCACTGAATCTGCCTGCGGGAGTGGGCAAGCCGTGGCCGGGCGCGGGGTACGCGGGATTTGGCGGAGGAGATCACAGCTCGGCGTACGTGGAGCGCACGGAAATTTACGATTTTGTGCGCGATCACGGGATCACGGGATTCGCGACGGTGGCGGGAGATCGTCATAGTTTCTGGGCGGGGTATGCGGCGAAGGCGCTGCCGCCGGCCAAATTCGAGCCGGTGGGAATTGCGTTCGTGACGGGATCGATTTCTGCGCCGGGAATGGTTGAGGCGAACGAACATCGATTTCCGAAGGAGCATGCGCTGCGTCCACTGTTCGTGGGGCAGGCTCCGGGAGATGCGAAGCCGCAGCCGACGGTGAACATGCTGCTGAAGCACGGCGTGAAGTCGTGCCTCGAGTATGTGAAGAGCGGCGATGTTGCCGCGGCGCGGGCGGTGTCGAATCCGGATAATGCACCGCACGTTTCGTTTGTGGATATGGGCGGGCACGGATATTCCGTCGTGCGCTGCGCGAGTGAGGCGATCGAGACGGAGTTTGTGTGTATTCCGCGGCCGATTGAGCGGAGCGCGACGGAGGATGGCGGGCCGCTGCGGTATCGCGCGCGGTTCCGGACGGCGATCTGGAAACGGGGCGAGGCGCCGAAGATTGAGACGAAAGTTGTGGAAGGCGAGCGCGAGGCGCGGTTTTCGGTTTAGCGCGGCACGTAACGGCAATTCCCTTTTCAAGCTTCTACGTGATTAAGACGCGGCGAGGATGAGCAGCGTGGCGTCGTCGTGCCAACGGTTGGCGCAGAATTGGCCGGCGCTGGCGAGAATTTGCGTCTGGAGATGCTGCGCGGAGGCGGCGCGATGTTCGCTGAGAACCTCGATGAGCCGCGCGTCGCCGAATTCTTCGTCGTCGGCGTTGGCGGCTTCGGTGACGCCGTCGGTATAAAGCACGAGGCGGTCGCCGGATTGCAGGCGGACGGAAGCGGCAGTGAAATTCTGATTCGGGAACGCGCCGAGAACGATGCCGCCTTCGGTGAGGCGTTCGTGCGAGCCGTCGTGGTGCATGACGACCGGCGGATTGTGGCCGGCGTTGACGTAGCGGAGCGCGCCGGAGGGCCCGTCAAGCTGCGCGTAGAAAAATGTAATGAAGCGGTCGCTAGCCATGTTGCGGCACAGCAAAAGATTTAGACGCGTGCAGAGATCGGCGGGCGAGACGTCGGCCGATGCGAGGCCGCGAACGGAAGCTTGCAGGTTGGACATCAAGAGCGCGGCGGGCATTCCCTTCCCGGCGACGTCGGCGATGCAGAGGCCTAGCGAGCCGTGATCGAACGAGAGAACGTCGAAATAATCGCCGCCGACAACACGGGCGGATTGCCAAGCGCTGGCGATTTCGTATCCGGCGAGCTGGGGAATTTCTTTCGGGAGGAATCCTTCCTGAATGGCGCGGGCTTCGGCGATTTCTCGTTCGTGTTCGTGAACAAGCGAAGCCATTTCGCTGTGCGCCTGATTGGCGCGGACAACGTTTTTGGCAAGCGCGCGGCGTTCGCGGCCTATGGCGACTTGTTTTTCAAGGCTGGCGAGAAGCTTGGAGTTGGTCCAGGGCTTTTCGACGAAATCGGTGACGCCACGCTGCATCGCTTCTACCGCGAGACCGACTGTGGCCCATCCGGTCATGACAATGATCGGAGGAACGTTTTCGATCGCGTTGAGATGCGAGAGAAGGTCGAGGCCTTCCTGCCCGGAGGTGGTGTCGCGCGCGTAGTTGAGATCCATCAGGACTAAATCGTATTCGCGGATGGCGACGGCTTCGAGAAGTTCGGCGGGTGACGTCACAGTTTCGGTGGCGTATCCGCTGCCTTTAAGAAGTAGACGAAGCGCCAGGAGCACGTCTGGTTGATCGTCGGCGATCAAGATGCGGGTCTGCATCGTTTTCAAGTCGCGGGACAGTTCTGCGGCTGCTGCTGCCATGATACAGGTAGCTCCGTTCGGCCCAAAGTACCGGCTCACGGTTACCTAGGCAGGCGAGCTACCACAGTCAATTTGACGTAAAACGTTTGTTTGATGGGAGTTGAAGTTGGAAGGTTATTTCCAAAAAGGTGCGCCTGCCCAGGTATGGGAATGAAAATCCCGAATTCGGACGTGTGTTCGAATTCGACGCAGCGCATTGAGGAGTTAACGCAGACGCGATAGGGCTAGCTTAGCGGCGTGATAGCCGCACATTCCGTGGACGCCACCGCCGGGCGGAGTGGAGGACGAGCAGAGATAAATTTTCGGTGATGAGGTGGCGTAGTGGCGGATCGTGGGGCGGAAAAGGAATTGGCCGACATCCATTGCGCCGCCGTTTATGTCGCCGCCGACCAGGTTTGCGTCCATCGATTCGAGGGCGGCGGGCGAAAAGACGCGGCGGGCCAAGACGCAATCGCGGAAACCGGGCGCGAAGCGCTCGATCTGATTTTCGATTTTGTCGAGCATGTCGACGGGCGAGCCGTTGGGGATGTGGCAGTAGGCCCAGGCGGTGTGATTCCCTGCCGGCGCGCGTGTGGGATCGAAGAGGCTTGGCTGGGCGAGCAGGATGAACGGGCGGTCGGCGGATTTTCCATATCGAACGGCGGATTCGGAGGCGGTGATTTCCTCGGCGGTGCCTCCAATGTGCACGGTTGCGGCGCGAAGGCAGTCTTGCGCTTTCCAGGGAATCGGGCTGGAGAGAGCGTAGTCAACCTTGAAGGCGGCCATGCCGTAGCGGAATTTTTCAAGTTTGGATTTGAATGCGTCGGATAAGCCGGTGCCGGACATTCGGAGAAGCTGGCGTGGGGTGATGTCGCAGAGGGTGAGGTCGGGCACGTCGCTGAGCATTTCAATTTTGGATGACGTGTGGACGCGGCCGCCTAGAGTTTCGAGATGCGCGACCAACGCATTGGTGATGGATTGCGCTCCGCCGCGCGGGATCGGCCAGCCTACGGCGTGGGCCGTCGCGCCGAGCAGAATCGCGAAGGCTGCGCTGAGAGGGTCGTTGAGGCTGAGAAAGGAATGCGCTGCGAGGCCGGCGAAGAGCGCTTTGGTGCGAGCGTCGCGAAAGCAGAAATTGGCGACAGTGTTCGCTGGGGGCAGAGCGGCGAGGCCGAAGCGAGCGAGCAGGAACGGATGGCGCGAGAGAATGTGGATTGGTGCGAGGACTTCGGTGGCGAGCGTCGGCCACTGACGGGCGAATGGCTCCATGAGGCGGCGCCAGGAGTTGGCGTCGCGGCCGAGCGTGTCTTTTGCGCGGGCGAGGTCGCGATCGAGAAGGACGGCGGTGCCGTCGTCGAGTGGATGTGCGAGCGTGGACGGGGAGTGAATCCATTCGAGGCCGTGATTGGCGAGGGGGAGCGCGGAGAAAAACGGCGAGCCGGCGGCGAGAGGATGGACGGCGGAGCCGAAGTCCTGGCGAAAGCCGGGGAGCGTGAGTTCGAGCGTGCGCGCGGCACCGCCGGGTTGCGGCTCGGATTCGAATACTTCGACGCGGAGGCCAGCTTGGGCGAGAACGATCGCGGCGGCGAGGCCGTTTGGTCCGGCGCCGATGACGGTGGCGCGGCGGGCCGCGCTTGCAGTTGGCTCGGCGTGCGTCATTCTTGCTTGCCCATTCGCGATTGCTTGTTCGTTCGCGCCTGCTTGGTCATTCGCGTGGAGCCATTGCTGAGGGCCACTCGACGACTGTGATTTTGCCGTCGGGCTGGCGCTGGAGTGTCGGCGCGTAGAGGCCGAGAAGCTGGCGCGTCCACCAAATTCCCTGCTCGCGCTTTTGTTGGAGAGTGCTGAACCAGTATTGCCAGATCACCGCGCGGACGAAACGTGGCGGTTGCTGCGGGAACGGATTCGAAGCGAACAGTGCGGCGACGTCGGAGCTGCCTGCAAGGAGCCGCTCTTCGGTGCGCACGACGAGTGGGTCGGAGCGCCAATCACTGAGAGACGCGAACCAGAGATTCCAGTCGAAGCGCGGCTGGTACGGCGCGTAGATGCGCGGGGCTTCGTGTGGGTCCTGCGGTTTGTTAGCGAATTTGTAGGTGGTCCAGGTTTGGCCGTCAGTCGAACCTTGAAATTCAATTTCGTAGCGGCCGCGGGTCATGCGGGCGAAAAGACCGTAGCGATCGGCGATGCGAAACGGTTCAAGTGCGAGGATGGGACCGCTCGGAAGGGGCGCGGAGCGCCATAGCATCCACACAAGCAGGGTGGAGCTTGCGTAGAAGAGCCACGCAAACATTACGCAGGTGAGTGTGAGTTGGAGGTTCGCCAGGTGGTGGCGAGCGGAGTGTGCCCAGCCGGACTGTTCGTGCTCGCGCTCATGTTCATGCGATTCGGGGATTTGAGCAATTGGCTCGACGGGTTCATTCGTCGGTGCGGTTTGCGGTGCAGTTTGCGGTGCAGTTTGCGGTGCAGTTTGGCCGGACGGCGCGATCGACCAAGTGTGCTTCCAACGTTCGGGTATGAATCGCTGGAGAAAGCGATCATCGAGCAGGAAAATTCCCAACGCGAGCACGAGGTAGTTGAGGAACGTGTAATTCGCGGTGAGGATGACGCCGAGTTGCCACGGCGTCACGATGAAAAAGCACACGATGCGCCAGCGACGCGGCAGGAACAACATGAAAACGAGAACGAGTTCGAGAGCGAGCGTGAGAAACGCGGTCGCGGCGTGAAACCAGTGCGGCAAATGCTGGAGATACCAGCCGATCCACGTGGGAAGCGGGCCGTTCTGGTAATACTCGTCCATTGCGGTGAAGTGGCGCCATTCGGGATCGCCGCTGGCAAGTTTGGCGATACCGGACTCGAAGTAGATGCGGAACCATTCCCACAGCAGCAGAAAAACGCCGGCGCGAATGGGGGGCTGCGCCGGCGCCAAACCAGGACGAAAACCCATTGGCGCGAGGAACAACACGATGAAGCCGGCTTCGAGCAGCATGCCGTCGGATTGGTAGCCGGAAAATTCGCCCGCGGCGGCAACGAACGAGAGAAAACTAACGAAACAAACGAACAACGATGTGCGCGGGAAAATGTTGAAGACAGCGAGCAGCGACGCGACGAGGCCGAGCCAGCACACCGCCATCAGCACGTGCGAACTTGTCGAGAGCCAGAAAAGCGTGGGCGCGTACCAGAAGCGAGCGGCAGAGGTCGACTTCGCGACGGCTTCGAGATATTCGGAGGCAGGAAGAATGCCATCGGGACCGATGAGCCCGCGAATCTGGAAGAGCAGCGAGAAAAACGCGGAGAAATAGATCAGGCCGATCGCGCGAAGAAATAGCCAGCGCGGAAGCAAGTGGTCGGTCGAACCTTGCCGCGGGTCGAAAAGCCATCGAATGGCACGCGCTGGACGGCTGTCATTCATTTCGCTGGCATCACCCGGCATTCCGCAGCGGCTCCCCGTTGCACTTTCGCACAATTCGCCCGTCCAGCTGAGCACTTCGAGCCTTGGACCGCATCATTCCTTACGGCAGATGAATCTATGAGAGCATACCGAGCTTGGGAGAAATTTGAATGCCTTACCTGGCCATCGAAGACTACGGGATTATCGGGAACCTGCGAACGGTTGCGCTGGTCGGCGTAAATGGCTCGATCGACTGGTATTGCTCGCCCAATTTCGATTCGCCGAGCGCTTTTGGCGCGCTGCTGGACGACCGCAAGGGCGGCCGCTTTCAAATCGCGCCGATCGCGGACCACGTGCGCCGCAAGCAGTTTTATTGGCCTTCGACGAACATCCTCGTAACGCGGTTCTCGCACGAAGACGGTATCGCCGAACTCGAAGATTTCATGCCGGTCGGTTTCGATGCGGATTCGCTTTCCTACCATCAGCTTCACCGAAGAGTTCGATGCGTGCGCGGAACGGTCAGACTCTCGGTGCTGTGCCGGCCTGCGTTCGACTACGGGCGAGCCGCGCACGAAGTCCAGATTCGCGATGGCGTAGCTATTTTCAACACTGGTAGCGGCAAGGACCGCTTCAGCCTGGCGTCGGACGTACCGCTGAAACTTGAAGATGGCGGAGGCGTTTCGGCGGAGTTCGATCTCGAAGAAGGACAATCGAAGACTTTCATTTTTCAGAACGACGATGGTTCAGGTGTACCCGCGACGCTGCCCGCTTCGGAAGCTGAGGCGAAAGAGCCGTTTGAGCGAACGGTTAAATTTTGGCAGGGCTGGTTGTCACAGTGCACGTATCGCGGGCGATGGCGCGAACGCATTGAGCGGTCGGCGCTCGCGCTAAAGTTGCTGACGTTCGAACCGACGGGCGCCATCGTTGCTGCGCCGACGACAAGCCTGCCCGAAGTGATCGGCGGCTCGCGCAACTGGGATTATCGCTACGCGTGGGTGCGCGACGCGGCATTTACGGTGTATGCGTTTGTACGCCTCGGGTTCACGAGCGAAGCCGCGGGCTTCGTGAACTGGCTGCAGAACTACGTGGCGAAGCATAAACACACAGGAGAGGAACTACCGACTGTATTCACGATTTATGGCGAACAGGTCCCCGAAGAGATCACGCTCGATCACTGGGAAGGCTACATGAGGTCGGGTCCGGTGCGGATCGGCAATGCCGCGGCGCATCAATATCAGGCCGACATTTATGGCGAGCTGATGGACTCGCTCTATCTCTATAACAAGCACGTCGGGCCGATTAATTACGATTTCTGGGTGCGCATCCGGCACCGGCTCGACTGGATCTGCGACAACTGGCAACTTCCCGACGAGGGCATCTGGGAGATGCGCAGCGGAAAGCAAAACTTCGTTTATTCGAAATTGATGAACTGGGTCGCGCTCGATCGCGGCATACGACTGGCGGAGAAGCGTTCGTTCCCGGGAAATCGGGCGCGATGGCTCACGGAGCGCGACGCGATCTATGAAGAAGTGATGACGCGCGGCTGGAATGAAAAGCGCCAGGCATTTACGCAGTATTACGGAAGTGAAGACCTGGATGCCGGGGCGCTGATCATGCCGCTCGTGTTTTTCATGGCGCCGTCCGATCCGCGAATGATTTCGACGATCAAAGCAATCCTGAAAGATCCGCGCGACGGCGGCCTCGTCAGCGACAGCCTGGTGTATCGCTATCCACCTCAGCCGCGTGTCGACGGGTTGCCGGGAGAGGAAGGCACGTTCAATATGTGTTCGTTCTGGCTGGTCGAAGCGCTGACGCGAGCGGGACAGAGCAATCCCGATTGGCTCGATGAAGGGCGCCTGCTCTTTGAACGAATGCTGAACTACGCGAACCATCTCGGGCTATATGCCGAGCAGACCAGTGCCCAAGGCCAGGCGCTCGGAAATTACCCGCAGGCCTTTACGCACCTCGCTCTGATCAGTGCGGCGTTCAATCTAGACCGCACGCTCGGTTCGAAATAGCGCCGTCGAAATGTACCCAAAATCGAGCCCGTGTATCTAATTTAGAAGCGATATATTGCAATCCACGGGACGCCGTTCGCGTGCAATGCGCGACCGTGTCTACTTTCGCGGTGAGCAAAGACGGATGAAATTCAAAAAAATCGAGCCAGAAACTGTCGAATGCACGACCTCGGTAATTCGCCCGTTCGGATGCATGGAGTTGTGGGCGGGCAACGAACGAGCGCATCGCTCGCTCGAACTCGCCGGGCTCGAAGCCGACGTGATCGCGGTGCCGTCGGGCGCCGACTCGGGCGGCGACCTCTCTGCGATTTTTTCTTGCAGCGACAATGTTGCGCGCGTCGTGCTGGCGGATTGCGTCGGACACGGATACGTCGCGAGCGCTGTCGCGCGGCACATCCATCGACTGCTGCATAAGTTCCAGGATGTGCGCGACACTGCCGGCCTCCTCGCGTCTCTCAACAACGAATTCACACTTGACGCAACGAACCCCGATGGCTCACTCCGCTTGACGACAGTTGTCACCGGCACATTCGACGGCACCACGGGTGAATTCAACTTTGCTTATGCCGCGCACCCGCGCATGCTGCTCTGGCGCGCTCGCGACCAAAAATTTCATCAAATTGGCGAAGGCATGGAAAATCTTCCGCTAGGCTTCATCACCGGCGAGGAATATAGCGAGCAAAGCGTAAAGCTCGATCCCGGCGACATGGTCCTGGCATTTTCGGATGGCGCAACAGAAGTGAAATCGCCGGCTGGAGTCCAACTCAGCCCGGAAGGTTTCCTCGATTTCGCATACTCGACACTGGAGAAACTACCGCAACCTCAAAAGTTGCCCGATTTCTCGACCTCGCTACTGGCAGGAATTCACGAGTATCGCGGTCGCGATGAACTCGACGACGACATCACGCTACTCACCCTTCGCCGGGCCGTCTAGTCGCTCGCGGGCGAAGGCGCGTTGGCCGCCGGCGGATGCGCCGCGAAGTACTGCTCCAGGCTCGACTTCACCTGCCCGACGATTCCCTGCACATTTTTGTCGACCGCAGATGCCACCGACGCCACATCTTTCCCGCTCACTGGTTCATCATGCGAATAGTAGTGCGACCACACCGTGTCGCCCGTCTTGCTGTCGCGCAATGAATACTCAACCGCCACTCGCGCGGCGAATGGGCTTCCCGTCACCTCTTTGAAATCGTAAAGCCGCCCGCTCAGCAGATAGTCACCGCGCGCGTTGCTTCGCAGCGTATTCACGGTCTTGAATTTTCCTGACGCTCGCAATTCGCGAAACAAAACTTCCTGCATCATTTCGGTCGGCGGACTTGCCCACCGATGAGTGTCGTACATTCCCATCGCGTCGCCGCTGCTGTAAACGATGCGATCGTCGCGATACAAATGCGATCCCGTCAGCGGCCCCACCAGCAGCGTGACCGGGATCGTGTTTGCGTCCGTGGTCGACGACATGTCGCCCGGCACGGTCAGCTGGTAATACTTCACGGGCCGCGCGGCGCCACATCCGGCAATCAACATTGCCGCGCCGACGACGACCCACGCGCTCCACGGTATCGACGCAATCGATGCGACCAGCTCAGCCTTGCGATTCTTCTCCACGTTACGCTTCGCCATCGCCGTAATCCTCATGGTTGATCACCCGGCTTATGTTCTTTCGGATTCGACGATCGAATCAGCGAGTACGGCCGCTCCTTGATCGTCGCCGAAAATTCGCGCAGGTTGTCGCTGATCTGCCGGAGATTATCGAGCAGCTCGTCGATATTTTCCGAGTTCACGTTCAACGTTTGATCGAGATTCGTCGTCAGGCTGGTAGTATTGGTGAGCGTCTTTCGCAACTCGAGGATCGCCGCGTGAACGTCCTCGCGATTGTCCCCGATCAGCGTGTCGATGTGATCGAGCGTCTGATTCGCGGTGGCGGTCGTCTTACGCAAATCCGAGAGCAGCGGTTCGAGCTTCGCGGTCGTCGTATTCAGGTGACCGAGCGTCTCCTTAATCATCGGCCGATCTTCGTCGAGCATCCCGCGTGTGGTCGCGAGCGCTCCGGACAGGTTCGCCCTGTTCTTGTCGCTGAGCAAATCGTTGATGCGCGCAACCGTGACCTGCAACTCGGAGGCACGCTCGTTCAACGTGAAGAGCAACTGCTGCGCCGTCGGAGCGATATCGTTGATCCGCTTGGTAAGCGCGTTAAAATCGAGATACTCATCGGATTGCAGCCAGGCTCCGTCTTTTGCCAATCCCGCCTTCTGTGAACCCGGCACGATTTCAAGATGATTTTCACCAAGCGGGCTGAGGCTCATGATCTTCGCGTGGCTGTCGGTCTTCACCGGCACGTCCGTTTGCACGCTGAACGTGACCTCAATCTGTGATGGATCTTGCGGGTCGATTCGCATTTTCTCTACGCGGCCCGCCTTCGTGCCGCCCGAGTAGCGCACGGTTGCGCCGGGTTCGAGGCCGCCAGCAAACGCGAAGTAGGTGTGAAACGTTTTTACCGAGCGCCCAAAAGCCCCGCTGATCGCGAACACCGTCCCGATCAACACTCCCGCCGCCACAATTACAAACAGACCGACTAGCGTCTGCTCGCCTTTCGCGTTCATCAGGCTCTCCCCTTGCCGCCGGGCATATTGGCGGGTCGCCGGTCTTCGGTCAGCATCTGCAGATAATCGAGCTCGCGCGCGACTTCGGGCTCCGCAACGCGATCAAAAAATTGCCGTACACGCGGCTGAGTGCTGTTGCGCATCTCGTCTTTAGTTCCGATGGCAACTACATTTCCCTTATCAATCAGCACCATGCGATCGGCAATCAAGAACGCGCTCGCAAGCTCGTGCGTCACGACGATGATCGTCATGTGATACGCCTTCTGCAATTCCAGAATCAGCTGATCGATTCCGGCCGCAATGATGGGATCGAGACCAGCCGACGGCTCATCGAAAAATAAAATCTCCGGATCCATCGCCAGGGCACGCGCAACGGCCGCGCGTTTCATCATGCCGCCGCTGAGCTGCGAGGGCATGTAGTACTCAAAACCCGCGAGCCCAACCTGCTCGAGCTTGAGCCGCAGCATAATTTCGATCGTCGAATCTTCCAGCTTCGTGTGTTCGCGCAGCGGCAATGCGACGTTATCCCCGACTGTCATCGAGCCAAATAAAGCGCTCCCCTGAAACGACATCCCGATGTGCTTGCGGATTTCGTCCATCTCTTCCGACGAAATCGCCGCGATGTTTTTACCTCTCAGCCAGATCTCGCCGGCACTTGGCCGCTCCAGGCCAACCAGCGTGCGTAACAGCGTGCTCTTCCCCGATCCCGAGCCTCCCAAAATCACCATCGTCTCGCCGCGCTTCACGTCGAACGAGATGCCGTGCAGGATTTCGCGGTCGCCATAACTGACGCGCAAGTCGCGCAGCGACACCATCGGCCCCACTTCGGAGTCGTCGCGATCCATTTCTAACTCTCTTCTCGCCATACGCTTGCAGTTGCTCCGCTAACCACCAATGAAGAAAAACAACATGGTAAAGATCAAATCCACCATCACGACCATAAATATCGACATCACCACTGCGCGCGTCGTCGATTTTCCGACCTGTTCCGCGCCCGCTCCGGTATTCAGTCCTTCCAGACAGCCAACCGCCGTGATCGTCATTCCAAACATCACGCTCTTCACCAAGCCTGTGATGATATCGCGCAGAATCAATGCGTCTACCGAAGCCCGGACGTAGCGCCCAATCGTAAAATCAGCCTGCAATACTCCAAACACTCCTCCACCCAGAATGCCCATCGTGTTTGCCCATATCGTGAGGCAGGGCAACATCACAATCATCGCGACGAACTTCGGAGCTACCAGAAATGCCACAGGGCTGATCGCCATCGTCTCGAGGGCGTCAATCTCTTCGGTCACTTTCATCGTGCCGATCTCGGCGGCGAACGCCGAGCCCGACCGGCCGATCACAACGATTGCAGTGATCAGCGGACCAAGTTCGCGTGTCATCGACACTGCAACGGCCGTTGCCACCAGGTCCATCGCGCCAAACTTGCGCAATTCATACGCACTCTGCAACGCAAGAATCAGTCCGAAGAAAAACGTGATCAGCGAAAGAATCGGCAACGCGCGAACGCCGACATCCATCGCCTGAGAGAATGCGCGGCCCAAACGCAGCGGCTTGCCGCGAAAGGGCGCGACAAACGTGTACCAGGCAGCGCAACCCGCAAGCGAAGCCAACGACCCGACATACGCTAGGCCGTTTGTAACGCCGCCCCCAATTTGTGAAACCAGTTCCATTCTTCCCCGGGCACTCGTCAGGAACTGCTGAACCATTGCCCAACCACCGGCTCGAAAGCGCTCTTACCCCGCCAAGGCGGCTTCTTCAGTGTCGAAAGTCTCAAATATCTTCAGCAGGCGCGACAACTGCAGCACCTCACGCGCCGCCGGACTCAATCCCACCAGCATAAATCGCGTCCCCGCGTCGCGCGACGCCTTCAATCCTTCGACCAGCGACGCCACACCTGAGCTGTCGATGTACCTCACCTTGCTCATGTTCATCACGACCTTCGGCGTTTTCTTATCCTTAATCTCCGAGAGCAAGGCCTTGCGCACCTCGGGCGAATGCGCCAAATCAATATCGCCCGTGATGTCGAAGACGGTTGTCGTTCCCAACAATCTCGCCGAGATCTGCAACGGTTTTCCTCCGAGCATCAAGTTCCTTCCAGCTTTTCAGCTTGCAAATATTTCACCAGCCGAAGCACATTCGTACCCCGCGCCCGTTTGAACTCCACCACATCCATACTTTGCCGGATAAAATGTAGCCCTAAGCCCCCCGGCTTGATTTCCTCCAGTTTCCGCCCACGCAGTTTCGCCTTGTCGATTTTCGGGCCGTAATCGACCAGACGAACCTCAAATCCCTGCCCGCCTTGCACGCGCTCCTTCTTCGATACGCGCGAACACGAAACCTCGATCCGGCGATCCACTGCTCCGCCGTAGGAATGTCTCATGATGTTGGTGAGTGCTTCGTCCACGGCCCGAGTCACCGAACGGACTTCAGGCGCAGAGAAGCCGAACGTTTCCGTCAAACGCTCCATCGCGCCGCGGACTACGCATAGCATACTAGGATCGCTGGGCAATTCCACTTTCAAGAGCAAATCTGGGCCCATCCGCCGATTGTCCCTTGCACTCATGTAGTCGCAGAAAAGTTCTCGCGCACAATCTTTGTCGTGGCCTTCGCAAAATCGTACGTTGCGCGCAAGTTCCCGCCAAAAAATCGCACCTTCCCCGTCACATCCGCTTCCAGCAGCGTCTTCCCATCCTTATCGGAAAATACACAGTGAATCTTGATCGATGTCGCACCCGCGACCGTTGTTACTTCCCGTTTCCGCTGGCTTCCCTCTTTGAATCCCGTCACGTTGCTGCGCAGGATTACCAGGTCCGCCGCGCTCGCCGCGTTGCGATCCCCTTCGCGATAGACGTGGGCGATCCCGCCCTTGTTCTGTAGCTGCCGGATCAAATCTTCGTACATCGACACCTGGAATTCAGCCGGAAGTTTGATCTCGTCCGAGTGAATCATATCGACTTGCATCGCCGATGCCTTGATTTTCGCCGGTTTCGGCTTGTCTTGCGCAAACGCGCCAACACCGCAAAGCAGCATCACACTGAAGCAAACCACCGCCCACGAACTCGCGCGAAGCGCTCTCATTGTTTTTCCTTCGCGTCCGGCGTTGCCGCCGCCGGAGTCTTTGCTAGATCTTCCGCGGTAACTGTGGTCTTCGCTCCCTGCGCCAGCAAATCCTTCTTCACCACTTCCGCCTGCCCCACCGGCATCGTGAAAATCGCGCCATGCAATCCGCCATCAGCGTCGCGATATTTTATGGTCACCGTGTCGAGCTTCGATCGAAACAGACTCAAAAACCTTCCCGCCCCATAAGGCGCGAACCACGACAGCGTTCCGACCGTCCCACGAATCACCCGCTGGCTGTCGTCGCCGGTCACCACGTCCTCGATCGAATGCGTCCCGAGGTCCGACATCAACGCCTCGTGTGCAAAATGCATCGATCCCTCGCCGATCATGAGGGTACCCTTCGTGTTGTCCTTCACGCCCGCCAATCCCTTGACCACTACGACCTTCACCGCCGCGTCCGTCACAGGCTGCTGCGCGAAATTACTGCTCGCCGCCATAAGCCCCACAGCCGCGAGGCATCCCAACCGAAACAGGCTCCTATTTCGCAAAGCCGTCTCCCTCACTTTCCCTTCGCTCAATTGCGCCGCGCGCATCTTCGCCGAGATCGTCTTGCCATGAAACTCGTGAATTTTGGCACTTCTGTCCACAACACAGGATGGAGTGCACGGGAGCATAATCCACTGAAATCAGAAAAGATAGTGATTCACAGATTCCCGCGATCGCATCCCAGATGCAATTTATTTGAGCGCGTGGGCATAAACGATGCCCTTTCGACCGAGGACCAACCCGTGCCCACGATCAGGCTTAGGATGCCGGCCCAACGGCAAAATAAACGCAACGTCGCCTGCCTTCCCAAACTCTAACCAACATCACCTGATTGAAGGTTCGAAACCCCACCGCCATCGTCGCGCGTCTTACGAGCTCCCTTGGCAACAATGGTAAACTGACACCCCAATGCGAATTCTTCTCCTCAACCTGACTGCCGAATCCTTGCTCGAGGCCAACAATGCACTGGCCGGCCAAGGTTACGAAATCTCTACCCAAATCGGGTTGACCGTCGATCAGGTCCTCGCTCTTGCCCCGGAGGTGCTCGTCACCGAGGCCTCTACGACCGATCTCGATTGCGCAGGGCTCATTTCCTCGCTCAAAGCGCAGCCCGACTTTCGCCCGCTCAAGATTGTCATGATCGTCCCCGGCGGAGCCTCGGACCGGGCGCACGCCCTGAATCTCGGCGCCGATGACGCCGTCTCGCTCCCGCTCGACGGCACCGAATTTGCCTCCCGCATCCGCACTCAGTTCCGCGAGCGCCAATCGACGCTCGAAATGCAGACGATGCTCAAGTACGCGACACAGCGCGAGAACATCGCCGATCTCGCGGTCGAATCGCTCAACGAAGACCTCGTCACCAAGCGCCGCCGCTGGATCATCCCAGCGATTTTCGCAGTCAGCGCCGCAGCCGTCATTGCGTCTGTGTCGATGCTGGTCACGACGCATCGTAGCCGCAAAGACACCCTGCAGCTTCGAGCCGAAATCGCGCGCCTCAACTACGGCATCGGCCAACAGCAAGACGACATCATGCAGCGCACGCGCGCGATGCGCGAATCGCTTGAAGCGCAAACGAAAACCACTGCCGCGAAGCACGACACGTTGGTCGCGGAGTCTGTCGACATCAAAAAGAAGATCGCCACGGCTGCCGATGCGTCGGAATCTGCCTCCTTGAAACAGCAACTCGCCGACACGCAGTCGCGGCTCAAATTGCTCGAAACCGAAGGCAAGGTTGCCGAAACTGTAGTTCACACGTACTCGCCAAGCGTCTGCTTGTTGCACGTCGTCGTCGAATTCCTCGACCGCCAATCCGGCAAACCAATTCAGATTGCTGTCGACGGCCTCGGCAAACCTATCGTCGACGAACAAGGCATGGTGCAGCTTGATTCCGGTGGTCCTGGACCGCATCTTCAGATCGACGTCTTCGGCACCGGCTTCCTCGTTCGCAAAGACGGCCGCATCGTCACCAACCATCACGTCGCCGAACCTTGGTGGAATAACGACGAGTTGAAGGACCTGATTGATCGCGGCGCCTCCCCTTACGTGATTTCCTATCGCGCCTACTTTCCCGGTAGTGCCGAAGGTATTGCCACGAAGCTCGACAAAATTTCTTCCGACGCCGACGTAGCCGTGCTGAGGTTGGAGGCTCCTGCTCCGCCAAAAGCGACGCTGCTCGAACTCGATGACCGCCACGAAGCCACCATCAGCGGCGATCCCGTCGTGCTCATTGGCTATCCGACTGGCATTGAAGGCATCCTCGCGCGCGCCGGTAGCGACGTCGCGCAGAAAATAACCGATACCAAAAGCGTGACGCGCATCGTTTCGCAGCTTGCCTCGGAACAACTTATTCGTCCGACGACGACGCAGGGACACATCGGCGACATTTTGCAGGACAAGATTGTTTACGACGCGGCAACGACTTCAGGTGGTTCCGGTGGGCCGCTGTTCAACCGCAGCGGCAAAGTGATCGGAGTGAACTTCGCAATTCTGAAGGGATTCGGCGGGTCAAACCTCGCGGTTCCGGTGCGTTACGCCAACGCTCTACTTAAGTGAGAGCGGCTAAGCCGACGAACCGCGCGACGCGGTCCTCTGCGAATTCGCTTGAATTCGCAGCACCAGCATATAAACAACGATCGCCACGTTCGCCAGTAGCACGATCCATTTGATCGGGTGCGGATGACGCAATAAGGAATACGCCTCCCAGGGCAGATACATCGCGCCCGACAGCAGCGCGAACCACTCCGCCCATTCCCGCGAGTGCCACAATCCATACGCCTCTGCGAATCGCACCAGAGAATAGATCATCGCAGCGGCCGCCAACGCCCATAACCCTTTGTCGGTAGTTTTACCCGCGGCATGGACAAACAGATTCGACAGCCGACCACCAGGGCTCGCATGCAGAAACCGAATCAACTGCTCCGCGAATTCGTCCAGATTCTTGTGGACGAGTTTCAGTAATCCCAAGCCTAGCAAAAGGACGATGATTCCCTTTGCCGCTTCGAACATCGCGACGCCGCGTAGTGCCACTTCCTGCTTATGGGTGTGCATCAACCTGGGTGCCTGCTAGACGGTAAAGTGTCGCGACGCAAAGTTCAAGTCGCCCCGATTCGCGTGTTGCGACACGTCATGCAAAATAAAACGCCCCGGTTCCGTCAGGAACCGAGGCGTCTGCAAAAAACCTGGACAAACAACCGCTCACTACGGCTGTTTGATCTCCGGTCCCGCCTGCTCGATGCTTCCCTTCACCAATTCCGTCTTCACTTCCGACTTCTGATTGGCCAGCAGGTTCACTTCGGTTTCGAACGTTCGGTATCCCGGCAATTCCACCTTAATGCGGTGCTTGCCTGGGCTGATCAACATCGAGTGTCCCACTCCGCCAAACTCGCTGGCGTGCCCGACAAACCTCCCGTCCAAAAACACAGCCGCGCGTCCAGGTTGCACATCCAGTTTTAGCGTCGCCGTAATATCGGGCGTGACCGCGCGAGGGCTCAACGTCAGCCGCGCCACCAGCGTATGCACTTGCCCCGGCTCGACGACCACCTTCTGCTCAAAATCGTCATAGCCCGATTGCCGCACTGCAATGTCATGCTCACCTGGTAGCAACAACAGCCTCTTATCGCCCTTCAACTCTTTCAGGTATCCGACATAATTCCCGTCGACCCAGACTCCTGCTTCCTTTTCAACTTTCGATGCGCCTTCGAGTTTCACTTCGCCCAATACTTTGCTCCCGCTGGTCGGCGGCAACGTATTGGGTCGAGTTTGAGCGCCGCAGTAGTAAGCCGCAAAAGTCAGGCACAACATCGCCAGGGAAAGCACTCGACCTAATCCCGAAACTCCAAAAGTGACCTTCATTCTTTTCATGTCCTCCAATTGGTCTTGGGCCCTCTACATTATGCTAATCGTGGGCTCAGCTTCACTCGCATCCCGTTTTATCTTCTACGAGGTTTGATTCAGGTTCACTTCGCCGGGTTTCGTGGCATGTTTCGTCCAATGTAGCCCACTTTGCAACAGCATTCCGTCGAATTTCCCGCCCCACCCTCAGATAGTCACGGTGTCCCAATCCTGCAAACTGTCGCGAACAGCACTGCTCACGCCCCCAAGACCCATCCGTCTATGCACACAGCAACAATTTCTCGCGGAGCGTCCTCGATTTTCGCAGCCGTCAGCTCCGCGGCGCAATCAACAGAGGGGTGTACATGCAAGCCGTCAATCGTATCGGTCTGTGTCTTCTAGTCGCGTCTACAGTCATCGCCTTACCCGCCAGCGCCCAATTCAAAAATGGATCTCAGGCCACGGAACTAAAACTCCCCACGCTGAGTCAGCGCTCCATCGTCACCCAGCGAATCGGACTCACCGACATCACGGTGAACTATTGCCGCCCGCTCGCAGGCGGCCGCGAACTCTTCGGCAAAACTATCCCCTACGGCCAAGTGTGGCGCGCAGGCGCGAACGAGAACACCGTGATCTCGTTCACCGACGACGTCAGCGTCGAAGGCAAGCCGCTCGCCGCCGGCACCTACGGCCTCCACATGCTCCCCACCGCCGATCAATGGACGATCATCTTCTCGAAAAATTCCACCTCATGGGGCAGCTTCTCCTACGACGAAAAAGAAGACGCGCTCCGCGTCAGCGTCAAGCCGCAAACCGCCGACTTCGAAGAAGCTCTGTCCTACTCATTCGAAGATTTAAAGCCCAACTCCACCGCCGTCACACTCCACTGGGCGAAAGTCTCCGTCCCCTTCCACGTCTCCGCCGACGTCAACGCCATCGTGCTCAAGAGCATCAACAATCAGCTTCGCAGCGTCGGTGGATTCACCTGGGCCGGTTACGACGAAGCCGCTCTGTGGCTGCTCGACACCGGCGAAAATCTCGACCAAGCCATCCAGTGGGAAGACCGTTCGATTCTCGCCGAAGAGCGCTTCGACAATTTGCTCAACAAATCCGAAATCCTCGCAGCTCAGGGCAAAAAAGACGAAGCCGCCGCCACCAAAGCAAAAGCTCTCGAAATTGCCAGCGGCTACCAGCTCCACGCCTACGGCCGTGGCCTGCAATTCCAAAAGAAACAGGACGAAGGCTTCGCTATCTTCCAGATCAACATCAAGAAGCGTCCCAACGAGTGGTACACCCACGGCGAAATCGCGCGCATCGCATCCGCAAAAGGCGACTTCCCCACCGCCATCAAAGAGCTGAATCTCGCTCTTCAAACTTGCCCCGATATCGCCAAAAACCAGATCAAAGGCCTCATCGCCAAGCTGGAGCAAAAGCAAGACATCAATCCCTGATTCGAGCTCGAATCAGAACAAACTCAAATGTGCAACGAGCCGGGCGATATTTCCTAACGCCCGGCTCTTTTTTTCGCAAACGCCCCCGTCGCCTCCCGTAACGCCCCGGTCTCCAACTCCCTCCCCTGCCCTTCAGTTCAGGTACACTTCCCGTATACGTTCCAACCCATTTCCAGCGGGAGGGCTGGGCTATGAAATTTGGCATCCGACGGACCGGCGCCGGCATCCGCAAGCGCTTCCAGGTGTTTGCCCCCGGCGCCTCGTTGCGAAAACGCGTGGCTTACAGCCTCGCCATCGTCCGCCTCATTCTCGTCCCCGTCATCTTCCTCGCGATTTTCTATCTCCTCGAAATCGGTTGGATCGTCGACCGCATCGTCAGCTTCGACGCTCCCGCCGCCACTCTCGCCCAGCAAGCCTCCATCGCCATGCTCGAAGCTCGGCACGCCGAGCGCAACTACCTGCTCCTCTACGATCCCACCTCGCTACAAGCCAATCGCGACTCCATCCAAAAAATCGAACAGATCATGAGCGCCATCAGCGATCTCCAACCCAGCGACGAAGCCATGACGCAAGAAACGCTCGCCGCTCTCGGCCGCTACAACGAACGCTTCGAAGCCGCCGTCACCGTAATCGGCCAGCCCGGCCAGGCTCCCGCCGACCGCATCGACGCGGTCTTGATGACCTACGAGAAAGACCTCGACAATCTTCTCAAAAGTGAACGCTACAAGACCCGCTCTCAACTCGTCGACGAACTCCGCAATCGCGTCGGCTCGTTCGACGCCCAAATCACCAAGACCGTCCAGGAAGGCGATCCCGGCCTCCGCCATATCACCGTCGATCTCCAAAGCACCGGCCAGGAAGTCCTCACCATGACCGGCAAGCTCGAAGCCAAAAGCTGGGACCGCGTCGAGCACGACCATCGCAAAGCCCGTCGCCTCAGCTCTGCCGCCGAGTGGTCGCTCTCGATCGTTTCCGCGATCACCCTGCTCGTCAGCGTTTGGATCAGCTTCACGCTGCCCAAACAAGTCGTGAAGCCGCTCGTCAGCCTCAAGGAAGCCGTCGACCACGCCGCCGCCGGCAACTACGAAATCGAGTTCGACATTCAAGGCGAAGGCGAAGTCGTCGAGCTGGCCGACAGCATCCGCCTCCTGATCGCCCACCTCCGCGAAGCCACCCGCTACTCCGAAAGCGGCTAGCCCCCCGCACTCGCACCACCGATCCCCAGCAAGCTCAATATGGAGTGCGGCGCCCCTGCGCCGCTTTTGACCAAGCGGCCCGCGCCACCAAATCCCGCAATCATCGCGAATTTTGCCCCGCCACCCTGTAGCCGCGATCGTTTCAAAGATCGCGGGGTTTAGACCCAGCCCCGCCCGAAAACAAAAATCCCAGCCCAGAAATTTCCCGGGCGCCACCGGCGTAGCCCGCCGCACCTTCTCTCCCAAGAATCTTCCCCCAAAAAAGGGAACCCCGGATCTCCTGGGGGGAGGAGATCCGGGGTTGGGGGCTTACTGCTGAGGGGGGCCGGAGGAAACTCGTTATTAAATTTGCGCCGCCAGGCGAAATCGCCTTAGTGCACCTGGTGCGTCGAAATCAAACAAATCTGTCGCAGCTCGTCATAAGTAAAAAACGTCTCTGTCTCTTCGCCGGCGCTCTCGGTGTGTCCGAGTCCCGACTGCGTCGAGATCCGGCTCAACTCATCTTCCGGAATTCCCAACAACAGCGCCGCTCTTCCGCACGTCACATACTTGGGCACTTGGTTATTCATCGTGGGTCTCCTTATCAAGCCGGGAGCATCACCATCGCGTCTTCTTCAACCGCCAAAATCATCGTCTTGTAAATGTCGATATCCGAGCCGTCGATCCGAATCCGTACCGTTTCGCCCTTATCCTTCAGCAACTTCCCTCGCAGCGGCACCTTGATATCGCCC
>DASXPD010000033.1:0-141610 GCA_036493835.1 Candidatus Acidiferrum sp. | reverse complement strand
TACGTCATCGATGCGCACGCCGCGCGTCCGGCGACCGGGGCGCTGCTGGCCAACATTTTGGAGCGCTATCCTGAAGCTCGGCTGATCGTTGTCGGCGAACAGCTTAGCGACGCCAACAGCTATTCGCTGCTCCGCCTCGGTGTGAAGGGTTTACTCACCTACGTGGAAGCTCGCGAACAGCTCATCCGGGCGCTGCCTCTGGTCGCTGTCGGTGGGTTCTGGGTTCCGCGTTCGGTGCTGTCCGGATTCGTCGATTCGATCCTCACCGGTCAGGGCCGCCGCCTCAAGACCGACACGGTCACCAATCTCAGCCGCCGCGAACAGGAAGTTCTCGATTCCTTGCTCGAAAATCTTTCCAACAAAGAGATCGCCAGCAAGCTCAACATCGCCGAGCGCACCGTGAAGTTCCACGTCTCCAACTTGCTCAGCAAGTTCGGAGTCCGCCGCCGCGCCGACCTCATCCTGCTAACCTTCCAGCGCCGCATGGCCCCCGTCGCGTAAATTCCGCGAAACTCAAAATTGCTATCCCTACCGCGGTCCTACCTCTTTTCCGAAGGACGCTTTCCATTTTTGGCGCGGCACAAAGATAACTTGTCATCCTGAGGCGTCCGAAGGAGGCCGAAGGATCTCAACGTAAGCCCATTCGACCAACCCGACGACGTTGCCGCGATCCGCGACGCCGCTCAATCCGTAAATTTATACCGAATGATGCACCAAAGCGCGTGCACCCCATCCTTCCACGTAATCTTCTTCCCCTCTTCATACGTCCGCCCCGCATAAGAAATCGGCACCTCATACACGCGCCAATCTTTCTTCGCAATCTTCGCGGTAAT
Source organism: Candidatus Acidiferrum sp. (assembly GCA_036493835.1). Taxonomy (GTDB): domain Bacteria; phylum Acidobacteriota; class Terriglobia; order Acidiferrales; family UBA7541; genus Acidiferrum. The sequence continues at coordinate 140,777 of DASXPD010000033.1, read as the reverse complement.
CTCCGGCTCAAACCCAAACCGGTCCGACCTTAACTCGATCCCTTGCAAAACCTCGCGCCGAAAAACTTTGTAGCAAGTCTCCATGTCGGTCAGCTTCAAATTCGTAAAAATATCCGACAACAGCGTCAGCGCCGAATTCGCCACATAGTGCCAAAAATAATGCACCCGCTGCGGCCCGCCCAGAAATCGCGATCCGTACACAACATCCGCCCGCCCATCTAGCAGCGGCTCCAGCAATTTCGAATAATCACGCGGGTCATACTCCAGGTCCGCGTCCTGCACCAGCACGATGTCTCCCGTCACTTGTGCGAATCCCCGCCGCAGCGCCGCGCCTTTTCCCTGATTCCGTTCCTGAAAGAAAAATCGCAGATCGCGCAGCGGAATTCCGTCCGCCCCATCGGCCGCCGGAGCCGTGGCGTCTCCCTTCGCCTGGAGCGCCGCCATCACTTGCAACTTCTGGCGTGTGCCGTCGGTTGAGCAATCGTCCACCACGATGACTTCCTTGCGCGGCTCCGTATCCAGCACGCGCCGCAGGATCTCGTCGATCGTGTCCTTCTCGTTGTAAACCGGAATCACGACCGACACTTTCGGGTCCACCAGTGCCGACGGGCTATATCGTCTCCGCGCCATATGGGTGGCCCGATTGTATCGGCGGTTACTAACGAGAGTAAAGCCGCCAGCGATAACACTCGACGCCGAGTTTCCGAATTCCCGGCTACGCACAAAACCCGCTATCATTTATCCGCACTCAAATATCAGCACTGAAAAACTTTCGACATGCCGACTTTTCACATCGAACAATTTGGTTGCCGCGCCACCCAAGCCGACGCCGCCGCCATCGAGCGCCAACTCCGCGCCCAAGGCCACGATGTCGCGTCGTCGCCGGATCGGGCGGACGTGATCGTGATAAACACCTGCACCGTAACCGGCGCCGCCGATTCCCAAGCCCGCGACGCCATCCGCAAACTCCACGCCCAAAATCCCGCCGCAAAAATCATCGCCACCGGCTGCTACGCCCAGCGCGCCCCCGAAGAATTAGCCGCGCTCCCCGGCGTCCTCCATGTAGTCGGCAATTCCCACAAACCCGAAATCCCCGCCCTGATCACAAAAATCTCACCGATCACCGCCGACTCCACATGTACGGGCACAGCACTGCTGCGCCCCAACTTGCCCGGACCGCAAGAACTCGGCGCAAATTCGTTTTTGCCTTTTTCTTCTGTCAACGATTCCCCCGCCCTTCCCAAAATCCTCACCGCCAACATCTTCACCCGCTCCGAATTCCTCTCCGCCCCCGTCCTCGGCGGCGAATCCAACCACACCCGCCCCACACTAAAAATTCAGGACGGCTGCAATCTCCGCTGCTCCTACTGCGTCATCCCATTCGTCCGCGGCAAAAGCCGCAGCATGCCGCCCGCTGAAGTCATCTCCGAAATCGCTCGCCTCGCCGCCGCCGGCTACAAAGAAATCGTCCTCAGCGGCATCAACCTCGGCACCTGGGGTCGCGACCTCACTCCTCGCGTCGAGTTCGAAGATCTTTTACGCCGAATCCTCGACGAAACCGACGTCGCCCGCCTCCGCATTAGCTCCATCGAACCTCTCGACGTCACCCAAGATCTCATCGCGCTCTTCGCCGCAACGCCTCGCATCGCCCAACACTTCCACATGCCACTGCAATCCGCCTCCGACAAAATTCTCGCCGCCATGCATCGCTGGTATCGCTCCGAACACTACGCCCGCCGCATCGAATTGATTCGCGACCAGCTTCCCAACGCCGCCATCGGCGCCGACATCATCGCCGGCTTCCCCGGCGAAACCGCCGCCGACCACGCCGCCACCCTCGATTTCATCGCAAGCCGCCCCTTCACCTACCTCCACGTTTTCTCCTACTCCGTCCGCCCAGGCACCGCCGCCGAATCCATGCCGAATCACGTCCCCGCCGCGACAATCAAACAACGCGCCCGCGAACTCCGCGCCCTCTCCGAAAAAAAATCCGCCGCCTTCCGCGAATCGCAACTCGACACAACAATCCAAATCCTCACCCTCCGTCACACAAACGAATCCACCGCCACCGAATCCACCGCCCCATGGACTCCCGCGATCTCCACAAACTATCTCCAACTCCGCCTCGCCGGCACACACGCGCCCAACCAACTCCTCCGCGCAAAAATCACGCATCACAAAAACGGCATCCTCCACGCGTCGCCCGAAACCGAAACCAATTTTGCCGTTCACCACGCCGCGTCCCGCCTGTAAACTTCGTTCATGCTCGTTCTCGGTGTCGCCAGCCTCGACCAGGATTCCGCCGTCGCGCTCCTCGACGACAAATCCATCCTCGCCGCCATCGAGGAAGAAAAAGTCGATCGCGCCCCCGGCGTCAGCACCGTCCCATCCGCCGCCCTCCAGCGCGTCTTCGATCAGCACAACATCACCGCCGCCGATCTCGACGCTGCCGCCCTCGCCGACTCTTCGCAGCAAGCGCGCCTCCGCGAATCCGGCCTCGGCTCAAAATTTTCCACCAAGCGCAAGCGCCGCTCCGCGCGTGACCTGCGCAAATCCACTTCAATCCCGCAACTCCGCGAATCTCTCAACGGTGGCAGCAAGCTCAAGCTCCAGCAATACGAACATCAGCTTTGCCACGCCGCCAGCGCGTATTACACCTCCGACTTCGATCGCGCTCTCATCCTCACGCTCGACGGCGGCAACGCCGGCCGCTGCGGACAAATTTCTCTGGGTGAAGGCGACGAAATCCGCCCGCTGCGCACCATGCAGTTTCCCGATTCGCTCGGCTGGTTTTACTCGCGCATCACCGCGCTGCTCGGCTTACGTCCGCACTACGACGAGCACAAGGTGCAGTGGCTCGGCCGCGAAGGCCAGCCCGAATATCTTCCCGTCTTCCGCAAATTATTTCGCGCCGACGCGCACGGACTTCCCGTTCTCGATCGCCGTTATTTCGCCGCCGGTTCCGATGAGCGCGGCACATTCTCTCCGCAGTTTTTCCGCGAGATGAAGCTCAACAAAGACAAATTGCGCGGCGATTCCGCCGTGCAAGCGTCGATCGCCCGCAGCGCTCAACTTTTCTTGGAAGAATCTGTTCTCGACATCGCGCATCGCTTCCAGGCGCAGACCGGCGCCGATTCGCTGTGTCTCGCCGGCGGGGTTTTTCTGAATGTTCTTCTGGTGCGCGCTCTCGAAACGCGCAGCACCTTCGACCATGTCTACGTGCAGCCGGTTGCCGGAAACGCAGGCACCGCGCTCGGCGCCGCATTCCTCGCTCGAAAAAAACTAAACGGAAAATCCGGCCGCGCCGCCATGAAAACCCTCGCGCTCGGCCCCAATCTCGGCTCGCAAGACATCAAAGCCGTTCTCGATAACTGCAAAATCATCTACAAATACACTTCCGGCGAAGACCACCTGATTTCCGAATGCGTAAAGATTCTCACCGGAGACAAAATCGTCGCCTGGTGCCAGGGCCGCACCGAGTTCGGTCACCGCGCGCTCGGCAACCGCAGCATTCTCGCCTCGCCCTTTTCCGAATACGTCATCGACAACGTCAACCAATACATCAAACACCGCGCCGATTTCCATCCGTTCGCGCTTTCCGTCCCCGCCGAACGCGCCCACGAATTCTTCGACGCCTCGCCCAACTGCCGCTTCATGGCCTCGCTCGCAAAACTGAAATCCAATATCGAAGGCCTCGAACAATTCGCCTTCAACCATCGCGAAGTCCGCGTCCACACCGTTGAAAAAGATTCCAATCCCAGTTTCTGGCGCCTGCTCCACAAATTCGGCGAATCTGCTCCCGCCCCAATCCTCGTCAACACCAGCTTCAATCTCTTCGGCGAACCTCTCGTCTCCGACCCCCGCGAAGCCGTCCGTAGCTTCTACTGCTCCGGCATCGACGCCCTCGCCCTCGGCTCCTTCCTCGTCGTCAAGTAGCTTCGCTAACGAAGACGCCATCCTCTCCGTTTGACCTAAGCATTGAGGAAACGCCCCATCTCGCACAACGTGATCCACGCCACCCTGTAGCCGCGATCGCTTCCCAGATCGCGGGGTTTAGATGCAGCCCTACCCATGCCTCAACCACATGCATCCGAATTCGCAGTCTGGAATGAACACCTCGCCGCCCGATTTAATTCTCAAAAATTACTTGAGCGAAGGCCTGGTCGGCGGTATGCGTAATGCTAAGCGAGATGTTTTTCACACCGAGGCGGTCGGCAATGTTTCCGGCTTCGCCATGGAGTTTCACGGTGGGGCGCCCGCCCTTTTGCCGCACAACTTCGACATCCACCCACCTCACCCCGCGGCTCCATCCCGTCCCCAGCGCCTTCATCGCCGCTTCCTTCGCCGCAAATCGCCCCGCAAACCGCTCGTACTTATTCTTGAATCGCTCGCAATACTCGCGTTCGGTGGCGGTGAAAAGCCGCCGCAAAATCGTCTCCCCATGCCGCTCGAGGGCTGCTTGAATGCGCCCGACCTCCGCGATATCGACTCCCAGCCCGATGATCAAGACGCCTCCGGTAGCGCCGGCTTCCAGCCGGCGTTTTTGCGATCCCGCGGCAAGTGTCTATCCGCCAGTCGCCGCGCTTCACCCGCCACGCGTTTTTCCTCGCGCACCGCCAACCCGCCGATTCCAGCTTCCCGCCCGACTGCGATTATACTGACAGGATTGTGACCACTGCGAAAACATCGCCGCGAAAGGGCGGCACACCGAAAACCAAATCAAAGTCCACCACGCCAAAAGGGAAGTCGGCCGCGAAACTCGCGCCCTCCAAACACTGGACCGAGCGCACCCACCGCGGCGTCACCGTCGTGCAAGCCACCGCGTTCAACAAATTGCCCTGGCTCGTCCACGGATTCAGCACCCGCCCCGGCGGCGTCAGCGATCTCGACGGCGAAAAAGTTTTGAATCTCGGCGCCGTCGAATGGGACAAGCGCGAAAATGTCGACGAAAACAAAAAGCGATTCCAATCCGCACTCGGCGCCAGCGATCTGAATTTCGTCTCGCTACACCAGATTCATTCCGACGTCGTGCGCATCGTCGACGCCAATCCAACAAAACAATCCAAAGGCGACGCACTCGCCACAAACCGCACAGGATTGCTCCTCGGCGTGCGCACCGCCGACTGCTCACCCGTGCTCGTCGTCGATCCAAAAAAGCGCGTCGTCGCCGCCATCCACGCCGGATGGCGCGGCACACTCGCCCGCATCGTCGTCAAAACCATCGGCCAGATGCAGATGGAATTCAAATCCAACCCGAAAGACCTGCTCGCCGCCATCGGCCCCACCATCGGCGGTTGCTGCTACGAAGTCGGCGTCGAAGTCGCCTCGGCCTTCGCCGCAAAATTTTCCAACGCCGCCGATTTCTTCGACGAGCTCCGCACCGGTGACGAGCCCAACCCTCTCCAATGGCTCAACATGATGCCCCCCGGCCACCAGCCCCCACCCAAAAAAGTCCTGCTCGACCTAAAAAAAGCCAACCAACTCCAGCTCCTCGAAGCCGGCCTCCGCGCCGAAAACATCTTCGTCAGCGCTCTCTGCACCTCCTGCGACGTATCTCGCCTCTTCAGCTACCGCAAAGAATCCGCCATGAGCGGCCGCCTCCTCAGCGTAATCGCCCTCCGTTAAATCTTCCCCACCGTCGCCGAGTCCATCTCTCCCTCAAAATACTTTTCCAGCGCCTCCCGAAAAACCGTCTCACCGTCCTCCGCGCGCGTAAACAGCGTCATCGACGAATGAAACTTCAAATCATCCGGAAACCCAAAAATCTCACTCGCCGACCGCCCCTCAATCGCATTCACCAACCCTGCGCACTCCCGCAGACGCGCCCCCAAAATCTCGTGCGCCAGATACGCCCGCGCCTCCTCCAGCGACCCAATCGCAAACCTCTCCGCCATCGGACTCCTTCCTAACCCTCGTATCTGCGGAAAAATAAACCACATCCAATGACTCCGCTTCTCCCCTTCGCGCAGTTCCTCGCACACCCGCGGATACACCCCGTCCTGCGCCTCCACAAACCGCCCCAGATGAAAAGGGTCCGAACTCATTGCGCAGCTCCTGTCATATATACGCAGGATCGTGTACGGGCGCAGCACTGCTTTACCCTGAGCCTCGAAGGGTGCGCCCCATGTCCGCAAGAACACCCCGTTCGCGGCACTCTTGTTACCGTTCAATAGGTTCGATTCACCTCAACACCCATTCGAACGCCACGGATTCCCATTTTGGGAATCGCAGATGGCGAATCACATCAAGAAACCTTGAAATTGATCTTGACAGCACTATTACCGCATGGTAACATCCTTCGTGAAGCAGCCCCCTCATTTCGAACGCATCGCTCTTATCGCAAAGAGTGCCGTTTGCCCCCTCTGTAACCCTCCTGATTTCTGCAACTTCCACACTCTTGATTTCACCCCGCCGCTAACCATCAGAAACACAAAGACTTGCGCACTCTTCACAAAACAACCGGGGGTACACCCCCCAAAGCGAACCCAAAGCGAAACCCTCCCTCGGCTTTCGCGGAACTTCAATTTTTCGGGACTATCTCAGGGAAGCACAGGCAGCGAGCCGTTCGGGCTGGCGGCAAGTTCATTCAGCGCAAGCTGCCCACACGCGGCCATGACGTCACGCCCGCGCGAGTGCCGGACAAAGGTAGGAATGTCCCGCCCGATCAGATATTTCTGGAAGACATCGATCACTTCCGGCGAAGACTCGTGGAACGGTAGCGAGCCGGGATTCCACGGAATGAGATTCACTTTGGCCGCTTTCAACGGTGCCAAAAGTTTGACGACGCGCTTGGCGTCCGCGAGCGAATCGTTCACCCCGCCCAGCATCACGTACTCGAACATCAAATATTCCCACGACCGCAGCGGATATTCGCGGCAAGCCTTCATCAACGCCGCCAGCGGATATTTCTTGTTGATCGGCATCAGCGCATCGCGCTGTTCGTCGTTCGATGCGTTGAGCGAAATCGCCAGCCCCGGCCGCACTTCTTCCTTGGCAAGCTTTTCGATGCCGGGGACGATCCCGCTCGTCGAAAGCGTCGTGTGCTTCGGCGAGATGCCGATGCCCTTGGGATCGAGCAACAAGCGCAACGCCGCCGTAACATTGTCGAAATTGAGCAGCGGCTCGCCCTGGCCCATCAGCACGATATTGGTATTCGGCTGCAACACGTCTTTGTGTTCTTCGAGTGGCAGCAAGACTTGCGCGACGATTTCGCCCGGCGTGAGATTGCGAATCAATCCAAGTTGCGCGGTCAAACAAAACTGGCAATCGACGGCGCAGCCCGCTTGCGTGGAAATGCAAATCGTCTGCCGGCCGTCGCTCGGCATGAAGACCGCTTCAACACTGGCTGGGCGCGCAGTCGCGCGATCTTCGCCGCTCGGCAGCGCGAAAAGGTACCGCACCGAACCGTCGGTCGAGTTGTACCGCTGGCGGATAACCGGCAGCGTGATGCGCGCTTCGTTGACAAGGCGTTCGCGAAAGGCGGCAGGCAGCGTCGACATGAGCGCCACGTCGAAGACGCGCTCGATGTACAGCGCTTGATAAAGCTGCGCGCCGCGATACGCCGGCTCGCCGAGAGACACAGCCAGCTCGGTGAGTTCCTGCTTCGATTTGCCAAGGAGTTCGATAGGCATGGGTACCGCTGTGAATATTTTAGCAGGAAACGCAAACGGTACGCTCACTCCGTTCGGTCGCGAACGGCGCTATAATTGCCACGTAACGGTGACAGAAACTCCGGTTGTGCCCTGCGGAGGCGTCTATGGGAAATCAAGTCAGCGTCTCACAGCTTTCGATTTCGGATTGGACAGCGGGCCTCGCCGCAATCTCCGAACGCGATTTCACGCTCAAAAACGTGCAGGACTACATCATCGCGCACACGGTGAAGCCGGAAACGCTGGAACAGTATCTTTTCTTCTCCAAGGGCAGCTACACACGCAACCTGATCTTCAAGAACGACATCTTTGAATGTATGGCCATCTGCTGGGAAATTGGCCAGGCGAGCCGCGTGCATAACCATCGCGATCAGAACTGCTGGATGTCGGCGCCGATCGGAAAATTGCAGATTCAGAATTTTCGCGTCACCGATCAGGACGCCGCCCTCGGCACGTGCCACATTCTGCCGACCGACATTTACGAAATGGATGCGACGCATCCCGTTCACGTCGATCCGCTCGAGCCAGTGCACCAGGTGTTAAATCTAGCGGAATACAATCAACGCGCGGTCAGCATTCACGTGTACTCGAAGCCGTTCGATATCTGCGAGGTATATCAGCGGGAAAAAGGCACGTATCGCGATGTGCCGCTGCACTACACCAGTGAGTACGGAAAGTTGCATCCGGACGAGAAGTTGATTTAGAACCGGCAGTTGGAAAAATAGAAGTTGGAAAATGGCAAATTGGAAAGTGGAAGTTTGTCGGCGAGGCAGCATCCCCGCTGCGCTGTGAGCCGCCGTTAAGGTAAGAACGTTCGAAGCAGATTGCCGGTCTCCAGGCCCGTACGATTTTCGCTTTATTGCGGGCTGTGCCACACTGATTGCGATGACTACAGAAGCGCGCGACATACAAAAGAGAGTGTTGCCAAACGGCTTGGTCGTGCTGACCGAGACGATGACGCATGTGCGTTCGGTTTCGGTAGGCGTCTGGGTTCGCAACGGCTCACGGCGCGAAGTGCGCGAAGAGAACGGTTTGGCGCACTTCATGGAACACATGGTCTTTAAGGGCACCGAGCGGCGCTCTGCGGAAGCGATTGCGCGCGAAATGGATTCGATCGGCGGGATGCTGGATGCGTTCACGTCGAAAGAGCAGATTTGCTTCAACGCAAAAGTGCTCGACGATCATTTGCCGATCGCGTTTGATGTGATCGCGGATCTGGTGCTGCGGCCGAAATTCGATTCCGAAGATGTGAAGAAAGAGCGGCAAGTAGTTCTGGAAGAGATCAAGATGGATCTCGACAATCCGGAATACATGCTGCATGAGATTTTTACGCGCGGGTTTTGGCCGGAGCATCCGCTAGGCCGGCCGATTCTGGGCACGCCAGAGACAGTGAAAAAATTCAATCGGGAAGCGCTGCGCAATCGCTTTCAGCGATGGTTCGCGCCCGATCATCTGGTGCTTTCGGCGGCGGGAAACGTCAGTCACGAAGCGGTTATGGAATTGGTGGAGCGCGAATTCGGCGGATTGCAAGCTTCGGGCGAGAGCGATGCGGATTCCGCGCCGTCGACGCAGGCGCCGATCCATATCGAATCAAAGCGCGATTTAGAGCAGTGTCACGTATGCATCGGCGTGCCATCAGTGCCGCTGGCCGATGAGCGGCGATTCGCGGTCGCGGTGATGAACAATTTACTCGGCGGCGGGATGTCGTCGCGGCTGTTTCAGAATATTCGCGAGAAACAAGGGTTGGCGTATGCGGTGTTCAGCGAACTGACGCCATATTCCGACGCGGGCATGATGACGGTGTATGCAGGCTGCGCGAAGGAAAAGGTCGATCAGGTGATCGACTTGGTCGTAAAAGAATTCCGCGATTTGAAAGAAGTGCTGGTCACCGAAGAAGAATTGCGCCGCGCGAAGAATCATCTGAAGGGTTCGCTGATGTTGTCACTGGAGTCGACCAGTTCGCGCATGTCGAACCTCGCGCGCCAGGAACTGTACTTCCGCCGCTTCTATTCGCTGGACGAAATTCTCGCCGGCATCGAAACCGTAACGCGCGAAGAAATCCAATCCGTCGCCCGCGAATTTTTCCGTCCCGAACAAATTGCCGTCACCGCCCTCGGCCCACTGAACGGTTTTACGCTCGACCGCTCGCGCCTCACCTGCTAATTTTTTCAACCGCCTTCGCGGGGCTAACGTTTCGATCTCGTCTGACGAACCCGCACCCTGAAAATCACAGGGTGCGGCACCCAGGAAAAAACCGAGAGCGTGACGATTTCCACATCTTCGCCGTTTCTTCGTTGACCTCGATTTGAGGCTCTGCGATGATTCGGGAAGTTCGGTGCTGTGAGCGACTTTGCAATGCGTTGGGCGCGATGCGCCGGCGCGCACCGGATGGCCGTTGAGCGACAGGAGCGCGCACGCCCCTATCGACTCGACAGGGGCTGAGGGGGAAGCGATCGGTTTGCGGATCTCGATTTTGGCGTCGGGTAGCTCGGGGAACATTACGTTGCTCGAGACGGAGAAGACCCGACTGCTGGTGGACGCGGGACTCGGCAAGCGCGAAACGCTGGCGCGGCTTGCGGCGGTTGGCAGAGACGTCGAGCACATCGACGGAATCCTGATTACTCACGAACATGCGGATCATTGCAGCGGGCTTCCGCAAATGCTGGGAATGTGGAAGGCGCCGCTGTATGTGACCGAAGCGACGCTTGCGGAATTGCATCGTGCGCTGCCGGAGCGGCTGGAAAAGCGGCTGCGCGGCGTCGAAGCGATTCGTGCGGGACAGACATTTTCGATTGGCGACATCGAAGTGCATCCATTTCGTATTCCGCACGATTCGGCGGACCCGGTGGGATATTCATTTCGCGCGAACGGCGTGAAGTTTTCGATCGTGACGGACCTGGGATTCATGCCGGAGTTGGTGAAAGTGCATTTGCGTGGCTCGGATTGCTTGATGCTGGAATCGAATCACGATCTCGAAATGCTGAAAGTTGGGCCGTATCCGTGGGTGGTAAAGCAGCGGGTGCTGAGCCGCACGGGGCATTTGTCGAATCACGCGGTGGGCGAATATCTGGCGGATGCGGATGGATTCGACGGGCTGGCGCGGTACCTGGTGCTGGGACATGTTTCCGCGGAGAACAATCATCCGGATGTGGCGCGGATTTCGGCGGAAGAAGCGCTGGGCCGGCGGCCGGCGGAGAATGCGTTTCACGGCGAGTTGCTGATTGCGTCGCAAGCGGAGCCGTTGCAGACGATCGAGTTATAGAAATTTTCCTTCCAAATTTTTGTTGAGTGAAATCCACTGAAGCAATCGGTCGTTGTTCATTCATGCACGCGAGCCGTGCTGCATCTAAACCCCGCGATCTGGGAAACGATCGCGGCTATAGGTCTTCCCATCAAAAATGTGGGCTGGAAGTCGATGCTCGCAACAATTGTTGACAGCGGTTGGGGGGATTCTCTAGACTCGGGATGTTCTTGGTAGAGGTGCGGAGACCATTAGTAGCTTGAGTTGAAGTTCCGGGCAGCATCGGAGACTCAGGTGAAAGGGGACGCAGTTTTCTCCGCCGAAATCGTCGCAGGCTGAATGCGACGGTTGGGGGGCAGGGCTAAGACCTGTCCACTGTCATCTGGTACCGGCGATTTGGGTATTCGGGTGAAGCGCTATCGAGAGGCGGCGTACCCGAGCTGTTTGTGTTCCTCGTGGTTCCTTCCTTTCGTTTTGTGCTTTCCTGAAAAACAAATCCGTTGAGTTGCGATTTTTGCAGCGGAAAAACCAGGCCTTGCAAGGGTTAACATCTTGCGGACTTGGGGCGCAGCAATGCTGCGCCCGTACACGAGATGCGCTTTGCGGCCGTGCGGTCTGGACGATGGCCGACGAACAAAGCCAAGAATGGACGATAAGGATGACGATGGATCTTTTTGCGTTGACGCGGGCGATGGTGGATATCGAGTCGGTGACCGAGAACGAGAAGGGGGTCGGAGATTTTCTGTTTGCGCATTTGTCGGAGTTTGCGGGGCGCACGGGTGGAAAGGTCGAGCGGATTGCGGTGGCGCCGGCACGCGACAACGTGTTTGCGGCGTGGGGCGAGCCGACGGTGGTGATGTCGACGCATATGGATACGGTGCCGCCGTTTTTTGCTTCGAGGGAGGATGAAGAGTTTGTGTGGGGACGCGGGTCGTGCGATGCGAAGGGAACTATTGCGTCGATGATTTTTGCCGCGGAGAAATTACTGGCGGCGGGGACGCTAAATTTTGGGTTGTTGTTTGTCGTGGGAGAAGAGCGGAACTCGGCGGGCGCGAAAGCGGCGGCGGAATCGAAGCTCGCGGGGCGGACGAAGTTTTTGATCAACGGCGAGCCGACGGAGAATCAAGTGGCGGTGGGGTCGAAAGGCGCGCTGCGATTTGAGATTACGGCGCGCGGAAAATTAGCGCACTCGGCGTATCCGGAACTGGGGCATTCGGCGATTCATTCGCTGCTGGATGCGCTCGCGGATGTGCGGAAGGTCGCGTTGCCGCAGGATCGCGTGCTGGGGCCGGCGACGCTGAATGTGGGAACGATTGCAGGCGGCCGCGCGCCGAATGTTGTGGCGGACGAAGCGCGCGCGGAAATCATGTTTCGCACGGTGGGTGATCCGGCGTCGCTGCGGGAAGGTGTTGCGAAATCGGTTGCGGGGCGCGCGGAGGCGCATGAAGTGCTGCACACACCGGCGCTGGCGTTGGGCGCGTTTGACGGATTGGCGCAGACGACGGTGGCGTTCACGACGGATATTCCGGCGCTGATGGGAGCGTGGGGGGAGCCGTTTTTGATTGGGCCGGGGAGCATTCATCTGGCGCATACGGCGGAAGAGCGGGTGCCGAAGAAGGAGCTGGCGGAGGCGGTGGAGATTTATGCGCGGATGACGACGACACTGCTGCAAAAGGCGAAAGGCGAGTAAAGAAGCAATGAGGTAACGACGTGACGACGGAGAGAAAGACGGAGTTGGGCGAAGCGGAAGTTGATGGCGCGATTTGAGTGGGGCTGAGTTTAAACACCCACCCTCAAAAAACGAGGGTGGGGCACCCAGAGACAAGAGGAGATCACGTGAGTTTGGGGTTGGCGATTGTAGGCTGCGGGAAGATGGGGCGCATGTGCGAGGCGCTGGCGCCGGAGTATGGGTTTGAGGTGCGGGCGCGATTTAGCGGCGCGAATAATTTGGCTGGAGTTGGGCTGACTCGCGAGGCGTTGCGCAGGGTGGATGCAGCGGTGGAGTTTTCGGAGCCGCGGGCAGCGGTGGGAAATATTCGAGCGCTGGCGGCGGCGGGAGTTTGTGCGGCGGTGGGGACGACGGGATGGAACGATGAATTGGCGGCGGCGCGTGAGGCGGTGACTCGGAGCGAGACTGGACTTGTGTGGGCGGCGAACTTTTCGGTGGGTGTGAATTTGTTTTTGCAGATTGCTGGGTGCGCGGCGGAATTGTTTGCGAAGCAGAGGGAGTATGAAGCGTGGGGATGGGAGATTCATCATTCGGCGAAGAAGGATGCGCCGTCGGGGACGCTGAAGACATTGGCGGAAGTGATGCGAGCGAGCGGATATGACCGACGGATTGATTTGAGCGCGAGCCGCGCGGGGGCGGTTCCGGGGACGCACGAGATTGGGTTCGATTCGTTGGGGGACACGATTACGTTGCGGCATACGGCGCGGAGCCGGGAGGGATTTGCGCGAGGGGCGTTGCAGGCGGCGCGATGGGTGGTGGGTAAGCGGGGATTTTTTGAGTTTCGGGAGATTGTGGGGGAATTGGGGGAAGTGGATTTTGCGGATGCGGCGAAAATGGGATGAGTTTTGATTGCGACGAGAAGGATCGATCGCGGTATTGAGCGAAAAAACCCGCACCCTGAAATGCGCAGGGTGCGGCACCCAGGGGCAGGTGTGCATGTGGTTAGGGATGGGTTGGGTGGAATCTAAACCCCGCGATCTGGGAAGCGATCGCGGGTACAGGGTGGCGATTTTGAATCGGTGGAGAAATTTGAGTTTCGAAGGCTGATGGAAAGAAGGAGGCAGACAAATGTTTACGGGATGCGGGACGGCGATGGTGACTCCATTTCAGCGCGATGGGTCGTTGGATGAGGCGACGTTGAGGAAGTTGATTTTGCGGCAGATGGACGCGGGAGTTGATTTTCTTGTGCCGTGCGGGACGACGGGGGAGAGTCCGACGCTGACGCATGAGGAGCACGTGCGCGTGGTGGCGATCACGGTGGAGATGGCGAAGAGGCGGGTGCCGGTGGTTGCGGGCGCGGGCGGATACAACACCGCGGAAGTGATTGCGATGGCGCGGGAATTGGCGGCGATGGGGGTCGATGGAATTTTGTCGGTGACGCCGTATTACAACAAGCCGACGCAGGAAGGGCTTTTTCAACACTATCGGGCGATTGCGGAAGCGGTGGATTTGCCGATTGTTTTGTACAGCGTGCAAGGGCGCACGGGGATCAACATCGAACCGACGACGGTGGTGCGGCTTGCGGCGATTCGGAATATTGTCGGGATCAAAGAAGCGTCGGGGAGCATCGCGCAGATGGCGGCAATTTTGAATTCTGTGCCGGAGGATTTCGTTGTGCTGTCGGGCGACGATGCGGTTGCGCTGCCGCTGATTGCGCTGGGCGGGCGCGGCGTGATTTCGGTGGTGTCGAATGAAATTCCGGCGGAGATGAGCGAAATGGTACGGCTGGCGATGCGCGGAAATATCTGGGGAGCGCGCGAAATTCACCGGCGATTTCATCCGTTGATGGAAGTGAATTTTGTGGAGTCGAATCCGGGGCCGGTGAAAACGGCGATGGCCGAGATGGGATTGCTGGAGCCGGTGTGGCGCTTGCCATTGGTGGCGCCGAAGCGCGAGAATCGCGAGCGGATTGCCGGTGTGTTGAATTCGCTCGGGCTTGTCGAAAGGCTGCATGCTGCCGTCGCAAATTGAAAAGCTGTTCGATCATCCACCTGCGGAATACGAAGAAGAGCATTTTGAGTTGTTCGAGCGATTCAAGGCGGCGTTGAATCGCGGCGAAGTGCGTGCGGCGGAGCCGGATGCGTCGGCGAAGAGCGGGTGGCGCGCAAATGCGTGGGTGAAGAAGGGGATTTTGCTGGGATTTCGCATGGGAGCGACGGTGGATATGTCGGTGTCGCGCGCGGAAGCTGCTGGGGATTTACCGCACCAGGCGCGGCAGGCGTTCATCGACAAGTCGACGTATCCGTTACGGAAATTTGATGTGGCGGACGGAGTGCGGATTGTGCCGGGCGGATCGAGTGTGCGTGACGGAAGCCACATCGGGCGCGGAGTGATCTGCATGCCGCCGATGTTTGTGAATGTGGGCGCGTATGTCGGCGAGAACACGATGATCGATTCGCACGCGCTGGTGGGGAGTTGCGCGCAGGTGGGTCGCAACTGTCACATTTCGGCGGCGGCGCAGTTGGGCGGCGTGCTGGAGCCGGTGGGCGCGATGCCGGTGATTGTTGAGGATCACGTGATGGTGGGCGGGAATTGCGGCGTGTATGAAGGAACGGTTGTGAAGGCGCGCGCGGTGCTGGGGAGCGGAACGATTTTGAACCGGTCGATACCGGTGTATGACTTGGTGAAGGATGCGGTGTACACGGCCAGTGGGGATGAGCCGCTGATTATTCCGGAAGAGGCGATTGTTGTGCCGGGGTCGCGGGCGATCACACATGAGGTGGGGAAGAAGCACGGGTTGTCGCTGCAGGCGGCAGTGATTGTGAAATATCGCGATGGGAAGACGGATTCGCGCGTGCGGCTGGAAGATCTGTTGCGATAAACCCGCTTCGCTTACTGCGAGAGAATCTTTTCGAAAAAGGCTAGGGCGCGGGGGTCGTTGGATTGGCCGAGCCAGAACATGGCTTGTTTGCGGACGTCGCGGTTGCGGTTGGTTTCGGCGACCTGGATCAGTTTGGGGACGCCTTCGTCTTTCGGCATTTGGCTGAGGGCGAAGACGGCTTTCTTTTTCACTTCGGTGTCGGGATCGTTGTCGATCGCGTTGGTGATGGCGGCGGCTTCTTTTTTGCCGGCTTTTTGTGCGAGCCAGAAGAGCGCTTGTCCGCGAACGTGGCCGCTTTCGTCGTCGTGGGCCATGCGAATCATTTCGTCGACGGCTCCGGGTTCGCGGCTGACGGAAAGCGCGAAGGTGATGTGCGCGCGGACGTCGCTGCTGGGATCAGACTTCGCCATTTTTTGCAGGGCGAGGAAACCGGATTTGCCGCGGGCTTCGCCGAGCCAGAAGGCGGTTTGTTTGCGGAGCTCTTCCAGTGAGTCGGGGCGAACGAAGGATTCGAGTGCGGCTTCGGCGGAATCGTCGGCGTGGAGTGCGATCGCGGAAAGGGCTTGGTGGCCGTGGCGATCGTCGTCATCGCGATAGCCTTCGCGGTCGTTGCGGACGTACATGGTCAGCAGAGCGACGCTCTCGGCTGGTTTTACGTTGGTGAGCCAGAGGAAAGGCACGCCGCCGGCGTCGAGAGTGCACTCGGTGGATGCGATGCGAATTTTTGTGATCTGGTGATTTTCGGCGCGAAAGAGAATCGCGATTTCGCGCGAGCCTTCGAGCATGACGGTGGCGTCAGAGTCGTTGCGCATTACGTTGACGCCGTGTTCGCCGTTTTCGAGGCGGCATGTGGTGCAGTCGCCAGTCCAATCGTTGCCGCCGCAGCAGACGCTGCGTTTTCCTGAGACTTGCGGCACGGTATAGCCGAGCCATTGCGGCGTCGTGACTTGCGCCGTCCAGTCTTTGAGTTGAGTCGCGAGTGAACCGGTGGCCGGCTGCTGATTCAATCGCGAGTTCTGGATGTTCGGTGGGTTTGAGGAAGGACGAGCTGCCGGCGCAGCATTTTGCTGCGCCGGAGCCGCGAACGTGACCAGAAGAAATCCATGAGCCAACAACGCCGTGAGGCTCAATCGCACTACGAGTTTTCCAATCCGCATCGCACACCTCACTTTTGCAGAATCTCCATCAGGTAGTCGGTGGCTTCCTTGTTGTTCATGATCGTGAGCTTCGAGACCGCTTCCTTTTTGAGGTCGGGATTTTTCTCGGCGCGCGCGATGGCGACGAGGCCGGCGGCATTGTTCTGGATGAAGTAGGCGTTTAGAACTTCGCGGCGGACGCTTTCGTCGGAATCTTTGGCGTAGATGGTTTTCAGCGCTTGCGCGGAATCGGGCGAGTTGATCAGTCCGAGATTGCGGACGGCGTTGCGGCGCAATTCGGGATCTTTTTCGTTGGTTGCGGCCTGCACGAGGCGATTTGAATCCCCGGCGAGAAAGAACGCCTGCAAGATTTCGCGTTTTACGGCGGTCGAGGTTTCTTTTTGGTAGAGCTGCTGAAGCTCATCGACTCCGTGCACGAGACCGAGTTGGCGAATCGCTTCGCCGCGGACAGATTCGCTCTTTTCGCCCTTCGCGGCAGTGAACAGGTCGTCTTTGTCGCCCGAGATCATGTAGCTGCGAAGGATCGCGCGCTTGAGAGATTCATCACTCGATTTCGCATAGACGTCGGCGAGAATTTTGTGCGAATCCGCGCTGCCAAACATGCCCAGGTATTCGACGGCTTTGCGTTGCAGGTCGGGATTGCTCTGGCCAGCGGCGATGCGGCCGAGGATTTGACGGGCTTCCGGCGAACCGCTTTGCGCGATCACGAAGAGCGCTTTGGATTTTTCTTTCGGCGTGCCAGTGCCGTTGAGCACTTTTTCGAGGAGCGGCAGAGCGCGATCGGGAGCACTGTTCATCAGGCCCTGAATCGCGAGCATTTTCAGGTCTTCGTCGCTCTGCGTTTCAGGATGCGTAGCCTGACCGGTGCGCTGTCGCACTTCGAGTTCGAGAGCGCTCGCGTCTTTTTGCCAGCGGCTGGCGGGAAAGCGATGTTTCAGTTCGGCGAGCGTTGCGAGAGCGGCGTCGCGTTTGCCCTGGCGATTCTCGGCGTAGGCCTGCCAGTAAAGAGCTGCGTCGGTCTGCGGGCCATTGCGCTTCGCGAGTTCGTCGAAGGAAGACGCGGCGCGATCGTAGCGGTCTTCATCGAGCGCTTCACGGCCTTGTTCGTAGAGTTCTTGTTCGCGATCGCGTGCGTCCTGTTCGTGGTCACGCTTTTCCTGCTCGCGATCGCGTTTTTCCTGTTCGCGGTCGCGCCGCTCTTGCTCACGATCGCGCTTTTCCTGGTCGCGATCGGCTTGGCTTTGCTGCGATTGGTCCTGGTCGTCCTGAGCTTGCGCATCCTGAATGCTTTCCGCTTCCTGGGACTGCGGGACGCCGGCTGATGTGCGCCAGATGGGCGTCGCGATCAGCAACGTGCCGAGCGAAACGCGCGCCACGTTTTTTAGAATTGTCCCGCGCCAATACTGCGAATCGATACTGCTCATATCTTGTTCCTCTCTCCGTTGCCTGAGCCGCTCTGCACTGTGGCAGGTGCGGCAGACCCTTCGCGTTGCTGCAATTCTTTGCCGACCACTCGAACCTTGAACAGAATTCCGCGCGCGGCGATGCGCCGCTGCATTTCGTCGAGCTGTGCGGGCGTGACTTCGCCGGGGCCGTGAGCGACGTCGAGCAAGACACGCTCGAGTTCATCGAGCACACCGGCGAGAGCGGTGTCGCCCTGTTCTAATGCGGTTTGGCGATACAGCCGATTTTCTTCGACGAGATCTTCGGCGCGGCGTCTCTCTCCCGAGATATTTATTTCTTTCTGCTTGCGGCTTTCGGGCTCGGTGTTGCCGAGTTCGATGAGCATCATTTCGGAGCGGCCGAGATGTTCGCCGACGGCCATGACGAGGACGCGTTCGCGAATTTTCGAGGTGTCAGCGGTTGCGGTTTCGGTCGACGTGACCTTGGGGCCGCTGATTCGTCCCGCGACGAATGCGACGATGACGATGGCTGCAACGGCGCCGAGTGCTGCGAGACGCCGCGGCTCGAGCCACGCGCGCCAGCCTGCTGCGAGGCTGCTTGAATCGAACTGCCACCAGCGCATCGGAGGGCGTTCTGGTAAGCGCGGAGCGATCTTTTGCCAAACACGCGCGCCGTAGTCGGCGCCGGGGTCGGGCACCGGCAACGAACTCAACGCCGCCAATACCGCGTCGATGCGTGCGAGTTCCGTGCGGCACTCGGGGCAATCGGCAACGTGTGTTGCGATCGACTCGCGCTTTGCCGGTTCGCCGCCGTGATACGCGATCAATTCTTCCTCGTTCGGGTGCTCGTTCGGATGATTCATGATTCCGTTCCTACGCTGCGTGCATGGCCGCGCGGTTCGACGAATGGTTCGAGAGCGCGACGCAATTTCTGGACGGAGCGAAAAATCGTATTCTTGGCAGCGCTCGAACTCGACTTCAGCGCTTCGGCGATTTCCTCGATGCCAGAGCCGCCCCAGTGGCGCATGACGAATGCGGTGCGCTCGGCTGGAGTGAGTTGTTGCAGGGCGCGGCGCATGTGCTCGGCGAGTTGATCACTTTGCGCGAGCCGCTCGGGATTCGGCGCGGCGTCGGGGACGAAACTCATCGGATCGACCTCGATGCCATCTTCGTTGGGGCGCGGCGCGGGCTCGCGATTGGCGTCTTCGCTCTTGCGCTGGCGCATGCGATCGATCGCGTAGTTCGCGGCGATGCGATAGACCCACGTGCCAAAATTGGCGCGCGCAGCGAACTGGCTCAATTTTTGGTAAGCGCGCAAGAACGCCTCCTGCACCACTTCCTCGGCGTCGTGTTGATTGCCGGTCATACGAAACGCAAGCCGGAAGACGTTGGGGCTGTGGCGCTCGACCAGAACGCGAAAGGCATCGCGATCGCCCGCGAGCGTTCGCTCGACGGCGATGGCGTCACTGTCACCAGTGGCTTCCACGTTCGGCCTCATCCGGTTCATTAGACAGGAATTCGGGGTTGCGGTTAGGTTTGATTTTGGAGCGGTGATTTACGGGCGTTGCGGTGGCTAAATTACGCAATTACAGCGAGTTACGGCTTTGTTTCGCAAGCGGGCACTCGCATAAGCTCCTATTCGTAGCGAAGCGCGACCATCGGATCGACGCGCATCGCGCGGCGTGCGGGGACGTAGCAGGCGGCCAGTGCAACGGCAAACAGAAGCAGCGCGACGCCAGCAAACGTGAGCGGGTCTTTCGGCGCGACGCCGAAGAGCAAGCTCGACAAAAATCGCGTCAAGGCGAGCGCGCCGACGACGCCAACCGTGACGCCGATCAGTGCAAGCCTCGCGCCGCGGCTGAGAATCAGCGCGAGCATGTTGCCCGGTTGCGCGCCCATCGCCATGCGAACGCCAATTTCGCGCGTGCGCTGGCCGACGGTGTAACTCATCACGCCATAAATCCCGACGGCGGACAAAACCAGCGCGAGCCCGGCAAGAACTCCGATCAACACGGCGGCAAATCGCCGCGGCGAGATTGAACGCGACAGCAACCCATCGAGCGTCGTGACTTCTGTTACCGGCAGAGTGGGATCGACTCCATGCACGATTCCAGTCACCGCGGTCGCGAGCGCGGCCGGATCAGACACCGTGCGGACCAAGAGATGAGAAGTCCATCCGCTGGCGAAGTAGGTGTCGTACGTTGGCCCCGCGTCCAACCCGAACTGGTGCACGTTGCCGACGACTCCGACGACAGAAAACCAGCAGGGTTTGGGATCGAGCGAACAGAAATTCATACGGTGACCGATTGGATCTTCGTTGGCGAAGAAGCGCTGCGCGATCGTTTCGTTGATTACGATTTTGTCTTGCTGCGCCCAATCGTCGTGCGTCAGAAATCGTCCTCGCAGTAAGGGAATGCCGACTGTCGCAAAATATTCCGGCGTCACGGTGCGCGTCTGCGCCACGGGCCGAACGCCGGCGTTCAAGATCGGCTGCCCTTCGATCACGAATCGCGATGCCTGGCGTAATTCTGAGCCGAGCGGCAAAGTGGATATGCCTGCCGCCGATTTCACGCCGGGCAACGCATTCACCCGTTGCACGATTTGATCGAACTCCAGCGCCTGCTTGTTGTTGAGATCCAGCTGCTGCTTATCGGTCAGCTTATCGGCAACTTCGGGAGGCAGCGACGCTTGCGTCAACTGCATGCTCAGAATGTGTTCGATCTGAAATCCAGGCGCGACATCGAGGAGCCGCCGGAAGCTCTGCAGCAAGAGCGCGGCGCCGATCAGCGGAATCAGAGCGAGCGCGATCTCGGCGACCACCAACGTGTTATGAACACGATGGCTGCCGGGCGTGCCAGAGCCTTTGCCTCCTTGTTTCAAAACTCCATTTAGATCGCGCATTCGTGCGCGCAGCGCGGGGAGCAAACCGCAAAGGATTCCGGCCGCCAGACAAACGACGACCGTGAATCCCAGGACGCGCGCATCGATGCCGGCATCGCGAACGACCGAGAGTTCCGGTGGCGCGAGAGCGCTCAATGTTTTAATTCCCGCCGCAGCCAGCAACAAGCCAGCGCCGCCGCCGCACAACGAGAGCAGCACGCTCTCGGTCAAAAGTTGGCGCACCAATCGTCCCGGCGCGGCCCCGAGAGCGGTCCGCAGAGCCATCTCGCGTTCGCGAGCCGCGTTTCGCGCCAGCAGCAAATTCGCGATATTGGCGCACGCAATCAACAGCACCAGGCCGACGGCGGCGAAAAGAACCAACAACGTTGCGCGCATCTTCGCAGCGGATGGATCTTCCAGCGCGCGCACCATCATTCCCCAGCTGGCGTGCGAATCGGGATACGCGGTGCCTTCCTGCCGAAGCAGCAGCTGTATTTCGGCGCGGGCCTCGGAGAGTGTCACTCCCGGTTTGAGCCGCGCCACCGCGATCGTGCCGTGATGAATGTGATCGTCCATGTATCCGTCATGGCTGAGAGGCCGCCACAGATCGATGTCACGCCCGATCTCGAACGTTGCCGGCAGTACACCGACGATGCGATATTTTTGTCCGTCGAGTAAAACGTCACGCCCCACCGCCGCAGGGTCCGCTCCGAATCTGCGTTGCCAGAATGCATGGCTCAAGAGCGCGACCGCCGGTCCGTGGACTTGATCTTCCTCCGGCAAAAACGTGCGGCCTGCGACCGCACGAACGCCGAGCATGGTGAATAGATCGAAGCTTGCCGAGGTGGTCTGAACTCGCTCGGGCTCGCCCGCGCCCGTCAGATTGAATCCCTGCGGAGGCTGATCGTAACCGCCCATCGCGGAAAAGCTCTTCGCTTCGCGATGAAAGTCGACGTAATCGCCGGCGGACAATCCGACCGGCTGGAATCCAGGATAGGTATTCCAGATTTCAACCAACGATTCAGGTTGCGGGTAGGGAAGCGGGCGCAGCAGAACGCTTTGCACCACGCTGAAGATCGCGGTGTTGGCGCCGATCCCCAGCGCCAGCGTCAACACCGCCACAATCGTGAATCCTGGATTTTTTCGGAGCGTGCGGAAGCCGAATCGAACGTCGTCGCTGAGATCGCTCAGCCATTTTGCGGTTGCCATGGTTGGCATCTCCTTCCCGCTGTTTCCGGTCGAAGTTCCCTGGCCAAATCCTGCTGGCTCGCTAACTCTATCTCAGACGCCCGGCGCTGGCGTGGGTAATCACCGGATACGGTATGATGAAGATGAAAACTCTGAGAGATTCAACCGCAAGAGCGAGAAATCGCAGGGGGTTGTTTTGATTCCACGTTATACCCGGTCGGAAATGGGCCGCGTCTGGAGCGACGCGAACAAATACGCGAAATGGCTCGAGGTCGAGCTTGCCGCGACCGAGACGCTCGCCGAAGCGGGAGTCGTGCCCAAAGATGTTGCCGTGACGCTGCGCGCGCGTGCCAAGGCCGACGCCACTCGCATCAACGACATCGAATCGCGCGTAAAGCACGACGTCATCGCGTTCACCATGGCCGTCGGCGAATCGGTCGGCGATCCGCTGGCCGCGCGCTGGCTGCACTACGGCATGACGTCGAACGACGTCGTCGACACCGCGCAGGCGCTGCAAATTCGCGATGCGGCGCAAATCATCGAGCGCGACCTCGTGATCTTTGGCGAAGTCCTTGACCTGCGCGCGCATGAATTCCGCCGCACCCCTCAGATCGGCCGCACGCACGGAATCCACGCCGAGCCGATCACCTTCGGCCTGAAAATCGCGAACTGGTTCGCCGAAAATCAGCGCAACATCGGCCGCCTACGCGATGCCGCAGCGCAGATGGCGATCGGCAAGATTTCCGGCGCGGTGGGCAACGCGTCGCATCTCGGCCCCGATATAGAAGCGCGCATCTGCAAGCGGCTCGGCCTCAACGTCGCTCCGGTTGCGTCGCAAGTGATCCAGCGCGACCGCCACGCGCAGTTTGTCAGCACGCTCGCGTTGATCGCGGCGACGCTCGAAAAAATATCGACCGAAATTCGCCATCTCCAACGCACCGAAGTGCGCGAAGTCGAAGAGCCATTCGGCGGCGAGCAACGCGGCAGCTCGGCGATGCCGCACAAGCGCAACCCAGTAAGCTGCGAACAAGTCAGCGGCCTGGCGCGCGTCGTGCGCTCCAACATGATGGCGGCTTACGAAAACGTCGCGCTCTGGCACGAACGCGACATTTCGCACAGCTCGGTGGAGCGCGTCATCCTGCCCGATTCGACGATTCTCGTCGACTACATGCTCAGCAAAATGACGACGATCATCGGCGAGATGCGCGTCTTCCCACAGCGCATGATGAAGAATCTCGAATCGACGCACGGCCTCGTCTATTCCGGCCAGCTTTTGCAGGACGTGGTTGAAAAGGGAATGCCGCGCGACGAAGCGTACAAAGCCGTGCAGGAAAACGCGATGGCCGCTTTTGAGAGCGACACCAGCTTTCGCGATCGCATCGCCAACGACGCGCGCATCACGAAATATCTCGACCCAACCGCACTGGCGTTCACATTCGACATGAATCGCCAGCTGCGTTACGTCGATGCGATTTTCGATCGCGTCTTCGGCACGCATCCCGCCGGTGAAACCGGCCGCGAAAAATCCGCCGCTCGCTGATTCGACACTCATCCAGAAAAACAAAAGGCGCGATCGAGTTTCCTCGGTCGCGCCTTTTTGCCTCTATCTGAATTCGGCTTGCGCCGCGCTCAGCTGCGGAGGCGGAAGTTAAAGTCTACCCCACAAATCAAAAACAACCGCAACAATTCGCCAAAAAATTATTCGACGCGCTGCACGTACCGCGCTTCCGAAGTATCGACGCGGATTTTGTCACCCTCGTTCACGAACGGCGGTACTGATACGACCAGTCCCGTTTCCAAAGTCGCCGGCTTGCCAACCGCGCTTGCTGTCGCTTTCTGAAGTGTCGGCTCCGTCGATATCACTTTTAAATCCATGGTGTCCGGCAGGTCGACACCGATCGGTTTGTCTTCAAAAAATTCGATGCTCAACACGGTGTTTGGGATCAGGTAATACACCGTCTCGCCCAGCATTTCGCGCGTCAGGTGCATCTGCTCGTAGCTTTGCGTGTTCATGAAATGAAAATCGTCGCCTTCGTTGTACAGATACTCGAACTCGATGGAATCGAGAATCGCGCGATCGACAAATTCTTCAGCGCGGAACCTGTAGTCGATCATCACTCCATTCTTGAGATTCTTCAGGCGGGTCTGCATTGATCCGCGCTTGTTGCCCGGCGTTCGGTGGTCGGTGCTGAAAACCGTGTAGAGCTGGCCCTCGTGCTGGATCACCATGCCGGGGCGAAGTTGTGTCGCTTTCACGTTACTCATGATTTTTGCGAACCCGGAGCGCCGGGCTCGATGGCTCCTATTCGATTCCGATGCAAATACTTCTGATTTCAGTGATTCCTGCAGGCGGACCGTTAACCTGCCGACGGCTGCAAGCGGAATGACTCGAGGCACGCCGGCACGAAAAGCAGCCGGCGCGGGCTAACAGTATAACGGCCCGCATTTGAAGTGGTCAATCGCGGCCGCTGACCGTCTTCTTATGCAAGATCATTGGATAACGTAGCTACCTTGTCCCCAAGGTATCGCGATACCGACGCCGCAGGCTCCGGCAGTGACCGCAAACGTGAACTTTCCTGACGATTGCCCTTTTACAAACGGAAGGACGGTCGCTCTGTAGGTTCCATCGGCAGCCGCAGTCGCTTTCGAATCGCCACCTTCATTTCCTGATTGTTGATGAATTTGAATTTTTTCTTTCGGCTGCAAGCCAGTCACAACTATTGAGACCGCGCTGTAGTTCGGGCCCATCATTGTCAGCGAAAGGCTACAAGGCCCATTGGCCGTCTCGATTGGGAATGGCACAACCTCCCCGAACACCCGATACTTTGCATCATCTGAGACTACTGCAAATTGTTTGACCTCTCCACGTCCTGAAACAACTTTGAGGTCGACAGGATCTTCAGCGATGTTATGCGCAGAGTCGGCAAGCGCGCTGACAACTAATCCGTCTTTATTGAGAAAAGCATCCGCAACGGTTTGCGGATTGGTGCCAGGCAGCTTTGTCCATACTATGTACTTGGGATCCTTTGGCAGTCCAGAAACGAACAGGTTATATGTAACAACGGTTTGACCGTTCGTCCGAACTCTGCCGGTCTCTTTCACGATCAAGGTTGCGCCCGCTGAATTGTATTTTTCACCCCACTCTAAGGCGCTTTTGGTCTGTCCTGTGCATGGAAGCGACAGGACGCTACAAACCAGCGCTACGATAAGTGTCTTCACGGTCGGAAACTGTACCACAACAAATTTTACCTTCACGTATTATTCAACGCCGTAGTTGTCTCAGAGAGACCGTCTGATTCAGTCGCCGCCCTGCGTGCGCCAAGGCGAACGTTCTGGCCATTTGCGGAGCTGTTCCAGCGCCCAACCCGTAGATTTGTCGGCGTGGCAGGAGGTGCACGGATTGGGAATCTTGTATTTGTCGGTTTCCGCCGGCGAGATGAACTTAAACGTGTGCGCGCTGACATTCACGTTCGCGACCGTCGTCTGAATTTTCGGCATATGACAGGCCACGCATTCGCTTCCAGGGGAGCCCTCTTTGTGATGCGTATGCTCCGATAAAGTGGAAGTGAACGGTCCGTTCGCCGAGTTCGGCGTATGGCAGTCCAAACAAATCGTATTCGCTGGTTTCCTCAGCTGCGCATAGTTGTCCGTTCCATGCACATCGTGGCAGGTGAAGCAGGTGACTCCGCGCCGGTACATCACGCTCTGCACAAAGTCATTTCCTTGCATGCGGTTTTTGTGCGCCGTTCCGTCGGCAAAATGCGTGAATGTCGTTTCGCCGAGTTTGTGTTCTTCGAGTCGCCAGAAATCCTGCAGATGAAGTCCGACGTCATAGCCAACCGGCCAATCGTAATACTTACCCTCGATCGGGTTGGTCAGCGGCTGCCCCTGCGAATGGCATTGGATGCAGCTGTCATTCGCGCTGACATAATCCATGTGCTCTGGATTCAAAATGTTCGCTCGCTCAGGATGCGCTGTGTGCTCGCTGCCCGGCCCATGACAGCGTTCGCATCCGACATTCCACTCTGCGACTTGTTTCGTGTGAATGTCGTAGCCGACGGAATGGCATCCGTCGCACGTCGGCCCGGTCGGACGCTTCATATTGTCCGGAGGGTAGAACGGTTCCCACCAGTCGGTTCCAGGTTTGACGAAATAGGGAAGCCACTTTTTGTTGGTGATGTCCCATTGCACAGGCAAGGGAAAATAATCGTCACCAATCTTCGTGAAATAGCGCTGCTTCCAAATGCTTCCGTATGTAAACGCAACCTGCTCTTTGGAAAATTTGGCAACGGTATTTGTCGCGAGATCGGGAATGATTGCGTCGGGATGCTGATGCGGATCGCGAACCACATTCGCCATTGGCGTCTTCTGCCACCGCTCGTAGATTTGTTCGTGGCATTTCTGGCAAGCGGCGGAGCCGACGTAGTGCGCGGAAGCCAGCGTAGCGGTCTGCGTCGATTTTTCTTCTGGCGAGTCTGCTCGCAACGTTCGGATGAACAGCACGAGCTTCCAACTCTCGGCACCTTGCTGCCGATGCGAGTCGGCCCAGGCCGGCATCCCGGTCAGGCGAACTCCATTTTCGATGATGTAGTGAATTTGCCCGTCGGTCAGGTTCTGTGTGCGCGCTTCGCGGAGATCAGGCGCCTTGGGATACAGGCTCTGCCCAACTTGCGTTCGGCCGGTTCCATCGTGATTGTGGCAGACCGCGCAGCGGTCGATGAAGGTGTCGCGAGCTTCGCGAAGCAGTTCGGGCGATGACTGGAGTGGATTCGTCTCGCGAGCCGCACGGGCTGGAATCGAAACATTTCTCACGAAGCGAGCGACGACGCGTTCTGCGGACGAGGGTTCATCTCGCGCGCTAAAGCCGCGCTTGATCACGAAACCTCCGTAGATAGCGGCGAAGAGAATGAAAACGCCCAGAACGATGGAGAGTGTCTTCAGTCGCATGTCGCTTCTCGGCTGGCCTTGAGACCTCACACCAGTAGCGAGGTTTCCACTCCAACCCTAAACAGAAGATGAATTCCGTTTCCTTAAGGTTGGTCGCAAATTCGTCGACGTCAGTTGCCGCTGGTTTTGTCAGCTGCGCGTTTTTTCGCCGCGTCCGCCATGACCCTTTCAATCTCGTCGGGATTGCGTGGCAGTTTTTCGCTCAGCACCTTCACGCCGGTCTCAGTCACAAGCACATCGTCCTCGATGCGAACGCCGAGATTTTCGTCCGGAATGTAAATCCCGGGCTCGATCGTGACGACCATTCCCGGTTCCAGCGCGCGGCACGAATCGCCAGCATCATGCACGTTCAATCCGATGTGATGTCCCAGCCCGTGAATGAAATATTGGCCGAGCGGCTTGCCCTGTTTGTCTTTGCCGTGGGTGTTGATGTAGTCGAACGAAATCTTGAACAGGCTGTTCTCGCCTTTGCGGCACAACTGCGCGCCCGGCTTCACCGCCGCGATGGCCGCATTCTGCGCGCCCAGCACAATTTCGTAAATTTCGCGCTGTCGCGGAGTGAATTTCCCGTTCGCCGGAAGCGTCCGCGTGATGTCGGCGGAATACCCCGCGAATTGCGCGCCGACGTCGAGCACAACGATGTCGCCGTCTTCGATCTTGCGCGACAGCTTGTCGTAGTGCAGCGCCGTCGAATTCGGCCCGGCGCCCACGATCGGCGAGTAGCCTTCCGCTTCCGATCCGCCCATCGCGTGCACTTCCACCATCTTGGCCGCGACCTGATACTCGTAAAGTCCCGGCCGCATCATCTTCATCGCTTCCATGTGCGCGTCGTCTGATAGATCGACCGCGACCTTCAGGAAAGCGATTTCGCCCGGTGATTTGATCTGTCGCAGCGCGCCGATCTTCTCGCGAATGTCTTTCCGCTTGAGCTGGGCCGCGTTTTTATCCAGCCACTCCATTTCGTCTTTCTCGTGCGGGTAGCCGCCCATTTCCGTTTCATACGGCAGAATCGTGTAAATCTCCGGGTTCGTTTTCGCGGACTTTTCCAGCGTTGCGTTGAGTTTGTCGATCGGTTGCACCGACGCAAGACCTGTTCTCGCTTCGATCCCTGGATCGATCGGCGACATGCGTACGCCGTTCCACTTTTCCTGCGGGGGATTTTTCGGAGGGAGAAACAGAATCTCGCTCTTGCCGTCGGTGGCAGCGCCACCGACGCTCGCTGATTTCGACGCCGGCCAGATTACCAGTGCCGCGCCCTCTTCGTTGTGGCCGGTCAGATAGTAGAAATTTTCTTCCTGCGCAAAGATAGCGGCTTCCGAAATCTCCTCGCGTCCCGTGTAGCCCCACAGCACGATTGGAGCATCGACCTCGGCTGCCAGTTTCGCTCTCCGTGCCGCGTAGACGCTGTTCGGCTCGCGCTCCCGACGTTGCTGCGCCAACGCACTCGGGGCCACTACGATCAGCGTCACCAGTAACCACGCCGCCGTATGTATCACCCTGGCCGAAACACACCGATACCCAGACCACCCCTCCAACCGACCACCCATCCTTCACCTCGCACCCATTTGGAGTGCGGCGCCCCTGCGCCGCCTTTACGAGCCATATGCTGCGGCTAACCAACCAATCGGATAGCCCAGTCTGGCCCACGAGAACCGGTCTCCCGGCCCCCTGCCCACCACGGCGCCCGGATTCTATCCGACCCAGCCCGTTTGTACACAATTCCATTCGAAAATCATCTAAAACAGGATGAGAGCCCGCATCGCGACCTTTGTCGCCATCGTCCAGTCCGTCATTCTTTTGGGGCACGTTTTCCTCTACGAAACCTGGAAGTACTTCTGGAAGCCGCCTGCGACCGATGGACTTTCCCCGCTGCAAATCACGCTGGCTATCCTTTCGGTTAGCTTCGTAGGAGCATCGCTGCTGGCCTTTCGCTTCACCAACCCATTGTTGCGCTGGTTTTACACGCTTTCCGCCATTTGGCTCGGCGCGCTTAGCTTTCTCTTCTTCGCCGCGATTGGCTGCTGGATTACGTACGGTGCGCTGCTCATCTTTGGAGTCCACGCTGACGGCCGCCTCCTCAACGAAATCTTCTTCGGCGCAGCCGCGGCCATCAGCCTCTATGGCGTGATCAACGCCGCTTGGCCCCGCGTGCGCCGTATTCGCATCAAGATCCCCAACCTGCCCGCTTCGTGGCAGGGACGCACCGCCGCGCTTGTCAGTGACTTGCACCTCGGCCACGTGAAACATATCGGCTTTGCTCGCCGCATCACGCGCGCCATCAATCGCTTGAAGCCAGACATCGTCTGGATTGCCGGCGACATGTACGACGGCACCGCGGTGGACGCCAAGCACGCCGCCTCGCCTCTGAAGAAGCTCCAGCCTCAATTCGGCACATTTTTCGTGGAAGGAAATCACGAAGAGTTCCGCGAAACGGCCAAGCTCCTCGACGCTGTCCGTGCCAGCGGAGTCCGCGTGCTCGAAAACGAAAAGGCCGAGATCGATGGCCTGCAGATTGTCGGCGTGCCGTATAAACACGCCACCCACGCGCAACACTTCGGCTCGGTGCTCGACAAGATCGGCATCGATCGCGACCGCGCCAGCGTTCTCCTGACCCACGCGCCCGACCACGTCGCCGTGGCTGAGGCTGCCGGCATTGGCCTCCAAGTTTCTGGCCACACGCATCTCGGCCAAATGATCCCGTACACCTGGATCGCCGCCAAGATCTACCGTCAGTTCGTCTACGGGCTCAACCGCATTGGCAAGATGCTGGTTTACACCTCCAGCGGCGCTGGCACCTGGGGACCGCCCCTCCGCGTCGGCTCGCAACCCGAAATCGTCCTATTCGAGTTTGAATAGCTTCGTCGAAGTAACTCGTTTTCAGGCAGCTCCCGCTCCCCTCACCCTCGAAATAAAACCGCGAGTCTATCTCATCAGATAGAAGCCTATCCGCATGGTTAGTCTTCCGTCGTCATGAACACGTCCGACCGCTCAGGCTTCGATTTAGTAAGCGACGCAAAATCAAGGAGTTGCACTTTCCCGCGGTCTACTTGCTCTAGAGCAACCAGTTGGCACCGACATTGCAATCCTCTAATGCGTCGTTGGAAAGCGAATCGTAGGGGGAAGTCGCCATGAGACTGCAAAACATCCTTTGGGTTCCCGTGGTCGCGATCGGATTGGGAGTTGCCTCGCTGTCGAGCCCGGTCACAGCTCAGCAGCAGGCCAGCACGACCCAGGTCAAAGCCGATTCATCGCAACCCAGGATGGCGGAGGCAGTTCTCACGAGCGACATCGATGAAAGCGCGGACGTTGCGGCAACGGGCGAGTCGTTCGCCACGGTCGCGCTCTTCACCCCCGGTGCTACGCCCCAGGAGGAAGGCGCACGTCAGGCCCTCCTGGGCGCACTGATGGCAGCGATTTTAATGAGTGGGACCGGACTGATCGTCGTCTACGTCGTGGCAGCGACTCGTCGACGCGAGCGTTACCTGCAGCCGACCCTGCGGGCTGGCGCGTACACTCCGGACTCTGGCGTTGCGGCTCGCTAGTTAGCGCCGTCTCGTCATGTAAGCTTCGGGATTTGTTGGACACCCCTCCCCAAATCCCGAAGCTTTTTTGTTTTTTGATTGCTCTCACCTGCGAACTTGTAAATCGCGGTCGAGTTAGTCGAGCAGAACGCCGGCCACAGGTATCGCCGAGGTGGCGGTGCGGATAGGGCCGGTCGCCTCAACGACATCCTGTCACCCCAACCGAAGTGAGCGCCACAACAATCCAAACGCTTTTCGCTTGTAACCGCCGCTGGTTTTGGTGAAGCAGAGATCGCAGGACTATTGTTGAAAGTGCTGGCGACGCGGTTCGCAAAACGCTGAGTGTGTCGACTGCCGATCCTCGCAACCGCCTAGTTCGTTCGCTCCGCCTCTGCGCAAAGTAGCGCCGCCAGCTGTGACAAACTAAAATAGATTGCGATGTCGCGCTCTGCCCAGGACGTTCTCGAATTCGACAAGCTGCGCGAACTTCTGCGCCAGCGCACGACGTGTGCGCCCGGCCATCGCCACATCGACGCGCTCGCGCCCAGCAACGACCGCACTGCGCTAGACTCGGCGTTCGCCGTCATCCGCGAAGCGCGCGAATGGCTGCGCTCCGGCCGCGAACTCGGCTTCGGCGGCCTCGCCGATCCGCAAACATGGATCGATCGCATCGAAGGCGTCGGCGCCGCGCTCGAACCGCGCGAATTTCTCGCCGCCGCATCGCTCCTCGAAACCGCCGCCTGGCTCAAGCCGCAATTCAAGGAAGACGCCGCTGAGTTTCCGCTGCTTGCCGCGCGCGCCGCATCGCTCGGAGATTTTCGGGATCTGCTCACCGCGATTCGCCGCGCGATTCTCCCCAACGGCGAAATCAGCGACGACGCCTCGCCCGCGCTGCGCCGCATTCGCGCCAGCGTCAGCGAAACGCGCACGTCAATTCAAAAAACGCTTCGGCAAATTCTTCGCGCGCGCAATGCCGACGCCGGCGAAGACTACGTCACGCTTCGCAACGACCGCTTCGTCATCCCCGTGCGCGCCGAGCAGCGCCGTTCCGTTCCCGGCGTGATGCACGGAGCCAGCGCTACCGGCCAAACCGTTTTCCTCGAGCCGCTCGAAACCGTTGAGTCCAACAATCAACTCGTCCAGCTCGCAGAAGAAGAAGCCGCCGAGATCATCCGCATTCTGCGCAGCCTCACCGAGCGTCTTCAGGCGATGCACGCGCCGCTTGTCGCAGCAATCGAAACGATTGCCGAACTCGACAGCGCGTTCGCCCGCGCTCGTTTCGCGCAAGACTTCGACGCGACCACGCCCGAATTCTCGGAGTCGAACGAAATGCGGCTCGACGCGGCGCGGCATCCCGTGCTCGAAAATAAACTCCGCCGCGAAAATCGCGCGATCATCCCGATGTCACTCCAACTCGGCGGCGAAGAGCGCCTTCTCGTCATCAGCGGCCCGAACACCGGCGGCAAAACCGTCGCGCTGAAAACCACTGGCATCGCCGCGCTCTCCGCGCAGTCAGCGATTCCCGTAGCCGCCCAGCGCGCCGTTCTCCCGATTTTCGATCGCGTTCTTGTCGACATCGGCGACGAGCAATCGATCGCGGCCGATCTCTCGACGTTTTCGGCGCACATGCTCAACCTCAAATCGATGCTGGAAGACGCCACGCCCCAAACGCTCGTTCTCGTCGATGAAATGGGCACCGGCACCGCACCCGAAGAAGGAGCCGCGCTCGCCGTAGCGCTTCTCGACGAATTTCGCGCGAAAAAATGCATCGTGCTGGCGACCACGCACCACGACAGGTTGAAGACCTACGCCTCCACGACGCCCGGCGTCGTCAACGCAGCCGTCGAATTTGACGATGTGCATCTACGCCCGACATATCGCTTGATGGTCGGCGTTCCAGGCGGTTCGAGCGGCATCGCGATCGCACAACGCCTTGGCCTTCCCGACGAACTCATCGAACGCGCACGCTCACTGCTCACCCCCGAATCCCGCGAAGCATCCGATCTCATCGCCTACTTGCATCGAAGCCGCGACGAACTCGATCGCACGCAGCAGCAGATGAACTCCGAACGCGAGGCGCTCGAAGACGAGCGAACAAAGCTGCGTAGCGAATGGGTCGAACGCCAGCAGCGTCGTATCAAGGAACTCGAAACGAAATTCGCCGAAATGCAAAAGCGCTTCGACGAAAACGTCGCCGCGGTTGTCGAAGCCGTGAAAGATCGCGAGCTACGCGCGCAGCTCGAAAAATCGTCGAACCGTAAACTACAAGGTGTTCGCGCCGAGGCTCGCGACGAACTCAACGCCGCCGTCGTGCACACTTTGTCCGACTCGCAATCCGATCTCGGTACTTCATCGGTTGCGAATGCCGCGCCCAGCGCCGCAAGCCTCCAGCCCGGCGCAAAAATCCGCGTGCGCGGTTTCAGCAAGCCGGTAGTCTTGCGCCGCATCGACGGCAACACCGCCGAAATCGAGGCTGGTCCGTTGCGCATGAAAGTCGCCGTCGATCAAATCACTGGCGTCGAAGCCGCCCCGCCGGGTACAACGCCCGCCGCGGCTCCACGCCTCAACGTCACAGTCACGTCGCGCCCCAGCGAAAATCCCGCAGGCGACGAAATCAACGTCATTGGCTCGACCGTCGAAGAAGCCACCGAGCGCGTCGACAAATTTCTCGACCAAGCCGCCTTGGCAAATCGCCTCCGCATCCGCATAATCCACGGCCACGGCACTGGCGCCCTTCGCAAAGGTCTCGCCCAGTTCCTCTCGTCCCACCCGCTCGTCGCCCGCTCCGCCCCCGAAGCCGACGATCGCGGCGGCAAAGCGATTACCGTCGTAGAGTTGCGTGCATAAATGGCAGAGGCTGGCTCATTCGCGGATCGCGTTAAGCAGCAGGCGGACATTGTTCGCGTAATCGGCGAATATGTGCAGCTAAAGAAGGCTGGGCAAAATTTTCGCGGACTGTGCCCGTTCCATTCCGAAAAATCGCCTTCGTTCAATGTGCATCCCGCGCGCCAGATCTATCACTGCTTCGGCTGCCAAGTCGGCGGCGACGTTTTCAAATTCGTCATGGAAATGGAAAAATGTCCGTTTCCCGAGTCGATTCGCATCGTCGCCGAAAAATGCGGCATCGCAGTACCTGCGCAACGCGAACGCTCGCCCGAAGAGCGCCGAGAAAATCAGCAACGCACTCTGCTGATCGAGATGCACAAGGTCGCACAATCGTTCTTCGCCAAAAATCTCGAAAACACATCCGAAGGCAAGGTCGCACGCGCCTATCTCGAAGATCGCGGCTTGGACAAAGCCGTCATCGAACAATTCGGTATCGGCTACGCTCCTAGCGGCGGCGACGTTCTCATGCGCCAGCTGAAAACAAAATATCCAGACAAGCTGCTTGTCGAATCCGGCCTGATTTCGCGCGATCAGAACAGCAATCGCCTCTTCGATCGTTTCCGCCGCCGCATCACCTTTCCCATCGCCAACGAATCCGGAAAAATCGTCGCCTTCGGTTGCCGCGCCCTGGGCGACGACATGCCGAAGTACCTCAACTCGCCAGAAACGCCGATCTATTCCAAGAGCAACCTTCTGTATCACCTCGATCGCGCAAAAGACGCCCTGCGCCGCTCCGATTTCGCAGTTCTAGTCGAAGGCTACATGGACGCCATCGCCGTCGCTCGCGCCGGCATCAGCAACGTCGTCGCAAGCTGCGGCACAGCTCTTGCCGAGCCGCAAATAAAACTCCTCGCTCGCTTCACGCATCGCGTCATCGTCAACTACGACCCCGACACCGCCGGCCAAACTGCGACCGAGCGCAGCATCTCCCTACTCCTCGAACAGGATTTCGAAGTTCGCGTCCTCGCGCTCCCTGGAAAAGCCGATCCCGACAAATTCATTCGCGAACAGGGAAAAGACGCCTACGTCAAGCTCCTCAAAGAGTCGCCACCCTACGTCGATTACCTCATCGCCCGCGCGCGCCGCATGGATCTCACCACCGGGGAAGGGAAGCGTAACGCCGTAAATTTCCTGCTGCCCTACGTCCAAAAGATCCCGAATCGCCTGCTGCGCTCCGAGTGGGCTACTCGTATTGCTCAGCAACTTCGCCTCGACGAACCTGTCCTTCGCGCCGAAATCAGCAAGGCTGCCGCCGAACGTCGCGACCAAATAAAGCTCAAACCCGAACTCATCGGCCGTTCCGCCAAACCCGCCGAGCGCCGGATTATTCGAATGCTCGCTGAAGCCGAAAGCTTCCGTCTCGAACTCGCCCACCAAATCAACGAAGCTCAACTCCAAGTCGGTCTCGAAACCGAAAAAATCCTCAGCGCACTCATCGCTCCCGTGCTGGCCGGCGACCCGGTCCAGGCCACCGAAATCGGCGCCAAGCTCGACAGCAGCGATCGCCGTATTCTGTTCGAAATCCTGTTCGAAGATTCGAACGAGCTCACTTGGGAAGAAGCCGAAAGCTGCATCGAAGCCTTGAAGCATCGACGCGCTGAGCGCGAACTCTCCGACGTCCAGCGCGGTATCGAAGCCAACCCTACCGGCCCCGACCTCCGCGCCCTTCTCGAACGCAAGCAAGATTTAATGAAGCGCTTGGCCGCCTCGCGTTGAGGTGGCTGCACAGTGAAATCGAGCCCAATCAGAGAAGTGTGGCGCTTTTTCCACGTACCCTCACACTTCCACAGGCTGGTGCCAATTAAATCGTTGACTCAAACGGACTTAACCGTGTAGCGTACTAAGGTTTACCGGGTAACGGTTTGCCTGCTAAAAGCATCTAAAGATTGCGGTTAGCGACAAGGACCGGAACTACGGTAACGCGATTTGTGGGCGATGCACGGGGCGAGCGGCGGCAACTGGCGCAGGGCAGAGAGTTTCTTACAAACGTTAAGGGCGACCGCACCGCGGATTAACTCTTTGAGTTTCCGCACAGCGGCAAAAAAAATTGCGATCTTGCGGGGAAATTCTCCGTCAGTTTGCGCCTGCGCGTCAGCCTGTTCATGCCTCGGCACAATGAAACTTTCGTTTGCAGGATCGCGTCCTGTTTGTACGGGTGCGCCGGATTGTCGTCTGACTGCGGGAGGAATCTGTGGCAGTAGTCGGCCTTGAAGAAAAATATGATGCAGTAAAGCAGCTCATTGCCATTGGCAAAGAGCGTGGCTACCTGCTGTATGACGAAGTAAACGATTCCCTTCCGGCGGAGGTGCACTCCTCGGAAGAGATCGACGACCTACTTACGACGTTTGAACGCAACGGCATCGAGATTTATGAGGACCAGGCGTCCGCGAAAGCTGCGCGCGCCGTGGAAGTGTCCAGCAATCCCGGTGAACGCGAAGGCGCCGAAAAAAGCGACGGACACGAAGGCGAGAGCGAACTCGACCTGACGCCCGGCTCGCTCGAAAAAACCAACGACCCCGTCCGCATGTACCTGCGCGAAATGGGCACTGTGCCTTTGCTGACTCGCGAAGGCGAAGTCACCATCGCAAAGCGCATCGAACGCGGCCAGCTCGTCGTGATGAAGTCGGTCACACGCTCGCCGATCGTCATCAAGGAACTCATCGCCGTCGGCGACGACTTGCGCAAGGGCGGCCGCTCGATCAAAGAAATCGTCATCTTTGACGACGAAGAGCTAACCGAAGAAAAGATCGCGAACAAGACCAAGCAGACGCTCAAGCACATCGAGAAAATCGCAAAACTCTACGACACCGGCCTGAAGCAGGCCGTGAAGCTCGAAAAAACGCCGAAAGCGAAAAAGAAGCAGTGGGTGAGCGCGAAGTGGGATGTCGCTCGCACTCGTATCGAGATTTCGCTTGCGGTTCGCGACATCGAGTTCAATCCGTTTGAGAAGAAGCGGCTTGTCGACAAGATGCGCGGCACCGTGGAGCGCCTTCAATCGCTCGAGCGTGAAGCCGGACGTCTGGAGCGCCGCGCTGACGTCGCAAAAGGGGATGTCGCAGCCGAAGCGCGCAAAGAACTCCGCACGCGTCGCGCCGAAGTTAAAGACATCGAAGAGGCCAGCGAAGTCGGCCTCACCGAACTCAAGCGCACGCTCACGATCATCCATCGCGGCGAAGCGGAAGCCGAACAAGCGAAAAAAGAACTGATCGAAGCCAACCTTCGCTTGGTTGTTTCGATCGCGAAAAAATACACGAACCGTGGTTTGCAATTCCTCGACCTGATTCAGGAAGGCAACATCGGCCTGATGAAAGCTGTCGATAAATTCGAGTGGCGCCGCGGCTACAAATTCTCAACCTACGCGACGTGGTGGATTCGCCAGGCCATCACCCGCGCGATCGCCGATCAGGCGCGCACGATTCGTATTCCGGTGCACATGATCGAAACGATCAACAAACTCGTGCGCACCAGCCGCCAGCTCGTGCAGGAACTGGGGCGCGAGCCGACCAGCGAAGAAATCGCCAAGCGCATGGACATTCCGGTGTCCAAGGTGCGCAAAATCCTCAAGATCGCGCAGGAGCCGATTTCACTCGAAACTCCGATCGGCGAAGAGGAAGATTCGCATCTCGGCGACTTCATCGAAGACAAGGCCGTCGTTTCGCCTTCCGATGCGGTCATCAACCTCAACCTCAAGGAACAGACGTCTTCGGTGTTGAAGACGCTGACGCCGCGCGAAGAAAAAGTCATCAAGATGCGCTTCGGTCTCGATGACGGCAGCGAACATACACTCGAGGAAGTCGGCCAGTCGTTCGCGGTCACTCGCGAACGCATCCGCCAGATCGAAGCGAAAGCGTTGCGCAAGCTGCGTCATCCATCGCGCTCGCGCAAGCTGCGCGCCTTTTTGGAAGGCCCGTCGCGCGATTATCTCTAGAAAAAACTGAACTCCAGGATCGAAACTCGAAACTGAAAACTCGAAACGCCGCGGCCAAACCCGCGGCGTTTTTCATTTCTAAGCTGGCAGTTCGACGTAGGCCGAGTATGTGTGGGGTTCTGGCAACGCCTGGCCTTCCTCGCGCATTCCATCCAGGTGGAGGGCGATCGCTTCCTGCATGTTTTTTTCAACATCTTCACGCGTGCGTCCGGTCGAGATGCAACCGGGTAGGTCCGGCGAGTAAGCGGAATAGCCTGTTTGAGTTTGTTCGACGACGATCAGATATTTTTTCATTTCTTCAACTCCGCCTGCTTCAACACACTGTTCAGCGTCCCGGGCGCTAAATCGTCGCCCGGTTTCCCTGGAACTGTAACGAGGCCGGGCTTCGCGGGATGCTTATATTGTCGGTGACTGCCTCTGGTTCTGGCAAGGAACCATCCATCAGCCTCCAACATGCGAATCACGTCTCGAACTTTCATTCAAAAACCATAAGCCAATTCTATTCTTCCATCTCTGCAAGGCCTCATGCCGGGACCTTCGAGAAGTTCATGACGAGGCGGATGGTCCAGATGGCTACGAAGCCTAGGAACGCTAGTAGCGCCATGGTGAATTGGGGGCCGTTGAGTTGGCGCGGGACTGCTTGATTGGCGTTGAAGACGAGTTGATTGACGACGATCAGGAATGTGATGAGGGCGCAGGCGAACCAAGCCATCTGGATGCGGAAGATGTTGTTGGTGTATTCGCGGCGGATGGGCGCCAGCCAAAATTCTTTGTTGGGGACATTCACGAGCGACGGCGGGGCGAGGCTGATGATGTAGGGAACTCCGAAACCGATCAGCAGGCAAACGCCGAGCATCACGATTTCGACGACGAAAAATTGCCCCTTGGTCTGCCATCCGTTTGCAGTGCCTGAAGCGCCAAAATGCGTGGCCATCACGCCGGGCATCGATGCGGCGAAATTGCGGGCCTGCAGAAATCCAAGAAACACGAGCAACACAAAAACCGCCTGCGGCACGCGCACTTTTCGGCGTTCGTGCGACCGCATCGTGGATAGACCCTTTGTAGTAGCCATCGGCTCCCCGATCGTTGGAAAAACATCCGGTGGTGTCGTAGATGGGAATGCATAATAGAATGAGCGCACGCCCTGAGCTATGAAAACCTTTCACAAGATTGCAGGCATCCTGTTGCTGCTGCTTTTGGTCGCAGCAGGGTACGGAATTCTCCGCACGCAGCCGGCCGCTCCTTCGGTGCCGACGGGTGCGGCTACCTCGAACGGGAACGCGAAAACACCGCCCGCGCAGTCGCAAGTCGTCGATCAGACTCCGCTGAAAATCGCGCAGCAACTTGCGCCGCTGGTGTCGTTGCCGGGAGAGCGGCAACTGGCGGAAGAGGCGATCCGGTTAACGGATCACGAAGTAGACATCGCGTTTACTGCAGCGCTGCGCGACGCAACTTTGCACCCACCGCCACTGAGCGCGGAAGCAAGAGAAATTCAAGCGCGAATGCAACAAGCGCAGCGCGGACTCGCGGCCACCCAGGCCCAGGTTGCGCAGCTCAATGCGGCGATCGCAAAAGCGACCGGCGACCAGAAAGACTCGCTGGAAGATCAACTCGACATCGCGGAGGCGCAGCAGGAGCTGGATCAGGATGAGGTCGAGGACGCCAAGCAAGATCTGATTCGCGCGGGCGGCGATCCACAAGATCGCATTCAGGCGATGGTCGCCGAGCACGAGGCTTCGACCAAGGCGACGGAAGCGGCGCTGGCCGCCACGACGATGCCTTCGGAAGAGCGAGGACTGATTCACCGCGCGACGCAATGGTGGTCGCAGCACAAGAAGCAATTGCTCTTGTGGCGCGCGAAGGCGGCGACCGCGAACACGATTGGAACGATTTCGGCGCGGCACGACGCTCTCGACAAGGATTTGCAGACCGACAAATCGAAGGCCGGCGCGAGTGCGGACGGAACGGCATTGTCCCCAGCGGCCCGGCTCGCATGGAATGACAACGATGCGGACGCGGTTATCAATGCCACGAAAGATCGTGCCGCGCGGCAGAAAAAACTTGCCGGACTGGACAAGCGAATCGACGACGAAAAAGAGCTCGATGGGCTTTACGACAAGTGGATTGCTCTCGTGGCGGGCCAGCAGCGAAACGTGCTGAATCGCGCGTTGCGCGGAATCGCGATCATTCTTGGCATTTTGATGCTCGGACTGTTTTTCGATCAGTGGGCGGCGAGTTTGTTGGCGCGAACGAAGTTGGATCGCAGGCAAATAGAGACCCTGCGCGGTGTAACGCGAGTTTCGCTGCAAGTTGTCGGCATACTTTTTATTTTGCTGGTGATTTTTGGGCCGCCGCCGAATCTCGGAACGTTTCTCGGATTGGCGGGCGCAGGCCTGACCGTTGCGCTGAAGGATTTCATCGTCGGATTCATCGGTTGGTTCGTGTTGATGGGCAAGAATGGAATTCGGCTGGGCGATTGGGTCGAGATCAATGGCGTGACCGGCGAAGTCGTCGAGCTGGGAATGTTCCACACGGTGCTGCTCGAAACGGGGAACTGGACGGACTCTGGGCATCCGACCGGACGGCGCGTGACGTTTACCAACAGCTACGCGATCGAAGGGCATTATTTTAATTTTTCGACGTCGGGCCAGTGGCTGTGGGATGAACTGACGGTCGTACTGCCGGCGGGGCATGATCCGTATCCGATCGTCGAAGCGGTGAAGAAGAAGGTCGTCGAGGCGACGGCCGAAAGCGGGCAGAAGGCGGAGCGCGAATGGAAGGGCGCGGCCAAGTCGGCCGATATGAGCAGCTTGTCGGCGGAACCGGCGATCAACGTGCGGCCGGCAATCGGCGGGACCGAGATTGCGGTGCGTTACATTACGAATGCGCATGACCGTGGCCAGATGAGAGCGAAGTTGAACCAGGTTTTGGTGGATTTGTTGGGCGCGAAAGAGCCGCTGCCTGCGGTGACTCCCACGAAGTAGTTTTTTTTCCCGTTTCCCGTTTTGGGACGAATACCCCATACCCCCCTATGTTTTGTGAAGAGTGCGCAAGTGGTGTGTTTTGCGTGGGTTGCGGGGTGTGCAAATTTGAGAGTGGGGAAGTGGTTTGGAATGAGGCAGTTGCGGGGGCGCTCTTGTGAAGGTTTGCGGGATGGTTCGAACGAGGAGGGTGACTTCATAGGAGAGAATAGCATGGAATGTTGGTTATGTCAATAGCGTTATTGATGGGTACTGTTCGAATGGGGCGAGCGATTGACGCGTTCGAATCGTGCTCGTCGCTATGACTGAGACGGGGGCTTGCGCTGAGATCCTTCATTGCGCGGTGCGGCGCGTTCACAGGAAATGAACGCGAAGAAAAAGCGCCGGCCCGCTTCGTTCAGGATGACAGGTCTGGGTCGTACGGCGCGTTATCGCAGTGGATCGTTTGGTGGCATGCGCAGCGGTGAGATCGCTCGTTGCGCGGGCGGCATGCGGTGAGATTTAACTGGTGAGGCGGTTGGGGGAAATGGGGTGGAGTTGCCAGGCGGTGAGTTGGTAGAGGTTTTTTTCGGAGGGGTCGGAGGAGATTTTTAGGGGGCCGCTCGGTTTGCGGTAGATGCGGGTGGTGATGGCGTGATGGTTGTCGCAGATGAGTTCGGCGACGCTGGCGTCGAGGAAGAGGGAGAAGTCGCGGAGGGGGCGTTTTGTCGGGGGGATGTCGATTGTTTTGCCGTTGACGATTAATTTTGAGCCGTCGGAGTTGGTTTCTGTCGAGACCGTGAGCCACGCTCCCGATTGATCGGAGAGCACGAAATCGGATTTTTTCGCGTCGCTCATCCAGAAGAATTCGCCGCAGAGATTTTTGATTTCGATTTCGTGGGCGCGGGCGGTGCGATCGGCTGCTGACAATTTATTTGGAATTTCGAACGCCTGATGGCGGAGCGAACGGGACTCGGGTGCGATTTCCATTTCTAAGGTGTTGTCGTCGGCGATTTTGAGGGTGCGGGGGAGGGACATGCAGCCGGCCCAGCCTGCGGCGAGGAGTTCGGGGTCGGGGCGTTTTTCGGTGATCCAGCCCCAGAGGATGCGGTTGCCTTTGGCGTCGAGCTGCGTTTTTTGCGCGTAGTAGGCGCCGTGATCGAGGATGCCGCGCGTTTGTGAGTGGAAGACAAGCTCTTTGGGATCGAGATCGCCGACTTCCCAGAATACGCTGCCTGCCGTGGAATAAAGCAGAACCCATTTTTTGCCGAGCGGGAAAAAGTCGGGGCACTCCCACATTTCGCCCGAGCCGACGGGGTCGGTGTGTTCGCGGCCGGACCATTGACCTTCGGCGAGCGGGTGAAGATATTTCCAGTCGCGAAGATTTTTGGATTCGTAGAGGAGGACGCGGCCGCCTTTTTTGAATTGGCCACTCGCAACGCCGCAATACCAGGGGCCGGCGTTGGATTCGGAGGTTGTGGGTGTTTCCACGCGGAAAAGAAATGGATCGCGGAAGCCGGTGAGATTCGGATCTTGCGGTGGCTCGATGACCGGCTTGGAAAGTTTTTGCCAGGTGAGGAGATTTGGATCTTTGCTGGTGGCGAGGAGTTGCGTCTCGCGGAAATTGTGGTGGCCGTCGCGGAGCGTGGCACGATCGGCGGCGACGGATTTTACGCCGGTGTAGATGATGGTGGCGGTGCCGTTTTCGTTGACGGCGCTGCCGGTGAAGCAGCCGTCGGAGTCGTCGCCATCGGGAGTGGGAGCGAGTGCGATGGGTTCGTGCTTCCAGTGGATCATGTCGTCGCTGACGGCGTGATTCCAGTGCATGTCGCCCCAGACGGCGGAGTTTGGATTGTATTGGAAGAACATGTGGTATTTGCCGCGCCAGAAGATTGGGCCGTTGGGGTCGTTCATCCAATTTTTGGCGGGGAGGAGGTGGAATTGGGGGCGGAGGGGATCGAGGGCGAGTTTTTTCTCGAGCGCGTCGTCGTTGGCGAAAAGATTTTGAGGTCCGAGAGCGGCGAGAGTTGCTGCGGCGGTGGAGGATTTTAGGAAGTGGCGGCGGGTTGAGGTTGGCATGTGGGCTCCGTTCGCAATGAGAAATGCTAACTCAGTTTCATCGTTGGTGCGCGGGGGGTGAATCAAGCCAAGGTTCCTCCACTGCGCGGGCCGACACGTTCGCGCGGACGCGAACGTGAAGAAAAGGCGTCGGCCCGCTCCGGTCGGAATGACAGGGTTACGTTTGGCGCCCAAGGGCGAAGTTATTTGGATTGGGACCAGAGTTGGATTTTTTGTTTGAGGAAGGTTAGGGGGACGGCGCCGTCTTCGAGGACGCGGTCGTGGAAGGATTTGATGTCGAAGCGGGCGGCCATTTCTTTTTGGGCGGCGTCGCGGGCGCTGCGGATTTCGATGGCGCCAAGCATGTAGGCGGTCGCCTGGCCGGGATAAATAATGTAGCGGTCGATTTCGGAGGCGGCGTCGTGTTCGTTTTCGGCGGTGTGCGCGAGCATGTAGTCGATGGCTTGCTGGCGGGTCCAATTTTTTGTGTGGATGCCGGAGTCGACGACGAGGCGGACGGCGCGGAGTT
The DNA here is from genome assembly GCA_036493835.1 of Candidatus Acidiferrum sp. Lineage (GTDB taxonomy): Bacteria > Acidobacteriota > Terriglobia > Acidiferrales > UBA7541 > Acidiferrum. The sequence continues at coordinate 97,880 of DASXPD010000033.1, read as the reverse complement.
GCTGATCGCTCAACATGCCGAGACGCTCGACATCGTCGGAGAAAAGATGGATTTCGTCGCAGAGGCGTTCGGCGTAGAGCGCCCAGCCTTCGCCGTAGCCGCTGTTACCGAAATAGCGGCCGATGGGATGAATGCTTTTGTTTTCAAGCGCGATCGCGCCTTGCAGGTGATGGCCGGGAATTGTTTCGTGGAACGCGGTGGATTCGGATTCCACGCGGCTTTGTTTTTCGGCTTGATAGGCGTTGATGAAGAAGACACCGGGGCGGCTGCCGTCTTCGGCGGGTGAGTTGTATTCGTTGGGGCCGTTTTTTTCGCGGAAGGCGGGATAGGGCTGGATGACGACGTCGGCTTTGGGCCAGAGGCCGAAGACGGCGGGAACTTTATCTTTTGCGCGCGCGAGTGCGGCCTGCGAATAGGCGATGAGCTCGGCGCGATCCTTGAACAAATATTGTTTGTCGGTGCGGAGCTTGGTGAGCAGCGCCGGGACGTCGCTGGTGTGGAAAGATTTTTCGGCGATGTCTTTCATCTCGGCGGCGATTTCGTCGACTTTTTTCAGGCCGATCTCGTGGACTTGGGCGGCTGGGACGGGCAGCGAGCTGTGGTAGCGGACGGAGGCGTCGTAGCAGGCGGCGCCGTTGGGAATCGCGGAGACGGCGATCGATTCGCGCGCGACCGGGAGATATTCCTTCACGAGGAAGTCGCGATATTTTTTGAGCGCGGGATTGATCTGGTTTTTGACGAGCGCGTCGTAGGATTTTTTGAATTCGGGATCTTTGTCGCGCGTTGAGGGCGAATCAAAGGGAGATGCAGAAATCGGGCCGGCGATGAGCGTGTTGAACTGGTCGATGGTGATTCGGACGTTGCCTTTAGGGGCGGTGTAGCCCTGCTTGATGCCTTCGCGGAGATTGGCGATTTCATTGTCGACGAATTTCGGGAGCGAGCCCCAGCGCGCGAGTGCGTCTTTGCGAGCGTCGTCGGTGCCGACGGGCTGGATGGTGACGATGTAGCCGTCGTCCACTTGCCAGGCGTTGACGAATTGGCTGACGGTCCAGAGCTCGTTGCGGCAGGCGCGGAGAGCGATGGGGCCTTCGAGTTGTTCGCGGAGGATCGCGTAGGTGGCGCGCAGCGGCGGCGCGCTGATCGTGGCGGGATCGATTTGTTTTACTTCGGCGAGCCAGGCGTCTTCGCGAGCTTGCCAGGCTTTGATGGCGTCGAGCGAATTGTCGGTGAGTTTGTCCTGGCGACGATTGGGGACGCCGTACTGGGTGATTTGTTCGGGATTGCGCTCGAACGACGCGGCGAGAAAGGTGTCGGCGAGCGCTTTGACGTGGGCGTCGGAGGACTGCGCGGCAGGTTGTTGCGGTTGTTGATTGCACGCGACGGCAGCGAGTGCGAGCGGGAGTGCAAAGACAAGGGCGAGCCGGGATTTTTTCATGCGGGAATTATACGTTTGGGGAGGAGCGGGAAAAAGAGGATTTAGAGCAGAGGTCGCAGAGACACGGAGAAGATGAGAGTGGAATGGATGCGGTGAATTAGCGTGAAGGTCCAACTACTAAGGATTGGATCAGGATTCTTCGACGAGGAGTTGGCGGGCGCGCGTGGCGAAGGCTCCGGCTCCGGCGTACATCAGGCCGAGCAGGCTGAATCCGGCGAAGAGGCTGATGCGCTGCGCGACCCAGCCGAGAGAGATGCTCATGAGAATTTGCAAAATAGTGGTGAAAATTGCGATCGAGGATTGCGTGCGGCCCATGAAGTGGCGCGGGACGATCATCATTAATGTGGATTGCGCGACGACGCCGGAGACGGCGCGGCAGAATCCGAAGATGGCTTGAATGGTGACGGCGCCGACGACGAAGGCGACGAAGGGGACGACGATGTGTCCGGCGCAGAGGACGGCGATGCAGCCGACGTAGAAAGACATGCGGAGCTTGTCGTTGAGCTGGCTGGCGAGAAGGCCGCCGCTGATGGCGCCGATGGCCCAGCCGCCTTCGAGGTAGCCGAGGCCACGAGCGCCGGCGTGGAGGACGTCGTTGGCGAGCGCTACGAGGATGACGTTGGCGCTGACGACGCCGGCCATCATCGTGGCGTGGGTGACGCCGAGGGCAAGGACCTTCGGCTGGCTTTTCAGATAGGCGAAGCCTTCTTTGATGTCGTCGAAAACGGAGAGTGAGAGGCCGGCTTCGGCGACCTCGGGATTGCCGCCGGATTCGAGCGCGAGGGCGGTGGCTTCGGTTGCTTCGGAATATTCGCGGGAGCGGGTCGGCGTTGTTGCGTAGCGAGGGCGCGGAGAGACGTAGCCGCGACGCATCTGGTAAAGGCAGAACGCGGAGACGACGTACGTCGCGCCGTCGATGGCGAGGATGCCGGCGATACCGATCGTGTCGTAGATGAAACCGACGAAGGCGCCGGCCATGAGCATGCCGCTCTGCACGCCGATGAGGACGGCGGCGTTGGCGCCGGTGAATTGATTCGGCGGCATGACTTCTTGCACGAGAGCGTTGACGCAAGCCCAGTACATCGCGGAGCCGGTGCCGGTGATGAGCGTCATCACGTAGAGATGCCAAATGTCGAGGTGGCCCTTCCATGCGAGGTAGGCGATGGTGAGGACGGCGAGGCCGCGCGCGATGTCGAGCATGATGCCGAGATAGCGGCGGTCGTAGCGGTCGATGAGGACGCCACCGAGGAATGGAACGAAGAGGCCGGGCAGCGTGACGACGATGACCTGCATGCTGACGGCGATGGTCGAATGCGTGGCGGTGAGGATGTACCAGCTGACGGCGGTGAAATTGAGGCCGCTGCCGAAGAGCGAGACGAACATCGCGACGGAGAAGTAGCGGAAGCCGCGCTGAGCCCAGATGACGCTCCAGTCGACTTTGTTGGTTGTGATCGCGGTGGCCATGGGGCAGAGAAATATTTTAGAGCATGGGGTTGGAGTGGACGAGAGGAAGCGCCGCGCGGAGTTCCATAATTTTCTAGGAGAGAGAAAGTTGCGGGTGGCGCGAGGGAATCGCCAAGGAATGAGGTTGAAATACCGGATGCGGGCAATTCGTATGCATGAGTGGCATCAGGTGCGCGGAAATGTGGTAATCAAGGGCGTATGTCAATGATGTGAACGATGTGCTGACGAGCGCGGGGTGATCGAAATGGGCACGATGACAGCTTTGCGATGGCCGTTGAGAGCGTTGTTCGCGGTGATTGGGATTGTGGCGATTGTCTGGACTTTTGGGATGTTGCTGCCGCGCGATCACGTGGCTTCGCGCATCGCCACGTATCACGTGCCTCCCGAGAAGGTGTGGACGGCGATCACGGATGTGGATGCGATGCCGTCGTGGCGGATCGGATTGAAGGGCGTGACGCGATTGCCGGATCGGGAGGGAATGCCGGCACATATTGAGGATACGGCGGCGGGTAAGCTGATGATCCAGACGCAGTCGACGGAGCCGCCGCGAAAACTGGTGAATCGCATTGGCGGAGATAAGTTGCCGTTTGGCGGGACTTGGACTTTTGACGTGACGCCGACGGCGGATGGTTCGACCTTGCGTATTACGGAGAATGGGTACGTGACGAACCCGATTTTTCGGTTCGTGGCGCGGTTCGTGATGGGGTATACGAGCGAGATGGACAAATATTTAACTGGGCTGGCGCAGCATTTTGGAGAGAAGCCGCAGATCGGAGATTAACGCGATGGGGCAGGAACGCGAAAGCACGCTGCGATTGGGACGACGGCGCATCGAGGGTGAGGCGCTGCTGGAGACGGCTGAGATTATTTTTCGGCCGGTTGATGGGACGAAGAGGCTGAAATTTGCGTTCGCGGAAATTGTGAAGTCGGTGAAAGCGGTGGATGGGGAGCTGCGATTTCACACGGAGGAAGGGCCGGCAGTGTTGGAACTTGGTCCGGCGGCGGAGAAATGGGCGGAGAAGATACTGCATCCGAAATCGCGCGTGGAGAAGTTGGGCGTGAAGAGCGGAATGAGTGTTTCGGTTCTGGGCACGTTCGATGACGAGTTTCTGACGGAATTGCGCAAAGCCGCGAAGAATGTTTTTAGCGGAACCGCGCAGGCGGAAAGCGAACTGATTTTCCTGGCGGCTGAGACGAACAAGGATTTAAGTAGAGTCGGCAAGATTGTGAAAACGCTGAAAGGCGCTACGGGACTTTGGGTGATCTATCCGAAAGGACGGAAGGAGATCTCTGAAGTCGGAGTGATTGAGGCGGGACGCAGAGAGGGATTGAAGGATGTAAAGGTTGTCGGATTTTCACCGACGCATACAGGATTAAAATTTGTCGTACCGGTGGGGAAGAGATAGTCGACACGTATGTCGGATTTGCTGACATTGCGCGAGCTGATTGTGGAGTTGCCGACTCCGGCGGGATGGGTGCGGCCGGTGAACGAGGTGTCGCTGCGCATCGCCGAGGGCGAAGCAGTTGGTTTGGTCGGCGAGTCGGGCAGCGGCAAAACGATGATGGCGCTGGCGATGATCGGTTTGTTGCCGCTGGGCGCCCGTGTCAGTGGACACGCGCAGATCGGAACGAGAGATGGCGCCGGCGCGACGGAGTTGACGCGATTGACCGAGCCGGAGTGGCGCGCGGTGCGCGGGCGCGATGCGGCGATGGTGTTTCAGGAGCCGATGACGGCGCTGAATCCGGTGATGCGCGTTGGGGCGCAGATTGAAGAAGCGGTTCGCGCGCACGAGCCGAAGCTGGCGCGTGACGATGTGCGGCGGCGAATGCTCGAATCGTTGCAACGCGCGGCGGTGCCGGAACCAGGGATGCGCGCGGAGCAGTTTCCACACCAGCTCTCCGGCGGATTGCGACAGCGCGTGATGATCGCGATGGCGCTGGCTGGCGGGCCGCGTTTGTTGATCGCGGACGAGCCGACGACGGCGCTCGACGTCACCGTGCAAAAACAGATTCTCGATCTGCTCGATCGCTTAAGGCGCGAACTAAAGCTGGGATTGCTTTTCATCACGCACGATTTGGGAGTCGTGGCGCAGGTCGCGGATCGCATCGCGGTGATGTATGCCGGGCGGATCGTGGAAGAAGGGCGAGTGGCCGATGTGCTGCGCGCGCCGCGGCATCCTTATACACAGGGATTGCTGGCGGCGTCGCCGACGCTCGAGCGCGGGAAACTCGCGCCGATTCCGGGGACGGTGCCTCAGCTTACTGCGCTGCCGCCGGGGTGCGCGTTTGAGCCGCGCTGCGCCCTTCGAATAGGCGAATGCGTGAAACACGTGCCGGAGATGAGAGGTGCGGGCGCAGAGCATGAGGCGCGCTGCGTTTTGGTGTAAGCGGCGCGGTGCAAAGTGTAAATCGCGCAAACTAGAGCAGTCGAGATCCCTTCAGCGTCCTCGCGGAAGCCTCAGTCCGACGTCGGATCGCCGTTTGAGCCGATACGTGCCGTTCGGCTTCAGCATTTAGAATGAAGTGGCATTCGAAAAGAAAAGGCCCCCAAAACATCGGGGGCCTTTCCATTTAGAGCAACGACGGAATCAGGCTCGATCCGCTACGGAATCAGAACTGACGCTCAGAACTGATACCGCAACGCGAATTCCATAACGCGCGGGTTCGTCAGCGTCTGGCTGTATTGCCCGAAGGTCGCAGAGTTTTGCAGGTTTGCGCTAATGGTCGCTGGATCGAAGCGCACGGAGTTCGTCAGGTTGAACGCGGAAGCGCTGAACCGCAGCGTTTGCCGTTCGGTGATGTGGAACGTCTTGTTGACGCCCATATCGAGGCCGAAGAAGCCGTCTCCACGGAAATTGTTGCGTTGTCCGGACTCGCCGGCGAGGGCGAAGCGGAAGTTAGGATCGGTGACGCCCGGACTCAGGAAGCTGTCGGCCGCAGGACCCAGTTTGAAGGCGTAGGGTTCGCCTTGAGCACCGAGGAAGCTGGTGCCTGTGGAGATCGGCCGGATATTAAAGACGTTACCGGAGAGTTGGAAGTTGGTCGGAAACGTTTGGCCGGGAGTGACGCTGAACGGAAAGCCGCTGGTCCAACGCACGAGGCCGGAAACCTCCCATCCACCGAGAACGGCGTCGACCGCGCGATTCCAGTCGTGACCAAACTGTTTGTTGCGGCCAATGGGGAGATCGTAGACCCAGTTGGAGTTGATCTGGTGCCGAGCGTCGAAGTCCGACGGACCGCGAAGTTGATTGGGCGCCCAGGTGTTGACGACGGCGCAGAGTCCGCCAAAGGTTGGAACACGCTCGGCATCGGAGCAGACATCGAGGGACTGCGAGAAAGAGTAGTTGAAGTCCATCTGAAGCCCGTGTGTTGGACGGCTGCGCAGGATGACCTGCATGGCGTTGTACGCGCTCTTACCGATGCTGGACCAGGCGTACAGAGCGGCGAATTGCGGATTGTAGAACTGGAAAGGACCGCCCGGCTTACCGGGCGCACCAGGAGCAGCGCCCGGCTGTTGATTGAGGCACGCAGGGAAGCAGAACGAGTCGAAGTTGAAAATGCCGTTGGACTCGCCGAAAGTGCCGGGACCGATATTGCTCTGATACATGTTGTACATGCATTGGGTCGCGCTTGTGCCTGCGCCGCAAGTGCCCGCCGCGCCGGGAAACAGATTTTCCCAGTAAGCGATCGGCTGGATCTGGCTGACGGGGACGCCGTTATAGAAATCCCTGCCGAAAGTGTCGGCAGCGCTGAAATAGTCCGTACCCGACTTGGGATCCTTGAGATCGACAGGCATGGCCAGATCGCGTTGTTGAAGGAGGCGATGCGCGAAGCGGCCGACGTAAGCGACTTCGAGAACGAAGCCCGCAGGTAGCTCGCGAGTGACGGAAAAGTCGACCAGTTCCGAATAGGGCGTGTGGAGTTTATCGTCCAGGCCGTACGCGATCTGCTGGGTATTGGTGTCGAGAGTGCTGACCGGCGGGACGAACGGGAACGGACCGTTCGGAGCGCTGGCGAGCAAGGGGCCATCGAGGCTCGATGTCGGAATGTCATGAACGCCGGTAAAACGAGCACCACCATCGATGGATTGAATGCTGGCGGGATTTTCGATGATGGTCGTCAAACCAAAGGAGCCGGCGTTATCGAAAGTGTTGACGAGGCCTTCGCCGAAGTGGTCATACAGGATGCCGTATCCCGCACGGATGGAGGACTTGCCGGCGCCTCCGAATAGAGCCTTGAGCAATCCTCCGGAAGGATTAGGAGAGTAGGCGACGGCGAGACGCGGCCCAAGATCCTTGTAGTCCCAGGGCCAATAAGGCTGCTTGCCGTTGGCCTGACCAGAGAGGCCGAGGCCAAAAGTGGGACTGAAGATTTGTCCCTGCTCGGCAAGTGTGGCGCGCTCGTTGACAAAATTGTTGAGGCTGATGTCGGGGGCGACCTGGTTGCCACTGGTTTCGTAGGGCGGTTGCAGCAAATCGTAGCGCAGGCCGGCGGTGATCGTGAGATTCGATTTGATGTGCCAGACGTCCTGCACGTACCACTCGTATTCCGTCGAACGGAAGTGACGGGGAACGAGTGCGCCCTGGGCAATCTGGTTGTTGTTCTTGTCGCGATTGAAGCTGCCTGTCACTTGGGTGACGACGCCGACCAAGTCGACGATGTCGTCGTTATAGACGCCCGTATTGTTAGGGTCAACGGCGGGAAATCCGAAGGCTGCGGGGTCGAGGCTGCCGCCGCTGCCCGCTGGACCGGTGGGCAGGAAGTCAGGGTTGACGAGCCCATTGTTGAAATTGGAAGCATCGGATGCGCGGACGTTATTAATCAGGCGAATGTTGGTGCCGAATTGAAGCGTGTGCCTGCCCTTGGTCCAGCTGAGGTCATCGACCCAGTTGTGGACGGGGACGTGAAATTTTGTGGTGAAGGAAGTCTGGGGTGAAACCGAAGAGACTCCGGGGATCAAGTCATCGATGAAGCGGAAAGAAACGAGGGGAGCGCTTTCGATGCCGTCGTTGTCGCTGCTCTGGCGCGTGATGCCGTAGTGAAAACTGTTGACGACGTTGTTTGTGAGAACCGCGGTGTAGCCGACCGCCAAGGCGCGGCTGGTGTCGCGAATGACATTGGCTGGCGGCTGGCCGGGAAACTGCGGCGGCAGCGCGGTGCGGTCGGTCTGATAGTTGCCGCGAATGAAAACACGGTGCGTACCGGATTTATTGAGGTTGTAGTCGAGCTTGGCGATGTTGGTGTTGAGCCGCTTCGGATTGGGAGCAGAGAACGAGAAGCACGAGATGTTGAAGCCGTCGTTGTTGATGCACGAAGAGGAGTTGGGAAGCGGATATTTATTGAACTGCGCGACGGCGGCCGGATCAGGGCCAGCACCCTGCGGGCAGCTACCGAGGCCCGTGCAGTTGGGGTCCATGGAGGCGATTTGGGCGCTTGTGAGAATTTGGGTGCCGCCTGCGGCGGTGGGATAGGCGAGCATTCCGGCGCGCAAGGTTAGACCCGGCACGTTGCGGCTCACTTCGACGTCTTCAGCCTGACGAAGCGCTTCGTAGGTGGCGAAGAAAAAAAGGCGATCTTTGATGATGGGGCCGCCGACGGCGCCGCCGAAGGTGTTGCGGATGATTTTTTGTGGCGTATTGGAATCGCCATTTTCGAGTTCAGTGTGTTTGTTGAACCAGCCGTTGGCAGCGGTGACCGTGGGACGATTTTGTTCGTAGAGCGATCCGTGAAACTGGTTGGTGCCGCTCTTGGTGACGAGAGTGACTTGCCCGCCCGAGGAACGGCCCTGGTCGGCATTGTCGCCGACGGTGGTGACGCGAAATTCCTCAATTGAGTCGAGCGTGGAGCGGACGGCACCCTGGAATGCGGTCCCGCGGGCCTGATCATTGTTATCGACGCCGTCGAGCGTGATGTTGGCCTGGTCGCTGCGACCGCCGTTGAGCGCGCCATTGCGCGTATCGACGTTGTCGTCAACGTTCTTGCCGATGAATGTGACACCAGGCTGGAGGCTAAGGACCCCAGCGGCGTCGCGGCCTTCGAAGGGGAGGGCCAGAATCTGGCGAGAATCGAAGGTGTTGCCGATGGTGGCGTCGGTGGTGTTAACAGGGGCGACGGTGTTTTCGCTCACTTCGACCGTATCGGATACTGCGCCGAGCTCCAGCTTGATGGTAAGTTTCTGAGTGGTGGAGACTAGGGCTTGGACCTTGTCGGTGACGGCGGCGCGGAAGCCCTGCGCTTCAACGCGGACGGAGTAGGTGCCGGGTTGAAGAGAGGCGAACTCAAAGTGACCTTGCTCGTCGGTTGTTGCGCTGCGCGTGACGCCACTCTCGGCGTCGACCGCGGTGACCTTGGCGGCCGCGACGGCAGAGCCCTGTGGGTCGGTCACCTCGCCAAGGATTGATGTTGTAGCTTGTTGAGCGTAAGAAATTGTTGCCGAGACTCCGGCGAGAAACATAAACGCACAGAAAATCGCTACGTACACCCCAACAGAAATTCGTTTCACGACTCCGCCTCCACTTACGAATGAGAAAGATAGGGCCAAACCTGAAGGCCGAGTAGGCATGTCAAATGCCGAAGTGGAAGTGTTGAAGCAAAAGACGTTGCGATTTCTAAATCTAAATAATTATTTGGGTTCGCGGATTTAGATATAGGTTTAGAGAGTCGGAGCGATGAATCATCAATGCTGGAGCGGCGAGCCGATACCTGTGCGGCGATTCGAATTTGTCATTTTGCGCGAATGTGCTAACGAAAATTTGCTCGGCGCGTCGAGTGGCGTGGGAAGATGGGCCGCGTCGAAGTTTTTGGTGCACGGCAGCCGATGGGTAAAAGGTTGAGCACGTGATCCTGGAAGCGCGAGAGCTGCGGAAGAGTTATGCGCGAGCCGTCGGAGGATTGTCTTCGGGCGCGGGCGGCGAACGGTTCACGGCGGTGGATGGCGTTAGCTTTTCGGTCGAGGCCGGCGAGACGTTCGCCATTGTCGGCGAAAGCGGCTGCGGCAAGACGACGTTGGCGCGGATGTTGCTGCGATTGATCGAGCCAGACTCGGGCGAACTGCTTTTCGAAAAAGCTGACCTGCTGAAGCTCACCGGCGAACCTTTGCGTGTCAAGCGGCGCCAGATGCAGATGATTTTTCAGGATCCGTTCGCGTCGCTGAATCCGCGGATGCGCGTCGGCGCGATTGTCGCCGAGCCGCTGGAGATTCATGAGTCCCAGCTGTCAGCCGCCGAGCGACGGGAGCGTGTGGTGGCGATGTTGAAGCGCGTCGGACTAAACGAAGATGCGATGAATCGCTATCCCCATGAATTTTCGGGCGGGCAGCGGCAGCGCGTCGGTATCGCTCGGGCGCTGATCTTGCGGCCGAAGCTGGTGGTCGCCGACGAGCCGGTCTCAGCGCTCGACGTCTCCGTCGGCGCGCAGGTTTTGTTGCTGCTGCAGGAGTTACAGCGCGAGTTCGGGCTGACCTACATCTTTATATCGCACAGCCTGCCGGTCGTGGCCCAGATCGCGACCCGGGTGGCCGTCATGCGGCGCGGGCGGTTTGTGGAAACGGGAGACGTCGACTTGGTGCTGAACCGCCCGGTGGAGGAATACACGAAGGAGCTGCTGGCGGCCGTACCGGAAATCCCTCGTTGAATACGCGGCACTAAAGCACTCTAGCCCTGTTGTTCCTCCATCCCGGTTGGTCCCTTCGTCAAAAATTCGTCACGATGAAATTTATTGCCATTCTCCGGCGTATCGGGTGTAAGAAGGCAGCAAGATCTAGTCCTGACTACCCTGCGGTGGAGGAATTCTTCATATGGCTACGACTATGCCCGTGCCAGAGGCGCAGGCCGCAATTGGCCCGATAGGGCGCATAACTGGGGTTTTTTTCTCTCCAAAGCCGACCTTCCAAGACATCGTTCGAAAACCGAGTTGGGCCGTTCCGATGGCCTTGCTGATGATCATCTGGTTCGGACTGAACATCGTGATGGCGCAGCGCGCGGATTGGGTCTCAGTCTCGAAAGAGCAGATCTCGAAGAGCAAGTTCGCATCCCGGCAGATCGATCAGTTGAGCGATGACCAAAAAGGAGCCGCGTATGAGCAGGCGGCCAAACGAGCCGTTGTCGTCCGATACGTTCGCGGCGTCATAGGATGGCCGTTGTTGCTCCTGTTTTCCGCCGGCCTGTATTTCGGCGCCTTCCGATTGATGGGTGGTGCTCGCCTGAGTTTCGCGACGGCATTTTCAATCGTAACGTTCGCAGACCTGCCGTTGGGCCTGCGCGAGCTGATAGCCATTCCGGTCATGTATCTGAAAGATCCTGCCTCGATTGATCCCGAGAATTTTCTAGCGTCGAATCCCGCTGCCATGCTTGATCTCCCGGCTTGGCAAATGGTGCCCTTGGTTTCGCTCGACGTGTTCGGTCTTTGGGCGATCGCGCTGGTCGCGATTGGCTTCTCGGCCGCAGATCCGAAAAAAGTTCCGATCGGCAAAGCATTCGGCATCGTAGGGACAGTATGGGTCACACTTGTTCTGTTCTTTACGATGTTGGCCTGGATGTTCTCGTGATTCTTGCCGCGAAGCAGTTTGACGAGAAGGACAGCGGCGTCAGACAGCAGACGTTGCGACTACCGAGCTGAAATCCGTCTGAAGAAAACTGTGCGGCTGCTTAGCTCACTCGGTTTGGGTAGAAACGAAGTCCTGACTACACTATATAGGTGAGCTTTGCGTTCGAGGTTACCCAGACCGACCCAACCGGCGCGCGCCGAGGAAAATTCTCGACGCCGCACGGCGCCTTCGAAACGCCGGCGTTCATGCCCGTCGGCACCGCCGCCACCGTCAAAGGACTGACGCAAGACGCGCTCGAACAACTCGGCGCGCGCATCATCCTCGCCAACACCTATCATCTATATCTACGTCCCGGCCACGAGCTGATTCGAAAGCTCGGCGGCCTCCACAAATTTATGTCGTGGCCCGGCGCGATCCTCACCGATTCCGGCGGCTTCCAGGTTTTCAGCCTCTCCGACCTCCGCAAAATCACCGACGAAGGTGTGCGCTTCCGGTCTCATCTCGACGGCTCCGAGCATCTCCTCACGCCCGAGAAAGCCGCCGAAATTCAACTCGCGCTCGGCTCCGACATCGCGATGGTGCTCGACGAATGCATCGAGACGCCTGCACCGCGCGACATCGCGGAAGCCGCAGTAAGACGCACCTCTCTGTGGGCGAAACGCGCGCGCGAATACTTCCTGCAAAAATCCCAAGAAGCCGGAAGCGCCGCCACCGCCGCCGGGCTCCCCCAATGGCAATTCGCCATCGTCCAAGGCGCGACCTTCGCCGACCTCCGCCGCCAAAGCGCCCGCCAACTTCTCGACATCGACTTCCCCGGCAACGCCATCGGTGGCCTCGCCGTCGGCGAGCCTCACGCCATGACCTGCGAGATGACCGCCGTCGTCACCGAACTCCTGCCCAAAGATCGCCCTAGATATTTGATGGGCGTCGGCCGCCCCGAACAAATCGCTGACTACGTCGCCCTCGGCATCGACATGATGGACTGCGTCCTCCCCACGCGCGCCGCGCGCCACGCCTGCATTTACACCAGCGAAGGCCGCGTCCTCATCAAGAACGCGCGCTACGCCGAAGACCAGCGCCCGCTCGATCCCGCGTGCGCATGCGGAGTCTGTAAGCGCTACACACGAGCCTACTTACGTCATTTATTTCACGCCGGCGAAATCACCGCTGCGATTCTTGCGACCCATCATAATGTCCACTTTTACCTTGACATAATGCGCCAAATCCGTGAGGCTATCGGGTTTGGAAACCTAGCGAAATTCTCGTCTGCGATGCACGCGCGTTATTCCGCAGGTCCGGCCTGAGGGCAAGCGGGTCGAAGTGGGTGGACGGCGCGCGAAGTCTGCGGGACACCACCAGAAGAGAATCGTACGGGTTGGGCGAACGGGAAATTCCCGTTCCTGGTGCTGCTATCTGCGCTGTTTGCGCGGCACAATCGTCGCCATCACGTCGTTTAAATAAGGATTCGAGTAGGGAAAGGGTTCAGCCACAATGATTTTCGCGGCAACAATTTTCCAGCAAGGCGGCCTGGGCAGCGCGCTCGGCAGTCCGTTGCTGATGATGGTAATCGTGATGGGCATTTTCTACGTGATGCTCATCCTGCCGCAGCAGCGCCAGCGCAAAAAAGTTTCGGAAATGTTGGGCGCGCTCAAGACCGGCGACAAGGTCATCACCAACGGCGGCATTTACGGCACGATCAACGGCATCGACGGCGAGACGGTGATCCTGAAAATTGCTGAGCAGGTGAAAATCCGCATCGCGCGCTCGGCCATCACTCAAGTGGAGACCACGGAAGATGCGAAGTAGATTTTCTCTCGGTGCTCGCGCGAATTCTGCGGGCAACTACTCCGGCTCACACGGAGCTCTTAACCTCCAGCCATGAATCCAAACCTGAAGTGGAAAGCGGTTTTCATTCTGTTGGTGATTGTCGGCTGTATTTACGGCCTGATCGGTCTGCCGGTCTTTCCGACCTCGGTTGCGCTGCTCAAAGATAATTTCGCGCACCAGATCAAGCTCGGCCTCGACCTTCAGGGCGGCACGCACCTCATCCTCCAGGTCCAGACGCAGGAAGCCGTCGCGCAAGAAACCGATCAAACCGTCGATCGGCTGACGACGCAGATGCGCGCCAAGAACATTCGCTACGAAGAAGTGCGCCGCGTCGATGACACGCACATTCTCGTGCGCAACGTCGCATCCGATCAACTCTCCGACTTTCGCGATCTCGTCAGCACCCAGCTGCAAAATCTTTGGGACATGTCTCCCGCCGCCGGCGATCCGAACGGCTACACGCTCACGCTGCGCGCCAATCAAGTCGCCGCGATTCGCGAATCCACGATGGCGCAGTCGATCGAAACCATCGAACGCCGCATCAACGCTCTCGGTTTGACCGAGCCGATCATTCAGCAGCGCGGCGGAGCCAACAACAACGAAATCCTGGTCCAGCTTCCCGGTGAAGGCGATCCCTCGCGCGCGAAAGCCGTGATTCAGGCCGGCGGCCAACTCGAACTCAAGCTCGTCGAAGATCCCACGACCTATCCTTCGCAAGTAGCGGCGCTGGCTGCGCACGGCGGCGTTCTGCCTCCGGGTACCGAAATTGTCGCTGGCCGCAACGAGAGCCGCACCGCAACTCCCGATCAAGGCGAAGTTTGGTACGTTCTCAGCCGCGCGCCGGTCGTCACCGGTCGCGACCTGCGCAGCGCCACCGAAAATCGCAGCTCGCAAAATCCCGGCCAGTGGCAAATCAATTTCTCGCTATCCGCCGATGCTGCGCGCCGCTTCGGTCCCTTCACCGAGCAAAACATCAATCGCCAAATGGCGATCGTTCTCCAACATCGCGTCTATTCCGCGCCGGTCATTCACGGACGCATCGACGACACCGGCGTCATCGAAGGCAGCTTCAGCCAGGATTCCGCGCACGACCTCGCGCTCGTCCTTCGCGCCGGCGCGCTTCCCGCTTCCATCAAATATCTCGAAGAGCGCACCGTCGGCCCATCGCTCGGAGCCGATTCCATTCGCCACGGTGTCCAAGCATCTGTGCTCAGCTTGATCGTCGTCATGCTCTTCATGCTCGTTTATTACCGCCTGTCAGGCGCCAACGCGGTCGTCGCCTTGATTCTCAACCTCGTCATTCTGCTTGCCGCGCTCGCAGCCTTCGGCGCCGTGCTGACACTGCCCGGCATCGCCGGCGTCATCCTCACCATAGGTATGGGCGTCGACTCCAACGTCCTCGTATTCGAACGTATTCGCGAAGAACTGCGCCACGGCAAATCATCCGCCGCTTCCGTCGAGGCCGGATTCGACAAGGCATTCCTGACCATTATCGACACGCACGTAACCACCGTGGTCTCCGCTTTCTTCTTGTTCCTTTTTGGAACCGGACCAATCCGCGGTTTCGCCATCACCCTGACCATCGGTTTGATCGCCAACGTTTTCACCGCGATCTACGTGTCCAAGACGATTTTCCAATACCACCTTTCCAAGATGGACCGGCAGGCGGAGCTCAGTATCTGAGGTATCTGACTTGTACTAGGACTCTTGGGAAGCTTTCATCGCAGTACTTTGCGCTTTCCGCGCCATCAAAGTGGCCAGAGAACGCACGGTCCTGGGAACAATTATTTAGGCCTTGGAGTCTAAAGAAGGGACGCATCTCGGCATGATTGAGTTCTTTAAAGAGCCCAATATCGACTGGATGGGCAAGGCCAAGTATTTCTATGGCTTGAGCGCCATTCTTCTCATCGCAGGGCTTATTTCGTGGTACCACGAAGGTGGCCTCCGCTACGGCATTGACTTCCGCGGCGGCACCAATGTCGACGTGCGCTTCTCCCAACCCCCCAATGTTGATCAGCTTCGCGGCGCGCTGAAAGCTCAGGGCCTCGGCAATAGCGAGATCCAGGCAGTGAGTTCCGGCATGTCTGCCTCCAATTCGAACGAAGTTCTCATCTTCGTTGAGCAAAAGGGCCAAGGCGATCAGGCGCTCGACACGAGCAAAGCGCAAGTGCTCACGGCGCTTACCGCGATGTACGGCTCCAAGGATCCGGGCAAGCCCGACTTCAACGCCGCCACTCCGTCCTCCCTCGCCGAGACTCTCACCGCGAAGGATCCCCTCGTTCTCTCGGCCAATGCGGGCGATCGCTACGATCAGCTCGCTCGACGTATTCTCGCTTACCGCGACGGCCCCAAGAATGGCGTGCTCACGAGTTTCGACGATTTGAACGGTGTTGAAGGCGCGACACCCGCGGTGATTTCCGCGTTGAAGGGCAATTACGCGCTCGGCACGTTTACAATTCGCAACGTTGAAATCGTTGGCCCCAAGGTCGGCGCCGAACTTCGCAAGCAAGCCATCCTCGTTACGCTCTATGCATTAGCGGGAATGCTCGTCTACATCGCATTCCGTTTCGAGTGGGTCTTCGGAGCGGCCGCGGTTCTCGCCGTTTTTCACGATGTCCTCATAACATTGGGCTTTTTCTCGATTTTGCACTTCGAAATTTCGCTCACCGTCATCGCGGCTCTTCTCACCCTTGTTGGATATTCGATGAATGACACCATCGTCATCTTCGATCGCATCCGCGAAAACAATCGGTTACTCCGCAAAGAATCGTTCGCCGCCGTTGTTAACAAGTCGATCAATCAGACTCTTTCGAGAACGATCTTGACTAGCGGCCTGACTTTCCTTACCGTGCTCGTCCTGTTCTTGATGGGCGGCCAGGTTCTGAGGGCATTCTCCTTTGCCCTGGTGGTGGGGATTGTGGTAGGAACGTACTCCAGTTTTGGCATAGCTGCGCCTCTTGTCGTCGCCTGGCATCACTGGCGCGGCGAAAGCGGCTCGGTTGTTGGCACCGGATCTGCAGCCGGAAACAAACCCCGTGCGAACGAGGGCGTCTCTGGACGACTCGCACCCGCCGGGAGGAGGTAGGTAACCTATGTTCGAAGACATGGTGGTTTCCAGCTCGCACCCGAGCAAAACGAACAAGCCCTGGACGGTTGTTTTGTCGATGCTGTTTCAGGTCTTGTTTCTGGCCATCCTGATCCTGATTCCTTTGATCTACACGGAAGCGCTGCCGAAGACGATGATGGCCACGCTGCTCGTTGCGCCGCCACCGCCACCGCCTCCTCCGCCGCCTCCAGCCGTGATGAAAGTTGTCCAGGTCAAGCCGCAAGTCCACTTGATGGACGCCGGCAAACTGGTGCAGCCGAAAGTTATTCCGAAAGACGTAAAAATTATTAAGGAAGAAGCGCCCGACATGAACGCCGGCATGGCCGGTGGTGTCCCGGGCGGCGTCGCCGGTGGTTCGATGGGCGGCGTCATCGGCGGTGTGATCGGTGGCATGGGTGGAGCACCGCCACCACCGAAGCCGACCGCGTCGCGCATTCGCCAGGGCGGCAGCGTTCAGGCCGCGTTGCTGGTCAACAAAGTTCAGCCGGTATATCCGCCGCTGGCACGCCAGACGCGCATTTCGGGTACGGTTCGACTCCACGCCATTATTTCCAAGCAGGGCTCGGTCGAATCGCTCGAAGTACTCTCGGGCCATCCGCTGTTGGTTCGCGCAGCGATGGACGCCGTGCAGCAGTGGAAGTACAAGCCGACGCTGCTCAACGGTGAACCGGTGGAAGTCGATACCACGATCGACGTGATTTTCTCTCTGAACCAGTAGCCAGCATTACGGCGCGCTTCGCCGGTCGTGGGGCTTGCGAGGCGTACCGAGTAATGAACGCGCAGTGAAGTCGATTCAAGCAAACTCTTGATGGCCCGGCCCAGCCGGCGTCACCTGAACTTTTAAGGAGCAAACGAATGCTAGCCACTTTGTACGTATATTCGGCCCTCTTGCTGCAAGCCTCGGGAGGCGGTTCGTCCTGGGATCTGCGGAGCATGTGGTCGTCGATGAGCACCCTGCCAAGAGTTGTTGTGGGCATCCTCTTCGTTCTTTCCGTTTATTCTTTCGGCGTCATGATCGATCGCGCCTTGATGTACAGCGCGGCGCGCAAGCAGTCGCGCGTATTCGTGCAACAGGTTGCCGGTGCCCTCAAGGACGGCAAGCTCGATGAAGCGATCGCGATTGCGGAACGCAACAAGAAGAGCCACATCGCCAAGGTTGTGGCGACGGGCCTCTCCGAGTTCCAATCCGCTTCGCAGCAGGTTTCCGATGCCGATGTGATCGAAGCCGCCAAGCGCGGTCTCGAACGCTCGGTCGCCATCGTCCACGCCGAAATGAAGCGCGGATTGTCGGCACTGGCCACGATTGGTTCCACGGCGCCATTCGTCGGATTGTTCGGCACGGTGATCGGTATTTTGAACGCGTTTAAGGGCATCGAAACCAGCCACGCCACCGGCCTCTCGGCAGTTGCCGGCGGTATCGCGGAAGCCTTGGTGACCACCGCTTTCGGTCTCCTCGTCGCCGTTCCCGCCGTCTGGGCCTACAACTACTTCACCAACAAAGTCGAAGCGTTCGACGTCGAAATGGACAACTCGTCGATGGAGTTGATCAACTACTTCATTCTTCGCCGCGGCAGCGTCAAGAAGTAAGAAAGCCAAGGCAAGGAGCAACTTCATGGCACATTCTATTGGTAGCGGGCGTTACAAGCCGCAAGCGGGTAGTCAGATGGCGTCGCCCAACGTCATCCCCATGGCCGACATCATGCTCGTTCTGCTGATCATCTTCATGGTGGTCACCCCGATGTTGCAGAAGAACATGCCGGTCGACATGGCCAAAACCGACACCGCGCGTGACATGCAGGACGCCGACAAAGATGACGCGATCGTCGTGGCCATCACCCGCGATGGCGCCATCTATCTGGGTCACACCGAGACTCGCAAAGACGATCTCACCAATGAAATCAAGGATCGTCTCGCGACTCGCCTCGACAAAACCGTATACGTGAAGAGCGATGCTCGCGCGAAATACGGTGACGTCGTCGCCGTCGTCGACGAAATTCGCTCGGCGGGTGTGGATCAGCTCGGCCTGCTCACGGACAAGAATCAGGGCAAACCGACAACGACACCGCCGGGTACTCCCACGAATCCGACGGGAGACTAAGCGGCGCGTCGCGCTGTTTGCCGTATCGCAGTTGGCAGTGCTTGTCATTCGTTTGCTGATGTTTTGAGGGGCCGCGCCGATTCCCACACGACGCGGCTTGCTGGCCTGCAAAAGCTCGAAGCGCAGGTTCATAGGAGAAGTAGCCATGGGAATGAGCGTTGGAGATAGCAAGGGCGGTGCGATGGCGGAAATGAACGTCGTTCCGCTGATCGACATTTTGCTGGTGCTGCTGATCATCTTCATGGTGATCACCCCGTTGACTCCGAAGGGCATGGACGCCTTGGTGCCGCAGCCCAATCCGAACCAGCAGCAGAACCAGGATCTCGAGAACAAGACGGTCGTCGTTCAGGTCCTCACGAACGACAAGCTCAAGATCAACAACGAAGACGCGACTTGGGATGGCCTGGGAACGCGCATCGATCAGATCTTCAAAGACCGTGCCGAGAAAATCGCTTTTGTGAAGGGCGATAACGATGTATTGTTCGCGCAGGTTGCGCGCGCTATCGATATCATGCGCGCCAACGGCATCGACAAAGTCGGTTTGATCACCGCCAAGCTCGAAGCCGGTCAGTAATACTTCACCGCGGCGTCACTTCTTCGCGGCGCCGCTTTTCCGGATTTCGCAAGGTAGTGAGAGTCCTCCTCGCAGGGCAAACGCTGTACAGCGAGGTGACTCATGGGCTTGTCCGTTGGTGGTTCCAATCGCGGAATCGTTTCTGAAATGAATGTGGTTCCGTTGATCGATGTTCTGCTGGTGTTGTTGGTGATCTTCATGATCATCCCTCACCATCAGACGGGTCTGAGGGCTGAATTACCGCAACCGGCGCCGCCGCATTCCGCGCCCCCAATGACCGAACCCGACATTATTGTGATCCAGGTTTTGGACGGGGGATCGCTCAAGATTAATCAACAGCCGGTGGCTTGGGACTCCTTGCGCAGTCGTCTGGATGAAATTTTCAGCCGCCGCGCCGACCGCACCGCGTTTGTTAGTGGCGATTCCGGTGTCGAGTTCCAGGTTGTGGCCAAAGTGATTGACGTGATGGACGCGGCAGGCATATCTTCTGTCGGTCTCTTAACGCCGCAGTTGCAAAATGGCCGCTAGCCCGGCCGGTTGCCCTTCGCAGGGCGGACGTGAATCCTAGCGACGACTGTTTCAGGTCGCGCCATGAGCGGGGATGGATGCTTCGATGACTTACGGATCGATTCAAATCGCGCGCCGCGTGACGGCAATTGCTGCGATGCTTCTTGTCGGGGTTGCCTCATCGGGCTGCAGTAAGCTCAAGGCTCGCGACCTCCTGAACAAGGGCGTGGCCGCTTTCAAAAACGGCCAGTCCGACGCTGCCATTGAAGACTTCAAGGAAGCCAAGGAAGCCGATCCCGAACTTCTCAACGCTCGGCTCTATCTCGCTACCGCCTACGCCAGCCTTTACATTCCGGGCGCTCCTTCTCCCGAAAACTTGGCTCGCGGCAATCAGGCCGTTGCGGAATTCAAGGAAGTCCTCGACAAGGACCCCAACAATCTTTCTGCGATCGACGGCATCGGCTCCATCCTCTTTCAGATGGCCGGCCAGCCCTTCGACCCGAAAAAGTTCGACGAATCCAAGACCTATCACCAGCGTCACATTCAGCTGAAGCCCGAAGATCCCGAACCGTACTACTGGATCGGTGTCATCGATTGGACCCTCGCGTTCCGCGCCAATGGCGAAATGCGCCTCGCGTACAACAAAGACAACATCAAGAAACAGGTCAAGGACACCGATCCGCTTCCTCCGGCGGTTCGCAGTGAATATCAGACCAAGTACGGCCCGATGATTGAAGAAGGCATCTCGGACTTGCAGAAGGCGATCCAGGTCCGTCCCGACTACGACGACGCGATGGCCTACCTCAACCTTCTCTATCGCCGCAAGGCCGACATGGTCGAGAACGCCGACGAACGTGCCAACCTTCTGAAACAAGCCGACGACCTCGTAGACAAGGTCAAGGAAATCAAGCAGAAGCGCGCCGACCAACCAACGCAACCAACCTGATCCCGAGCCAGTTAGTTAGGCTCTAACAGACTGATTTCAAAAGGGCGCTCTAACGAGCGCCCTTTTCCTTTTGGCCACCTGCACCGAATATGTACGGGCCAGCACTGCTGCGCCCCAACTTGCCCGGTCTTCAATGTGGCATAGGACGGGTGCCCCACCCTCGGTGTATGAGGGTGGGTCTTCGATCTCTACCTCGCCGCGATATCCGTCCGTCCGCCACCTTGTAGCCGCGTTCTTTTTGTGAGCGCGGGGTTTAGATTCAACACGACCGTGTCCGTTCGGAATGGCCACTCACTGGCGTCTTTTCTCGTCGCGACCCCTTGACATCCCAGTACCGTCGTGGTAATCTTCCTCCGTAGATAATCTCGCCTGTCTATTTAGCTCTCCCTTAACAAAAAGCGAATGAAAAGGGAACGATCGCGCCCCCCTAACCTATTATTTTACAGTGGCTTACGCACTCTTGGAAATGACCTCTTCCGAACTCCTTCAATCCAAGCCACTTGCCCACTCTTCGGAAAACACCCCGGGTATACCCCCATCGCTTCCCAAAATGGGAACCGCCAAAACGCGAAACCCAATATCCACTCCGCCTCATCGAATGCAGCTCAGAAACACTCTGCTCATCGCTGTCGTATACTAGACCATGCCGTCTCCGGGTAACGTTCCTCTCAGCTTCAACCGCGACCGCACTGAGCGCCAGCTCGACGCCCGCCTTGAGGAACTTCTCGCCAAGCTCCGCAAACATCGCCCGGCGGAAGACCCCTGGATGGTCCGCCGCGCCTACGAAATCGCCGCCGAGCGCCATCGTGAGCAGCTCCGCAAATCCGGCGAGCCGTACCTCATGCATCTGCTCGAGGTCGCCCATATCCTCGCCGACCTCCGCCTCGACGCCACCACGCTGACCGCCGCGCTCCTGCACGACGTCATCGAAGACACCGAGTTTCCCGTCTCGCGCATCACCGAGCGCTTCGGCGACGAAGTCGCCCACCTCGTCGAAGGCGTAACAAAAATCGGCCGCCTCAAAATGATGGCGCCCGAAGCCCGCCAGGCCGAAACCGTTCGCAAGATGGTTCTCGCCATGGTGCACGACGTCCGCGTCGTGCTGGTGAAACTCGCCGATCGCCTGCACAACATGCGCACGCTCGAATATCTCGAGCAATCAAAGCGGCAGCGCATCTCACGCGAAACGCTCGACATCTACGCGCCCATCGCGCATCGCCTCGGAATGGGTTTAATCCGCAACGAACTCGAAGATCTTTCGTTCCGCTATCTCGAGCCAGAATCGTTTCTCTCGCTGCAAAAAGAAGTCACCGACAAAGCTCCGGTTCACTTGAAATTTCTCGAAGAAGTTGAAGCGACGATCCGCACGAAACTCGTCGAGGCCGGCATTCCCGCCGAGCTGACTTCGCGCGTCAAAGGTCTGTACTCGCTGCATCGCAAAATCGTCCGCCAGGAGCGCAGCCTCGATCAGGTTTACGACTTGCTCGCCGTACGCGTCATCACCGACAACGAGCGCAGTTGTTACGCCGCACTCGGCGTAATGCATCACCTGTGGCGCCCTGTGCCCGGCCGCTTCAAAGACTACATCGCGATGCCGCGTCCCAATCTCTACCAATCGCTGCACACAACCGTCCTGCATAACGGCCAGCCGTTCGAGGTTCAGATTCGCACCCAGGAAATGCACCACACCTCCGAAGAAGGCGTGGCCGCACACTGGAAATACAAAGACGACAAGCCGGTCCACGAAGACGATCAGCGCATCAAGTGGATGCGCCAGCTGATTGAATGGTCCCAGGAACTCGAAGAGCCGAGCGAATTTCTTTCGACGCTGAAAGTTGATCTCGCTCCCGTCGAAGTTTATGCGTTCACGCCGAAAGGCCGCGTGCTCGAGCTGCCGCGCGGTGCAACGCCGGTCGATTTCGCCTACACCGTTCACACCGAGATTGGTCATCAGTGCGTCGGCGCAAAAGTGAACGGCCAGATGGTCGCTCTTCGCCACGAAATCGCCAGCGGCGACGTCGTCGAAATCCTCACGCAAAAAGGGCACAAGCCCAGCCGCGATTGGCTCAGCTTCGTCAAATCGTCCCACGCGCGCACAAAAATCAAGCACTGGATCAACGTGCAAGAGCGCCAGGAAGCCACCGAAATGGGGCAGCGCCTGCTCGAAAAGGAATCGCGCAGTTTCGGCCGCAGCCTGAAGAAAATTCCCGAGGCGGATTTGCTCAAGGCCGGGTCGGATCTCGGCATGTCCAAGATTGAAGATATTTATGCCGCGGTTGGATTCGGAAAATATTCAGCGCGCAATATTTTGACGCGCGTTCTCGGTGAACCCGAAAAGGGAAGTGAGACAGCCGAAGAAGAATCCGCGCCGACGCTGGTCAAAACTGTCAAGCGCATGCTCGGTTTTGGAGAAGCGCCGCTCGTCGTCAAAGGGCACGGCGATCTGCTCGTCTATCGCGCGAAGTGTTGTAATGCGATTCCCGGCGACGACATCATCGGTTACATCACGCGCGGCCGCGGCGTAGCCGTCCACACGCGCACGTGTCCCAACGTGCAGAATCTGCTCTATCAAACGGAACGCCGCATTGCCGTCGAATGGGGTGGCGAAGGCACCGCCGCAAAGTTCCTCGTCCAGCTTCTCATTCGCGCCAAAGACCGCGCCGGTCTGCTGGCCGACATCACCGCCGTCTTCAGCAACGCCGGCTGCAACATCCACAATCTCGAAAGCCGCCCAGACCGCCTGAACGCCCAAGTCGACGTAAATCTAGAAATCGTAGATCGCCGCCAGCTCGAGTCCGTCCTGGGCGGCATCCGCAAAATCCCCGGCGTCTACGGCGTCGAACGCGTCTACCAACCCACCGTCTAAGGCACGCAAGTTACGCCATCCTATGGTTTGCGGCGCCCCTGCGCGCTTTTGACGACTAGTACACGTCAACCAGGGACTGTCGCCGTCGCAATGACCTGTACCTTCGGTCGGGTACCCCCACAACACAACTGGTCTCCACCGCCCGTTGCGCCTACCCCGACACCCATAAGATAAGGATGTGAAGCGATCGCACCTCATGTTCGGCACGTGGCTGTTCGCCATCGCGGTGGGCTGCCATAACACCCCGGTGATGGATTATCGCCCGCTCGATCAAGCCGGCATGAACTCCGGAACCATCGATCGCCTGAAGCCCCTCAACATTTCCGATTTCGAGCTCCAGCAGATCGTGCACCTCAAGAATTCCGGCGTCAGCGATGACACCTGCGTCACGCTAATTTCGACGGCCCACGACCACAAGCGCAGTTTCAGCAGCTCGGACTCTGTCGCGAACCTGCTCAACGCGCGCTACACCGAATCCGATGTCGTCACGTATGCGCAAGCCGATAAGCTCGACACCATCAGCGGCGACGCCGTCATGCTTCGCTTGATCGGTCTTTCTGATTCCACGGTGACCGCGATTCTCCAGCGCGACCTGCAAGGTTTGCCGACCATCAGTTCCGCCGCAATCGGCCGCCTGAAAAACACTGGCGTGACCGAGAAGCAAATTCTCGAACTCATCGCTCAGGGCATCACCGAACAGCAGGCCGAAGCCGAAGCCAATTCGCGCGAAGCCGCCCGCAATCACGCGCACACCGATTTCGTCCGAGTCCGCGGCCGCAAACCGCGCTAAGCGTTCGTTGCTTCACTCGATCCGGCTGATTTGCGGCGCCTCATCGAGGCAAGCTTCGAGATCCGGCTAAGCACATGCGTTAAGCAGTTGCGGCCGCTCCAACACTTCCCAACTTTCGCCCCAACACGATTCCCGTCTACAATCGACTCCGTGAAGCGCGCCGCGATCATCAACCGCCTCCCGCTATTTCTGGTCGTTCTGGCGTCCACGCTGGGCATCGGCTGCACGGCTGCGCTTGGTCCCGGCTACACGATCGACAAACAGCAACTTGAGGTTCACTTCATCGCGGCGCCAGAGCCGACGATTCACATCGATGCGACTTACAAACTCCGCAACGACGGCCTTCGGCCACTGACAACGCTGGAGCTTCGGCTCCCGGGGCGGCGGCGGTTTCATTTCGCCGATCCGAACGTGGAGTGGGATGGCCGCGCCGTTACGCTTGATATTTCGCCGGATAATAAGCGCAACTCGATTTTGAAAATGTCCAGTCCATGGATGGTTTCCGAATCCCACACGCTCAAGCTTTCCGTGGAATACAAACCGGCCGCTCCCGACGAGCGCACGTTCAGCTTTGCAGCCGACGCGTTTTTCCTTCCGTCCGAAGGCTGGAGCCCACAGCTCATGCCCGCGCGCGGCGCCTTCGCCAAGGGCGGCGTTCCGCCAGAAAAATGGGATATGACAGTCCGTGTCCCGCAAGATTTTCTAGTCCACACCAGTGGCGAGAAGCCAAAAAAATCCAAGAGCAACGGCGAGCAGGTCGTTCGCGTCAGGCAGCGGCTCAAGGATGGATATCCCTTTGTAGTTGCGGGCCGATATGTCTCGGTAAAATTCAAAGCCGCACCGGAAACGGTTACGCTGTGGAGCCGCGCGAAACAGAACGAAAACACGCTGAGCCAATCCGCTCAAGGACTTGTATCGACGATGAAGGCGTACGACGCGATGTTCGGCAAGCGCGTCGAAAATTCGCACGATTTGTGGATGGTGGAATGCCCCGTCGTCGAAAATTGCTTTAGTACGACGGCTTCGTATTTTTCGGGCCTGATCAATGAGCCGGGCACGAAGCCAACCGCGGAAATGGCTTCGCTCGACACGGTGATGGTCGATCTCACGAAAGGCGCGCCCGACGTCGTCGCCGCTGCGGGGCCGTCGCTCGCTTCCACATGGCTCGGCTATGGCGAAAATCCAGGATTTTACGAACAGGACCCGCCGCTCGCGGCGCTCCCCGCATTTGCGGCAATTCAGGGGCGCGAAGCTGCCGGCGGCTCGCCGGTTCGTACGAAAGCGATTCGCAGGGGGCTGAAAGTCATTCCGACGGATGGGCAACCGGGTAAAGCCGAGTCCGACCAAGTGGTGCGCGCGAAGAGCCTGTTGATCTTCTTCGCGCTACAGGACCGCTATGGCCAGAAGGCTTTCGATGACGCGCTCAGCCACATGCTCTATGCGCGGCGACGTGGTGGCTTCGACATCACCGATCTCATCTCCGCATTCGACCAGGAGACGCACCAGAACGTCGGCGAATTCGTTCGTCACTGGATGAAGCGTTCCGGTGTTCCACAGGATTTTCGCGCGCGCTATGAAGGCGAAACCAGCGCGGGCGCTGTTGCGTTCCAATCTAAGGAGACTACGCCATGAAAGACATCGTTAATTCCGATCGCGGTCCGAAACCGATTGGTCCTTATTCGCAAGCCGTGAAGATCAACGGCCTCCTCTATTTGTCGGGCCAGATTCCGCTCGATCCCAAAACGAACGAAATGATCGGCGGCGACATCAAGGCGCAGACCGAGCGCGTGCTCGAAAATATCAAAGGCATTCTCGAAGCCGCCGGCTCGAATCTTCATCACGTGGTGAAGACGACCGTTTTTCTCAAAGACATGAACGAATTTCCCGCGATGAACGAAGTCTACGGAAAATATTTCACGGTTGCGCATCCGGCGCGGTCGACGGTGCAGGTAGCGCGTTTGCCGAAGGACGCTTCGGTGGAAATCGAAGTCATCGCTTCGGCGTAGGTGGTTAAGGAACTAGGCGTGGGATCTTAAGTGGGAATAAAAACCGTTCAAGGATTGTCGATTGTGCGGACATAGTGCGCAGCAATGCTGCCCCCCTAAATGTTTTTAGCCAAGCAAATGGAATTTTGAAGCGGGATTTTGTTACGGGCGGTCGGGGCTTTCGAGGGCGACATAGACGCCGATGGCGGTGCCGACTCCGGCGAAGATCAGAACAAACATCAGGAATCGATCGCGCCCCGATTTTCGTGGCGTTCGCTGCTGAAACACTGGCGGTGGATTGTTCGTGTCCTGGCCTTGCGGATCGTCGGGATCGAGCACGACGCGGTAGGCGGTGCCTTCGGCAACCACCTTCGTATCGTCTTCCACGGAAATTGAGAGAGCGCCGTGCGAGCAACTGACAGCCAATTCCTTCGGATTCAAAATTGTTACGCTGCCCACGGTGGCTACGTCGCTGCTTGGCCGGATGAGCGCAGTGCCTGCGTGCAATGCAAACGCTTTCGAGTTCGCCGTGGAAAAAATCGCGGTGCCATTTTTCAACGTCGCTGAAGCGCCGCCTTCTTCGTTCGCCCAGGTTACCTGGCTGGCGCTTGTCAGCAGCAATCGCGCTGCTCCGGCGCGAATCTGGATGCTCCCAAATTTATCGGTATCAAGCGTGTCGCCAGATAAAACGGTAGTGCCCACAGTGGCAGCTGCGCTGCCTACGCGAGCGCGATCCGCTGACACCACGGTGCCAAACGCCACTGTCGCGGCGCACGAAATCGATCCGTTCGAGGTGCACATGAAAACCAGTCCGAACGACAACACCGCGGCCGTGGATGTGCGTGCTAGGTCGCGCAAGCGCGCCATTTCTTCTCCTAAGGGCTGAAGTTAAGAATACTGGGCACGGCAGGGCAATCGTCAACCGTGTCCAGCCCCTGACGCCTAATAGTACAGCCCGTTACCGCATGGGGAATTCCTGCGAGCGCCAACGGTCTCCGTCGATCGGGACTGCGCGGCTGTCGGCATTTCGGTACGAGTCCTGAAACAAAACGCGCGCGCACTGGTAGCCCGACGCACTCACTGCTACAATGCCTTGCAGTAATAGACGTATGGCGGACTGGAAACAAATCACAGCGCGCATTCGCCGCGCACGCACCGGTAAAGACCCAGCGGTACAACTATCTACACTCTACGAAAAAACGCAGGATGCGATGGTTGCGTTCGAGCTTGCGCGTGTGTTCGAGACCGCCAGCCAGAACGCGGAAGCCGCCAAATGGTACAGCCTCGCTGCGGCGCGTTTCCGTCGCGCCGATTGGAAAACGAAAGCGCAGGAAGCCGCCACGCGTCTCGGCGGTGAGTCCGGCGATTCGCAACTCGATTTTCCGCAACTCGTTCCTGTTCCTGAAGCAGGAGCGCCGTTCGCAGACAGCGCCGTAATTTTTGATGCGCTCGCTTCTCCCGCAACTGAAAGATCTATGACATCTTCCGAAACCGAATCAGAGTCCGAAGCCGAAACTGAAGAATCCGTAGAAGCGTCGGCGAGCACACCGGCGACCGAGAAACAGGCGGGTGAAAATGGCCGCCGCCGACGTGGCCGTCGTGGCGGGCGCAATCGTCGTAAACCCCGGAGCACCACGGCAACTTCTCAAACCGGCACGAAGCATTCCCAATCTGAAACTGCAGCGCCATCGCGCACGTCGGCTTCCGCCGCTGACGCGGAGCCCGCGAGCGTACGCTCGGTCCGTTCTTACGAAACGTCGATGCCGCGTCTTCCCGTCGAAGCCGCGCCGACTGCGACGGATGCCGGTGGCATTGCGGTGCGCGGCCGCTACGGCGATCCCGGCCTGTCTTCGCGCCTCTCGCTGCTCGAAATGCAATTTCGCCGCTTGCTGACGTGCGCGCCGATCAAACTCGACGAAGTCACTGGCGCGCCGGCAGGACCGGGCGTGCTGCTGCTCACCGATTCCGATCTCACGAGTTATTACTACGTGGAGTCCTGCCAGACGTTGCGCATCGCGATTCCAGCGCTGCTGCGCGGCGGAGCATCTCGCCGCGGCTCCGACTCTCTCAAGCCGCAGCTGGCCGAACATCTGGGAATTCCCGAAGCGCGCGTGGGAAAATATTTGGCCGAACACTGTGTCGTCCGTTGGCTCCAGCTCGACGAAGGCGCCTCGCATTTCGCCCATTTCGTGACGGCCGTGCTCCGACCCACTCTCAACGATTAGGGTAGACACCTAAATTGCACTTTTTGGGCACCTGGCTGACCCCTCGTTCAGCCCTCTTTTTTACCGTTCGACCCACAAAAACGACCGTTCGCCGCAACCCGCTGGCATAGGGACCTGTTTACCCTCAAACTGAACACGTTCAAAGACTTAGTGGCCGTTCCCAGTTGGGAATGGTAGGCTGGAAAGAGTCCGGGGGGCTTCGCTGGAACGTTCCTTTCGTTAGAAGCAGTTCGATGGGACGTAACAACGAAGGCGCGGACTGCATCTGAGAACTTTCAGCTTTTTGTATTCTGTGTTTTCGTTGCAACGGTTTTTCGTGGCAACGGGGGCCATGGTAGCTCGCATTTTTCCGCAAAGTGGAGGGTTGAGGTTTATGCCTAATTCAGTAGGCACGCAAGTGAAGCGGTCGATGGACTGGTTGATCTGCAAGACCGCAGCAGTCACCTTCAACACGATCCAGCATTTCAACAAAAAGAATCCGAATCCGTCGGTCACGCCTCAGTGGTCCGACAAGCCGCTGCTGAAGTCTTGGGAAAAGACCAAGCCGACGCTTGGCTTCCCGCGGCAAACCGATTCTCTGTGCCCCGCGTGCGTGAAAGAAGCGCGCGAGTCGATCATCGCCGGCAAGAAAGATTGGCGCGATCTGATGCACGAGAAAGTCGGCGAGATCAAGGCGCAGATCATCGAACGCGACGGCGAAATCTGGATGATCAAGGATTGTCCGCAGCACGGCCACTACGAAGACATGATGGCCATCGACGCGAAGTTTCTCGAGTGGATCGAGCAACAGTTCCCGGGCCGCGACATTCCGGCTCACAACGACGAAGATCTGCACAAGCATGGCTCCTCGACCGTTCGCTACGGCCGTGGATCGGTGCTCACCGTCGACCTGACCAACCGCTGCAACATGATGTGCGATCCCTGCTTCATGGACGCCAACCAAGTCGGGTATGTGCACGAACTCGGCTGGGATGAAATTCAGGAAATTCTCGACAACGCGCTCAAGATCAAGCCGCGCCGCCAGATGTCGGTGCAGTTCTCGGGCGGCGAACCGACGATGAGCCCGTACTTCCTCGATGCGGTGAAGTATGCGCGCAAGATCGGCTACAACAGCGTGCAGGCCGCGACGAACGGAATTGAGTTCGCCAAGAGCAAGGAATTCAGCAAGAAGGCTTTCGAAGCAGGTATGCGTTACGCGTACCTGCAGTTCGACGGTATCGGTAACGACGCGAACAGCCACCGCCAGATCGGCAACCTGTTTGACGTCAAGCTGCGCGCGATCGAGAACATGCACGAAGCGGGCATCGAAATCGTGCTCGTCGTGACGATCGTCAACAACGTGAACAACGATCAGGTCGGCACCGTCGTGAAGTTCGCGATGGAAAACCCGAAGAAAATCGCGTTCGTCAGCTTCCAGCCGGTTTCGTTTACCGGCCGCGATGAAGACATCACGCCGGAACGGCGTTTGCGCCAGCGCTACACGCTTTCGCACCTTGCGAAGGACGTCAGCGACCAGGTTGGCAAGGTCGAACCGACGCGCGATTGGTTCCCGATTTCGTTCATCAGCACATTCGCGGGCTTCGCCGACATGGTGAAGGGTAACGAATCGCAGTGGGGCTCGCTCTCCTGCGGTTGCCACCCGAACTGCGGCGTGGGCACGGCGCTGATGATCAACAAAGAGACGAAAGAGTGGGCGCCGGTTCCGCGGTTTTTGAATGCGACGCAGCTGACGAAGGATGTCACGGCGATCACGGATGCGGCGCGCGGCAAAACTTTCTCGAACTTCATGATGGCGATGGCTCTCTTGAAGAACTACCAGCCGTTCCAAGGGCCGAAGGGGCTGACGCTCGGTTCGCTCTTCAAGAAATTTGATAAGACGTGGGCGCTGACCAAGCGTTCGACGACGAAATACGGCCGCACGTCACCCGATCGCGGAATCGACGACGCAATGAAGCGCCGTCAGGATCCGTGGAACTTCCTCTTTATCGCGGGCATGTGGTTCCAGGATCTGTTCAACTACGACTTCCGCCGGACGGAGATGTGCATCATTCCGTACGCGACGCAACAGGGCGAAATCAGCTTCTGCGCGTACAACACCGGTGTGGGCTGGCGGCAGATCATCGAAAACATGCACAAGAACGCGACCGTGGCCGAGTGGTACAAGAACCACGGCAAGCACGATATTTATGCCAAGGGCAAGAACGTCAACCTGCAGAGCTTCGAACACTCTTTGCGGATTGACTCTGACGACGCTGCCCGCGTGCGCCATCTGGAGCACGACATTCCACTGACCGCAGCCGAAGAAGATCGCGCGCGCCGTAAGAAGGCGTTCGAAGAGCAGGCTAAAGTTCGCGCGATTTACGAAGAACTCGTGCTGAAGAAGCCGCAGCCGACAGTGGTGCAGATTGGTTCGCTGACGGATATCGCGAAGGCGGTGCCGGCGAACTTTGCGAATGCTGGCAAGACGGTCTCGATCGACCCGGCGCCGAAGCAGGAAGCTGAGCCGGTGGCGGGGGACTAAAGTCGCTTCGTTTCATTCAACCTAAATTCAAAAAGGCTCCCGGTTTCGGGAGCCTTTTTTTTTGCGTCGGTGTCGGCTTTGCTCGCTCGCTGGCGATTCACGACGCGCTGTGTCGGTCGTTGCTGAGACTGGTATTGTTGGTGGCTGTCATGTCCACACTTCAAGATCGCATCGCACTCGTCACCGGCGCTTCGCGCGGCATCGGTAAATCTATCGCGCTGGCATTGGCTCATGCTGGGGCGCACGTTGCTGTGAATTTTCAAGCCAACGCCGAAGCGGCGGCGGATGTTTGCGGGCAGATTGAGGCGCTGGGGCGCAAATCGGTCGCGGTGCAGGCGGATGTGTCGAAGACGGCGGATGTCGATCGGATGGTGTCGAGCGTTGAGAAAAGTCTCGGCGCTGTGCAGATCGTCGTGAATAACGCCGGGATCGCGCAGATCTATCCGCCCGAGCGGGTTACCGAGCAAATCTTCGAGCACTTTCTTCGCGTGAATCTTACGTCGGTGTTTCTCGTGACCCAGCGCGTGCTTCCCGCGATGCGGGCGGCGCGGTGGGGGCGCATCATCAATCTGTCGTCGATTGCTGCGCAGACGGGCGGGATTATTGGGCTGCACTATGCCGCGTCCAAGGCTGGCATCCTCGGCCTCACGCACTCTTACGCGGCGCAACTTGGCAAAGAGGGCATCACAGCGAATGCCATCGCGCCGGGACTGATCGACACCGACATGGCCGCCAGTGTTCCCGAGAGCGTTCGCGCCACGATACCGATCGAGAGTGTTGGCTCGCCCGACGATGTTGCACGCATCGCCGTGCTGCTCGCTGAAAACAAAACCATCAACGGCCAAACCTTCAACATCAACGCCGGCCGCTATATGTCGTGATCGGCCAGAGTTGCTAGCGCAGGCATCTCAGCCGGCTCCCAAGCTTTGCCGGCCATACCTCCCGCGCCTAATCTGGTAGACTCCCCCGCGATGGACCGTATGCTCTTCGACGCTGTTGTGTTCGTGTCGGTACTCTCGCCACCCGTTCTTCTCTTTTTCGCCTGGTGGCGGTTTCTGCGACCGCGCGATCCTCTGTCACAACCGCGATGGAAGACCACTATCGACTGGTCCTCCATTCTTCTCGCCTCGGCTCAATTTGTAGTCGCAGTGGGCGCTTTCCTCATCATTCCGTGCAACGTCGATCTCCACGGATGGGAATGCGTCGCTCGATGGCTTTCTTTCACCAGAATTATTCTTTTCACCGTGCCTGTGCTCGTCATCCTGGCTTTCCTGGGTCGCAAAGGGACGAGAATGTTTGTCGCGCTGTCGATTGTGGCGACTGCTTTGGACTGCGTTGCGATATCCACGACGGCTTGATGCCCAGACGCCCTGGATTCCCGTCAGTTCGTATATAATTAATACCGAACGCTTTAGAGGCCGAACATGCCCATTTACGAATACATCTGCGAAGACTGCCAGAACGAGTTTGAGAAGATTGTGATCAACAAGCAGCAGGAGATCACCTGCCCGAAGTGCGCGGGAACGAAGAACAAGCTCCAGCTTTCGGTGTTTGCGACGGCGAATGGCAGCGGCGGCTCGTCCAAGGGGCCGTCGTTTTCCGGTGGCGGAGGCGGTGGTTGCTGTGGCGGCGGGTGCGGCTGCCAGTAGGAGTCGATCGAGGCCACAATCATCTTCGTGGTCTTCACCGTTATTCTGGTTGTATGCATCGCGATTGCGATATGGGAGTGGAAATCCGATCCACCGAGGTCAGGTGGCGCCCTTGATTAGGATTGTCAGTACCGGCTGATTCCTGATCAAAACGAAATTCTCGGTCACCCTGCCTAACCGATTTATCCTCTCCGACATCGAACCTGGGCCTGCTCGCGCAACCTGCCCCTGCGAGTTCTCGCCTTGGCGTGATTCCGCCACGTAAATCCCAAACGTAGTACATCTGCGGAGGACAAATGTCTTCATCGAACAAAATCGCTCTGATCACCGGCGCCAACAAGGGAATCGGATTTGAGGTCGCACGCCAACTCGGCAAACAGAAATGCACCGTGCTTATCGGCGCGCGCGACGCCGAATTGGGAGAAGATGCTGCCGCGAAGCTCAAGAAAGAGGGAGTCGAGGCGATATTTGTTGCGCTCGATGTGACTCGCCGCGAAACGATCGAAGCCGCTCGTGCTGGAATCGAAAAGGAATTCGGCCGACTCGATATTCTTGTCAACAACGCTGGAATCGCCGATCGCGGAGGAGACGGGCCCCCAAGTGCCGCTAACCTTGACGCCGTCAGTCGCACCCTTCAGACCAATTTTGTTGGCGCGCTCGCTGTCGCTCAGGCGATGCTGCCGCTGATTCGGAAGTCCGAGGCTGGCCGCATCGTCAATGTTTCGAGCGAGCTGGGGTCCATCACCGGCTTTGGCGATCCGAACTGGAAGTTCGCGCACGCCAAGTTCATCGGTTACTGCGCGTCGAAAGCCGCGATGAACATGATGACCGCCCAACTGGGCGCCGAGTTGCGCGACACCAAGATCAAGGTGAATTCGGTCAACCCCGGCTTCACCGCCACCGACCTCAACAATAACCAGGGCACACAGACGATCGAGGAGGGCTCGGCGGAGACGATTCGAGCCGCTTTGCTGGGAGACGATGGGCCGAGCGGCCAATTTCTGGAGACGGGCGGCAGCTTGCCCTGGTGACGGCCGCTCGGGGGCACGCGGGAGGCGTTGGCGTCTAGACGAACCTCACAAGGCCAATGCCGCGACGAACAAGTGCAGTGCCGCCACGAACAAGTCCAGTGGGAGCTACCCCTTCGACTGCGCCGCCTGTAAGCCCTTTGGTTCCGTCACCTTGACCGGGAGGGCTAACTTTGGGCCCTATAAAAAGGCTTACTTTTCCACAGGCTTGTGGTACAAATGTCACCCCAGTTCTGCCGGGTAGTCCCCCACCTCAAAAACTAGACTGCGGGTACAACCATGCGAAGACACTTCTCAATCGGCCTTACCTTTCTATCCGTGTGCGCCATCCTATCTAGCCTCGCCGGCTGCGGCGGTGGCAGTAGTACGACAACTGGAGGCACCATCTCCGTCACGGTTTCTCCGTCGACTGCGACGGTCACTTCCGGCGGAACCGTCCAATTCACCGCGACGGTCACCGGCGACTCCGCAGGTGTGAATTGGTCAGTCGGTAGCGGCGGAGGCACCGTCGACGGCACCGGCAAGTACACCGCCGCCAGCGTGAGCACGGCGACGACCGCGACGGTCACCGCCACGAGCAAGACCGATACGACGAAATCCGCCTCTGCAACGGTCACGGTGAATCCCGCGGCAGCGGCCGTCACCATCTCGCCGCAGACCGCCTTCGTTAGCGCCGGGCTGGTCCAGCAATTCACGGCCACCGTCACCGGTGAGAGCGCAAACACCGTCACGTGGTCGGTCAACGGCACACCCGGAGGCAACGCCACCGTCGGCACGATCGACGCAAATGGCAATTACACTGCGCCATCCGTAACGACAAACGCGACTGCGACGGTCACTGCCACGAGTACCGCCGATACCACGAAATCCGCGAACGCTTCGGTTGGCGTCGTGGCCGTCGGCCTTGTCACACAGACCGCCAACGTCCAGGTCGCCTCGTACACGATCACCGCGCCGGCCACCGCGAATGTGAGCATTCAGTTCGGACCCGATACGACGTACGGCCTGAACACTTGGCAGCAGCCTTCGGCAACCGGAGGCGGCGCCGTCACGATTCTCGTCGCAGGCATGAAGATGAACACGGCATACCACATGCGCGCCAACGTGAAATTCGCCGATGGCACCACGTTTAACGACATCGATCACACGTTCACCACCGGCACGGTTGCCGCAGCAAATCTGCCGACGATTACCGTGACCACGCCGACGGCTGGCGCCAACCCGCAACCGGGAGTCGAGCTTCTGGACTTGCTGGGAGTGGGCGCACCGGCCATGAACGGCGTCGTCACCGACATCCAGGGCAACGTCATCTGGACACTACAACCAACCCTGCCTGCCGGTCAGTTTTTCAGTCCGTTGAAGTTGCTGTCGAATGGACATTTCCTTACGGTCATCACCGACCAGGGCGAGGACATCAATGCGTCGATCGTCGAATACGATCTGGCGGGAACCGTGATCTCGACTTTCACAGGCGCCCAGCTGAATACCGCGCTCCAGAACGCACCCTCAACCTGTGTGGGATGCCAAGGGCACACAGTCGGCGGCATGCACCACGATTTTGCCCTGCTTCCCAATGGGCACATGATCGTGATGGTATCGGAAAAGGTCATTGAGCATGGCTTGACGGGCCAGCCTGACCCTACGACGGTTACCGGCGACCTTCTTGTCGAGCTCGACCAGAGTCACAATCCGGTGTGGGCGTGGTCGACGTTCGGTCATCTCGATCTCAACCGTCATCCGCTCAACCCCACAGACTGGACGCACACCAATGCCGTCGTCTATACGCCTGACGACCACAACCTGATGATTTCGATGCGCAATCAGGACTGGGTGCTGAAAATCGATTACAACGACGGGAAGGGCACCGGAAATATTCTTTGGCACCTTGGCTATCAGGGCGATTTCACCTTGATCCAGAATGGCGCTACCACAACTGACCCATCGCTCTGGTTTTACGGCCAGCACGACATCAACGTTGTCAGCCAGAAGAGCGCCGGCGTTTTCAGCGTCACGCTCTTCGACGACGGAAACAACCGCGTCCTCAACAACAACAACGACAACACCAGCATTTGCGGTGAGGGTTTGGCGCCGCAGTGCTCGAGTGCCGCACCAATATTGGAGCTCGACGAAACGGCGAAGACAGCGACGATCCAGTTTCGCTCCCAACCCCCGACTTACCTGAATGACCCGAGGATAGAATTCGCCACTTTTGGCGGTTCATCACGACTCCTGGCCAACAACGACCTCGAGTATGACCTCTGCGGGCTGGCCACAGTTGGAACCCAGAATCTGAACAGTATGTCGGACATTCTGGAGGTCACGCAGCCTTCGGGGAGTATCGCGTGGCGGATGCAGTTGAGCGGGAATTACGCGTATCGCTCATTCCGGATACCGAGCTTGTATCCGGGCGTGCAGTGGTGACGAAGCCTTAGCGGTTTCGAACGTTACGCTGACCCAGGTGTTTTCCGTGCTCCGTGACGGGCGCTTTCGCTTCCGTCACGGGGCAAAAATCCTATAATGGGCGAATCATGTCCATCACTACCGCTGAACAACTCGAAAAACTGCGCGCTTGCGGACAGATTGTGGCGAAAGCGCTTCGCGCGATGTCTGCCGAAGTCCGCCCCGGCATCATCACCGCGGAACTCTCCGCGGTTGGCGCCCGCATTCTTGCCGCGCACGGCGCGCATTCTTCTCCGCCGATGGTCTACGGTTTTCCTGGAGACGTGTGCATCAGCGTGAACGACGAAGTTGTCCACGGAATCCCGGGCGATCGCGTCATCCAAGCCGGCGATCTCGTGAAGCTCGATCTCACCGCCGAAAAAGACGGCTACCACACCGATTCCGCTGTCACCGTTGAAGTGCCGCCGTCCGCGGGACAAAGGCATGAACTCGCACGCTGTGCCGAGAAGGCCTTCCGCCAGGCGTTGCAAGTTGCGCGCGCCGGCAATCGCACCAAGGACATCGGTCGCGCGGTCGATCGCGAAGTTCGACGCCGCGGCTTCCACGTCGTTCCGGAGCTTGGTGGTCACGGCATCGGCCGCACCATTCACGAGCGGCCGTCCGTGCCGAACTATGCCGACCCCGATGCGCGCGCCGCGTTGACGGAAGGCCTCGTCATCACCATCGAACCGATCATCGTCGCGGGAAGCGGCGCGGTTTCGCTCGACGCCGATGGCTGGACAGTTCGCACCGCAGACGGCACGCTCTCCGCTCATTACGAACACACAATTGTCATCACGAAGGGCGAGCCGCTTCTTCTGACGGAGGCCTGACCGCGAAAAACTATCGCGATTTCCGCTCGTCGCTTTTCCAATTCGGCGCTGCGCGGCGCTATTTTTTCTTCTTCTTTGTCTTTTTGCGCGCGCGTTCCAACATGTTTTTCACTGTTTGTTGAATCCGCTTGTCGCGCGTCTTCGACTGCTTCGCGGCGTCGACCCAACGCACTATGTGCCGGCGCAGTGACGGCGAAACCGTGTTGAAAGCTGCCAATGCTCGCGGCGTATCCGCCAACTCCGCCGCCAAATCCGGAGACACCACAGCTTCGCGCGGCTCGCGATCCAGCAGCATCGTCACTTCGACGGCCGCGCCTGCGTCGATCTGCAGCTTCCGCCAGATCTTGCTGTGCAGGTGAAACCGGTAATTCCCGCCGCCGCGCGGCACTAGCGTGTTTTCGAACGCTAATCCGTCAATCCATCCGTGCACCGGAATATGTCTGGCGTTCCCGCCGGCTTCTTTGCGAACGGCTTTCGAAATATCGTGAGGCACATCGATGCATCGCATGATCCAGATTTTCTGGATCTTCGCGGCGAACACGTACGGATTCTCCTCGGACGACATCATGCGCGGTGTTTCGCTACTGAGGCCGCGTGTAGCGCGCCACGTTCGGCGGGACCGGCGCGTCGGGATTGCCGCGCGGGTCGCGCATCGGCTCATCCGGCGTCCATTTGAAAGGCAGCACGCCGGTCCAGTTTGAGCCCTCGTATTCCTCGGCGTCGTTCACCGCAAATCCTTTGCGCACTTTCGCGGAAGCTTCGACGAGCGGCACCGCGATCACCATCGTGCCTTTCATTTCTTGTTCTGTGGGAGGACGGACATCGGCCCAGCGCCCTTTCAACACGTACTCGACGAAATCGCGCATTGCCGCCATTTTCGCGTCGTGCCCTTCGATGACTTCGGCTTTGCCCATCACCACGACCGACCGATAGTTCACCGAGTGCCCCGTAGCCGTCGGGGAAAAAACAATTCCGTCGAGCAGCGTGACGTTGAGCGTGAACGGCGCGCCGCTGGAAATTGTTTTCATCAGGCGGCTGGCGGTCGAGCCGTGCAGGAAGAGCTTGTCGCCGACGCGGACGTAGTTCGTCGGCACGACGACCGGCATGCCATCCGCGATAAACGCGATCGAGCAAACAAACGCCTGATCGAGAATCGAATAAATCAGTTCGCGGTCATACGATCCGCGATCCGGCTTGCGCGTTACGCGCGTGCGTTCCGTATGCGGAAGGTCGGTTGACGGCACAGGTTTGTTGGTAGTCATGCGCGAGAGCGTAGCGTGCGCCGCCCGCCCCATCAAGCGCCAATATAGCCGTCACAGTCTTCGCGTCTGCGTCCGACCTTATTTAGTCGCCGTGGTCGCCGTCGTCGTCGCGCCGCGAACAACACGCAGTCCGACATACGCCGCCGCAGGCTCATGCGCCGCACGCGTATCCGTCGGCTGATCAGCGCTGCCACCGACCGCTTTGCCTTTCCCGTCGCTCGCGATCACCCATTCCGCCACATTCCCACCGAGATCGAAGATCAACTCCTCCGTCTCTTTGCCCTGTCCAGCAAAACTCCCCACCGGCCTAAGCAGCGGCGCGTTCCCACTGAGTTCCCCCAGCTTTTTCTGCAGCAGCGCCGCATCGTCATAATTCAGCGAATACCCCGCCCAATAATCGAGCGTGTTCTCGCCATCTTTCTTCTCATACATCCCGCCCACTTCGCTCTGATTCGGCAGCCGCCACGTCTGCCCCGTCGCCTTCGACAGCCACGCGACATACGCCTTCGCCTGGTCAAGGGTAATTCCGCTCGCCGGATAATTTTCCGTGCCCGCCTCGAACTTGTAGCTCTTGTCCGATTCCGCATACTGCGCGCGAGTCACCTCAAATCGTCCAATCTCCAGATTGCCGCGCATCACGACTTCCGGAGTCAGCACGCCCTTGCCCTTCACCGTAACCGTCGAGCCATAATTCGCGCCCACGCGCCCCACACTCTTCTCGCGCAGCAACGCTTCCAGCGGCGAACCTTCCTTCACCGCTTCATTGTTCACCTTCGCCGTCTTGAAGAAATATTTGTCGAACCACGCTACTTCTTCATCGACTTTGCGCATCTGGTGCGTCAATTTGCGCGGCCCGTGCGGCTCGCCCGGGAAAACGATAAATTTCACCGGCACCTGTCCGTAATATTGCAGTACGCGGAAATACGACCAGCTCTGCGCCGGAGGAACGTTGGTGTCGGCCGAGCCGTGAAAAATCAAAACCGGCGCCTTCACCTTATCCATTTTGAAAAAAGGCGATTTGTTGATGTACAGCTGCGGATCCTGCATCGGCGATTTGCCGAAATAATACGCGTCGAACGCTTCGCCAAACGCGACGTTGCCCCAGTCGCTGATCCACTCGATGTCGCCCGCGCCGACGCTCGCCACCTTGTAGCGCTCGGGATACGTCGTGATCAAACTCGTCGACAAAATCGATCCGTTCGACCAGCCCATCGTCGCGATCTTGTCGGCATCCACCGCGCCTTTCGCGATCATGTAATCGACGCCCGCGTTGATGTCCGGCGTTTCGAGATCGTAATACTTGCCGCAGCAAATCGATTCCGACCATTTCAATCCGTAGTTGTTGCTGCCGTGATAATTCGGCCGCAAAACAAATGAGCCGCGCTGCGTCAGCAACTGCAGCGGATACGCCCAGCTCTCGCCCCACAAATCCTTGTCCGATCCCTGCGGCCCGCCGTGAATCGCGGTGATCAGCGGATATTTTTTCCCTTCTTCGTAATTCGTCGGGTAGTAAAGAATGCCCTCGACCATTTCATCGTTCGAGCCCTTCCAGCGAATCACCTCTGTTTTCGCGTATTCCCGGCCCTTCACCAGATTTTCGTTCAGCTTCGTGATTTGCGCCGGCGACGTCAGCTTGTTGTCATCCAATCCGGCGCGATAGAGCTGCGGCATCAAGCTCGCTGTCGAATATTCATAGACGATCGTTTTTCCGTCGTCGCTTACGTTGAAGCTCTGAAAATTCTTCACGTGATCGCCGCTCAATTGCGTGCGCTTCCAAGTCACGCCGTCTTTCGCGTAAAACGCTGGCTCATCGTGGCTCCCGGCCGCAAGCAGCGCGATAAATCCGCCCGGGACGGCCTGCAAGTCGTAGCCGAGTCCGTTGGGCCAATCCAGATTTACCTGCGTAGCTTTGGCGCTCGCCAGATCATAAAAATAAATAATGGAAATCCCCGCGGTCATAAATCGCGCGTCGGTCGAAAACGGCGTCGCCATATAAAAACCGGAATTGTCGAACGACCATTCGAAACCTTCGGGCCGAATGCGCAGATCGGTGAACACTTGCTTGTCTTCGCCGCCGGTCAAGCTGTGAATGATCACAATCGGGTGCGCCTTTTGGTCGAAGGCGTAGTGCAGGCTCTTCGCGTGCGACGCGACCGCATATTTCCCGTCGTGCGAAATGTCGAAGCGCTCGATCCAATCGGTGTTCGTCGTCAGCCGCGTGATCTTTCCGTCCTTCACGTTGACCTTATAGAGCCGTACCGCCGGCTCGTGATCCGCGTCGTCGATCACGTCGGAGTCGTCCTTCTTTTTCTTCATCTCCATTTCATAGAGCGCGGGATCTTCCGGCGCGCTGAAAACGATCGTGTCTTTGTCGAGCCACTCGGCCTGCTTCGGAGAGTGCGCAAGATCGGTGAGATGCCACGCTTCGCCGCCGTGCGCGTTGATGAGCCAGAGCTGCATCCCGGCGGTTTCGGGTTTCGCGTGCGGGCGCGTCCGAGTGCTGAAGAACGCGATTTTCTCGCCGTCGGGCGACCATTTCGGTTGCGCGTTCGTGTCATTCCCGCGCGTCAGCGCGATTTCGTGCGCGTCGCCGGTGAGGCTCGACAGATAAAGATTCGCGACGCGGCCGTCTTTGTCCTTGTCACCAGCCGATTTCGTCCAAGCGAGCCACTTGCCGTCGGGCGACACTTTGTACTGGCCGACAGCTTCGCTATAGATAAAATCTTCGGACTTCCACGGCTCCTTCTTCGCAGCCGGCTTCGCGTCATCGGCAATCACGACGGCCGATGGACGAGCGAAACCGACGACCGCAAAAAGAATCACGCTGAACAGAGCTACTGCTGAGGACCGACGTGGCATGTGCATCTTCCTTTGACGACGCGGCCGACCAGCAGCCGCAAGATGAAAAATTCAACTGAAGCACCAACTGTGCGCGAGCCCGAAACCGAAGTGCGTGGCAATCCGCGTCGCACAGCATAGTGGAATTGACGCCGATTGGGAATCGTGTAGGCTTATCGGCTTGGCGCGGCATAACCTGAGCCTTTGACACGCTGCGCGCTCAAACCCATGGCGAAATCCGAGCCGATCTTCAATCGCGAAATATTTAGATTTTTTAACGATTTGTCGCGCCACAACAAAAAGACGTGGATGGATGCGAATCGTGAGCGTTACAAAGAGTGCGTCGTGCGTCCGTTTCGGCGATTGCTAGAGGAAACGGCACCCGCCGTGCTCGCATTGGATGGGCGATTCGATACGACTGCGCGGAACGGCCAGAATTTTTCCCGCATTAATCGCGACATTAGGTTCGCAAAAGACAAAACACCATACCGTCCGCAGATGTATTTGAAATATGCGGTGCCGTTCGCGGGAGATGGCGAAACCGGCGAGTTGTACGCGGGGATTTCAGCAAAGACGGTGACTGCGGGCTTCCGGATTTACTCGGGTTCAAAATACAAAAACTCGGCGCTCGCGCTGATTGCCTACCCGCGATGTGTTGCTGATGCAAAATGGGGCGCGAAACAGAGGAAGCGACTCGGGCGAAAGTTCGAAAGCTATTGGTATTCGGCAGAGAAGGGCGAATGGAAAGAGCAGGCTGGATGGCCGACGACCGCGGAAGATTGGAAGCGGCTGCGCGCGTGGATTGTGCGCGCGAAGATGGCGCCGGCGTCGGTGACGCGCGGTGAGTTTGCGCGTGAACTCGGTCGCGTGTTTCGCGACGTGTATCCGTTGCTGCGTTTTACGTGCTTGCCGGATTGAGACTTTGGAAGGATAGGGGCCGGATGAAGACGACGCGGATTATTTATTGCCTGTTGTGCGTTGCTACTTGTTCGATGTTGAGTCACGCCTCAAGCGCGCAAGCATTGCCCGCGCGCGGTTGGCCGACGGTGTCTCCAGAGGCAGTCGGATTGGACGGCAAGGCGCTTTCTGCGCTGGATGCTGATCTCGCCGAGGGGAAATACGGACTCGTCGACAGCATGCTGGTGATTCGCTGCGGGAAAGAAGCGATCGAGCGCACCTACCAGCGCGACTACGACAGAATTTATGGCGATCGCGCGAAGCAGACTGGTCCGCTGAATCACGATTTGAACGGGCCATACAATTATTTCAGCACCGAATTCCATCCCTACTATCGCCACACCGACATGCACACCATGCAGTCGGTGTCGAAAACGGTGACATCGATCACCTTCGGCGTGGCCATGCAGCAGGGGAAATTCAAGATTCCACCCGACTCGCAGATCCTCCGGTATTTCGACGGCTACAACATCGCGAATCTCGACGATCGCAAACGGCGCATGACGCTGCGCAATTTGCTGACGATGCAGGCCGGCCTCGAGTGGCACGAAGATCTTGCCTACGACGATCCGAAAAACTCAGCCGACGTCATGGAAGCGACACACGATTGGGTGCGCTATGTCATCGACCAGCCGATGACCGAAGATCCCGGCACGAAATTCCTGTACAACAGCGGCGCTACCGAATTGCTGGCGCACATCTTCAAGAAGGTGACCGGAGAGAACGTCGATCAATACGCGGCGCAGCATCTGTTCAAGCCGCTCGGCATTCAATATTTCTGGAAGCATTCGCCGACGGGACTGCCCGACACCGAAGGTGGCTTGTATCTCGCGCCGCGCGATCTGGCGCGCCTTGGGCAACTGTTCATCCAAAAAGGAATGTGGGAAGGGAAGCAGCTTGTCGCGCCGCGATGGATCCATGAATCGATTACACCGGGGGCCGATGTGGGCGACGGCGGGTGGAAATATGGATTCCAGTGGTGGCTC
This sequence comes from Candidatus Acidiferrum sp., assembly GCA_036493835.1. GTDB lineage: Bacteria > Acidobacteriota > Terriglobia > Acidiferrales > UBA7541 > Acidiferrum. Next base: position 54,999 of record DASXPD010000033.1, on the reverse strand, counting down.
GCGCCATACGGCGAAGCAAAAGATAAATTCGCGTGGACCGCGGAGGGATTTGGCGGCCAGCAGATGTTCGTGCTGCCCGAATACAACTTGATTGCCGTGTTCACCGGATGGAGCATCTTGCCGAGCACCGAGAAATCGAAGCGCGATCAGCTGGAACGCATTCTCGCCGCCACCGACAAGGGATTTCGCTGCGGCGCTTCGGCAGGGAATTAGCTCGGGGTTATCGGCTCAATTTTAGGACGTAGTTTGCGCAGCTTGGGCTTGGGACATGAATAAACCTCTCAAAGTGTTCGTGTGGGGACTTGTATCGCTGCTCGGCGCCGGGGCGCTTGCGAAAATCGCGCTGCAGCGCGGTGAGTCGCTGAGCGCAATCTGGTTCGTCCTCGCAGCGGCTTGCGTCTACCTCGTTGCCTATCGACTGTACTCCGCGTTCGTCGCGGCAAAAGTTCTCGCGCTCGATGATTCCCGAGCCACGCCTGCCGAACTGCACGACGACGGGCGCGATTTTGTGCCGACAAACAAGTGGGTGCTGTTCGGTCACCATTTTGCGGCGATCGCGGGCCCAGGACCGCTGGTCGGGCCGACACTCGCGGCACAGTTCGGATATTTGCCCGGCACGCTGTGGCTGATTGCTGGCGCTGTCATCGCCGGATGCGTGCAGGATTTCATCATCTTGTTCTGCTCGATCCGTCGCGACGGAAAATCGCTTGGCGAAATGGCGCGCGAAGAGGTCAGCCGCCGCGGCGGATTCATCGCGCAGGTCGCGGTTCTGGCGATCATGGTGATTTTGCTTGGCGTCGTGGCGCTGGTGATTGTGAACGCGCTGAAGTCGTCGCCGTGGGCGACGTTCACGCTGGCGATGACCATTCCCATCGCGCTTCTGCTCGGAGTGTATTTGCGATTTGTGCGGCCGGGGCGCGTGCTGGAAGCGTCGCTGATCGGTGTCGCGTTAATCCTATTTGTGGTTGTCGCTGGTGAATGGGTTGCGGATTCGCCCTCGTGGGCGAAGGTGTTCACGATCGGCGGAATTCCGCTCGCCGCGGCGTTGATGGTTTATGCATTTGCGGCGTCGGCGTTACCGGTGTGGCTGCTGCTCGCGCCGCGCGACTACTTGAGCACGTTCATCAAAGCGGGCGCGATCTTTTCGCTGGCGGCGGGAATCTTGTTCGTGCGCCCGCATGTCGAGATGCCGCCGCTGACACGATTTATCGACGGCACCGGGCCGGTGTTCGCCGGCAAGATCTTTCCGTTCTGCTTCATTACGATTGCGTGCGGCGCGATCAGCGGATTTCATGCGCTGATTTCATCGGGTACGACTCCGAAGATGATTTTGCGCGAAGGGCATGCGCGGTTCATCGGCTACGGCGCAATGCTGCTGGAATCGTTCGTCGGCGTGATGGCGATGATCGCGGCCTGTGCGATGCCGCCGGGCGTCTATTTCGCGATCAATAGTCCAGCATCGATTGTTGGCGCAACTGCCGACTCCGCGGCAACTACGATCAGCGGTTGGGGATTTCCGCTTGCGCCTCAAACGATGACGGACCTGGCGCACAAAGTCGGCGAGATCACGCTGCTGAATCGCGCGGGGGGCGCGCCGTCGCTCGCGGTCGGCATGGCGGAGATTTTTTCCAACACGATCGGCGGCGATCGCCTGCTGAGCATCTGGTATCACTTCGCGATCATGTTCGAGGCGCTGTTTATCCTGACCGTGCTCGATGCGGGCACGCGCGTCGGGCGTTTCATGATCCAGGAACTTGGCGGACGCGTGTGGAAGCCGTTCGGCCGCACCGGATGGATGCCGGGGATTTTGCTATCGAGCGCGATCATCGTCGCGATGTGGGGATATTTTCTGTATCAGGGCGTGGTCGATCCGCTGGGCGGGATAAATTCGCTTTGGCCGCTGTTTGGGATTGGGAATCAGTTGCTCGCGGCTGTCGCGCTCGTTGTGGCAACGACAATCCTGCTGAAGATGGGGCGCACGAAATGGATCTGGGTCACGATGGCGCCAATGGCGTGGCTCGTGATCATCACGATGACTGCCAGCTATCAGAAGATTTTCGATCCGAATCCGCGCATCGGATTTCTTTCGTATGTAAACGTACTGACCGCGCAACTCGCCGCCGGAAAAATCCCCGCGGCAAAGATCGCCGAAACGCAGCGAGTTATTTTCAATCAACGGATGGATGCCGTCGTAACAGCGGTGCTCGCCGGAATGGTGGTCGTGCTCATCGTCGAGGCGCTGATCCAATGGCGCGCGATATTCAGCCGCCGCCCGCCGCCGGTGTTGCACGAAGCGCCGTATGTCGCGACGCAATGGGCGCCTGGATTTACGGGCGTCGCGCACGGAGATGATTGATGGCGACAACGCAGTTGCAAATTCGCAGGATCTTAGAGCGCGAAGGCGTTAGAGGTTCGGAGCTTCCGTCCGTCGTGAGCTTAAGTGACACCACGCGATGGCGCCGCGTGAAAACGTTTGCTCGTGCATTGTTGCGTGGAATTCGCGATTGGTGCGGCGATTCCGCGTACGAGCGTTATTTGCGCGCAGTGCAGAAGAACAATTCGTCAAACTGTGCTCCGCTGACTGAAAAACAATTTTACGTCGAGCAACTTAATCGACGATATTCGCGTCCTAGTCGCTGCTGCTGATTCGCGCTCGCAGGTCGCTTGCGCGCTTCAATTCACGGACCTACAATCTGCTTCATCCTTCCCTTGGGTCGGCCTCGGGCAGTTATACCTATCTTTATTCCTAATTTGACGGAGGCATGATCATGGCACTTGATATGGATAAGTTGAATGCGTTTCTTGGGAGAGCTGTTGTCGATTTTGGCGCGACAACAAACTCGGCATTGGTACGCATCGGCGATCGGCTCGGTCTTTACAAAGGATTGGCCAGCGGCGGTCCACAGACTTCGGCGGAGTTGGCGAAACGCACCGGCACCGTGGAGCGCTACGTGCGCGAGTGGTTGAGCGCACAGGCTGCGGGTGGTTACGTTACGTACGATCCGAATGGCGCGAAATTTTCGCTGAGCGAAGAGCAAGCGTTCACGATGGCGGACGAAACGAGTCCGGCGTTTTTGCCGGGAGCGTTTCAGTTGGCGCTTGCGGCGGCGAGATCAGAAGAGCAACTCGCGGAGAGATTTAAAACGGGCGAGGGAATGGGCTGGCACGAGCATCATCACGAGCTCTTTGTTGGCACGGAAAGATTTTTCCGTCCGGGTTATGCGGCGAATCTCGTTTCCACGTGGATTCCATCGCTCGAAGGCGTCGACGCGAAATTGAAGAGCGGCGGCAAAGTTGCCGATGTCGGATGCGGGCTTGGCGCTTCGACGATTTTGATGGCGAAGTCGTATCCGAAATCGGAATTCGTCGGCTTCGACTATCACGACAAATCGATCGAGTCCGCGCGGCAGCGGGCGAAAGAAGCCGGCGTCGGCGACCGAGTTAAATTCGAGATCGCGAAGGCCAAGGAATATCCGGGAAACGACTACGACTTCGTGACGTTTTTCGATTGCTTGCACGACATGGGCGATCCGGTGGGAGCGTCGAAGCACGTGCGCGGCTCGCTGAAAAAAGACGGAACGTGGATGATCGTCGAGCCCAACGCGGGAGATAAATTGGAAGACAATTTGAATCCGATTGGGCGCGCATATTATTCGGCGTCGACATTGCTTTGCACGCCGGCTTCGCTGAGTCAGGAAGTTGGATTGGCGTTGGGCGCGCAGGCCGGCGAAAAAAGGCTGCGCGAAGTCGTGACCAGCGGAGGATTTGCGCATTTCCGCCGGGCGACGGAGACGCCGTTCAATCTGATTTTTGAGGCTCGTCCGTAGGGGCGAAAAGCGGTTTCGGGAGTCGCTGGATTGGGGAAAGAGGGGTACCCCTCCCCTCTTTTTCGCAAGGATGTGATTCTGCGGGAGTTGCGCGACGATGTGGTTCAAGGATGTGATTTTAAAGGGGTTGCGGGCGCTGGGAGTTCGCGGAGAACACTGGACGCGGAGTTAACTCGTTTGATTTTGCGGAGTTAGGCGTGCTCGCTGAGTAGTTGAAGATAGCGATGGGGCTTACTTCTGAGATCCTGCGCTCCGCTCAGGATGACGGCGCGTTTTCTTTGATGGAAACCCATGGGAAGTAGCCCCGGGAAGTTGCTAGGACGCTGGCCTATAGGTCGTCGGGGTCGGTGAACTTGAGTTTTGTGATTTTTTGGGTGATTTTGACTTTGTTATTGCGGATGCCGGCGATGATCGCGCGGCGGGTGTCGGGCGGTAGCGATTCGGGGGCGAAGACACCCTTCAGATCCTTCGGAAGATTTTTGATGAAGAGCGCGGCGACGTGCGCGGTGGCGTAGGCGACTGGCGTGGTGTAAAGATTCTGCTGGCGAATCTGGTAGAGCGTCGGGAAGTTGCAGTCGGTCCGAACGAGCAGCAGCTCGTCGTCGTTGTTACCCTTGCCACGCTTTGTGCCGCGCACCAAGGCCGAGGCGGCGAAACGCGCGTTCTGTAAAACACCCTGACGGATTAGCTTTGCGATGGCGCGCGGCGAAGACGTCTGCGGGAATCGCTGGCGCACGATGCCGCGCGATTTCGACAACTTTCCCTGTTTGTACCAGCGGCGCAGGCGATCGAATTCGTTGCCGCCGATTTTGACGTCCATGTCGCGCATGGGGATGAAGTAGGGAAGCGTGGCGACTTCGTCTTGTGCGGCGAGGACGACGTTCGCGGTGCCGATGGGATCGGGGAAGCGAAATTTTTCGAGCTCGGCGAAACGCTTCTCCATTTTAAATTTGCCGTTGCGATAGACGCGCGGACTCGAAATCGCCTCGTCGAATGTCACTTCGGGCGACCACTGCGAGATGGGGTCGTCGCTTTCGGTGCTTTCGTAGAGGCGAATCTGGACGGACTCGACCTGGTCGAGCATTTCGGCGGCGCGGGCAACGAGGAGATTTGTGAGACCAGGAGCCGCGCCCGTATTGATCAGGGCGGTGCGGCGCTTTTCTTCAAAGCGCTTGGCGAAGGCGAGCTGTTCGGATTTGAATGGATTGCGCGTCAGATGCGAGCTGAGGTCGACATAGTGCGCTCGCAAGCGCAACGCGGCGCGCATCACGATCAGATTAAAGACCGAGGCCGAAGCGTTGACGATGAGGTTGCAGCCGCGCGCGACACGAACGATGCCGCGCAGATTGCGCGCATTGACTTTGGTGACGGCGATGGTGCTGCGTTTGCCGAGGAAGCGGCGCGCCCGCTCGGGGTCGCGATCACCACACCAAACTGTATGCCCCTGACGCTCGAGGAGTTGTGCGAGGAGCGAGCCGGTCGCGCCGGCGCCCAGAACGAAGATCTGCATGGCGTGGCGAAAACTGTATCACAAACATTTGGATTGCCCGGTGGCGGATGGGCCGCGATGTGCCTGAATTGCAGCCCGATTTGACGGGGCGTAGACTGAAAGTTGGGCACCCGGCGCTTACCAGCGGCTTTTGACATTGGCTCGGCATGACTCTTCGCGACAAATTCGGGCGAGCGATTACCGATCTGCGAATTTCGGTCACGGATCGGTGTAATTTTCGTTGTGTGTACTGCCGTTCGGCGGACCCGGAGAACTATCGCGATCACGACGAGATTCTGACCTGGCCGGAGCTTGAGCATCTGGCGCGCGTATTTGTTGGCCTGGGGATTTGCAAGATTCGCGTGACCGGCGGAGAGCCGCTGGTGCGCGACGGCGTTGAGGAGTTCATTCGTCGCTTAGCTGCTCTCAACGTCGAGGACCTTTCGATCACGACGAATGGACATCTTTTGGCCGATCGCATCGACGGTCTCATTGGCGCCGGATTGCGGCGCGTGAATATCAGCCTGGATTCGCTCGATCCTGAGAAATTCGAGAAAATCACACGGACAAAATCGTTCGGCGCGGTGATGCGCGGTATCGAGGGAGTGCAGGCTTCGTGTCTTGCGCCCGCAAAAGTGAACGCGGTGCTCGTGCGCGGCATCAACGACGGTGAAGTCGAAACTTTCGCCGGATTCGCTCGCGAACGCGGACTGGTGATGCGTTTCATCGAGTTCATGCCGCTGGACGCCGATCGCCACTGGAATCGGAGCCTCGTCGTGCCCGCCGCGGAGATTTATCAACGCATTCACGCGCGCTGGCCGCTGGTGCAAATTCCGCACGAGCGGAGCGAAACGGCGCGCAAATATCGTTTCTCAGATGGCGCACCGGGAGAGATCGGATTGATCGCGCCGGTGACGCAGCCATTTTGCGGGCACTGCTCGCGCATTCGGCTCACTGCCGACGGGAAGCTGCGAACGTGCTTGTTCAGCAAGGACGATCACGATTTGCGCGAGCTTCTGCGTGGAGAATCGAGCGATGAGGAGTTGTCAGACTTCATTCGCTCGGTCGTGAACGAAAAAGAAGAAGGGCATCGTATCAACGAGCCGGACTTCGTCGCGCCGTCGCGCACGATGGTTTATATTGGCGGCTGACCAAATCACGACTTTTCCTCAACGTGCTTCGCAGTGCACCGAACCAATGGGGAACATGAATCATCCAACGCGAACGAGCGCTCTTTTATGTTTGCGATGTGTGCGGTGAGTTCGCATGCGAAACGCTCGTGGTACCACTAGTCCTCGACCCGTCTTGCGGATTACGTTAGCATCGCTGTAGTGGCGTCCCTAATGGAACGGAGATGGAATGGCTGACGAAGACGACGAGCAGGACGACTCGCCCGACTCCGACCCGGAGCCTGAACCTCGGTTGTTCACGCTGACCGAGGCGGAGCGCGCTCGTCGCGAGCTCGAGCCGTTTTTGCTGGAAGCCATGGATTGCCGCAAGAAGCTTGCGGGGCTCGAAACCGATTTGTCGGCAGTGTCAACGCGCATCATGATGATGGGCGGCGTGATCGTGCCGTACGAAAAACTGGCGACGCTGCGCATCGAACATACGCAGCTTGCGGAAACAATGCGCTCGGCGCTCAATCACATTCTGGAAACCGGATGCATCATCAAGGATCTCGACACCGGGCTGCTCGATTTTCCCTCGCGTATTAATAATGAGGATGTGTATTTGTGCTGGCGCCTGGGCGAAGATCGGATTCGCTTTTATCATCGGCAGGACGAAGGATTCGCCGGACGCAAACCGCTCGATCCGCGCGACCTCGGTCCCGGCGATCTGTTGCAATAGGTGGCGCAGGCACTCGTGCTTGCGCTGACGTAGTGTTCGGTTTGTTCGGTTCGATCGATACCACTGCTCGCTGACCAGTAACCCGGCTCACATTTTCCGGTTCTTGAAAGGACTCCGTTGTCCGACCATCCGCAAAATCGACTGAAAGATTCGGCCAGCCCGTACTTGCGTTCGGCTTCTCATCAGCCCATCGACTGGCACGAATGGAACGAAGACGTTTTCGCGCGTGCGAAGTCGGAAGACAAACCGATCCTGCTCGACATCGGCGCGGTGTGGTGCCACTGGTGCCACGTTATCGATCGCGAGAGCTACGAAAACGCGGAGATCGCGCGCATCATCAACGAAAATTTTGTGCCGGTGAAGGTGGATCGCGACGAACGGCCTGACGTCGATTCGCGTTATCAATCCGCGATCAGCGCGCTTTCGGGGCAGGGTGGCTGGCCGCTGACGGGATTTTTGCTGCCGGACGGCAAGCCGTTTTTTGGCGGCACATATTTTCCGCCCGACGATCAATTTGGGCGGCCGGGATTCAAGCGCGTGCTGCTTTCGGTAGCCGACGCGTACAAAAACAAGCGACCCGATCTTGAGCGTGCAGCGAACTCGTTGGTCGATGCCGTCGCGCAGGCCGAAGTGTTTACGGGAGCGCGCGCGGCGTTCGATCCTGAAGTGGTGAGCGCGCAGATTCAATCGGTGACTCAGCAATTCGACATCAAGAATGGCGGCTTTGGGCGGTCGCCAAAATTTCCGCATTCGTCGGCGATCGATCTGGTGCTGGAGCGGTATCAGCAGACGAAAGAAAAGCATCTGCTCGCCGTGGCGGAAACGACGCTGGAGAAAATGGCGCGCGGCGGCGTGTACGATCAGCTTGCGGGCGGCTTTCATCGTTATTCGGTTGACGAACGGTGGCTCGTGCCGCACTTCGAGAAAATGTCGTACGACAATTCGGAGTTGTTGCGGAATTACTTGCACGGATGGCAGGTGACGCTGAATCCGTTTCTGCGTGAGACGGCGGAAGGCATCGTCAACTGGGTCAACGAAAGTTTGTCAGACCAAAGTGAGGGCGGCTTTTACGCGAGCCAGGACGCGGACTATTCGCTCGACGATGACGGCGACTATTTCACGTGGACGCTCGACGAGCTGCGCGCGGCGCTTCCGCCGGTGCAGACGCGTGTGATGGAGCTGCATTACGACGTCGAAGCGCACGGGGAGATGCATCACAATCCGGCGAAAAATGTTTTGTGGGTGGCGCGCGATCCGCGCGAAATCGCGAAGACGCTGAGTCTGGAGGAATCGAGCGTCCGGCTCGTGATCCAAGGCGCGAAAGGGAAGATGCTTGCCGCGCGCGTGCAGCGGCCGACGCCTTATATCGATCGGACGATGTACATCAGTTGGAATGCGATGTTTGTGTCGGCGTACTTTGCGGCGGCGACGGTTTTTGAGGGCAGCCTGGGCGGAAGCTGCCGCAGGTTTGCGCTCAAGACGCTGGATCGCATGCTGCGCGAAACGTGGAGCGAATCGCGCGGGTTCAGTCATCGCATGGGCGGGCCGGTGCTCGAAGGCTCGCTCGACGATCAGGTTTTTGGCGTGATTGCGCTGCTCGATGCTTACGAAGCGACGCTCGACTCACGCTATTTCGACGCGGCGAAGCGCACGCTCGACAACGCAATTGCCCGGTATGGCGATGCCGAGGGCGGCGGATTTTTCGATCGTCCGCACGACGCGGCGCCGATGGGTGGCCTCGAAGTGCGGCGTAAGCCGTTTCAGGATTCGCCGACTCCCGGCGCGAATTCGATCGGGGCGATAGCGCTGGTTCGCATGCATGCTTACACGGGCGATGCGCGTTACTACGACTTCGCACAGAAAACGCTGGAAGCGTTTGCGGGAATCGCGCCGCAATACGGAATGTTTGCGGCGACGTATGGATTGGCGGCGACGCTCTTCGCGCATCATCCAATGCAGGTCGTCATCACGGGGAGCGCCGACGATCCGGTGGCGCAGGCGCTCGAGGTTGCGGCACACCGCGTGTATCGGCTCGGCAAAGCGGTTTTGCGCGTTACCCCGGGAGCATCGCTTACAAATTTGGCGGGTGCGCTGAAAGAGACGTTGCCGCATCTTCCGGCCGACAAGGCGCTGGCGGTCGTTTGCGCTGGGCAGACATGCTTGCCGCCGACGAACGATCCGACGCAGCTGATGGCGATGCTGGAAAATAGCGCGGCGAGCGCCGCTTCGCTCTGACGCTGTTCTTGTAAGAGACACTTCCGCATTGAAGCTCTAAAATAAAAGAGGCGGAGCAGTGATTCGCTCCGCCTCTTTGTTTTTTTTCAACTGACGATCGTTTACTTCTTCGGCCGCGATTCCGGCGGAACCAATCCCGCAACGCGGTAATACACCACAAGCTGGCCATAATGCTCGCCGGAGTGCTCGATGAGGCCGTATGCGAGGTCATACACCGGCACCATCTGATTGTTTCCGGCGTCAATGACTTCCATCATGCCCTTGTCGCCTTTCGCCTTGATTGCTGCCTGGCCGTCTGCGATGCACTTTTTTACGAACGCCACGACCTGCGCTTTCGTTTTGAGTTCATCGCGCTTTGGATCGTCGGAATAGCGCGGTTTTTTTCCGTCGGCGACGTCGGTGAAGTAATACATCGAGGCCGCGGCGTGAATCAGTTGCGCGGCGAACGTGCGCTGGGCGTCGGTCGGTTTGAATTCATACTTGGCCTCGGGAAAATCTTCGGCCATCGCGGTCAGCTTGCGGCCGATATCGTTCCACTGGTCGAGCACAAGTTCGGAAGCGCCTTTCGCCGCTGCCGGTTTTGCCGCAGCGGTTGCTCCTTCGCCGTTTGGAGCCGCCACCGTGGGCGTTGCTACGAACGCGAGACAAGTACAGACTGCGAGACCCAACGTCAAAATCGCTTTCTTCATCGCTTCTCTCCTTCGAAATGGTTTCGATTTGGGCCTTCGAGATTGGCCCTTCGATCAGTCGATTTGGCACACCCAGAAATCGCCGATTCCACCCTGCAACTACTTTTGACGCACGAACCTGGATAAGGAATGGCGGCGCGTCGTCTTAGCCACGCGTCGCGCGGGCTTCATGTTACGCACGAAGTGCGGTCGCGTCACGAAATTACCGCTGCGGTACATGGCGGTGGCCGTTCCGGCAGGCGTCGCCCCGACATGCTAAAATAAGGGGTGATTAGAACAGCGAGTTTGCCTTGAATTGGGGCTGGATTCTCTTGCGGATCGCCATTGCATTGGCGGTTCTGACGACGCTCTTTCTCTCGCAACGATTTTGGTACCGCGCGATTTGGCGCACCACCGGTCGATGGCGCCCGAATTGGCTACGTATTGGTGCGCGCGCACTCTATGGCGTCGCCCTGGCTCTTGTGATCCTCGCCCTTCTTGGCGGATTTCGCATGGGTACCCACGGGCATCTGAAACAAAAAGAAGCGCTTCTTGCGATGTTTGCTGGGCTTTGGTTTTCGAGCGCGCTGTTTGCATTTTTGGCTGTGGAAGTCGTTCACGGTGTTGAGCGTTTGTGGAATTGGTATCGGAAGCCGCGGGTGGAAGCACCGGCGGCGGTCGTCGAGCAGGCGGCTGGCGCTTCGGCTGTTGCGAGTGTTGTAGGAAGCTCAGCGCCTCGGCATTCTGTCGGTGAGCGGCTCGCAGATCCTTCGCGTCGTTACTTTTTCCGTGCCGCCAGTGTGCTCGCAGGCGCCGCGCCGTTTGCCGGCGCCGTTTACGGATTTGCCGCCGAGCGGCTGAACTACCAGGTCCGTCGCATCGAGATTCCTGTCGCGAAGCTGCCGCCCGCTCTGGACGGCATGAAAATCGCGCAAATCAGCGACATCCACATGAGCGCGTTCATGAGCCGCGCCGCGGTGCGCCGCGCGGTCGACATGACGAACGACTTGGGCTCCGACCTGACGGTGGTAACCGGCGACTTGATCACCGGATCGCACGATCCCATCGCCGATTGCGTCGAAGAAGTGAGCCGGCTGCATGCGCCGCTGGGCGTTTGGGGCTGCAACGGCAATCACGAGATTTATGCCGACGCCGAGCAGCTTGCGGGAGAGCTTTTCGCTCAGCACGGCATGAAGATGCTGCGGCAGGAAAACGCGGTTCTGGAGTTTCACGGCGCGAAGTTTAATTTGATCGGCGTCGATTATCAGCGTGAGCGCAATTTGAATGGGCATCGGACGCAGATGCTGTCGAACATGGATTCGCTGATACGGCGCGACGTTCCGAATATTTTGCTGTCGCACAATCCGAACAGCTTCAATCGCGCAGCGGAGCTTGGCATCGAATTGTCGCTCGCGGGCCATACGCATGGCGGACAGATCCAAGTGGAGATTCTGGATCATCGGCTTACGCCGGCGCGATTTATCTCGGACTACATTGCTGGCTTGTTTGAGCGTCCGTTGTATCAGCCTTCGCACGAAATTCTGGTGCAAGCTGAACCCGACGCGCCGAAGGGGAATCCGAACCCGAACGCATCGCGGCTCTACGTGAATCGCGGCTTGGGCACGGTAGGTGCACCGGTTCGGCTCGGCGTGCCGCCGGAGATTTCGCTGATTGTTCTGCGCCGCGCCTGACGCTTAACGCTTTGCGCTCAACGTGGCGTTTGCTGTCGTTGCCTCCGTGTCTCCCCTTTTGTTCGTTCGCAGGTTGCACATTGCCGTGGTGTTACCCGCGTGTCGCGCTGATGTTAATTCGTGCACAGGCCGCGCAGAACCCTAGACGAATCGCTCGCGCTCGTTCACACTCAAATTTCGCATCCTCTCCCCGCAGGTGCTTCGATGATGGACGACACCGCCCGGCTCAACCAGATCGATCGAGAACAAGAGTCACAAGATGGCGACTCGAGCGTCACTGAGCGGCTCGATCGCTGGCTGGCGATACTGATTCATCGCGGCGCGAGCGATTTGCTGCTTGTGTCGGGCGCGCCGCCCTGCATGCGCATGAATGGCGAGGTGCGCAAGATCGAGCCGGGGATTCTCGATGGTCCCGAGATTGAAGCCGCGGTGATTCCCGCGTTGCCGCGCCATGCGTTGGCGCAATATCGCGAAACGCAGATCACCGATGCTTCGTATCGCATCACGGGGCTGGGCAGGTTTCGCATCAATCTGCATCGCGAGCAGGGACGCGCGGCGGCGGCGATCCGTGTTTTGCCGGCGCGTGTGCCGCAGCTCAAGGAGCTGGGACTTCCGCCGTCGGTGGAGCAGCTTGCGCATTTGCCGCGTGGACTGGTGTTGATTGGCGGGCCAGCCGGCTCTGGCAAATCGACGACGATGGCGGCGCTGATCGACGACATTAACCGGCGCGAGTCGCGGCATATCGTGATCATCGAAGATCCGATCGAGTACGAACACCAGCATATGCGTAGCATCATTGAGCAGGTTGAGATCGGCATCGATGCGCCCGATTTTCCGACGGCGCTGCGGGCGGCGCTGCGCCAGGCACCCGACATTATTGTTGTCGGCGAAATGCGAGATACGGAGACGATGCGCATTGCCGTTGCTGCAGCGGAAACGGGGCATCTCGTTTTCAGCACCCTGCATACGACGGATGTCGCGACCTCTATCGCGCGCGTCACGGATTCGTTTCCGGTCGAGCGGCAGAATTCGATTCGCCAGGAACTCGCGATGGCGATTGCCGCGGTGCACACGCAGATTTTGCTGCCGAAAAAATCCGGCGGCGGGCGCGTTCCCGCGGCAGAGTTGCTCATGGTCGGCTATGGTGCGCGGCATCACATTCGCCGCAATGCGCTGCAACATCTGCATCAGGAAATTGCGATCACCAAGAAGAAGGGTTCGTTTAGTCTGGAAGAGTCGCTGGTCACGCAGGTGCGCAACGGCAATATCGACCGCGAAGATGCGCTGCTTTGCGCGATTCACCCCGACGACCTCGATATCCTGCTGAAACCGACGTCGACCGCCGCCAACGGGTAAAGTCTGCTTTTCCACGGGCAGGGGACACCGGCTCTTGAATCGACCGCTTCCATTCCCAAAATGGGAATGCCCTCCTTACGCCTATTTCTAAGCAAAATATAATATTGACACTATTACGAATGTGATATTCTGCCGTCCGCGTTACGAGCTTCCTCTCCTCTCGTCTTCGCCTCAGAAAACTGAACATTATCGGTCGTCCCTCCCACGATCGCGGAGGAATAATGTCCCCAGCCGATAAAGCCCTCGCAGCTCTGGAGCGTTTCCACAGCGGCGATTACGACACCGCTGTGCATTTGTTCTCGCAGGTGGCGGAAGAATCGCCGAGCAGCGAAATTCTGAACGATCTCGGTTACGCGCAGCAGACTTGCGGCCGCATCCAGGAAGCCGAGCGCTGCTTTCGCGAAGCGCTGACGATCGCGCCAGACAACATGCAAGCCGCGATCAATCTTGGCGCGCTGCTCTTCAATAGAGGGAAGATCGAGGCTGCGGCCTACTGGCTCGAACGCGGCATCGCTTCGATCGACGCCAGCCGGAGTGCTGCCGTGCGTCGCATCATGGTCGACAGCGAGGCGCAGCCGAATCTGTTGGCGCCGGCGCAGCTGCACGTTGTTCCGCGGCAAGAAGTGCAGTAGCGGCTTCGCTCGGCAACGAAGTTGCTGCGTGCGTCGCGCCAGCAGCATACGTCGCGCAGCTGTAGGAACTCGTCCGCTTAGGTAAACCGCGCCGGTCGGTTACAATTTTCCGGCGATGTCCGCTCTCTTTCGTGAGTTGTTCGAAGTCCGTCCGTTCGTCCGCTGTGCATTCGCGACGCTGTTTGTACTTCTCTTCGGTGCATCTTGCATTGCCCAGACTCGCCGCGTCTCAGGGCAAATTGTCGACCCGCAGGGCAGTCCAGTCGCCAACGCACACGTTACGTTGGTTCCGCGCGCCGGCTCATCCACGCCGACCCGTGAAATAAGCTCCGATGCCACTGGGCGCTTTGCCTTCGACGATATTTCTGCCGGTACCTACACACTTACAGCCGAGATCTCATCCTTCGCCCCGGCGACGGTCGAGTTCGTCGTCGCCCGTGAAAAGCCTCTCTCCGAAGTCATGCTGCAATTTCGCGATGTTGCCTCACTCCGCCAAGCCGTCACCGTGGTCGGCGACTCCGCACCCTCCGCCTTGACGCCCGATCCCTCGCAACACGTCGTCGTCCACGATCAAGTCCTCGACGCCAATCCCGGCCGCCCCGGCGTCCCCGTATCGATCCCCGGCCTTCCGGTCGAAACGGCATCCGGCGGCATCAAAGCCCCGCAATATTTCGCGCCCGGCGTGGCCGGAGACCACGGCGAGCCCATCGCGCAGTTCTATCAAATCGGCGATTTCCTCTATCCCAACAATCTTCCCGCCAACGCACACGGCAACGGCTACTCCGACCCAAATTTTCTGATCGCGCCAATTGTCGAAGCCGTAGCTGTCGACGGCGGCGCATTCAATGTTCGAGAAGGGAATCACTCGATCGACCTTGCCGCGACGTACATCCCGCGCCGCCGCCTCGACACTTTCGCGCAGCTCACGTTCGACTATCGCGACGTCGATCTCGTCGCCGGCTGGAGCCCGCACAATCCCGACACGAATGCTTTCGTCTCCATCGAAGCCTCCTACGGCAACGGCTATCTCGATCGCCTCGAACATCGCCAGCAGTACAAAATCAATGCGTTCCGCGCGTTCAACTTCGGCCGTCACGAACTCACTCTTTTCGGTGTTGGCTATTACGGCTTCTCTTTCAGCCCCGGCCTCATCCCCATCGACACTCCAGTTCCCAACGACACCGTCGACAATCGCCAGCTCGATCGCACCCACTCTTCCATCTTCATCGCCAGCGACACCTGGCGCATCAACAACAACACGCAGCTCACCACCTCCGCATTTTTTCGCACGTACAATCTGACGCTGCGATCCAACTTCGAGCCCGACTTCACGCAAAGCCTCACCGCGCCCGGCGGCCTGATCCAGCAGAGCGAATTCCGCACGGTCGCCGGCGGCGGCACACTCTACACTCAGAAATTTCGCAGCTGGCTCTCCGTCCTAGCGGGAGTCGATCTGCGCCGCGACGCTCCACGCGACCTCGACCTTCACCGCCTCGACGCCGCCGGCGTCTTCGAGCCTGTCACGAGTAACAATGTCACGCTCTCATTCGTCGAGCCGTACATCGCCCTCGACGGCGCGCTCTCAAAATATTTCCACTACGACATCGGCCTGCGCCGCGAAGAAGTCTGGATCGTCAACGAAGACGTCCTTGCTCCGCAAAACTCCTTCGATCATTTCGCCGCAATCTCGCTCCCGAAAGCCACACTCACATTTCTGCCACCCGCTTCGACCTCATCATTTCTTCCGACCGTCGCGCTCAGCTACGGCGAAGCATTCCACACCGAAGACCCGCGCATCGGCACGAATGACGCCACAAACCCCACGCTCCTCGCGCCATCCCACGCCTACCAACTCGTCCTCGACAAACCGATCGACAAATGCGACTTCAAAATCACGCTGCGCCACACCACAAACTCCCAGGAACTTGCAAAAATCGATCCAGACACCGGCCTCCAGGAAGACGAAGGCCCGTCGATCAATCGCGCCCTCACCATCTCGCTCCAGCGCAACTTCGCGCACGGCTCGCTCGTCGCTTCATATTCGCAAGCCGACGCCCGCGATCGCCTCAGCGGCGCGCCTGTCCCCGAAGCGCCGCGCAACATATGGGACGCCGTCGGCACCTATGACCATCTCCCGTTCCGCTTGCAGTCGCGCGCCGAATTTGAGTACGTCGCTGCCAAGCCCGTCGGCGACGGTTTCACTGGCCCAAGCGTCACCGAATTCCGGGGCGAACTCTTGCGCCCCTTTCTCGACGGCCGTTTGCTGTTCTCGACACAATTCCTCATCGCCCACGGCTACACCGGCGAAACCACCGAATTCTTCGCCTATCCCACCGATCCCACATTTCCGACACCAATCGAGCGCGTCGTCGGCGTCCCACTCAAGTCCTATATCACCGCCACCATCACCTACCGCTTCTCTCGCTGAAGTCGCCACGGCTAACTGCTCTCCCCTTGACATTCGAGGTGAACACATTTACTCTCCACCTAGAATGTCTACTAAAGATGAACTCGAACGCATTGAAATGCTTCAGGGAACGCTCGACCTGCTTATTCTCCGCACGCTGCTGCTCGGCCCCGCGCATGGCCATGCGATCGCCAAGGCCATCGAATTCCGCTCCGATGAAGTTCTGCAAGTCGAGCAAGGGTCGCTCTATCCCGCGCTGCATCGCCTGATCAAGCGCAAGTGGATCGCCGCGGCCGATGGCACGTCCGAAAATAATCGCCGCGCCAAGTTTTATTCGCTGACGCCCAAAGGGCGCGCGCAGCTCGATCTCGAGACGCGCAAGTGGGACAAATTTGCCGGCGCCATCGCTCGCATCCTGCGTCCCGCAAAACAGGAGAACAAATCATGAGCCATTTGACCAACAAGAGCGATCGCAAGCGCCATTTATCCGATCTTGAATCCGACATTCAGAATCACATCGAAATCGAAACGCAGGACAACATCGCTCGCGGCATGTCCGCCGAAGAAGCGCGCTACGCCGCCGCGCGGAAATTCGGCAACGTCACCCGTGTCGTGGAAGACACGCGCGAAGTCTGGGCCATCGCCTGGCTCGATCACCTCATGCAGGATTTGCGCTTCGCATTCCGCGGCATCCGCAAATCCCCGCTCTTCGCCACCATCGTCGTGTTAACGCTCGCTCTCGGCATCGGCGCCAACACCGCCATCTTCACCATCATCGACAGCGTCATGCTCCGCTCCATCCCCGTCTCCGACCCACAGCATCTCGTCGTCTTCAGCTGGAAAGCCCACAAAGATCCCGACCTCTCCGGCCACAGCTCCTTCGGCGATTGCGACGACCGCCCGGGTCAATCCGTTCGCATGGACTGTTCGCTCTCCGTTCCGTTTTCTCAATCTCTGCGCGCCCGCGCTTCCGAAGCATTTTCTGAACTCGCCGCCTTTTGCGGTCCGCTGCCCGTCAATCTCAGCGGTAACGGCCAAGCTGCACTTACGCGCGGCACTTACGTCTCCGGCGACTTTTTCTCGACACTCGGTGTTCCGATGTTTCTTGGCCGCACACTCGGGGCCACCGACGACGATCCCGCAGCCCCAGCCGTCATCGTCCTCGACTATAGCTATTGGCGTCGCGCATTCGCCTCCGACCGAAATGTCATCGCCCGCAGCGTCCGCCTCAACAACACCTCCGCCACAATCGTCGGCGTCACCGACCCGCACTTCACCAATCTCACTCCGGGCAAGGTTCAGGATTTCTACATGCCGATGTCGCTCGTGGTCCGGATCCGTTCCGAATGGTGGGCAACTGGCGAACGGCTCTACCAGCCCGATAGTTTTTGGGTCGTCATCCTCGGCCGTCTCAGGCCCGGCGTCTCGATGGGCCAAGCGCAGGCCGCCGCCACCACTGTTTTTCGCAACGATTTGATTCACGGTGCCAAGCCGCTCTTCCAGGACGCCGACGAGCCAACCATTCAGCTGACTCCGGCGCCGCAGGCGCTTCGCGGAGAAAGCTCGGAAATCGCGCCCATGCTCTATCTCCTGATGGTCGCCGTCGGAATCGTCCTGCTCATCGCGTGCGCCAACGTGGCCGGCCTGATGCTGGCGCGTTCCGCTCGCCGCCAGAAAGAGATGGCCCTCCGCATCGCCATTGGCGCGAGCCCCGGTCGCATCGTCCGTCAACTCCTCACCGAAAGCGTTCTTCTTTCCGTGCTCGGCGGCGCGCTTGGCGTCCTGCTTGCCGTGTGGGGCGTAAGAGCGATCACGCATTTCATCGCTGACGCTGCTTTTGACAGTTCGTTTCCTTACATCATCGATCTCAACTGGCACGTACTCGCATTCACAGTCGCCACAACTTTTGTCACTGGCATCCTCTTCGGCCTGGCTCCCGCTCGCCGTTGTGGGCGCGTCGAAGTGAATCCCGCTCTCAAAGAAAGTCCATCTTCGGCGTCAAAGCGATCCACCGCTCGCTGGCTTCGCTTGGGAGACGTGCTCGTCGTCGCGCAAGTTGCGCTTTCGATCGTCGTCGCCGTCGGCGCCGGACTGCTCGTTCGCAGTCTTCAGAATCTTCGCGCCCTCGATACCGGCTTCCAGACCGAAAATCTTCTCGTCTTCGGAATCAACCCTTCTCTCGCGGGCTATACCGATGCCCAAAGTCCGCAGCTCTACCGCAGCTTGCAAGAGCGTTTGTCCGCGATTCCCGGCGTGACTTCCGTGTCTTACTCTGGCGCAGCTTTGATCAGCGGAAATCAGTCCGGCACCGACATTCACCTCGACGGCGCTCCTTCCGGAACAAACCCGGAAGTTGACGTGATGACCATCGGCCTCGAGTATTTCTCGACCATGAAAATCCCATTGTTGACCGGCCGCATATTTACGGCGCTAGACTTCGTTTCCGCAGCAAAAACCGAGGCCGCTCTCAGCGCCGCGCGAAAATCCGTCGACGAAGCTCGCAAAGCGGGAGCCAAGCTGCCAATCGTTTATTCCGAACTGACGAATTCCGCTGCGACTCCCGTGCTCATCAACCGCGCCTTCGCTCAAAAATATTTCGCGAATCAGAATCCCATCGGAAAGCATTTCGGCCCGTCCGATCACCATCCCGAAGTGAGTGATCAGCCCGGCTACTCCGTGATCGGCGTCGTAGGCGACGCGAAATACTCCGGATTGCGCCGTGAGATCAAGCCGGCGATGTACCAGCCGCTGCTCGCCGACAGCGCGCACTTCGCCCTGCGAACCGCCGTCGATCCCACAACGATCGTGCCCGCTGCTCGCGAAGCCGTGTACGCTGCCGATCGCAACCTGCCCATCTTCGAACTCTCTACACAATCCGATCTCATCGATCGAATGTTGTTTGAGGAGCGGCTGATGACGCGCGCATCTTCCTTCTTCGGCGTTCTCACCATCGCGCTCGCCTGCTTCGGCCTCTACGGCCTGCTCTCTTACGAAGTCGCGTGGCGCACGCGCGAGCTCGGCATCCGCATGGCCCTCGGCGCGCAATCACGAGACATCCTGCGTCTCGTCATCAAACAAGTCATCGCCATCGTAGCGATCGGCCTCGCAGCAGGCGTAGCCGCCGCACTCGGCCTGACCCGCTTCATGTCCGAAATGCTCTACAACGTGCATCCCAACGACCCCGCAACCATCGTCGGCGTAGCGCTGCTCCTCGCGATCGTCGCCCTCATCGCGTGCTATCTCCCAGCCCGCCGCGCCATCCACACCGACCCCATCATCGCCCTCCGCCACGAGTAGGCGCCAGCCACCCCGCTCGGCCTAACCGGATCCGGCTAGAAAATGTATAATCCCCGCGCCCAATGCCCTTCGCTTCCGACACTGCGCTCGGCCCCTACAAAATCGTCGCTCTCATCGGCTCCGGCGGAATGGGCGAGGTCTATCGCGCCCACGACACGCGCCTGCGTCGCGATGTCGCGCTGAAAATTCTTCCCGCGTCGTTCACCAACGATCCCGATCGCCTTCGCCGTTTCGAGCAGGAAGCCCGCGCCGTCGCCGCGCTCAACCATCCCAACATCGTCAGCATCTACGACGTCGGCGAAGCCAACGGCGTTCACTACATCGTTTCCGAGCTCCTGGAGGGCGAATCGCTGCGCGAACGCATTCCCGCTGCCGGCATGCCCACGCGCAAAGCCATCGAACTCGCGGTCCAATTCGCCAATGGCCTCGCCGTTGCCCACGACCGCGGCATCGTCCACCGCGATTTAAAGCCCGAAAATCTTTTCGTCAACAAAACCGGCCAGGTGAAAATTCTCGACTTCGGCCTCGCCAAACTCCGAGACACTCAAACGAACGGCGCCGGCAATCAATCCTCAACGGGCATTTCAAACGCCACGGTCGTCGACGCGCACACCAGCGCCGGCCAGATCCTCGGCACCGTCGGCTACATGTCGCCCGAGCAAGTCCGCGGCGACGCCGTCGACCATCGCTCCGACATCTTCAGTTTCGGCAGCATCCTCTACGAGATGCTATGCGGCCAGCGCGCGTTCAAACGCAACACCAGCGCGGAAACGATGACGGCGATCCTCAACGAGGATCCGCAAGACTTCTCACGCACCAATCTTTCGAGTCCCGCCGCCATCCCTCCCGCGCTCGAACGCATCGTCCGCCACTGCCTCGAAAAGCAGCCGGCTCAGCGCTTCCAGTCCGCGCACGACATTGCCTTCGATCTCGAATCCGTCTCCAGCGTTTCGTCCACAGGTCCGGCCGCATCTTCCGGCGCGGCCAGGCGAAGGCGTTGGCTCGTCCCCGCGGTTGCCGGTGTCGCTTTGCTCGCTGTCGGCGCTGCGCTCGGCGCGTTTCTCCGTCCCGCTCCCGCCGCACCCAATCCCAAAACACTTCGCATCACCTTCCGCCGCGGCACGATCTGGAACGCTCGCTTTACTCCTGACGGCAATCTCGTTTACTCGGCCTCGTGGGACGGCACCACCTCCTCGCTTTTTTCCGCAAATCCCGGCAGTACCGAATCGCGCCCTTTAAGTTCAGGCGTTGCGGACATCTTCGCGGTTTCACCTTCTGGTGAACTTGCTGTCGGCATAGGTCATCGCTTTCAGGAAGGCTTCGAGTTCTCCAGCATGCTCGCGCGTCAGCCACTGGGCGGCGCGGCGCCGCGCGACGTCATTGACGGCGTTGAATACGCCGATTGGTCGCCCGACGGTTCCAACATTGCCGTCATCCGTCGCGTTGTCGGCAAAGTTCGAATCGAATATCCCATCGGCAAAGTCCTCTATGAAACTCCAGGCTGGGTGAGCCACCTGCGCATTTCGCCCAACGGCAAACTCATAGCCTTCGTAGACCATCCCTACACTCGCGATGATGGCGGGTTTGTCGCCACCGTCGATTCGTCCGGTAACAAGAAGATCATCAGCGATTCATTCGTCAGCCTTCAAGGCCTTGCATGGCGTCCCGACGGTGACGAAATCTGGTTTACCGGAACGAAGTCTGGCTCCAACCGCGAACTCCGCGGCGTCACTCTCGGTGGCAAAGAGCGCCTCGTCTATCTCGGCACGGGCACCCTCACTCTTCACGACATTTCAAAGCAAGGCCGCATCCTCTTTACTCGCGACGATTGGCGCGCCGGCATGGTCGGCCTCGGCCCCGGCGCAAAATCCGAAATCGATCTCAGCTGGCACGATTGGACCGTACCCCGCGATGTCAGCGACGATGGCAAGATCGTATCCTTTGACGAAACCGGCGAAGCCGGCGGCGAGACTGGCACGCTCTACATTCGGCCTACCGACGGTTCACCCGCGATTCGATTGGGCGATGGCACTGCTCCCTCGCTCTCTCCCGACGGCAAATGGGTTCTCGCCCTGGTGCCGGGTCCCGATGGCAAGCGTCACCTCAGCCAGTTTCCCACCGGTGCCGGCGAATCTCACGCCATCGATACCGGCGATGTTCAGGTCCACCAGGCTTATTTCTTCCCCGATGGTCATCGCGTCCTCGAGGAAGGCAATGCCGCCGGCGAAAATGGCGTAAGAATGTACATTCACGATCTCAATGGCGGTTCGCCGCGCCCGCTCGGTCCGCAAGGCGTCTCATTTCGTTACCGGCGCTGCATCTCTAGCGATGGCAAGCTGGTAGCGGCGCTCGACCCCGATCGCCGCCCAGCCGTCTACGATGTCGCGACCGGCAAGGCCACGCTCATTCCAGGCGTCCTGGATGGCGACGAGCCAGTTCAGTGGATCGATGAGAAGCACATCATCGTCGGTCGCACCGAAGTCCCTATGCATGTTTTTACGATTGATCTTTTCACCGGCAAGCGCACACCTCTCAAGACTTTCAGTCCCATGGATCCCACCGGCCTCATCGATAACGCCCCGCCCACATTCTCTTCCGACCTCAAGAGCTACGTCTATTCCTATTCCCGCATCACCTCCGACCTCTACGTCCTCGACGGCCTGAAGTAGCGGCTTCCGCCAGTCGCGTTACAAGCTCTTCAGATATTCGATCAGCGCTTTGCGCTCGTCGGGTTTCAGGCCGCGGCCCACGACGCCGGATTTTCCAGGGGTGTCGCTGAATTCGTGGCCGGTGTTGTAGTTGCCGCGGATCGTCGTGTCCATCTCAAATCCGCCTTCCAGGGTTTCCGTGTGATAGCCGACGCATACTGGATCGTATTCGCGATTCCCGAGATAAAACTTCTTCGGACGCTCCTCCACGGGCGAAAGCAGCGCACACAGATTTGGCACAGAGCCGTTGTGAAGATACGGCGGCGTCGCCCAAATGCCGTTCAGCGGCCGCACCTTATATTGAAGCGGCGCGCGAACGCCCACGGGCCGGTATCCATTCATTTTTTCCTGCAACTCCGCCGAAACCGGCGGCTGCTGGCTGTTGTACCACTGCTCCGACGTCTTCTCGACGACCGCCGCGAGCGCCTCGCCGTACTTGTGGCTTTGGATTCCGACGCCGGCTGGCTTCGTCGCCTCGCTCTTGATTCCGAGGCTGTCCGGGATCTTCACTTCGCGGCTCGCCATATCTTGTGCCTGCGCCGGATCGGTCCCGACATTCTGAATATCCAGCATCTTCAAATCGAGGTACCGCTCTCCCGCGGCGTTTTTCGCTGACCATCGATCCGAGTTCCAGAATTCCGGTTCGCTTACCGGCGGCTGATGGCATCCCTGGCAGACTTCCTTGTACAAGCCCGCGCCCTTTGCCGCGAGCGTCGTGTCGATCGCCGGCAGCAGCTTATCAGGACGGAACTAATCGAAGCTCAATTCGGAGCATTGGTCCGATCCGTATACTCGCAGTTGTCGGGATCAGTTCACACGGGTGCCGAGAAGAAGGAGATTCTTTCGATAAAAAGATTCGTTGAGACAGTACTTATCGAACTTTTGGAGATCGGAGCATAGGTTGACTCCGACCTTATCCGCGTTTATGCGTAGGCTTCCGCACATCGCAGCCGGTCTGAATTAGGCTTACTATCGATTACGGACCAATTGCTGCAATCCGACTCTATTCGAATCTTGCTATTCGCCTTTTGTTCGCCTCATAATATGAGAGTGCTTTGGAAATGAATTCTCGAATACACTGCAGTTCGTGAAATCCTCTTCGGCATACGAGATCCGCTGTCCGATTCACGGATTCATCGTGCTCAATGAATGGGAAAGGACTATTGTCTCTGACCCTGCCTTTCAAAGGCTGCGACGAATTAGGCAGTTGGCCTGGACTGACCAAGTGTATCCGGGCGCGATGCATACAAGGTTCGAGCACTCCTTAGGAGTCATGCACACCGCGACGCTGATGTATGACACCATTCGGGAGAGATCGAGAGATATTCTCGAAGGTGAATTTCGGTATAACAATGCGGGACTGGATCGAGACCGACAACTTGTTCGACTCGCAGCCCTCTTACATGACGTGGGACATGGACCCTTTTCGCATGCTTCAGAAGAACTCTTTCCGATGGGCGAGAACTCGTAATCGAAGTATAAGCATGAACAATATTCGGCATCGATCGTGCGCACCAAACTGCGTAGCGTCATTGAGGATCACCCTGAAAACATCGCCAACTACGGCTTCAAAGCAAACGATGTCGCAGCATTATTGGAAGGAAGCACTAAAGCCCGGCAATCGCTGTTTTGGCGGGAACTTATAGATGGGCAGCTTGACGCCGACCGAATGGATTATCTACTGCGGGATTCTTATCACATAGGGGTTCAATATGGAAAGTTTGACCTAAACCGTCTGATACAGACTCTACAAGCAATTCCGTCGGATGAGGGCGGATCAACCAGGGTCGGAATCACCGAGGGTGGCTTTCATGCAGTTGAAGCTTTAGTGCTGGCACGATATTTTATGTTCACTCAAGTTTATTTTCATAAGACCCGAGTTGCATTCGATGTACATCTGCGCGGCGCCCTGAGTAATTTGCTTCCTGATGGTGTGTTTCCGAAGCCAACGGAGGGTGAGATTTCTAAGTATCTTGATTGGGACGATTGGAAAGTGCTCGGTTTATTGGCGGATGGCAAGGGTGGCGATGACGGCTGTAGATTGGCGAGTAGGAACCACTTTCGCTGCGCGTACCACACTCCTGAGGTTTCAACACTGCAGGATATGGTTTGTTTGGCGCGAATCAGGGAAGGGCTAAGGCACTGGATCAAAGCCGAAGAGTCAGCATCCAAGTCCTGGTACAAGACGGGTACGCCGGACATCCGGGTGAAAATGGATGTTGGAAAGCCGATGCCTTTGTCGAGTTGCTCAAGCGTACTGTCAAACTTAAAAGCGAACAATCAAGTATTGTTGTACGTTCTTCCTGAGAATGCGCAGGAAGCGAAAAAAATAGCTGAGGTTTTACAAAATGAGTGTCACTAACGAGCGACTTAGTGTCCTGGAATATTTGGTGCGAAATTCTCCCAATCGATGGATTGGACGCACCGCACTGATGAAATTGTGTTACTTCGCTCAAGTACTTCGTAGCGTCCCACTTGGGTATAACTTCTCATTGTATTCGTACGGTCCATTTGATTCCGCTGTACTAAGCGATTTGGGAGAGGCGGAAGCGCTCGGCGTATTGAAGGAGGGCGTTACTAATTATCCGTCTGGTTACGGTTATCAAATTTCAAGTGCCATGGCACCAGAGAATCTGCCTAAGATCGAATCCGAATTGTTGCGCAAAAATCAGGAGGATCTGGACTTTGTCCTTGGCGAATATGGAAACTCGAACGCCGCAGACTTAGAACTAGCGAGCACACTTATATTTGCAGATCGAGAGGCTGCGGAGAACAACGAGAGAATCTCGACTGATGACCTGGCGCGGCGAGTCAAAGAGGTGAAACCAAGATTTCCAATCGACTACATCACAAAACAGGCAGAGGTTTTGAAGGAAAAAAGGTTCTTTAACGCCGTGGTTTGAACTTCCATTTGGTTTTCACATCAGCCAAAAGCGGACTTATTCTGCTAATCCCATCCTGAAATAGACAAGTCGGTCGTCATTCTCGAACACGGCGACGGATTGTGACGTGTCCGAGCGTACAATCGATCGCGATGACGGGAACGAACGTTGCGGTTCGGCACAGTTGGACGCGAGTCGATGGGGTCGATCTTCTTCGCGGGCTCGCGATTCTGTTGGTGCTGCTCAATCACGTCAATATGCGGCTGGTTATCGAGCACGTGCCGTATACGGCTGGGTTTCCAAAGCCGCTTGTGCATGCGTTTGTTTGGAACGGACAGTTCGGTGTTCAGATTTTCTTTGCGATCTCGGGATTTCTGATTACGTCGATCACTCTCAAGCGCTGGGGTGCGCTTCGAGACATTAAGATTCGCGACTTTTATCTGCTGCGTCTGGCGCGCATTGGGCCGTTGCTTCTTGCGTTGCTTGCTGTGCTCAGCGTGCTGCACTTTGCGGGGCTGAAAGACTTCGTCGTCTCGGCGAAGACCGGCGGGATCGGCCGCGCGCTGCTCGCTGCGCTGACGTTTCACGTCAATGTTCTTGAGGCGCGACGCGGATATTTGCCGGGCAATTGGGATGTTCTCTGGTCGCTTTCCGTCGAAGAGATGTTTTATCTCTTCTTTCCCATCGCGGCGTGGTTGCTGGGCCGCGTCAAATTGTTTGTTCCATTTCTGTTCGTGTTCATCGTGCTTGGCCCGTTTGGGCGAACGATACTCGCGCATGGGAACGATACCTGGCAGGAATATTCCTATCTCGGAGGAATGGATGCGATCGCGCTTGGTTGCCTGACGGCGCTCATCGCGTCGCGGGCTAAGTTTTCCCCGACTGCGTTGCGAATATTGGCGTGGACGGGACTCGCACTTGTGATTGGGTTGCTGGCATTTTCGGGCTTCCCGTTTCTGTTTCCGTTGGGAGCGACCGGACTCGAAGAGACTCTTCTCGCGATAGGCGCATGCATGGTGATCATCGCGGCGGCCCGCACGCAGTGGCAATGCCCGGCGATGCTGCGACCGTTCCGGCGTCTCGGGCAGCGGAGCTATGAGGTTTACCTGACGCACATGTTCGTGGTGTTTGCCTTCTTCCATCTGTTTCTCGCGATGGACAAGCCGATGTGGTTCGTCCCAGTCTTTTTCATCGCGACGATCATCGTGGCGGGCATACTCGGCGATCTTGTCGCCAGCCTGTACTCCGACCGCATGAATGCCTCGCTCCGCCAGCGCTGGGGAGAAGGGAAGTTGGGCTCTGCGCTGGAAGGAGAGACGGCTTCTGCTACCGCCGACGGATTGCCCGGCACCAGGTAAGCTAAGCGGATGCGATTGAACTTAGTCCGCTCGAATCGCTTCCTCGCTCATCGGACGCACGGCCGATGGCGGGCGATGGTTCGAACGCGTGCACAAACGTAATCAATGCAAGCGTTTAGAAGTTACTATTGACAACTGGTTACGTATTTGCTATAGTTCGGTGTGTAGCCAGCCTCATTCGAACGCGCCCATCCGTAAGTCGCTGATTCTCCACATCTTCCGCACTCTTGATTTCACCCCTCCGCTAAACCCGCGCAAACAAAGCACTTTCGCACTCTTCACAAAACATACCGGGGTACACCCCTCTCATTCCCCTTTTGAAACTTGTCAGAAATGTCGGCGATTAGCGGTGGGGCTGGAGGGCGGGGGCTTCGTTCAAGATGTTGACTTCGACGCGGTTGCCGCCGGCGCGTTTGGCGGCGTAGAGGGCTTTGTCGGCTTGGGCGACGAGGGCTGGAAAAGTTGGGGCGTTTTGGCCCCAAAAACCGGCGATGCCGAAACTTGCCGTGAGCGAGACTCGTTTCCCGCCAAATTCAAATTCGCTGCCGGCCCATTCTTCGCGCAACCGGTTGATGGTCACTTCGATGTAGTGCTTTTCGACGTGGGTGATCACGAGCAGGAATTCGTCGCCGCCCATGCGGCCGCAAATGTCGGAGGCGCGCGTGTTGCCCTTCAGCACTTCGGAGAATCGCTTCAGCACAATGTCGCCGGCATCATGACCGTGGCTGTCGTTGATTTCCTTGAACGAATCGAGATCGGCCTGCACAACCCACATCGGAAAACCATGACGCGCCGCTCCGCGCAACTGGCGGCCGGCCCAATCCTCGATCGCGCGGCGATTCGGGAGATCGGTCATCGAGTCAGTGTGTGCGAGGGCTTCCAGCAATCGATTTTTCGCGTCGATTTCGCGATGCAGCTCGACGGTGCGACAGCCAACGCCGATGCGTGCCAGCAATTCGCCGGCATCGAAAGGCTTCGTCAAATAATCGTCGGCCCCCGCAGCGAGGCCTTTGACGACGTTATCTTTTTCGGATTTTGCGCTGAGCACGATCACGTAGGTGTATTCACGCTGGTCTTCGGCGCGGATTTTCTGGCAGAGCTCGAGGCCAGAAAAGTCGGGCATCATCCAGTCGGTGAGGACGATGGAGGGAGCGTGACGGCGGAACATTTCAAGGGCTTCCGCGCCGCTCTTGGCAAAGAGCAGCGTGTGGCCCGACGGTTCGAGTGCGTGCTCCACAAGTTTGCGGGAGACGGCTGAATCATCGACGACCAGGACTTGGCAGGATGGCAGCGGTTTCTGCATGGGGTCCGGACGCCCCCTGAAAAGGACTCAGGATGGAGTTTGCTTATGTTAGCAAGCAGAAGCGGGGAACGCGCTCCGGCAAAGTCTGTATCTATTCTAAAGCGTCATCCCGGTTAACGGATTCGTTACATCGGCATGAAGGTGATATCACTGGCCCGAATCGAGCTTCCTTTTGGCGCCCGGGAATCGTCGTGCTGGCGCGGCGTTGCGGCCTAATATGCGCGTTTGGTTGGACTTAGGAGCCGGCGCCCTGCACCTTTACCAATAGCTCGGCGAACTTCTGCTTGCGCTCGGTCTGGTCGTGGCCGCCTTCGGCGTCGGCGAGTTGGGTGATGTTCATCGAGCAGAACTTCGGGCCGCACATGGAGCAGAACTTTGCTTCCTTATAGAAGTCATCAGGCAGGTTCTCGTCGTGCATGGCCTTGGCGGTCGCGGGGTCGAGGGAAAGCTCAAACTGCTTGTTCCAGTCGAAGAGGAAGCGGGCGTAGCTGAGCGCGTCGTCACGATCGCGGGCGCCGGGACGGTGACGGGCGACGTCGGCGGCGTGGGCCGCGATTTTATAGGCGATGACTCCCTGCTTGACGTCTTCCGGATTCGGCAGGCCGAGATGTTCCTTTGGCGTGACGTAGCAGAGCATCGACGCGCCGTGCCAGCCGATCATGGCGGCGCCGATGGCGCTGGTGATGTGGTCGTAGCCGGGGGCGATGTCGATCACGAGAGGGCCGAGCGTGTAGAACGGCGCTTCGTGGCACCACTCCATTTCCTTGTCGACCTGCTCTTTAATTTTGTCGAGCGGGACGTGGCCGGGGCCTTCGATCATGACCTGGACGTCCTCTTCCCACGCTTTCTTGGTGAGTTCGCCGAGGACTTTGAGTTCGGCGAATTGCGCTTCGTCGCTGGCGTCGGCGATGCAACCGGGACGCAGGCCGTCTCCGAAAGAAAAGCTGACGTCGTGCTTTTTGAAAACCTTGACGATGCGTTCGATGTTTTCGTAGAGGAAGTTCTGCTTTTTGTGATGCTCCATCCAGTGAGCCATCAGAGAGCCGCCGCGGCTGACGATGCCGGTGATGCGCTTGCGAACGAGTGGAACGTGTTCGCGGAGGACGCCGGCGTGGATGGTCATGTAGTCGACGCCTTGCTCGGCTTGCTCTTCGATAACTTCGAGCATGAGGTCGAAGGTTAGATCTTCGGGGCGGCGCACGCGAGAGATTGCTTCGTAAACGGGAACGGTGCCGACGGGAACGGGCGACGCGTTGATGATGGCCTGGCGAATCTCGGGGATGTTGCCGCCGGTGCTGAGGTCCATCACGGTGTCGGCGCCGTAGTGGACGGCGTGATGGAGCTTCTTTAGCTCTTCGTCGATGTTTGAGGTGGTGGCGGAATTGCCGATGTTGGCGTTGATTTTGCAGCCGGTGGCAATGCCGATGGCCATCGGCTCGAGATTTCGGTGGTGAATGTTGGCGGGGATGATGCAGCGGCCGCGGGCGATTTCGCTGCGGACATGATCGGGATCGAGCTTTTCGCGCTTGGCGACGTACTGCATTTCTTCGGTGATGACGCCTTTACGGGCGAAATGCATCTGCGACATGTTGCGGTTGCCGTTGGCGCCGGCCTGAGCGGCTTCCCGTGATTCGATCCAGCTGTCTCTCATTGCCATTGGTGCCCCCGTGAAGCGAGTGACTGGTGATTGGTGACGCGTGAGTATTGATGCGAGCCGCGATTGTTTTGAGACACCGATTATGGCACCCGGGAATGGGGGCGGCAACTCGGTGTGAGCGGTGATTGATGCGAGAGTCGATCGACGAGCGGGCCAAGTCGACGATCGGGTTGAGGCGGCGGTGGACGGAGAGAGCACGCCAAGACGCGTCGGCCGGGCGGAGCAAGTCCCGCCCCTACAACAGCGGCGGTGAGAAAAAGACGTCAGGCGGATTCGCCGCGGGTGAAGAGCTTGCTGAATTGATCGATGTTGGCGGGCGGGACGCCGACCAGTTTTGTGTTGGCGATGACGTGCTCGGGGTTCGCCATGCCGACCAAGGCGGTGGTGATTCCTGGGGCGGAACGGACGAATTGCAGGGCGCGCTGGGCGTCGCTTTCGAGGCCGAGGGCTTGGGCGACGAACGGCGGGAGATTGCGCGTTACCTGGCCTTGCAGCAGCGAGGCGCTTGCGACCAGCGTGATGCCGAGATCGGTGGCGGCTTCCATCGCTGTTTTTTCTTTGCCGTTGACGGTCTGACTGCCGAGCGTGAGCGCTTCGGTCATTCCGAGATTGAACGGGAGCTGGACGAAGCGGAAATGATGTTTGTCTCCGGCGATGTCGTGCGCGATCGTGGTGATTTCGGCGAGTTGCATGGCGTCGCGAGAGCGGGCTTCCTGGCGGAATCCATTCCAGGTGGCCATGCCGTAGAACTGAATTTTTCCCGCTTCGACTGCGGACTCGAGAAAGATGAACGCGTCACGAACGCGTTCGTGGAAATCGGGGCGCGAAATCTCGCTGAGCTGCGACTCGGGATTGTGGAGGTAGTAGACGTCGATGCAGTCAACTCCAAGATTTTTCAGGCTGCGGCCGATCTGGTTTTCGAGGAAAGTCGCCGTCATGCAGTGGCTGCCGCCGACAATGTCGTTGGGCGTCAGGATGCCCGGCTGGATGTACTCGCGATAAAAATAATCGTTGGGGTCGGACGGCATGGCGCCGTCGGGTGTGAGGTAGCCGCCTTTGGTGCAGATGATAATTTCTTCGCGCGAGAACCCCTGCTTCAAAAGATATTTGATCGCGGCGCCGATGCAGCGTTCGCTGCGCTGGAAACGATAGTTGATGGCGCTGTCGATGACGTTGATGCCTTTTTCGACGGAGGCGGCGATGCATGCGGCATAGGCTTGATCGGCTTTGTCGCTGGGTGCGCCGAGATAGGTGCCGATGCCGATCGAAGAGAGCACGAGGCCCTGCGATTCGCGGAAGTGGCCTTCGGCGGCGTGGCCTGGGAAGCGCTGCGCGTATTTTGCGGTGCCGGCGGCGGTGGCGGAGGTTGTCATTGCGGGCTCTTTCTTTGACCTTGCGTGTCGGTGCCTGATTGCTGACTCGGACTCGTGCTTTCGGGTTTTCCTGGTGCGTCGTTGCTTCCTTTTGGAAGCAGCAGGCGAGAACAGGCGCGCATGATCTTGCGATACGGCCAGTCTTTTTCGTGGAAAAAGATTTCGCCTTCGCGAGGATTACTGTAATACCAGCGGGCCAGCAGCCACAAATGTTCGCCGAGTTCGATGCGGCTTGCGGATGGAGTTGGGTTCGCAGCGGATGCTGCCGGCGGCGGATTCGTTTCGAGATATTCGCGGAAGATTTGCTCGGCGGAGCGCGGCTGGCCGGCGATTTCGGCGAAGCGGATGTAGCAGGGATCGGAGAAGCGGCCGCCGCGGATCGCGAAAGCGGTGATGGTTTGATCTTCGGCGGAGCGCTGGAGGATGACGGCGTTCAAGTCCTGAATGCGGCGGGCGAGGTCGGGTTTTCCACGCAGGGCGTCGTCTAACTTTTCGACGCGCTTGTGGATGGTGGCGGCGCGCTCGAAGTCGAGATCGTCGCTGGCTTTTTCGCGTTCGAGTTCAATGGCGGCGCGCAGGGAATTGCCGTCGGTGTCGAGAAATTGCACGAGACGATTTACTTCGGCGTCGTATTCCTCTTTGGAGCAGCCTGCGAAACACGGCGCGAGACACATTTTCATTTCGGAGTAGAGGCACCCGGGGAACGTGGGATCGCGGCGAATTTTGATTTGGCAGCGGCGGACTTTGAAGAAATCGAGGACGCGTTCGGCGAATGCGAGCGCGAATTTGCGGGAAGGGAAGGGGCCGTAGTAGGTGCCGGCGTTTGGCGTTCCGGTGGCGTCGACGGAGACGCGGCGGGTGACGATGCAGCGGGGATAGGCGTTGCGCAGCGTGACTTTTAAAACGGCGGGCGGACGGAGGCGCATCAGTTTGGAGTAGCGATGCGGGAGATGGTGCTTCGCGTTTTGGTAGTAGGTGTAGGACTGCTCGAATTTTGAGCCGGTGAGGCGGTAGCGGATTTTTTGCGTGAGTTCGCGGAGGTTGAGGCGTTTGCTGGTGGGATCGAGCGGGCCGAGGAGGCGCTGCATGCGCTTGCGGAGGTCTTGCGTGCGGATGAGTAGAGGCTCGGCGGATTCGGCGTTTTTTGCGCGGAGTTCGATCAGGCAGATGGCGGGACGAGGAGGAAGAGCGTCGAAGAAGTCTTCGTCGTGGGATGCGTCGAAATCCTGGCCGCAGTCGAGATCGAGCACGGATACAGAATACAACGGGGGATGATTGACGTTGGAATCATGGACGACGGTTTGTGCGGATGATTGGTTGAGACCGTAAAGCGGCGCAGGGGCACCGCACTCCATATGACAGGGTGCTGGGCTCAGACGGCGGGTTTGCGACGGAGAATCATGCGCCAGAGGAAGAAAACGAGGAGTAGGCACAGCGCAGCTATGAGGCTGGACCAGCCGTAGACGGGATCGTGCAGAAAATCGAGACCTTGCGGTACCGCAAAAGGCGCCGCCATGGCGGACAGAAAGGACTCTGTGTCCGGGGCGGCAGAATCGCCCTTTAGGAATGCGGCGTAGATTCTTGCGTAGGGATGGTAGGTGAAATAAAGAAGAAGGCTCGACGCAAGCAGGAGCCATGGAGCGGTGTCGGCGAAGAGCGATGCCGCGAAGTCGGTAAATCCTCGATGCCCGGTGGGCATTTTTCGCCGGCCGAACACAAAAAGGAAACTGATCAACGCCAGTGGAAAAACGACGAGAATCGAGAGGCTGGAGAGATTGATCAGCATGCCGCTCCACGCCAAAGAATTCCACTGTGACTGGCGATAGCGAATCGGCACATAGCGAAACATTTTCGGGTCGCTAGCGGCTTTCCACTGCGCCGCCTGAAATGTAACGAAGGAGGCTTCGTCGGCGCGGCCTGTAGCGGTATAGAGAGGCGCGAGTTTCTCGCAGGCGTCTTCGCCAATTTTCTGAACGAAGAAGCGCTCCATCGGTGTTTGTGCGCCGAGCGATGCTCGCTGCGCGAACTGCAAAACTTCGGAATATGTTGCGATCGCCTGTTGGGCGTTGCCGGCCTTTTCAGAGGCGGCGCCGCGGTCCATCAGGAGCTGGACGTAATCTCTCAGCAACCCGAATTGCACGAATCTCTTTTGGATCAGAACGTACTCGGCGATATCTGGATCATTTACAGAAAATTTACTACTGACGCTGCGAACCAATTCGATTGCCTGGCTGCCGTAGTTATCGTATTTCGGCGCGGTGAATGCGACGTGCATTTCGGAAACCCAATGAGGATTGGCGGAGAGGCGTTTTTCCAGATCTGGAGTGCGATTGCCCTGCATTACGGCGTCGAACGCTTCCGTTCGAACAGGATTGGCGATGACTTCGGCGGCTAAGAAATGAGGGATGGAGTTTTGCGGATCCCATTTCTGAAGGCGATCCAGCTTTTGCGTTGACAAGTACTGTTCGCTGGTCGAGTCACTCAAAGGCAACAACGATTGCTCGTAGTCGAGCCAGGTGAGCGACGGATCTTTTTCGATGGCTTCTTCGGAAAGGCGCAATCGTTCTTCAGCGTTATCTGAGAGCAGAGAAAAAAGCGCGAGGAGATGTGGGTCACGATTTGTTTTTGAAATTTTGCGGAGCTTTTGAACACTGGACCAGCGATCGGGCTGGAATGCCGTGTTTGTATACACCGAACCAAGGTTGCCGAGCACTTGTCGGACTTCGGGATGAAGCAGGATCGCTGTGCTCGAAAGTGTGAGAACGAGCATTAACCACAGGGGAGTGCGAGGCACTCTGGAAAAGCGTCGCGTCAGTGCGCCGCCTTTTTCGCCAGCGGCGGCGCCGATGGGGCGGCCGAGGCTGCGCCAGGCGTGTTTTAGCCATTCGCGGAGTAGGAGCATGAGGCCTCCGATGAGCCAGGAGACGGCGGCTTGGTTTGTTTCGGCGGCGGGCAATTCGGCTGCGAAAGCTTGGCCCCACTCGCGTGATTCTGTTGGCCAGACGCGGACGATGGCGCGCGCTATCGTCGGGACGATGCGGAGATCGTGTTTGGGTGTGTTTGCGTTTTCGGACATGGCGTCACGCGTTGCCTAGCGCGGGCTTCCAGACTTTTCGTTCTTTCGCGTCGGCGAGTTCTTCGCGGGCCCAGGCGCGCGCTTCGGAGGTCAGGCGGTATAAATGGCGCGGCGGGCGGCCTGTGGCGGCGCCTGTGCCGGGTTGCTCCCAACTGGTTTCGAGCCAGCGGAGTTTTTCGAGGCGCATGAGGATGGGGTAGAGGGTGCCGGAGGCGAGGCCGGTTTGTTGGCTGAGGGCGTAGCCGTGATGCCAGGCTGTGGGCTTAGCGAGGAGAGATTCGAGGAGAGATAGAGTTTGTGGGGAGATGCGGATTCGGCGTCCCATATGACAAGTCTACATAGATAGAGATAGTTGTCAAGGGAGGATTCTTCAAGATTGCTTGTGGTATCCCAGCGCTGCTACGACTTCAGGACCCAAGAGGAGATGACGAGGCGCTGGATTTCGCTGGTGCCTTCGTAGATTTCGGTGATGCGGGCGTCACGGTAGTTGCGTTCGACGGGGTATTCGCGGCTGTAGCCGTTGCCGCCGTGGATCTGGATGGCTTTGTGGGTGACGCGCGTGGACATTTCGCTGGCGAAAAGTTTGGCGATGGCGGCGTCCATGCTGAAGCGGGCGCCAGTGTCTTGCTTCCATGCGGCTTTGCGAATGAGCAAGCGGGCGGCGTCGAGTTCGGTGCTCATGTCGGCGAGCATGAACTGGATGGCCTGGAATTGCGAAATCGGATGACCGAAGGCCATGCGCTGCTTTGAATATTCGAGCGCGGCTTCGAACGCGCCTTGCGCGATGCCACACGCTTGCGCTGCGATGCCGATGCGGCCGCCGTCGAGCGTGGAGAGCGCGACCTTGTACCCTTCGCCTTCGTTGCCGATGCGATTGGATTCGGGGACGACGCAATCGGTGAAGACGAGCTCGCTGCACGCGGTGGCGTTGATGCCGAGTTTTTTTTCTTCCTTGCCGATTTTGAAGCCGGGCGTACCTTTCTCAACGATCAGCGCGGTGATGCCTTTTTCGCCTTTCGGCGGATCGGTGTTGACGTAGACGATGGCAGCGTCCGCGGCGCCGCCGTTGGTGATCCAGGCTTTTGTGCCGTTGACGACGTAAGTGTCGCCCTGCTTGACGGCCTTCGTTTGAAGTGCGGCGGCGTTGGAGCCGGCTTGCGGCTCGGTGAGCGCGTAGCAGCCGATTTTTTCACCGCGCGCGAAGGGGATGAGAAATTTTTGTTTTTGCTCGACGGTGCCGAGGCGATGAATCGGATCACAGTAGAGCGAATTTTGAACGGAAAGGATCACGCCGGTGGATGCGCAAGCGCGTGAGATTTCTTCGATGACGATCGTGTAGGAGACGTGATCGAAGCCGGCGCCGCCTTCGGATTCGGGGATGGCGACTCCGGTGAGGCCGAGTTCGGCGGCTTTGCGGAACAGTTCGCGCGGGAATTTGCCGGTCTCGTCATTTTCGCGAGCGAGCGGTTTTACTTCGGACTCCGCGAATTCACGAACGCTCTTTTGGAGGAGTTGTTGGTCTTCGGTCAGCGCGAGATTCACCGAGATTCTCCATGTCCGGCTAAAGCGAGATATTCACGAAGGCGATTGTACGTCGTGTCGAGGTCTTCGGGGAGGACGCGGGTTTCGCCGACGACGGTCATGAAATTGGAATCGCCGAACCAGCGCGGCAACACGTGAAGGTGAATGTGGCCGACGACTCCAGCGCCGCCTGCGCGGCCGATGTTCATGCCGACGTTCATGCCGTCGGGTTTGTAATTGGCGCGGAAGGCGCCTTCGACACGCTGCGCGAGGTGCATCATTTCGCTGAGCGCTTCGGGATCGGCGCTGCTGAGATCGCCGACGTGAGCGTAGGGAACGACCATGACGTGGCCGGATGTGTACGGGTAGCGATTGAGGATGATGAAAACTTTTTTGCCGCGATAGGCGACGAGCGTCGTGTGATCGTCTTTGCGGTTGGCGGCGTCGCAGAAGATGCATTCGGGGAGATTGTTGCTCTCGGCCTGCTTCATGTACTGGTAGCGCCAGGGAGTCCAGATGTAATCCATCGCGACGGAAGCCTTTCGGTCGGTGCGCTTCGAATTTGCGATTCAAGGATAGCGTAAACGGTTTGAATCGACGGATGCGATTGTAGTTGGGTTTACTTCTGACAGGCTTCCGTGGAGGCTAACAAAAGCGCCGGCAGGGATGCCGACGCTACCAAAAGCTAAGTTGTGCGCGGCGGTTAGGCCACGGATGGTTGCTTAGACCGCGGGGACGCCGTCGGCGGTGTTGACGAAGTCTTTCAGTTCCTTGCTCGGCTTGAAGAATGGAATCTTCTTAGGCGGGACTTCGACCTTGGCGCCGGTCTTGGGATTGCGTCCCACGCGACCGCGACGCTGGCGCGTGCGGAAGCTGCCGAAGCCGCGGATTTCAATCTTGTCGCCTTTTTGAAGAGCGTCGATGATGCTCTCGAAAATGGTTTCGACGATGGTTTCCGACTCCTTGCGAGGGAGTTCGGTGACTTTGAGGACCTCTTCGATGAGGTCGGCCTTCGTCAATGTAGGTTGCTTCGTCATCTTCCCGTTGCCTCGTGGGACTGCCACTTGTCAGGTACCGAAAATCGCTGCAGGAGTGTGATCCGAAACGATTTACGGGGGCACTCTCTCCCGGTTGCCCTTCTTCCTATCATTAAAATGACCCGCAGGTAAAGGAATTATACGCCGAGGCGGGTAAGGCCCCGGCGCCCCTAAAGATTATTTCAGCCCGGCCAGCTTCTGCTTGAGCGCGTCACCGATCGTTGCGGTCGAAGACGTTTTCGTCGTCGAGCGATACTGCTCGATTTCGCGGCGTTCGATTTGCTTGGCGGCGGCGCGATAGCTGAGACCGATGCGGCGCGTTTCCGGGCTGATCTTGATGATCTTGAATTCGTATTCCTTGCCCGGCTCGAGCGGGCCCGCGGACTTGAGCGGACCAGTCGAGGTGCGATGCATCGACGCCGCAGGGCCATCATCGCGGCGCTTGCGGTCTTCGATTTCGGTGTTGTGGCAAAGCGCTTCGATGTTGTCGCCGAGTTCGACGAACGCGCCGAACGTAGCGATGCGCGAAACTTTGCCCTTCACGATCGAACCGACCTTGTGCTGCTTGAACCAGTCGCCCCAAATGTCGTTGACCTGCTTGATGCCAAGCGAGACGCGACGATTCTCGGGATCAATCTTGAGAACCTTCGCGGTGATCGGCTCGCCTTTTTTGAAAACTTCGTGCGGATTCTTGATGCGCTCGGTCCAGCTGACATCGCTGACGTGCACGAGGCCGTCGAAACCGTCTTCGATTTCGATGAACGCGCCGAACTCGGCGATGTTGCGGACTTTGCCGGTAACGACGGTGCCGATCGGATATTTTTCAGCGGTGAGCAGCCATGGATCGGGCAGCGCCTGCTTGATGCCGAGCGAAACGCGGCGATCGCTGGGCTTGATGTCGAGCACGACGACGTCGACTTCATCGCCGACTTTCGCGATTTTCGAAGGATGCTGGACTTTCTTGTTCCAGCTCATTTCGGAAACGTGGACGAGGCCCTCGATGCCTTGCTCGAGCTCGACGAAGACGCCGTAGTCGACGACGCCGACGATCTTGCCTTTTACTTTTCCGCCGGCCGGATATTTTTCGGATGCGCCGACCCAGGGGTCGTTCGAAAGTTGCTTCAGGCCGAGCGAGACGCGCTGCTTTTCCTTGTCGAACTTCAGGATGATGACTTCGACTTCCTGATCGGGCTTGACGATGTCGGATGGATGCTTGACGCGGCCCCAGCTGAGGTCGGTGAGGTGCAGCAGGCCGTCGATGCCGCCGAGGTCGACGAAGGCGCCGTACTCGGTGACGTTCTTCACGTGACCTTTCACCTTGTCGCCCTCGTGGAGCGTTTCCATGAGCTGAGCGCGCTTGGCGTGGAGCTCTTCTTCGAGCAGTGCACGGCGGCTGACGACGACGTTGCCGCGGCGGCGATTCAGCTTGGTGATGCGAACCTGGAGTTCCTGCTTCATCAGGTTGTCGAGGTTGGCGGTCGGACGCAGGTCGTACTGCGAGCCCGGAAGAAATGCGCGCACGCCGATGTCGACGACGAGGCCGCCCTTGATGCGATCGACGACTTTGCCGGTCACAGTCTCTTTGGCCTTGAATGCAGCTTCGATTTTTTCCCAAGTGCGGCGACGCAGAACTTTTTGATACGAAAGGATGACGTAGCCGTCTTTGTGCTCGCCAGTGCGCTGCACTTCGATGGTGGTGTTGGGCTCGGGGCGCGGAATGTCGCTCTCGGAGAACTCGACAGCCGGGATCAGCCCTTCGGTCTTGCCACCAACATCGACGACGACGCCGTGCTCGGTGTAGGCGACGACTTTAACTTCTATAATTTCGTTGTTTGCGGCGCTCTCGACGGGCTCGCTGTACTGATCGATCAGCTTGGACATTTCCTCGGAGCCGGCGGCCTCTTCAGCGGCAGCGGCGGCCTCGGGATCGAGATGCTGCTGCGAGGCTTCGTGCTGCGCGTGCTGAGCTTCAGCAGTCGGCGCGGCGGGAGCGGGCGCTGTGGCCTGCTCGGGGCGAGGATCGCCATCGGCCTGCGCCACGGGCGCAGCAGTAGCTTCCTGAGCGGCGGCGTTTACGGTCGCTTCCGTATGAGCTTGAGAATCTGTTGCTTGGTCCTTCTCGGAATCGTGTGCGGGGGCTGCAGCTGCGGAAGAATTCAGGTTGTCGTTGTCGGAAAACATGGTTGTTGGCCTCCAGAAAAAACTGCGTCTATGTCTAGTGACCCGGCGATGCCGGAATCATGGTTGATGCTTGAGAATCCCTGCGATCTCTCAACTCGACATTTGAGTGACGCAAGGGGTACAGCTTCGCGGTTGAACTTCTTAACGTTGTGCTGCTCAACGGGCAGTACGGCTGGCGAAGGGATGGCCTAAACCTTCAAGCGCAGTTAAAGACGCTGAAGGCAGGTCAGTCACCGCTATAGACAACCGTGATGTGGTCCGTTGCTGAAAACGACCGTTATGCGCTCACCGAGGACAAGTGCTGCGGGCGTCCAAAACTCTGCAACGCCAAGATGATACGCGGCGGCCGAACCCGGTGTCAACGTATTGAGATAGATGGTTTTGGGAGGCATTCCGTTGTATCGGAGTGGCGGCCGTCACGTGGGGATCAAGCGTGGGCGCGGCCAGCTTGCGTGCGTTCGCGGCGAAAATCGGGGGCGGTGAGTTCGATGGTGCGGCACATTTCAAACAGGCGAGAGCGCATGCGGCTGCCGATGCGTTGCTCGAGAGAGTCTTCGCGCGTGGCTGGAATGAGCTTGCCGTTCGGCAGGCGCGTGGCTTCGCCGTCGGACGTCGGGTTGTCGAGATAATTCGTGGTGATGATGGTGGTGCGCTTTTCGTTGTAGCGCGCGTTGAGCACGATGCTGACGATGTCTCGGACCCAGTCGGACGGCTTGCTGGCGCCGAGGTCGTCGAGGACGAGAACTTCGACGGAGCGAATCGGATCGAGGATCGACATCTCGGTGGATTCGCTGGATGGATTGTAGCTGGCCTGAATTTCTTTGAGCAGCTCGCGATAGTCGCAGAAGAGACAGCCGTGACCGCGGACGATTAGTTCTTTGAGCGCGGCGACGGCGAGATGCGTTTTGCCTACGCCGGATGGTCCCATGAAGAGCAGTCCTTTGTCGGAGCCGCCGGGAAAATCGCGCGTGAAAGTTTCGGTCCAGCTCTTGGCGAGCTTGAGCGACGCGGTGTGTAGCGCGCTCCAGGTTTTACCGTCTACGAGATCGGTGACGTAGCTTTCGAAGTCGCAGTGTTCGTAGCGCTTGGGGATGTGTGCGCGAGTGAGAACGCGGTTGGCGCGTTCTTCCATGCCGCAATCGCAGGCGGTGGCGACTTTACCGGCGCCGTCGGAGCGGGGAACGACTCTCCATCCGGTGCCGCGGCAGAGTTGGCAATTTTCGAGGGCCACTGAGTTCGTCTCAACGACAGAATACGAGGCCGTTGAGAAGACAGCAAGCGGTGCTGTGGACGATTTGTGAATCGATGAGGTTTTTGCGGGAGACCGCGCGCTTCGTCGCGGCCGAGTTTACGTTTCAGCCTTCGCGCAGGTTCGCTCGCGCGGCTCCGCGAAGCGGCGTTGCACGAACGATAGCGTTGCGCGGAGGCGGATCGGAGCGAAGGGCAGCCACGCGCGACAACTCCTGCTGCACGACGGTGGCGAACTCCGTCATCTGTCGCTCCATCTCGACCATTTTTTCGCGCATGTTCAGAATAATTTCGATGCCGGCGAGATTGACGCCCATATCGCGGGCGAGCGTCAGGATCACATCGAGCCGTTCGAGATCTTCATCGGTGTAAAGCCGCGTGTTGCCTTGCGAGCGCGACGGCTTCAGCAAACCGACGCGTTCATACAAGCGCAGCGTTTGCGGATGGAGTTTGTAAAGCTCCGCCACCGCGCTGATCATGTAGCCGGCTTTCGCCCGTTTTCGTCCTCGTATCGTCATACAAATTTCTCTTCAGCTACTTCGTTTTTACTTTTTGTACGCTCTAAATTCCGAAACGCTGATGTTACGGCCTTGTGTCAGCCACCCGCTTTTGCGAACAAATCCTTGCGTGGATCTCCGGGCTCGATTTGTTCGAGTTCCTTCATCAGATTGCGCACGCGCTCGTCGGTTGGCTTGGGCACGATCACCTGGATCTCGACGTACTCGTCGCCACGCGTGCCATTACGCCCAGGCACGCCTTTTTCGCGCAATCGCAGCGTCGACCCGCTGTTCGTGCCCGGCGGAATTCGAACGAGCGAGCGACCGTCAATCGTCGGGACTTCGACCTTTGAACCCAGCGACGCTTCGGACACCGTCACCGGAACCTTCACGTGAAGATCATTGCCGCGGCGCTCGAAAAACGGATGCGGTTTTACATCAACACGGAGATAGAGGTCACCCGCCGGAGCACCCATCGTGCCGGCGTTCCCTTTGCCGGGAACGCGCACGCGGGAACCGCTCGCGACACCCGCCGGAATGCGCACGTCGATCGCTTCGTTACGACGAATGCGGCCTTCGCCGCCGCAGCTCTTGCAGAGGGTGCGGAGTTTGCCGGTGCCGCCGCAACGCGTGCACGGAACGTTGAAGCGCATTTTGCCGGCGGCCTGCTGAATCGAGCCAGTCCCGCCGCATGCTGTGCAGGTCTGCGGCGAGCCAACAGCGCCGGTGCCGTGGCAGGTCTCGCACGTTTCCATGCGCGTGATCTGAAGTTTTTTTACAGCGCCACGCACCGCGTCCCAGAAATCAATTTCGATCTGATACTCGAGATCGCCGCCGGGCTCTTGCTCGGCTTCGAGATCGCCGCCCCGACCGCCGCCGCGGAAAAATTGGCTGAAGAGATCGCGGAAGCTTGCACCACCGCCCGCGCCCCCACCTCCACCTACGGAGCCGGGCGCGCCGCTGCCCCCTCCGAAATCGAAACCGCCAAAGTCGAAATTTACATTTGGCGCGCCGCCGCTGGACTCTTGTCCAGGAGGCGGACCTCCTGGCTGATAATTGTCGCTGTAGAAGCCAACCTGGTCGTACATCTGCCGCTTTTTCGTGTCCGACAGAACGTCGTACGCTTCCTGTAACTGCTTGAATTTTTCTTCGGCGGATTTGTCGCCGGGATTCAGATCGGGGTGATACTTCCGCGCGAGCTTGCGAAACGACGCGCGAATTTCCTTCGCGTTCGCTTTGCGCGAGACCCCAAGCAATTCGTAAAAGTCTTGTTTCGTTGTGGTCGCCATCGTGTGCGCGTCAACCGCGCGACTCTATAAATTTTCTACCAGCCACGCACGCCTACAGTGGCCAGCCTAAATTCAAATTCTCAAATTCGAACTTCGCGTAGCGTTACACATCCCGCGTTAAACCATGTTGGGGCGCAGCTCGTTTCAAGTTGCTGCGCCCCGGTCCCACGGTTCAGGCCTGAACTACTTTTACCTACTTAGTTCGGCCGCTTGTTCTCATCGACGTCGACATACTCGGCGTCGATCACATCATCAGGCTTCTTGTCGCCGCCCGCTGCTCCGCTCGGTTGCCCTTCGCTCGGCGCCGCACCCGGCGCACCAGCTCCCGCACCTGCCGCAGCCCCGGCCTGTTGGCCCGTCTTGTAGAGCGTCTCGGCGATCTTGTGCAGCTTGCCTTCGACGTTTTCCGTCGCCGACCGCAGCCGCGCCGTTCCGCCCTCGTTCATGGCCTTCTTCGCGTCGTCGATCGCTTCTTCGGCAGCCTTCACGTCGCCTTCAGCAATCTTCTCGCGATTCTCGCGCACGAGCTTCTCAGCCTGGTAAACCAAACCGTCGAGCCGGTTGCGCGATTCGACCTCTTCCATTCTGCGGCGGTCGTCCTCGGAGTGTGACTCCGCTTCAACGCGCATCTTCTCGGCTTCTTCTTTCGTGAGGCCGGTCGAAGATTGAATGGTGATCTTCTGTTCCTTGTTGGTGGCCTTATCCTTCGCGCTCACGTTCAAAATTCCGTTCGCGTCGATGTCAAAGGTCACTTCGATTTGCGGCGTGCCGCGCGGAGCTGGCGGAATTCCGTCCAGCTTGAACGTGCCGAGCGACCGATTGTCCTTGGCGAACTTGCGCTCGCCCTGCATCACGTGGATTTCCACGCCCGACTGATTGTCCGAAGCCGTCGAATACGTCTCGACTTTGCGCGTCGGGATCGTCGTGTTGCGCGGAATCTGCACAGTCATCACGCCGCCGAGCGTTTCGACGCCCAGCGAAAGCGGCGTCACGTCGAGCAACAGGATGTCCTTCACTTCTCCGCCAAGCACCGCGCCCTGAATCGCTGCGCCGACCGCCACCACTTCGTCCGGGTTCACGCCCTTGTGAGGCTCTTTCCCGCCAAAGAAGTTGCGCACCAGCGAAACGACTTTCGGGATACGCGTCGATCCACCGACCAGCACGACTTCCTGAATGTCGTTCGGCGACATCTTCGCGTCTTCCAGCGCTTGCTTTACCGGCTTCATCGACCGTTCCAGCAAATCGCCCATCAACTGCTCGAGCCGCATGCGCGTCAGCTTGACCTGCATGTGAATCGGGCCGCTCGCTCCCGCCGTGATGAAGGGAAGATTGATCTCCGTCTCCATTAGTTGCGACAGTTCGATCTTGGCCTTTTCCGCCGCTTCCTTCAGGCGTTGCAGCGCCATCCGGTCCTTGCTCAGGTCGATGTTGTTTTCTTTCCTGAATTCATCGATCAACCAATCGACGATCTTCTGGTCGACGTCATCGCCGCCCAGGTGCGTATCGCCGTTGGTCGACTTCACTTCCACGACGCCGGCGCCGACTTCCAGCACCGAAATATCGAAGGTGCCGCCGCCGAGGTCATAGACCGCGATCGTTTCGTCCGACTTCTTATCGAGGCCATACGCCAGCGCTGCCGCCGTCGGCTCGTTGATGATGCGAACCACTTCGAGACCGGCGATTTCGCCCGCCTGTTTCGTGGCTTGCCGTTGCGCGTCGTTAAAGTACGCGGGAACGGTGATGACCGCCTTGGTCACCTTCTCACCCAAAAAGTCTTCCGCCGCCGACTTCAGCTTGCCCAAAATCATCGCCGAGATTTCCGGCGGGCTATAAACCTTGCCGGAGATTTCGACGCGCGCGTCGTCGTGCTGTCCCTTCACAACGTGATAGGGAACACGCTTCATTTCCTCGCCAACCTCATTGAAGCCGCGGCCCATGAAACGCTTGATCGAATACACGGTGTTTTCCGGATTCGTCACAGCTTGGCGCTTGGCTACCT
This sequence comes from Candidatus Acidiferrum sp., assembly GCA_036493835.1. Classification (GTDB taxonomy): domain Bacteria; phylum Acidobacteriota; class Terriglobia; order Acidiferrales; family UBA7541; genus Acidiferrum. Next base: position 11,420 of record DASXPD010000033.1, on the reverse strand, counting down.
GACCGACGAGACGCTCACCACCCTTGGTGATCGCAACCACCGAAGGCGTTGTGCGTGCCCCTTCCTGGTTCGGGATGACTACCGGTTCGCCGCCCTGCATCACGGCGACAACCGAGTTGGTCGTTCCCAAGTCGATTCCAATAATCTTGCTCATAACTACCCATCCTCCCTAATTGCGGTTTGTTTCTAAACTCGTTTGCTTGGCTGGCTCTGGATTAGAGTCTCGAGCCTGTTGCGTCAACAACAGAGCCGGGGTTAGCTTCCGGGGCCGCGTCGAGTCGCCCTACTATACAAGTTGAGTGTTTCTTTGTCAAGTTACCTTATAACAAAGATAAAGCTATATTTTATAGTGACTTACGAGGGCATTTGGTCTCAAATGACCCGATGATTCAACGTCGGTGAGGTTCATCTCAAAGGGTTGACCCTGAGCGCTGGCCTCGTCGCCGCTAAAGATAAAGATGCTCTGGCGACGGAAAGGATGCTGAGCATCGGCTTATCAACTCCATTTCCCCCGACCACGGTCCAACCATCCAAAGGCACCAGGAACTCAGCGATCTGGCGAAAGGTTCACCGAATCATGCGGTTAGAGGAGATAGGCGCTGCAGGCGGCTTGGAAGAACGTTCTGCCGCCAGCCGGGTTTAAGACTAAGCGGGTCGTGTGATACTCTGACCGCCTGTCGAGTGCATTTGGCTAGGAGGGATGGCGTGAATCGTCGCGGAATGGTTTCGGCAATCGGTAGCCTGGTTGTGGCGGCCTTGTTCTCGATTTCTGGTCTCGCGGCAGGCTCGTCGTTGTCGGCGGCACCAGCGACACCGCAGACCGTCGCCTCCGTACCCGACGTAGATCCGCATGAAGCCCTCGGCTCCAAGAGCGCGCCCGTCGTCATCGAAGTTTTCAGCGATTTTCAATGCCCCGCCTGCAAGAGCCTCTATGAGGCAACGAATCGCCAGTTGATGGACAACTACGTCAACACCGGCAAGGTGTACCTCATTCATCGCGACTTCCCACTGCCGATGCACGCGCATTCGAAAGTCGCTGCGCAGTATTCGCGGGCTGCGGCGCAGATCGGAAAGCTGGAAGCGGTGCAAGAGGTTCTGTTCGAGAACCAGGAAAAGTGGGAAGCATCAGGCGATGTGGATGGAACTGTGGCGAAGGTGTTGTCGCCCGCCGAGATGACCAAGGTGCGCGCGCTGGTGAAGGGCGGCACGGTCGACGCGTCGATCGCCAAGGATCAGGCGCTGGGCAACAATACGTATCGCGTGAATCAAACCCCTACGACGGTTTTTCACGCCAACGGCCAGACTTTTCCATATGCCGGCGTGATGAGCTGGGAAATTTTGAAGCAGTTCCTCGATCAGCTTCTCGCCGGCAAGTAAGCGGAATTAGGCGCATGTCTCGCCTAGAAGCGGCCTGCACGAGTTACAATCTGAGTTCGCCGACTTTGAATCAAAGACGTTGAATCCACAATGATGCAATCCAGCCCGCTCAATTTTCGCCGCGCAACAATGTGGTTCGGCCGCCTGATTCTTGGGCCGATTTTTATTTACGCCGGATATTCCAAAGCGTTCCTCCCCAACAGTCATTTCTGGCCGTGGTTTTTCTTCAAGTTTTCGCTGGCAACCAATATCGCGAACTTCGGGTTCCAGGTGGATGCATTCAAGCTGCTGTCGCCGTGGGGTGTGCAGTTTGTCGCGCACACGCTCCCGTTTACAGAAATCATTTTGGGTTTCCTCGTGCTGATCGGTTGGCAGCTGCGCATTTTTGGGACGATGCTGGCGGCCATCATGGTGGGATTTTCCATCGTCGTCACGCGCGCCTATCTTCTGCATATGAATATTAATTGCGGATGCTTCGCGACGCCGCAGCCGATCGACATGCAAAAAGTTTTGGAAGACGCCGCAATGGCTCTTCTCGCTGTATTGATGGCGGTGTTCGCGATTGTGGAAGCGCGACGGCCACACCCCTGGAGCGCGCCGTCCGAATCCACGACCGCCGCGCCGATAGCATCGAAGTAGCGCCTGAATCCCGCCGTCGGTAGACTAATTCAGTGAAGACGCTCGACGAATATCTCCAGCTCGCCGCGGTCGCACATGGGCATTTGTGCGCCGGGCAGGTGCTCGGAGTGCGGCTAGCGATGCTCGGCTTGCGTGAGTTGGGCATCACCGATCCCATCGCCGAGCGGAAGCGCATCGTGACCTACGTCGAGATCGACCGCTGCATGACGGATGCGATCGGACTTGTCGCAAATTGCCGGCTTGGAAAACGCGCGTTGAAATTTCGAGATTGGGGCAAAGTCGCGGCTACATTCGTCGATTTACCGACAGGCCGCGCCGTCCGCATCGCTGCGAAAGAATCGAGTAAACAGATCGCGCGCGAAATGTTTCCCGACATGACGAAGGATGCGGGGCAGCAAAAGGCATACGCCGAGCTTTCCGAAGACGTTCTGTTCGACAAACAGTGGGTCAAGGTCGAAGTAAAGCCCCACGACTTGCCCGGGTACAAGGGACCTCGCGTGGTCTGCTCGGAATGTGGCGAAGGGATCAATTTCGCTCGTGAAGTGTTGCAGGATGGACGCACTCTGTGTCGAGCATGCGCCGGCGAAAAATATTACTTCCAGCTCTAACCAATCCAGAGTTGCGGTATTCGTGGTCGCTGTCGTGCATGGCCCATGGACGGCGGTGATGGAAACTTGAGGCAAGGTGCGGCCTCTCCCTGGCGAAACATGTGCGCTAAAATTGGATTTTCATGCTGAGTTTGCCTCCGATTACGTTGCGGTTGCGCGGCTGGAAGTTGATCGACCGCGTGGCGCTGGCGTTTCTGCTGTTGTGCTCGATTGCGTTGGGCGCGGCTGGCGGATTGTTGTTCGTGTATGCGAGCGACTTGCCGGAGATTCGCGCGCTCGAAACGTATCGGCCAAACGTTGTCACCGAAATTTATGCCGACGACGGGCAGCTGGTCGGCAGTTTTGCGCTACAACGGCGCATTTTGATGACGTACGAGCAGTGCCCAAAGATCTTGTACAGCGCAGTGACCTCGATTGAAGACCAGCACTTCGAAGAGCATTGGGGCATCGACTTTCCTCGCATCGCAGGCGCGGCGTGGCGCAACGTCTTGCATCACCGCATCACCGCTGGAGCGAGCACGATCACCATGCAGCTCGCCGGCAACTTGTTTCTCGATCGCAGCGATCGCAGCTTTCGCCGCAAGATGCAGGAAATGCTGTTGGCTCTGCAGATCGAGCGGCGATATACCAAGCCGCAAATTTTCGCGATGTATGCGAATCAGGTTTATCTCGCGCACGGAAACTACGGATTCGCGGCCGCTTCGGAATTTTATTTCGGCAAGCCTGTCGGCGATTTGAAATTGCAAGAAGCGGCGCTACTGGCTGGCATGGTGAACGGTCCCAAATTTTCGCCGCTGACGAATCCGACCGGAGCGTTGACGCGCCGGAATCTTGTTCTCTATCGCATGCTCGAAGAGGGGAAAATCACGGCCGCCGATGAAGAAGCGGCGAAGAAAACACCGCTCGGCCTGCACGTGCAGTATCCACGCAACGATCTTGCGCCGTATTTCTTCGAAGAAGTCCGCAAATATCTGGAATCGACCTACGGCACGGAAGCGGTACACGAGCGCGGGCTGCGGGTTTACACGACACTGAACATCGCGATGCAGCGGGCGGCGAATCAGTCGATCCGCGATGGATTGCATAGCTACGACCGGCGGCACGGCTGGCGCGGCGATCTGCCGAACATTTTGCGCGACAATCTCGGCAAGCTCGACACTTACGAAGATGAAGACTGGCGGCACGCGATCGACAAGGGAAGTTACGTCACGGGCCTCGTGATGGCGGTCGGCGACAAGGATGCGACGATCAAGATCGGGCAGTATCGCGCGGTGCTGGCGCCATCGGATTTTGCATGGACTGGGCGAAAGAAGCCGAGCGAGTTACTGAAGGCCGGCGACCTCGCGCAGTTTTCGATCAAGGAAATTCAGGAATCGACGGTGCGCGTGCAGTTGGAGCAACAGCCGGCGCCACAAGCGGCGATGCTGGCGATCGACAATCCGACCGGCGAGATCAAAGCGATGGTCGGAGGCTACAGCTTCGAAGATTCGAAATTCAATCGCGCGACGCAGGCTTACCGGCAGGTCGGCAGCTCGTTCAAGGTTTATGTTTACGCGGATGCGCTGGAAAAAGGCGCGACGCCATTCGATACGATTCTCGACGCGCCGATGACGGTGATGAGCGGCGGCCAGCCGTATTCACCGCACAACTACGACGAAAAATTTGAAGGCAACATCACGCTCCGGCGCGCGCTGGCTGGTTCACGCAATGTGCCTGCGGTAAAACTGGCGGAGAAAGTCGGCATCAATTCGGTGGTGGATATTACGCGCCGATTCGGAATCACGACGTCGCTGCCGCCGTACCTGCCACTCGCGCTCGGTGCGGCCGACATGAAATTGTCGGAACACGTTTCGGCGTTCACGGTATTTCCGAACGACGGCATTCGCATTGATCCGCACATGATTCGGCGCGTGACGAGCTACGATGGCGCGTTGCTCGAAGAAGCGCACCCCGAAGTACACGACGTTATTTCGCCGGAAGTCGCACGCACGATGACCGCGATGCTCGAAGAAGTGATTCAGTTCGGCACCGGAATGCAGGCCAAGGCGCTGGGTCGGCCCGCAGGTGGAAAAACGGGCACGACGCAGGATTACACCGACGCGTGGTTCATCGGATTCACACCACAACTGACGGCGGGCGTCTGGGTCGGCTTCGACGACAAACAAATTTCGCTCGGAAAAAAAGAAACAGGAGCGCGCGCCGCACTGCCGATCTGGCTTGAATTCATGCAGGGCGCGCTGGCCGGAGCGCCTGAAGTCGAATTCGCGAACGTCGTGCCGCTGGAACAAGAAGCGCGCGACCACGCCGTCCACGTCGACACGCCCGACACCGCGCCAACCGAAGACGAACCCGCCGAACGCAAAGCCAAGCCTCCCGCCGACACTGCGCCTGCTGCCCCGCCGCCGAAAACCGCCGCAGCCACAGCGGCGGCCGTGCCCTCGAATCCTTAGCACCTACCGACGTGAGAACGAAGTTTGACTTTTGAGCTCGCGGCTTACGACGTGTTTCGTTTCGGCGTCTTGTGCGGTCGGGTCACATTGACCGGAACGGGTCCCAGCCGCCGGGTTGTAGATTCGATTCGCGGTTGTTTGATTCGAGAATCAGGCGTGAACCTTGGGTGATTTCGCCGATGGCGGAGAGTTTCAGTCCACGGTACGTCGACGGAATTTTGTGCGCTTTGCTTCGAGCGACGGTGAACAGCAATTCGTAGTCGTCGCCGCCGTTAAGAGCCAAGGACAGCGATTTGTTGGTCACGGGAGTAGGGCTTGCGTCGCGCGAAGGCTGACGGCTGTTCCGTTTTGGGGCTGAGCTGAGTCGAACTGCTGTGGCGGAGAGCTTTGATGTGCTGATCGTGGCGCCGACGTTGCTGCTTGCGCAGAAGCGCGCTAGATCAGTGGATAAGCCGTCGGAGAGATCCATCGCGGCGGTTGCGAGCCGATGATCGGCTAGCCAAGAGCCCAGCGCGATGCGGGGTTCGGGATAGAGATGCTTGCGCAGGATCGGATCGTTGACGCGAATTTTGCTGCGGGCGGCACGGAGCGCGGACAGGCCGAGTTCGGCTTCGCCCAGTCGGCCGCTCACGTAAATAATGTCACCGGGGCGAGCGCCGGACCTAAGCAATGCTCGGCCAGTTCGAACTTCACCGATCACCGTGACATTTATAAGGACTCGATTTTGTCGCGTGGTGTCGCCGCCGGCGATGGGGCATTGCAGTTTTCGCGAGGCGCGTCGCAAGCCTCCGAGGAAACCTGTCAGCCAGCTGCCGGTTAATTCGTTGGGCAGCGCGAGGTTCAATAAGAAACAGCGCGGTGTACCACCCATGGCAGCGATGTCGCTCGCCGCGCGGGTCAAACATTTCCAACCAACCGAGTCGGCTGGGTGACGATCGCGAAGAAAATGTGTTCCTTCCAGGAACCAATCGCAGGTTAAAATGGTTTCGTAGCCGCTTCGAGGGGCAAACAGAGCGGCGTCATCACCGATCCCCAGACGCACAGCGGAGTTTAAGTCGTTGGTTCGCGACGACTTCCCGAGAATTTTTCGGATGAGTGTATTCTCTGGGGTCTTCATTCAATGGTTTTCAGGAATTCGATGTAGTGACCTTTAGCCGCTCTTCGCGTCTAGTTTAGCGTAACAAAATTAGACTGGCCGTTCGGGCAGGTCTTGGGCAGTTTTCTCACAGCTGGCCCTAGAGCAGGGAAATACAGGATTGACTGTAACGCCTACAGATTTTAGTATGGCGCACCGTCGCGGCACCCTTTACCGCGACGTTTAGTGGGCAGTTCGGGCTGTAGATCGCCGTAAGTAGAGATGAGCTAAGAGTCGCGGCGGTTTTAAGAAAATACGGGCTGTCTGTATCATTGATTGGTTTTCATAAAGGATTCCGCAGACTATGAAGGGCAAGACTTACACTTTTTATATCGCGTCGACGCCAGGGAAGATGCAGAAGCTGGTCATCCCTGCGTATGTGCTGCACGTGGTTGCGGTGCTCGCGCTGATTGGGAGCATCACGGTTGTGGCCGCGGCGGGGTCTTATTCTCGGATGCTGTGGAAGGTCGGAAACTACAACGCGCTGCGACATGACCAGGAAACTCTAAAGAAGCAGTATCGCGCGCTGCAAAATACCGTGGATGACACCAACCAGCGGCTCGATTCGTTGCAGTCGTTGGCTACTGAAGTGGCGATGACCTATGGCGTGCTGCGCTATCACCCGGCGGCATTCGATCAGAGCGACAATCCGGCCGATGCGCAAGATGCGTTCGATCGTTCGGTTGAGCAGTACACCTTTCTGAAGCGGAATGCGGCGGCGATTGCGATTTCGAGCGGCGGATTGCGATTGATGCCGTCGATGAGCTTTGCGGATTCGACTTACACCCCGGCGATCTGGCCGGTGTTGGGACATATCACGGATAGCTTTGGCGAACGGCTTGATCCGTTCAGCGGAGAAGGCGCGTTTCATACTGGCGTCGACGTTTCGGCTGACTACGGCGCGCCAGTGCACGCAACGGCGGACGGCGTCGTGACGATCGCGGAAAATCACGCGGGTTACGGTCGGCTGGTTGTGATCGATCACGGATTTGGCATCACCACCTGGTATGCGCACCTGTCATCGTTCTCGGCGATTCCAGGTGAGCGCATCAAGCGCGGCACGGTGGTTGGTTATACGGGCATCAGCGGCCGTTCAACTGGGCCGCACGTGCACTACGAAGTGCGCGTCAACAATGCGCCGGTGAATCCGTGGCGCTACATGAAGGCAGTTACGCCGGCTGGCGATTAATCTTTCTTCCCTCTAGTCGATCGTTCTAGATTTTCCAATCGCTTTCGTTCACGACTTTCCGATCGCTGTCGTTCGCGACTTTCCATCCGCGTTCGTTCCGATATGCTTTCTTCCTTGCGAAATTTGTCCCCGGCTGTCGCGATTAGGGCGCCTGTCACACTTCGTTCCGAAAAATTTTGGGTGAGCAGGGTGTGCCACCCCGGGTGGTTTTCGGAAGAGTGAACAAGTCGTTTGTTTGCTGCGAGTTGCGAGATCTGGCTAAGCAAGAGTGTGCAAGTCATTGAGATTCAATGGATTACATTTTGCTGGTTTTCGGATTTGTTTCGCTCTAGGCGATTTGTGGCGGTTGGGATCTAACGGAGTTTTCTACGCCGGAAGTATAACAGATTAACTCGTTCGAAGAGGTAAATATTCTGGCAGCGGTCGAATTTCGGCGGCGAATGGTACGGAATCGGGGTCGAAATGCGACTTTCGATTTCGAATGGCAGCCGCCAGCGGGCCGGGACTTTCGAATCAAGTTTCCTAGGCCATGGCGCCCGCGCCGGAGCCGAAATCATCACAAGCAAAATGCCTTGCTCTTGTTCATCGTGCAATATCACTCCGGAAGCCTCCGGTCCCCGACGAGTTCTAACTCTTCCGTGTGACGGGTTACTTTTTCGGTTTTGTCGAAGAATCCTGCGGACGAGAAGGTGGCGCGGCGACGGGCGGAGCTGCGGGGGGCGACGACGAAACCCGAGTGGCCTTCAAAACTTCCGGTGTTACTTCCAAGACTAAGCGAACGGATTTCACTTCTCCGCGATCCACTCGTTTGATGTCGGCGCTGTGGATCAGATCGATGTAGGCGTCGCGCGCCTGAGCGTCCATTTGATGTCGAACTTTTGGATCATTCAGTCCGGCTTGCGCGAAGATTCGAATGCCGTTGAGAACGTTGGCGAGATCGTGAGCCGTTGCGTCGGTCGGGCATTCGCCCTCGGCGACGACGCGCATGCGATCCTGTTCGGGCACTCCAGCAAGTGTGATCCACTGCAGCTGGTCGAGCAGCGAGGCGAATTGTTGCGCTTGCGCGCCATTCGAAGCGTGCGCGGCGATTTGCGAACCAATGCCGGCGTCCTGGCGAAACACCGCGAAAATCGGCGAGCCGCCAACGCGATCGAATCGCTCGCGCCACTGATTCGCATCCGCGCCGCGGATAGGATTTCGCAGCAACGACGCGAGGTCGGGATCATCGGTCAACGCGATTCGATTTTGACTCAGAAAAACAAACGAAATTTTGCGAGCGCTACCTTTTAGAGGCGCGGTAAATACTTCGCGGCCATCGTGTTTGTCGTGCGTGCCGAACTCCGAGACATACGTGTTTATTTTTTTTCGATCGAAGCGGCCGTCGCCGATTACGAAAAACTCGTTGGTCTGGCCGCGTTTGATCGCAGCGATCACGACGCGATCGAGATCGCGTTCGTAGTCAAAGCCCGTGTCGTTCAGAAATTTCGCGTAATCCGCATCGACTTGCTGCGGGTGCGGCATCCAATCGTTGAGGGCCGAAAAAAATGGCGCGGTGCGAAGTTGCTTCAGGTCCGCGAAGACAACCGCTTCGGTATCGGCGGGAATTATCGCGAGCGCGTTTTCTCTCGGGTCGCTCGAATCACCGCCGAAAAAATGATGCAGCGCGAACGCGGCGACGGAAATAAAAACTAGAGCGACGGCAGAGAGAATCCAGAGGCGACGATTCATAGGCGATTCATTTTCACGCAAATGATCGGAAAGTGTATCGTTGAATCGCGGACCCCATGAACCGCATCCAATTTGAAGTTATTGGAACGGGATTTCAGCTCCATACCCGCGATTCGGGAGTTTTCCACAGCGAACCGGTGGCTTGATTCGCTAAGGCACTTGTTTGCAATTGGATACGGGTTGTTGAAGAGGGAACCGAGGCTTCCTTTTCCACAGTGCTGGCCTTTGGCGTGCTGGAAAAATTCGGTTCGCTACTTGCGCTCTCCCAAGGCTGTCTGCTATTCTTTGTCGGTTTGAGAGCGCTGGCGTAGCTCAGCTGGTAGAGCATCTGATTTGTAATCAGAGGGTCGGGGGTTCAATTCCCTCCGCCAGCTCCACTAACTGACGCGCGGGGGAATTGAGCGGAGCGAATCCTGCAAAGCAAAAACGACGGGCTGGTGTCTTTTGACACGAGTCCTTTTTGTGTTTTCGCTTGGATTTGCCGCTTACGTTCTTGAATCGTTTGTCGGTAAGAAGTTGTAGGACAGCAGTTTGATGACGAACGGATTTTCGAGGACGGGTGGGTGAGTGGCTAAAACCAGCAGACTGTAAATCTGCCGCTCCTTGCGGGCTACGGAGGTTCGAATCCTCCCCCGTCCACCATCGACTCAAGGCGACTCGTAGGGCGATGAGTAGGGCCGAAGCAGTTGGGCCAAGAAGATTGAGATAGGAAAATTGAGCAGCAAAGCGCGCCGAGCACGGGATGAAATCGGCAGTCGCTGGCGACCGACGAACGATGGTCGCGGGTACCGCAGGGCAATCGCATGAAGCGATGTTCGAGTGCGGACGGAAACGCGGCACAAGCGCCGTAAGGGAAAAGTGCGCCGCGAAGATGGAGTTGCTGACTGCGTTGGAGTTAGCGGTCGAGACTGGTTTCGATACTGGTTCTTGGGGGGAACGGGTTCACGGGTTTGGCCTGGGTAGCTCAGTTGGTAGAGCGCGTCCTTGGTAAGGACGAGGTCACCGGTTCAATCCCGGTCCCAGGCTCCAGACATAAGTAAGGCCTCCGGGTCGTGAGCGGAGGTTGGATGTGGAAGCGGGCTAAAAGGATTTGCAACACCGGGCGGGGGTAACTCAACGGTAGAGTCTCACTCTTCCAAGGTGATGGTTGCGGGTTCAAATCCCGTCCCCCGCTCCAAGTTCTCGTTTGGTTGAGCATTGGTGGCAATGGCAGGGTAGGCAGTTGCAGCGAGTAATAGAAGGACGCAGATCTACTGAGGGTAGAGGAATATGGCCAAGGAGAAGTTCGAGCGCAATAAGCCGCACGTGAATATTGGGACGATTGGTCACATTGACCATGGCAAGACGACGTTGACGGCAGCGATCACGAAGGTGCTGTCGAAGCACAACCCGAAGGTGCAGTTCCGGGCGTTCGATTCGATCGACAACGCGCCGGAAGAGCGCGAGCGCGGAATTACGATCGCGGTGTCGCACGTGGAGTACGAGACGCCGAATCGTCACTACGCGCACATGGACTGCCCGGGTCACGCGGATTACATCAAGAACATGATCACGGGAGCGGCGCAGATGGATGGCGCGATTCTCGTGGTTGCGGCGACGGATGGACCGATGCCGCAAACGCGCGAGCACATTCTGCTTGCTCGCCAGGTCGGTGTGCCAGCGATCGTCGTGTTTTTGAACAAGTGCGACATGGTGGAAGACGCGGAACTCCTCGAGCTCGTTGAGCTCGAAGTTCGCGAACTCCTGAAGACGTATCAGTTCCCCGGCGACACGATTGCGATGGTTCGCGGCAGCGCCTTGCAGGCGCTGAACGGCGACGCCAAGTGGGAAAAGGCGATCGACGATTTGATGGAAGCGGTGGACAAGAACGTACCGCAGCCGGTGCGCGACATCGATAAGCCGTTCGCGATGCCGATCGAAGATATTTTCTCGATCTCGGGCCGCGGCACGGTGGTTACGGGACGCGTTGAGCGCGGCAAGGTGAAGGTTGGCGAGGAAATCGAGATCGTTGGATTCCGTCCGACACAGAAGAAAATCGTGACGGGCGTGGAAATGTTCCGCAAGTTGCTGGACGAAGGTCTTGCGGGCGACAACGTCGGGTTGCTGCTGCGCGGCACGGAAAAAGAAGATGTGGAGCGCGGGCAGGTGGTTTGCAAGCCGGGCTCGATCACGCCGCACACGAAGTTCAAGGCGGAAGCGTACGTGTTGACGAAGGAAGAAGGCGGTCGTCATACGCCGTTCTTCACGGGCTATCGTCCACAGTTTTATTTCCGTACGACGGACGTTACGGGCGA
>DASXPD010000032.1:0-81362 GCA_036493835.1 Candidatus Acidiferrum sp. | reverse complement strand
GTTCGGAGGGGTTTCGGCGCGTCGAGGCGGGGAGCATGCGTCAGCATCCTAGCATTCGGGCGTTATCAGCGGCAACTGACGCTCGCGACGGGTTGCTGTGCTGGATTTTATGCGCGTAGAGTGGCCGGACGGGATAAAACTGCGTCGAGACAATACTCTGGGCGGTGAAAGAAGCTGGAGAGCTCAGAAAGTCGCGACGCGAGTTGCTCGGAAGATGAGGCACGCAGCGTGACGTGGCCGAGTTTTCGGCCGGCGCGCGGCGTCTTGCCGTACAGGTGCAGGTGCGCGTCTCGAACCGCGAGGACTTCAGCAGAGTCGGGCGTTTCGCCGATCAGATTGAGCATGGCCGAAGAACCGATGGCGAGCGTCGAGCCGAGAGGCAGGCCGACAACGGCGCGCAGATGATTTTCGAATTGGCTGGTGAGCGCGCCTTCGATTGTCCAGTGACCGGAGTTGTGAACGCGCGGTGCCATTTCGTTGGCGAGAAGTTTGCCGTTTTGCTCGAAGAATTCGATGGCGAGCACGCCGACGTATTGGAGTTCGTCGAAGACGGCGCGGGCGGCTTGCTCGGCGGAGCGCTGGATCGCGGGATCGAGATGGGGCGCTGGGGCGAGCGAGAGGCGAAGGATTCCGGCGCGATGATGGTTTTCGACGAGCGGGTAGACGGCGGTTTCTCCGTTACGGGAGCGGACGGCGATGACGCTCAGCTCGCGCGTGAATGCGACGAATTTTTCGAGGATGTAAGGTGTTCCGCGCGGCGCGGCGGCGGCGGCGGTGGCGGAATTCGAATCGTTGGTCCCGGCTGATTGCTCGGGCAATTCCGCCTTTGCGCGCGCTACATCTTCGGGAGTTTTGAGTAGCCACTGGCCCTTGCCGTCGTAGCCCATGCGAGACGTTTTCAAGATTGCGGGGAGGCCGATCTTTTTTACGGCGGTGTCGAGATCGTCGCGGCCGGAGACTGGTTCGAACTCTGTCGTCGGAATTCCCAAGTCCTGGAATAAATTTTTCTCGCTGATGCGATCTTGCGCGACTTCCAGAGCGGCCGCCGAGGGTAGGACAGGGACGTGTTCGGCGAGGAAGCGAACCGACTCGACGGGAACGTTTTCGAATTCGTAGGTGACGAGTTCGAGGCCGTTGGCGAATTTTTCGAGCGCGGACTCATCGCTGAATTCCGCGCTGACGCGCGGGGCGATACGGCCTACGGGAGCTTCGGGAGACGGATCGAAGAAACGGAAATGCAAACCTAGCGGGTAGCCCGCCAATGCCAGCATGTAGCCGAGTTGCCCGCCGCCTAGGATGCCGATGGTCACGCGGGCTTCCTTCTTGCATTGGCGACAATGGGAGTGCCTGGCGTTGACTGGTCTGTCGTGGGGGATTCCGGAGATGTCAGGCGGAAGGCCGAGGGTGGCGCGAGTGAGGGATCGGGATTTGCGAGCACGCGTTCGGTCTGCTCGATTCGAAATTTTCGCAACGCTTCGCGGATCGCGGGATGTTTCGCACCGAGAATCGCCGCTGCCAGCAATGCCGAATTAATTGCGCCGGCTTTGCCGATTGCGAGTGTGCCGACCGGAATACCGCCCGGCATCTGCGCGATGGAGAGGAGAGAATCCAAACCCTTTAATGCTTTCGATTCGACCGGAACGCCGAGCACTGGCAGTACGGTCTTTGAGGCGGTCATGCCGGGCAAATGGGCGGCGCCGCCGGCTCCTGCGATCAAGACCTCGAGGCCACGCTGCTCGGCGGTGGACGCGTATTCGAACAGCAAATCCGGAGTTCGATGAGCCGACACAACCTTCGTTTCATGTGGAACGCCGAGATCGGTGAGCGTTTTGACGGCGTGCTCCATCGTTTCCCAATCGGAGGACGAGCCCATGATGATACCGACGAGCGGCTGCGAATTCGCGGACGCCGATTGCGTTTTCGCGACGCTCTCAAGATTCGCAGAAACGGGAGCCGTCTTCGATGTGGAAGGTTTCTTTGTCATCGCGCCTGGTTCAAGTGGCCTTACGCTGCCTCGAAATCGCGAGCCGATATTCTACGGTGTTTCTCAGTGATTTTCAGCCGCGGCCGTGGCGAGCTGCGACTTCTGCTTCAAGTAGAGTCGCAACTGGCCCACGAGATATAGCGAACCTGTGATGAAAATCACGTCGTCGGGCGAGGCTTTCGAAAGAGCATACTCGATGGCTTCCCCGGCGTCTGCGATGGTTTTGCTTTTCGTGGCGTAGTGGGCGGCGATCTCATCGAGTTGCGATGCGGAAATCGCGCGCGATGTCGCCGGGGCGGTGAGAACGACCTCGGCTGCGAGCGGAAAGAGGAGGCCTGCGACCTCATCTACGGCTTTGTCGCGGAGCGCTCCGTATAAGAGGTAGATACGCCGGCCCTTCAGGCTCTCTTCCACAAAATGCGCTAACTCTCGCGCTGCTGAAGGGTTGTGGGCGCCATCGAGATAGATGTCGGGATGCGAGTGGATTTTTTCGATGCGGCCCGGCCACTCGGTTGTGGCGACGCCGCGTGCGATCGACTCGTCGGAAATGCGGAAGCCTCGTTGCTGCAGGAATCGAGCGGCGGCGACGGCGTTGAGCGCGTTTTGAAGCTGGAAACGACCCGGCAGGCTTGGCGCCAGCTCGATGTTCCAGCCGGACGTGACTTCTGTGATCAGCGCGCGGGCGCGGCCGTCTTGGATTGATTCTTCTTCGATTCGAAATGCTTCGCTGATATCAATCACCGGCGACAAGAGTTCCTTTGCGCGATTTCGGATTACCTCGCGCGCTTCTGCGCGTTGCTCGGCCATTACGACCGGAACCGCCGGCTTGATGATTCCTGCTTTTTCTCCGGCGATCTCGCGGAGGGAATGGCCAAGGAAATTTTCGTGATCGAAATCGATCCGGGTGATGATCGAAACCACGGGCGTGAGGATGTTCGTAGAGTCGAGGCGACCTCCCAGGCCAACTTCGAAAACACCAAACTCTACGCGCTGTTGCGCAAAGTATTCAAACGCCATGGCGGTCACGCATTCGAAATAAGTTGGATGGGCGCGCAACTTGCCGGCGGCGAGGAGTTCTTCGGTGATTGCCTGTACGCGCGACAACACATCAGCGAATGCCTCGTCGCTGATTTCTTCGCCACTAATGCGGATGCGCTCGTTGATGCGCTCCAGATGAGGCGAAGTGTTCAGCCCCGTTCGAAAGCCGGCATCACGGAGTATTGCTTCGTGGAACGCAGCCGTCGAGCCTTTGCCGTTTGTTCCCGCAACGTGTACCGATGGATAGGCTCGGTCAGGACGGCCGAGGCGCTCGGCCAGCAACATGATGTTTTCGAGGTCGAACTTCGCCGCAGACGCCTGCGTGGGCGCGGCGAGTTCCCGGCCCAGCGAGAGGAGATAGCGAACGGCGGCTTCGTAGTTCATGGCAAAAGACCTGGACTAGCTCAGCAGGAGATCGAGTGAGGATGCGATAAACGACTTCATTTCTTTGCGCGGGACGACTGCGTCGAGAAAGCCATGCTCCAGCAAAAACTCTGAGCGCTGAAATCCATCAGGCAAGGTCTGGCGAATGGTCTGCTCGATGACGCGCGGGCCAGCGAAACCGATCAGCGCGCCCGGCTCGCCGATATTCAAATCGCCGAGCATCGCGAAGCTGGCGGTGACTCCGCCAGTCGTTGGGTCGGTAAGCACCGATATATAAGGCACCTTCGCGTCGTCGAGCCGCGCCAATGCCGCCGACACTTTCGCGAGCTGCATAAGGCTGATCGTGCCTTCCATCATGCGGGCTCCGCCCGAGCAGGACACCACGATGAGCGGCTGCCTCGTGTCGAGCGCCAGTTCGACGCCGCGCGTGACCTTTTCGCCGACCACCGCGCCCATGGAGCCACCGATGAAGTTGAATTCCATCGCGCAGCAAACGACCGGCCGGCCTGCGAGCTGCCCTTCGGCGGTGATCACGGCGTCGTTCATTCCCAGTTTCTTGCGTGCTTCCTTCAAACGAGTGGCATACGGCTTCGTATCGACGAACTGAAGCGGATCGGTCGACGTCATCCCCGCGTCGTGCTCGGTCCAGCGGCCATCGAGCAGCATCTCGAGGCGCTGCTTGGCGTTCATTTTGAAATGGAAGCCGCACTTCGGGCAGACGAGCAGATTCGCTTCGAGATCCTTGCGGAAGACGATGGTGCCGCACGATTCGCACTTGACCCACAGTCCCTCGGTGCGCACCTTGCGCTCTTCGGGCGGTGTCGCCTGTTCGATTGCTTTTTTATCGCGCTTGAACCAAGCCATAGTTAGGTCAGGTCAGTCACTGCGAGCGATCACTCAATAGGATCAGGGCAACGCAACCGGTGATTCACAACAAATCATAAAAAGGGCCGCACTTGTGCGAAAGGCGGCCATTCAGCTCAGATTAATAGTCTATACCACGCTGGGCCAGAATACCCTTTGTGTAGGGGTGTTTGACCTCTTTCATCTCGGTGACGAGGTCGGCGAGTTCGACCAACTTGGGGTGGGCGTTTCGGCCGGTGCAGATGACGTGAACATTTTCCGGGCGGGCGCGGAGACTCTCGACGATTTCGTCGGGGTCGAGCATTTTGTAGCTGATGACGTAGTTGATTTCGTCGAGGACGACGAGATCGTAAGTGCCACTGTTGATCGCGTCGCGGCCGGCAGCCCAGCATTCGTTCGCCATCTTGATGTCTTCGGGGTCAGTTTCGGCTCCACCGACTTTCACGAAGCCACGACCCATGGGGCGGATTTCGAACTTATCGTCGCCGAGCATTTTTGCGGAGTCGAGTTCGCCGTAGTGCCACGAACCTTTAATGAACTGGACCATCAGCACGCGCAGACCTTGGCCGACGGCTCGGAACGCTGTGCCGAGCGCACACGTCGTCTTGCCCTTGCCAGGGCCGGTGTAGACGATCAGGAGTCCTTTGTTTTCGGGCATGCGTGAATTTTCTCAGGCAAGGCGAGCGAGTTCAATCTTCGAGTTGAAGGCGCTTCATCAATTCGCGCCCAATGCTCGCGATGCGCTCCTTAGTGGCTTGCGGCAGGCTGGCTTTCGGGTTCGCCTTCGCGTCGCGCAGCACAATCCAAATACCGGGCCGGTAAACTTCGTCGTCTCCCGGGCAAATCGCACCGGTGAGTTGCTCGAGTTGAAGCACGTGCTCGTTGGAGTGCGACAGATCCAACTCACAATCGCGTGAGCTTGCCGCGTGCGGTTCGTGCGCGAGCAGGTCGGTCAAAATGCCGCGCGCGTCGTCGATCAAATCGCGAAAACCTTGCGACACGAGCACTCCGTCGACGTCGCGTGGCGTCGGCTGATCGATTTGTTCGAGATCGTAGTCGATCAACGGCCTGTCGAGCGGAATCTCGAGTGCTGCCGAGGGCTTTCCCTCATCGGGGATGATTCGAAGTGCCATAGGGTTTAGGTTGTACAACACTTTCTCGTGCCGCGCCTAATGGCGCGCGGACCGTGTGCGATTCGGTGAGACAAAGGTCGGCGTGCTACTTCGGGTACGGGCTTCCGGCCAATATTGCGAACGCGCGATAAATCTGCTCGGCGAGCATCACGCGGGCAAGTTCGTGCGAATACGTCATTTCGCTTAGCGAAAATTTCGGGTGTTTGCGTTCCAACAGTACAGCGGGAAATCCGTCGGCGTCGCCGCAAACGAAAACCAATTCGCGCGTGCCACGATCGCGTTGGTCGCCGATCCACTTCGCGAAGGACTCCGACGAGAACCGTTTGCCGCCGGCATCCAGCAACATGACGGTCGCAGCGCGATCGGAATCGAGCTTCTTTGCTGCGGCCTCACCATCACGAACTTCGGTGATTTCGATCGGCGATTGATGCCCGATGCGTTTGACATAGTCTTCGAGTACGACCCGCATCTCGGGACGCCGCGTCTTGCCCAGCATCAACAACCGTATTTTCACGGAGCCTCAGGCCTCGCCAAGCAAACAACCACAGCCGCTTTACTTGAGTTGATACTTTTTTCGCTTTTCAAGCAGCGTCTTGCGGCTAATTCCTAAAATCTCCGACGCCTTCCCAATCTTAAAATGTGTCGCTTCCAGCGTCGCGGCAATCGCGTCCTTCTCGATGTCCTCGAGCGACCGCAAATGCATCGAAGCGCCGCCGACACCGGATGCCGCCGATCTCACGTTTTCGGGAAAATCGATTGGCTCCAGCTTTTCCGTCTGACCGAAAACAACTGCCCGTTCAATCGCGTTCCGCAATTCGCGCACATTTCCCGGCCAGTCGTACGCGGTGAGCATCCGGCGAGACATGTCGCTGAATTCGCACGGGCGACCGTGAACTCCTCGCACTCTCGTCAACAGGTGCTCGGCCAACGGCAAAATATCGGCTCGGCGTTCGCGGAGCGGCGACACATGGAGCGTCAGCACGTTCAACCGGAAGAACAGATCTTCGCGAAACGTCCCCGCTGCTACGGCGGCCGACAAATCGACGTTGGTCAACGCCATGAGCCGCGCTTCGATTCGCAGAGTCTCGTTGCCGCCGAGCCGCTCGAACGAGCGCTCCTGCAGCACGCGCAGCATCTTGCTTTGTGCAACAGGCGAAAGCGCCGCGACTTCATCCAACACAATTGTGCCCGCGCCGCCCAGCTCAAATCGGCCCAGCTTTCGATCGGCAGCTCCGGTAAACGAACCCTTCTCATGCCCGAACAGTTCGCTCTCGACGAGATGAGGCGGCAAACTCGCACAATCGATCTTCAGGAATGGCGCATCGCGCCGCGGACCGATTTCGTGGATAGCACGCGCAAGGTGATCTTTGCCGGTGCCGCTTTCTCCAGTGATTAACAGCGTGGTGGGAGCCCCCGCGACTTTCTGCGCGAGTTCAAAGAGACGCGACGTTGCCGGATCGGCGGCGATCCATGGCAGCCGCTCGGACATCATTTCGAAACCGCTTCTCCGTGCGGTGGGTTTCCGCCGAATGACGCCTTCATGACGACCGTCTTGCTCATTCCTTCGGGTTCGTCGGGGATTTCCAGCTTCGGAGCCGTGCGCCACAAGCGCTCGAGATCATAAAAGCGCCGAGCCTGTTCGCCGAACACATGCACGACGAATCCGCCGAAATCGAGCAGCGCCCAATCCGCGGAGCCGCGCCCTTCGCGATGCTCCGGCGAACGGCCAAATTTTTTGTGCAGCTGCTCTTCGATCTCCGAGCAGATGGCCTGCACTTGCGGCGTGCTGAAGCCCGTGCAGATCACGAAGTACGAAGTGAATGCGCCGACTTCGCGCAGGTCGATCACGCTAATTGCGGATGCTTTTTTGTCTTGCGCGGCCTCGATGGCGATGCGCACGGTTTCGGGTAACGAGTTTAAATTCACCGGTATAAGTCCTGTTTCAAAATGTATTCCTCGACGCGGGCCGAAACAAGCCCGTGAATGTTTTGTTCGCGATGCCGCTTTCGCCGGATATCCGTCGCCGAGACATCGCTCGACACATTGTCCAGCAGGTACACCGACGTGCGATTGAGGTGCGCCACCACGCTCGACTCATGCACGTCTTCCACATCTTTTCGGACCCCGCCACGGGCCATCAATTCGGGCGGAATCACCAGTCGCAACGCCTCGGCGCGAATTCCCGGCCGATTCGCGACGATGAAATCGCACAAGCCGAGAAGCGTCTCGTATTCCTTCCACATCGGAATATCCAGAAACGCGTCCGCACCGATGATGAAATAAATGCGATCGCCTTGCCCGTGATACGCGTGCCGGAAGTAGCGCACCGTATCGACCGAATAGTGCAGCTGTGCTCCGCTGAAATCTTCGCCCGCTTCCGCGACGGACGGCACAAAATGCGGATGCTCCGAGCATGCGAGCGCCACCATCGCAAATCGATGCGGAAACGGCGCCAGATGCTGCTTCAACTTATGAGGAGGACGGCTCGCGGGAACGAAATGAATCTGATCGAAATTGAATCGCCGGTCCGCGGCGCGGGCGACGGATAAATGCCCGTTGTGAATGGGATCAAACGATCCGCCGAACAGCGCGATGCGGCGCGGATGATGTTTTGCGGCGGTGCGCTGTGCCTGCGCGGTCGTCAATAATCCTCCCAAAACAAAGCAAACCGACTCGAAGGACGTGCCTAGCGTTGCCGCTTAGCCTTGGTCTTTCTCTTATTTTCTCATACTTTCCGGGAAGCGCCACGCTCCGCCGAAAGGGACGTCAGGACTTACGCCGGAGTTTGAAAATCACCCTGAGCGGGTTCGTCGTGCGTCTGTTCGACTTCCACCGGCGCATCCGGCTTCGGAATCTTGTCGAGCGCATCCGCCATCGACCTCACGAGATCCTTGACGCCTTCTCCGGTGGCCGCTGAGATCGCGTGAAACTCCAGTTCTCGCTCAGCGCAAAACTTCTGCAGTTCTTCGAGTTTCGTTCGATCAGTCGTCGCGTCGATTTTTGTCGCGACGACGATCATCGGTTTATCGTCAAGCGTATCGCTGAACGCATGCAGTTCGCCCACGATGACATCGAACGAGTGAATCGGATCCTCGGTATTGAAATCGCTGGTGTCGATCAAATGCGCCAGCAAACGCGTGCGCTCGACATGCTTCAAGAACCGAATTCCCAGCCCCGCGCCTTCATGCGCGCCTTCGATCAAACCCGGCAGGTCGGCGACGACGAACGTCCGACCAACCTCTTTGCCAGTCCCGCCGTCCGCATTGACCACGCCGAGGTTTGGCTCCAGCGTCGTAAACGGATAGTTCGCAATCTTCGGCCGCGCCGCCGAAATCACCGAGATCAGCGTCGACTTCCCCGCGTTCGGAAATCCCACGAGTCCAACGTCGGCGAGCAAACGAAGCTCCAGCCGGAGATGGCGTTCTTCACCGTCGAATCCGTCTTCATGTTCACGTGGCGCCTGATGCCAGGGTTTCGCAAAATTCTGATTCCCACGCCCGCCGCGGCCGCCATGCGCAATCAGCACGCGCTGTCCCGCGTGCGACAGATCGGCGATAGTCACGCCGGTCTGATCGTCGAATGCAACCGTGCCGACCGGCACCTGCAGAATCATGTCGTCGCCCGAATGGCCGCTGCAGTTCGAGCCCTCGCCGTGACGCCCGCGGTCCGCCTTGAACTCGCGGTTGTATCGATAGCGCAGCAGCGTGTTGTCGTTCGGATTCGCTTCGAGATAGACGCTGCCGCCATTCCCGCCGTCACCGCCCGATGGGCCTCCGCGCGGGACATACTTCTCCCGCCGGAACGCGACGCAGCCGTTGCCGCCGTTCCCTGCCTTCACGAATATTTTTGCTTCATCAACGAACAACGCAAGCCTCCACAGCTACAGCTTCCCATTCATCAGATGTGATTCGAGGGAACGCCGACGCAGAAATCGCCGTCGCGCAAAAACAAAAAGGCGGCTCGGCACAAGCCGAACCGCCTGGTCTAAAGCCAATGCTTAATTCGCGGCCGCTACTGCCGGCGCAGCCTTCTCCGCCGGTTGGACGCTGATGAACCGCCCGTGACGCCCCTTGTCTTCAAACTTCACGACGCCGGTGACGAGCGCGAACAGCGTGTCGTCTTTGCCCTGTCCGACGTTCACGCCGGCCTGATGCTTCGTGCCGCGCTGCCGAACCAAAATCGTTCCAGCGTTTACGTGTTGGCCGCCAAAACGCTTTACTCCAAGTCGCTGTCCGTGTGAATCGCGGCCGTTTGTTGACGAACCGCCGCCCTTCTTATGTGCCATGACAATTCCTTCTAAATTGTGCGATTTAAACTTGCTTGGATTTACAGCTGGATGTCGCTGACCTGCACCGACGTGTAATTCTGGCGATGGCCGCGCGAAATCTTGTACTGGTTGGTCTTCTTGAACTTCAGCACGGTGACTTTTTTGTTTCGGCCGTGAGCGATGATCTTTCCGGTCACGGTCGCTTTGCTGGCATCGCTGCCCGACAATAGCTTTTTCTCGTCGTTGTGCACCGCAAGCACGGAGCCGAACGTGACTTTCTCGCCCACGTCGCCCTTAACCCGCTCAATCCGAATCGTATCGCCGGGCGCTACTCGGTATTGCTTTCCCCCGGTCTTAATGACGGCAAACATCGTTCCTCCAGGCTCAAAGACAAACGCCAATTATAGGGTGCAAACGGCAAAATCGTCAACGCAAAGTGTCTGCAACCAATTGGCTTCTGCTAAATCTAATTGGTTGTAAGAGTTGAGGGGCATCTGGCCACCGCAACTTTTTGCCCAATTTGGAGTTTAATTGGGTGAGGCCGGGAGTTATGATAAGCCCGACCCCGCAAGATGTTGATTCGACGGATGTAGCAAGGACTCGAAAGGGGGTCCTTATCATGCGATACCTCAGATTTGCTGGTGTGGCGGCTTTGCTCTTGACGGTTTGCCTGCTCGGCGCTGGTAATGCGAATGCGCAGCGGGTTGCGGTTGGCGTTGCGGTCGGCGCTCCTGGCTACGCTGGATATGGATACGACGGATATGGTGGCGGATACGATGGATACGGGTATGGTGCGGCGCCCGTCTGTGCTTACGGCTACTACGGCTATTATCCATACGCCTGTGCTCCCTACGGCTACTACGGTGCGGGCTGGTTTAGCGGCGGGCTCTTTATCGGTGCCGGTCCTTGGTTCCGCGGCGGATACTACGGGCGCGGATACTATGGTCGCGGATTTTACGGCCGGGGCGGCTACTACGGCGGTCGCGGTTACTACGGCGGACGTGGCTATTACGGTGGACGCGGGAATGTAGGAGTCCGTGGCCGCAGCACGTTCGGTAATTCTCGTGGCTTCGCCGGTGGAAACGTTCGTGGCGGCGCCGGAGGCGGGTTCCGCGGTGGAGCTGTGAGTGGTTTCCACGGCGGCGGTGGCGGCGGTTTTCATGGCGGTGGCGGATCGCACGGCGGTGGCGGACACCGGTAAGTCCCAACGACAGATTCGCTGACTACAGAACAGAAACGGCCGGCAGACAAATCTGCCGGCCGTTTTATTTTCAAAAGCAATCATGTAAGCCAGTCATGCATAGACGCTTAGCGCGGTCGGCAGGATAAGTTTCCAAAAATGGGATTCGAACGAATGCGCCGGAATCTGCTTGGGCGGGAAGAAAAGGCCCGGCAGTTCGCCGGGCCTCTATACAAAAGACAACATATCACACAAGGTACGGTCTGTCAATAGCGATTTCGCGCTTTCGTCTTAATCGTGCGGGACGTCAGGCGTGCGGATGCGCTTTGTCGTAGATATCCATCAATTGGCGGATCGATGCGTGCGTGTACTTTTGCGTGGTCGAAAGCGATTGATGGCCGAGCAATTCTTGAATGGCGCGGAGATCGGCTCCATCGGCGAGCAAATGCGTGGCGAATGCATGGCGCAGCGAGTGCGGGTGAAGATCCCAATCGATATTCGCCATCCGCACGTATTTTTTAACGAGCCGGCCAACGGATCGCTGGGTCAATCGCCGCCCCGCATAATTCAGAAACACGGCCTGCGTATGCGGCGGCCCTTGCCGCTTGCCGCGCGCCGCTGACTTTTGCATCAGCAATTCGTCGCGCAAACTCCAATACTTTTCGAGCGCATCCTGCGCCTTCGTTCCGTACGGGACGATGCGCTCCTTGTTGCCTTTGCCGCGCACGCGCAAAACGCGCTCTTTTTGATCGATGTCGACCAGATTCAACCCCGTGAGTTCGCTGACGCGCAATCCAGCTGCGTACAAAAGCTCGAGCAGCGCGCGGTCGCGTCGCAAATAAACGCGTTCGCTTTTTCGGCTCGAGCGTTTGGCGGCATCATCAACTATTTGAGGCATCCCGATAGCGGTTCGATCGACTCGAGAACTCACTCCATCCGCGGCCGTCTGTCCGGCAGTTCCAATATCGCCAAGGTGATTCAGAAAGCCGTTCATCTCTTCCGCCGACAACACCGACGGTATCCGCTTGGGCAGCTTCGGCGTTGGCACCAGCCGCGCCGGATTTTCAGGCAACAATCCCTCGCGCACGCAATATTTGAAAAATGACCGCAGCGCCGCGAGCTTGCGCGCGATCGAGCTTTTCTCCAGCCCCTGATCGTGCAGATGCGCCACAAATTCACGAATGATGGTGTGCGTTATCTGGTTCAGTGCAGGAGGCTGCGCTCCCGGCGGCGAAAGATACTCAAGAAATTGGCTCAGATCCTTGCCGTAATTCAGGATCGTGTGCGGCGAAGAATTCCTCACCGAGCTCAAATACTGCAGATATTTTTCTGCGGACTGCTTCATGACCGGATCCCGAGGACAGACTCAAAGTTTCGCGCCGAGTCTGGGGTAGCGCGGAACATTGGTGCGAGATTGCCTTGCGTCTGCAATTTGCGAGCTCGCTTGAAGTTACTATAGCGATCGCAGGCGCGAGCCGACTGTTTCAGTGCGACTTGTTCGGGATACCAACCGAGGTCGGCAAGGCTATCTTGGAAGATCATTGCCTCGGGTTTCAGAATGGAACCATCAATCAGGGCGAGACAAGGTTCAGGGCTTGGCGCCGACCGGTGTCGGCTCTTCCACAGGTGCGGGAACGGCAGCCGTCTGCGGTTCGGGCGCTAACTGCTCCCAGTCGCAACCTTCCTTAAGGCAGGTGTGAACCACACCGATCTTCGACTTCTTCTCCACGATGAACGGCGCGCCGCACTTCGGGCACGGTTCCGACATCGGCATATAGGGTGTCGTGAAATCGCAATCCGGGTAGCGCGAGCAGCCGTAGAAAACGCGCGGACGTCCACGCCCGCCCTTGCCCATGCTGCCGCGCTTCACAAATTCGCCGTCACTACACTTGGGACATTTGATCCCCATGGTGATCGGGCGCGTGTATTTGCACTTCGGATAGCCAGAGCAGCCGATAAACGTGCCGAATCGCCCATGCTTCTTGATCAGGTGATTTGCGCAGAGCGTGCATTTTTCTTCCAGTGGCTCGTCGGGTTGTAGAGCGATGCGCGTGCCTTCCACAAGCCTTCGCGTCGTCTTGCAATCCGGATAGCCGCTACACGCCAGGAACGCCCCGAAGCGCCCGCGCTTCATCAGCATTTCTTTGCCGCAATTTTCGCAATATTCGGTTTTGCTTTCGGCGTCCACCGGAAGTTCCGGCGCCATATCCTGAATGAAATCGCAATCGGGATAGCGCGAGCAGCCGAGGAAGAATCCGTGCCGGCTGATGCGCTCGAGCAGCTCGCCCTCGCCGCACTTCTCGCACTTTTTCCCGGTCGGGATGCCGGCCTTATACGAAATCATTTCCTCGTCGGCTTTGTCCAAATCGACGACAAATTTCTCCCAGAATTCGCGCACAGCGTCGCGCCAGGGCAGCTTGCCCTCTTCAATTTCGTCGAGTTCTTCTTCCAGCCGTGCCGTAAACGTGGCGTCGAACACATCGTCGAAGCTCTTCACGAGCAGCGCATTGACGCGTTCACCCAACATCGTCGGCGTGAAGCGCCCTTGATCCTTGCGGACGTATTCGCGCTCAACAATCGTCGAAATGATCGACGCGTAGGTCGACGGCCGGCCAATGCCCTTTTCTTCCAGCTCTTTCACTAACGTCGCTTCCGTGTAGCGTGGCGGCGGCTCGGTGAAATGCTGGTCGGGCCGAATGGTATCCAGCCGCAAAACTTGCCCCTCTTCGACCCGCGGCAAATTCTTGCCTTCGCCGTCGTCATCCTTTTCGTCGTCCTCGCGATCCGCAACAGCCGCAGGCGTCTGGTAAACCCGCAGATACCCGTCGAACTTCTGCACCGATCCGGTCGCACGGAACGTGTAATCACCAGCGGAAATATCGATGGTGGTCTGATCGAAAACAGCCGGCATCATCTGCGACGCCACAAAGCGCTGCCAGATCAGCTGGTACAGCTTGAACAAATCGTCGTCGAGATACTTGCGGACATCTTCCGGCGCGCGCGAAACATCGGTAGGACGCACGGCTTCGTGGGCTTCCTGCGCATCCTTCTTGGACTTGTAATAATTCGGCTTTTCCGGCAGATAGCTGGAACCAAAGCGCTCGGGAATAAAATCCCGTACCTGCACCAGCGCGTCATTCGACACGTTGACCGAATCGGTGCGCATGTAGGTGATCAGCGCGACCGACCCTTCTTCGCCCATTTCCACGCCTTCATACAAACGTTGCGCGATTCCCATCGTGCGCTTCGCCGTATATCGCAGGCGGTTATAAGCAGCCTGCTGCAATTTCGATGTAGTGAACGGCGGAGGCGGATTGCGCTTTTTCTCGCGCTGGTTCACCGACGCGACTTCCCACTGCGCCTTGCTCACCGCGGTGACGATCTTGTCGGCAGCTTCCTGAGTCGAAACCTCGATGTCTTCGCCCTTGTACTTGCTGAGCTTGGCCTCAAAGATCGGCGGCTGCCCGGAATCGAGCATCGCGTGGATCGACCAGTATTCGACCGGAACGAACGCGCGAATCTCCTGCTCGCGCTCGACGATCAGCCGCACGGCGACAGTCTGTACACGACCGGCGGAAAGCCCACGGCGAACCTTATCCCAAAGTAGTGGGGAGACTTTGTAACCGACGATACGGTCTAGTACCCGGCGCGCTTGCTGCGCGTCCACGAGATTGCTATCAACCTGCCGCGGCTTCTCGAACGCCGCGCGAATCGCCTTCGGCGTAATTTCATTAAATGTGACCCGAAAGATCTTCTTCGGATCGATGGCCGGAACTTCGATCTCGTCCTTATCTTCTTTCTTTCCAGCCTTGCCCTTCTTTCCTTTGGCGCCTTTACCCTTGGCTCCCGCAGCGGCTTCCGCTTCCGCCTTTTCGTCTTTGCCGTTTCCGTTTTTCCCGTTCTTGCCAAAACGGCCAAATCCTGATGGCTCAGCTTCTTCGTACTTGCTAGGCTTGGTCAACACCGCGCGCAGGTGGGCAGAGATCGCCTCCCCTTCGCGGTCAGGGTCACCCGCCAGGTACACGGCATCGGCAGTTGCCGCCGACTTCCTCAAATCATTGATGACTTTGCCTTTACCGTAGATGATCTCCAGGGTCGGCTCGAAAATCTTGGCATCGTCCAGAAAAATCGGCTTCTGCGGTTTCTCGTCCGCCTTGCTTTTCCGCTTGCCCTTACCCTTCTTCTTTTTCTTTGGTCCGTCGGGCAGACGAATGCCAATCGTCTTTTTCGGCAGGTCCATGACGTGCCCGATCGACGCTTTGACGGTGTAATCCCGTCCCAAATACTTGTTGATCGTTTTCGCCTTGGCAGGCGATTCGACGATGACTAGGGAACGTCCCATTTCTTCCTTTGTAACTCGGATTCTCTCGCGCGAAGGCCCCGAACCGGGTCCTGTGCCCTTCTCGCTAACTTAACAAGATGCGGCAAATGCGCGTGCGGATTCATGACGATTCCGCAAAGCCTAACAACCCCAATGATTACAGTGGTTTCCGAGGACTAGAGAAGGACCTTCGCAAACTGCTTACCTGGCAGTTGTCTCACGATCCCTTTCATCTCCAGATCAAAAAGGGTAGCCAGAACGTCAGACGAGTTCAAGCCGCATCGCTCGAGGATGTCATCAAGTTGCACTGGTTGGTCGATGAACAAAACTTCGTAGATCTTCTTTTCGGAGGAGTTGAGGCTCGCTGCGGCCAGCAAATTCCGCTGCCCGGTCTCAGGCGCCTCAGCTCGGACGAGCAATGCGCGGATCGGAGTCGGCAAATCCTCAATGACGTCCTCGCCGTTGGTGATGAGCTTGGCCCCCTGCCGGATAAGAAGGTTCGGCGCGAAGCTCACCGGCTGAGTGACGTTCCCCGGCACCGCAAATACCTCGCGCCCAAACTCCATCGCCAGCCGCGCCGTGATCAGCGACCCGCTGTACTGGGCCCCCTCGACCACCACGACTCCCACCGGCATGCCAGCCACGATGCGGTTCCGAATTGGGAAATTCTCGGGCGACGGGTGAGTACCGAGCGGAAATTCGCTGACAATCGCACCCCGCTCGAGCACCTTTTCGTAGAGCTTTTTGTTTTCCTTGGGATAGCAGATATTGACACCCGTGCCCAGCACCCCGATTGCCCGCCCATTCGCCTTCATCGCCCCTTGATGCGCGATCGCGTCGATGCCTCGAGCCATCCCGCTCACCACCACCACACCGCGCGCCGCCAACTCCCTGCCCAGACGTTCCGCCATCTGGGTTCCATATAAGGTCGGCTTGCGCGTTCCGACCACGCCGATGCAAATCTGGCTCAGAACCTCTAAGTTACCCCGAACGTAAAGCAGGGTCGGCGGGTCATAAATCTCCCGCAGCGTCTTGGGGTACTCGGGGTCCGTCCAACTCACGAGGTGCAAATTTTGGATCGCACGGATCGACGCAAGTTCCTTTTCGGCACGCTTGAAAGCCTGCTTTTTGTGGACGGCCTGCGCGACCGCCGCGGGCAGGTTGCGGCGCTCGAGATGCGGCAGGGGCGCACGGAAGATTTCGTCGGGCGAGCCAAACTCTTCGAGCAATCGAGCGGAAAGACGCGCGGCGATGCCGGGTGTCATCGTCAGCGCAAGCCAAGAGAGAGACGCGTCGAGTTCCATGGTGGGACGCGATGGTATTCTTCACTAAATGTACTGTCAAGTAATATAACTGAGAGCGAATGGGGATTTGACGAGCCAGACTTCGATGAATCAGGCTTGCGCAGCCATGCCGGCTTGTTTCTGTGCGCGCGGCACCTGAGCCGCGTCTTCAGTCAAAACTAAATCGAGCGTATCGACGAAAAGATCGGCATCCGCCTTCGAGAAAATCAACGGCGGCCGCAACTTGATGACGTTGTGACCCGGCCCGTCAGTGCCCGCCAGAACGCCACGTTCGCGCAAGCGATTCACTACGTAGTCCGCTTCCGCCGTCGCCGGAACCCGCGTGTCGCGGTCGCGCACCAGATCGACGCCGAGGAACAAACCCGAACCTCGCACATCGCCAATGACCGCGTGTCGCTCCTGCAACCCGCGCAGGCGCTTCAACAAATGCTCGCCAACGCGCAGCGCATTCTCGGTCAGTTTCTCTTCGCGCAAAACGTCGAGCACCGCGAGCCCCGCCGCGCACGAAACCGGATTGCCTCCGAACGTGCTGAAAAATTCCATCCCGTTCGCAAACGACGCCGCAATTTCGTGCGTCGTCACCACCGCCGCCAGCGGGAACGCATTACCGATCGGCTTTCCGAGCACAACAATGTCGGGCACGACCCTTTGCGTCTCGAATCCCCAAAAATGCGTGCCGAGCCGGCCAAAACCAACCTGCACTTCATCCGCGATGCAAACGCCTCCGGCAGCGCGCACGCGCTGATAGACGCCATCGAGATAGCCCGCCGGAAAAACGATTTGCCCCGCAACGCTCGGCAGCGTCTCCGCGAGAAACGCGGCAATCGCGCGGCCTTCGGAACTCGCGTTCGCGATCACGTCGCCGACGCGCTCCGCGTACTTCGTGCCAATGCCCGCCTCGCCGCGTTTGTACGCGCCGCGATAATCATCGGCAAGAGGCGCAACATGCACCCACGGCTTCTGCCCGCGACCGCCCGGCCCATTGAACTTATACGGGCTCAAATCAATCAGTGAAGACGTGTGCCCGTGATATGCGTGCTCGAGCACGATCACGTCTTCTCGCTTGGTATGAGCGCGCGCCAGACGCAGCGCCAGCTCGTTCGCTTCACTTCCCGAATTCACGAAATAGCAAACGCGCAACGATGGCGGCATCAATTCGAGAAGCCGCTCCGCGTAGCGCACCACGTTATCGTGCAAATATCGCGTGTTGGTATTGAGCAGACCGATTTGCTGAGCCACAGCGCGCGCGACACGTGGGTGGCTATGACCGACAAGCGGCACGTTGTTGTATACGTCGAGATACGCGCGCCCTGTCTCGTCGTAAAGATACTGCTTCCAACCACGCACGATTTTCAGCGGCCGCCGATAAGACACGCTGAGATTCCCGCCCAGCACGCGTTCTCGATCCGCCAGCGTATCGGCGACATCTTTCTCGTCGGCGACGACTCCTTCAGCGGCAATGCGCAGCAGCAAATTGGGACTAGGTGAAAGCTCCGCCCACACGCCGCGTTCGGCGGCGAGCGCCACGCCCGGAAAATCCGTGCCGCGATCCAGCAAGTCCGTAATCACTTGAAAATGTAAATGCGGCGGCCACCCACCATTTTCTGCCATCGCGCCGATGCGCCCGATGCGTTCGCCGCGCACAATCGTTTGGCCGATCTTCAATTTGCCAAGCGACTCGCGCGTCAAATGTCCGTACAACGTGAAAAATTCTTCGCCGCCGCCCGGACCGTGGCGCAAAATCACCACCGGACCGTAATCGAGCGGCTCCGGATTATTCGCGAACGCGTGAACAACTCCGTTGAGCGGCGAGTACACCGAACTCCCCGCCGCAACGAACAGATCGACGCCGAGATGAATCGTGCGTCGCTCGTCAGTCGGATTTTCCGTCGCACCAAAAAGCGCCGAAGAGTAGAGCAACCGCGGTTCGTTGTACCGGCCGACCCCGACGCTCAGCTTGGCCTTGCGCAGCTCGCCGAAGATCGCTTCGCTGAGTTTTTCACTTTCACTAGCGGAAGGATCCGCGCCGAGAAAGGCGCTGCCCACTCCCAGATCGAACACGATTGGCGACGTCGTGCGCACATCCACATCGAGAATCGGCGCCGAAGAACCCGCATGCGCGGCGAGCCACTTGCGAACGGCGCTCGCTTTCGGCACCGGCTGCAATCCGCAAACTTCCCGAAGCGTGTAGTGCGCAAATCGCGGGTGCACCCGCGCGAGACGCGTCAGCGCTTCCCACGCCGGCTCTTCCGTGATCGTGACGTAGCTGTCGTCCGGCTTGACGCTCGCTCGAATCGCCGAATTCACCACGCTCACCGCAAGCCGCATCGCGATCAGCGGATACAACACCGAAATTTCAACGTCGGTCAGCAGGAACCGCGAGTAGTAACCCGAAAGAACCGCCGCAGCCGCGCGCAACGGCTCTTTTTTTCCAAGAATCGAATACGCCGCCGCAGTCGCGACTTCCGACACCGTAAAACTCTCGTGCATGTCGCCAAAATCAAAAACGCTGACAACACGCCGCGGCTGCGTCGATACATTCCCGACAAGGACGTTGTAATCGTTCGCGTCGCCGTAAACGACGCTCCGCCGCAGCCGGCTCATCACCGGCACAACTTCGCTGTCGTACAACGCGATGAATTTTTCCAGCAGCGCGCGCCGCTCGGGATCGGCGATCTGGTCGAGATGCTCGCGAATCCAGCCGGCCTGCGCGAAGTCCCATTTCAATTCGCGCTTCGCCGCGCCGTGAGAAAAATGTGCCAGTCCCGAACTCAACTCGCCCAGCAATTCACCCAGGCTGCGCAGCATTTCCGCCGAATGCGGATTCGCATGCGCCATCAATGTTCCGGGAATGTAGGTGAGCAGCCAGACGAGCCGCGGCGAACCGTCTTGCCCAACGATCGTAGTGAACGCTTCGCCGAGTTTATTCAGGCAGACGCGCGGCAATCCAATCTGCGGCGCACGTTGCGCCAGATGCTGCAACGCCTGGCATTGCAAATCGATCAGCGCCGGGTCACGCGCCGGATGCATCACTTTTAAAACAAAGTCGGTGCCGGCGGGTGGCTGCCAGGGGTTTTCGTTCTGCGGTTGCGGCTTTTCAGCGGCGGGGACAGCGTCGGCGTCTGTCGCTCCGTCTTCATCCGACACCGCAAAATTCAGTTCGCTCTCGTCGTCGGTTTCCGCAGTGAAGGTCAAGGGCGACGAAGCGACGGGTGCCGCATCAATCGCACCCGCCAGGGGCACTTCGGCGCCAACCGCCGGCGCATCCGTCGTCTTCAAATGAAAATTGTCGTCGTATTCCCCGGGCAGCGCTTTCGCCGCCACGTGGAGCCCATAGAGTTCAAGCGCGAGCCGTTCCGCCTCGGCTTCCGTGGTTGGTTGACCAACCCGTTCTTCCAGCAGCATGCCGAAATCTTACTTCCGAACCCCGAAATCGAGAACCGAAATCCGGAAGCACCCAAGAAGAGGACGCTACCGTCCCCCGCTCACCGTAACCGGCCCATTCACGGTCGACAGCCGAATCACCGGCGTGCCGCTTCCATACTCGATGCGCCGATTGTCGTCGTCATCAAAGGTCTTCCGCGCCTCGCCACAGATGCTCGCGTGGCAGCTGATCGGCGAATGTCCGCGCGATTCCAGCACGAAGCTCGACTTAAATTCCGACGGCACGCTCAGCGAAACTGGCCCGTTCACGGCATCAGCAACAAGACCGCCGTCTCCCCAGCCAGAACCCTGCAGCGCGATACTGATCGGCCCATTCTCCGTATGCAGTTTCAGCTTCCCGCTCTTACCGGAAATTGAAATCGGTCCATTCTGCGAAGCAAGATCCGCCTCGCCCGTGCAATTCGACATCGACACCGGACCGTTCGTGGCCCGCACAAAAATCTTCCCGTCGACCTCAGAGAACGACACCGGACCATTCTTCGCCTTCACATCCAGGTTCGCGCCTCGCGGCGTCCAGATCAACAAGTGCGCTGCCCAGTTGCGCTCATGGCCCGGACCGCTCACAGACACGCGGCCACCGTCGACCGACAATTTGATCTGCGACAGCAACTGTTTGGCATCGTTACGGTCGCCGTCGGCAAATTTGCACAGCGTCACCGAGTAGTTGTCTTTGTCCCAGCCGCGCATCTGCACCCCCGCGTTCTCCAGGTTGTCGATGCGCAACACGCTTGCCTCGGTTTTCGACACTGTGCGCTCTTCGGTTTCCATGATGGCGCGGTCGCCGTCAAATTGAATGTGCAGGTCCTCGCACGTCGTCGCGGCGTCGTTGCGGTGTGAAGCGAACGCGGGCTCGGCAATTTCCGGCGGCAAAGGAGCCACGGCCGGCATCGCTGGCATGGCAGGGAGTGCTGGCATTGCAGGAAATTCGTAGGTTTCAGGAAACGCGGGCATCGCTGGCATTGCGGATGTCTCAGGCAAGGCGGGCATCGCAGGAAGTGAAGCAACAGCCGGCATCGAGGGCATTGCCGGCATTACTGGCATCGTCGGGATCAGAGGAGCATCTTGCGGCCGGCTCGGCGCAGCCGCCAGGATCAATCCGCATCCAGCCAAAACTCCAGTCACAGCAATAAATCGCTTGGGTCGCATCGGCGTACCCCCTTTCCTCAACATAGACGAGCATAGACGCCCATCGGTCTGGTCGGCCTTCGTGAATATTTTTGGTAGTGGAAGGGTTACCCGAGCTACGCCGTCGAAGCGGCAATCGCCTCGTATCAGCGTGAAGCGATTACGTTTGCGCTCAAAAGCGCATTCAGATCAGCAACAATCCCGGCTGCGGTATCGCGAACCGCCTTCTCGGTCGTCGCTTTTCCCAGTTCAAATCGTGCCACCGGCGCATACGAACTCACCGTAATCACCGATCCCGCGCGAGTCGCCCCGCCAGGTTCCGCGGCAGCATAAATCGGCTGCTCAGGCCGCGCCAGGTTGGCAATCCCAACAAAAAGCGCCATCTTCCCTTCGGGCGTAATCGTTCCCATCACCGCGCGGCGCAATCGGTTCTGCGGATCGGGCTCCGCAAAAATTCCGCTGATCCGGATGCCGTCGGTCGGCCGCGAATCTTCCGGCCGTAGCCGGTGCGCGCTATACCCTGCCCGCTGCAATTCCTTGATCAGCGTGATCGCCATGAAGTCAACCAGTCGCCCGGCCTGTTCGGGAGCTTGATCCTCTTCACGAAGCTGTTCGCGCGACGGCGTAGGATTCGTAACCGAAACCGCCGGCACGCTCTTCTCCATCTTTCCCTGCCCGTCCACGGCGTCGAGCTCGAAATCGCTGACGTAGACAATCTTCGACCGATCGACGGACGAATCCGTCACGATATTCGGCGTGTCGATAGCAGCCGTAAGTGTCGTGTCTTCCTGCGGTGGAGGAGGTGGTGGCGGCTGCGGAGCGATTTGATTCTGCGGCGTTTGCGCCTGCTGTCCCGGCTGCTGTTGCGACGACTGTTGCGCCTGGGCAAAACACGCGCCAGCGATTACGGAGCCCTCTAAGCTGAGCAATACGACGACAGACAATCCGAATCGCTTCATGACGCAACCTCTATGCCGCTGCGGCCACAGCGATCGTGGCGGTAGCTACCGTGATGATCGGTGCGCTCCATCTTAGTTAGATGCGCGCGCCGTTTGTGCGGTCATGTTACAGATTCGTGCCGTGGTTGAAACCTGTACGAAGGTACGGTTTTTGGAATGAGCGAGTTCTGAGAGTACGAGCAGCCGACGTCGAGTAGTAACGGATTTGTAGGGGCGCGGCTTGTTGAAAACCCTGAGCCTCGAAGGGCTCCGCCCGACGTAAGCACGAGCAAGGTCGTAGCACACTGGTGTCGGAGCGCAGCTACGCAGAGGCTGCTGTGCCTCCGATCGGCAAGGCCATTCACAATCTGGTTTGATCTTTTGTTACGCGATTGCCCTAGAGGTGCAGCGACCCCGTATAAACCACGCGCGCCTTGCCCGATTCGCCGCGCTCAATCCGCCCAATGCGGAAAAATTTCTCGCGCCGCCGCTTTAAATCGGCTTCAACCGATTGCACCTTCGCCTGCGGCACCACAAGAATCATGCCAACACCCATGTTGAACGACTGCAACAACTCGTCCGTATCGATCTTCCCCAGCTTCGCCAGATATTTGAAAATCGGCGGCACCGGCCACGACCCCAGATCGACATTCGCCTGCACGCCCGAAGGCAGCACGCGCGGCAGATTTCCCGGAATTCCTCCGCCAGTAATATGTGCAAGAGCCGAAGCCCAGCCTTTCGCCAAAATATTTTTCAGCGCCGGCGCATAGCAAAGATGCGGCTTCAGCAGCTCCGCGCCAATCTTGTTCCCCACTTCCGCGACGTAAGTATCCGGCTTGAGCTTCGCAACATCGAAAACCAGCTTGCGCGCGAGCGAATACCCATTCGTATGCAGCCCCGCCGACGGCAACGCCAGCAACGCATCTCCCGGCTTCACATTCTTCCCCGTCAAAATCTGCTTGCGCTCGACCGCGCCAACAATAAATCCCGCCAGGTCATACTCGCCGACCGGATAAAACCCCGGCATCTCCGCAGTCTCGCCGCCAATCAACGCGCATCCAGCTTTGCGGCACGCGCGGCTCATCCCCTCGACAAGCTGCTCCACGACATTCGCATCGAGCTTTCCCATCGCCAGATAATCGAGGAAAAACAGCGGCTCGGCGCCCTGCACCAGAATATCGTTTACACAATGATTGACGAGGTCGCCTCCGACCGTGGAGTGAACTCCCGTCGCCATCGCCACTTTCAGTTTCGTCCCGACGCCGTCCGCGCTCGATACCAGCACCGGATCGGAATACTTGCTCTTATCCAGCGCGAACAACGCGCCGAATCCGCCGATTCCGCCCAGCACGCCCTTCGTAAAAGTCCTGCTCGCGTGATGGCGAATGCGCTGTTTCGCCGCGTCGGCTACCGCGATGTCGACCCCTGCGTCAGCATATTTCATGGATGAGGTAAGGTCCCGTTTCCTGGTTCGGTCGGCGTGAACCGCCCGTACTCAGTTGGATTTCAGTGTTCGCCAGGTGGGTGCGGCGTTTACTCGAACCGATAGTAATACAGCTGCAAACTAAAATGTGTGGAACAAACGCTTCCAGCGCACGACTCCCGGGTGCAGGATGGCGTTCGCATACGCGAAGAATCTCTCGCGCACTTCTCCCGGCTCCCACGCGTCCGACGGCGCATCGAGCGACATGTAAATCATCACCGGTTTCCCGATGATATTGGCGCGCGGCACGCAGCCCCAGAAGCGGCTGTCATACGAATTCGTGCGATTGTCGCCCATCGCGACGTAACAATTGTCCGGCACGTGAAACGGAAACTTTAGCTCCGAAAATCCGCTCGGCGCGTTCCCTGCCGGAATCGGCTCCGTCGGCCCAACCGCGTACGGCTCGTAGAGCTTTTTCCCATTCACGAAGACCGACCCGTCGTGCACATCAATCGTGTCACCCGGCACGGCGACCGTTCGCTTGATCAGGTCCGTCGACTCCGGCGCGTACGGCGGCCGAAAAATAATCACGTCCTGCCGGTGCGGATTCCTCCACAACGGCACATGCCAGTTCGTGAACGGCACACCCGCGTCGATCCCGATCCGGCTCATGATCAGGTGATCGCCGATCAGCAGCGTGTTCTCCATCGACCCCGACGGAATCACGCGCGCCTGCCCGATCGTCCCGTTGATCAGCATGAACGCCAGCGCCACCCAAAACCACGCGATCGCTTCGCGGCTGATCCGCTTACTCATCGGCAATCGCGCTGCTTTGCCGGCGTCCGTTTTATTGTCTTGTTTTGCTTCCACTTCCACGTTCCACCACCAATGCTGTCTTATCTAAAAATATCGCCGTTCGATTTCCCAGGCGCACTCGCCACTCAACTATTGGATGTCAGAACGTCCGAAATAGCCGCTTCCACCGAACCTCGCCTGGATGCAACAGCGCGCTCGCATACGCCAAAAATCTCTCCCGGATCTGCCCCGGCTCCCACGCATCCGGCGGCACATCCAGCGACATATAAATCATCACCGGCGTGCCAATGATGTCTTTCCGCGGCACGCAGCCCCAGAACCGGCTGTCGTACGAGTTCGTTCGATTGTCGCCCATCGCGAAATAACAATTGTCCGGAACTTTGTACGGATATTTGATGTCCGTGTAACCCGGCGGCGCACTGCCGGGCGGCGCGGGCTCGCTCGGCCCAATCGTAAAATTTTCCTTCTGCTGCTGCCCATTGACGTACACCGATCCGCCGTGAATATCAATAATGTCGCCCGGTAGCCCGATCGTCCGCTTCACGTAGTCCGGCGTATCCGGCGCAAATGGCGGCTTGAAAATAATCACTTGCTGCCGCCGCGGATTCCGCCACAACGGCACATGCCAATTCGTAAACGGCACGCCCGCGTCGTACCCGATCCGGCTCATGATCAGGTGATCGCCAATCAGCAGCGTGTTCTCCATCGAGCCCGACGGAATCACCCGCGCCTGCCCGATCGTCCCGTTGATCAACATGAACGCCAGCGCCACCCAGAACCACGCGACAATCTCGCGCTCCACACGCTGGCCCATCGGGACCTTCACTTCCTGCTTTTCCTCTGTGTTCGATTCGGATTTCACGTTAGCTTTCGCGTTCGACGGTGACGGGTCGCTCGGCGCCGGGGTCTTCAATGCCGCTGCCGTTGGTTGAATCTCTGAAAATCTCTTCACTGCTTGACTTCTTGTTTCCCACCTCAAGTTGCACTAAATCGGTGGGATACACACCAGTGTAGCAAGACGTGCAGAACGTATTTTCCGTGTCGTGTACGGCCTGTTTCAAATTCGCCAGCGAGACGTATCCCAGCGAATTCGCGCCGAGAAACTTGCAGATCTCTTCCGGCGTGTTCGACGATGCAATTAATTCTTCCTTCGTCGGCGTGTCCACTCCGTAGTAGCACGGCGAAATCGTCGGCGGGCAGCTGATGCGCATATGAACTTCTTTCGCGCCGACTTCCTGCATCATGCGAACAATCTTCCGGCTCGTGGTTCCGCGCACCAGCGAATCATCCACCAGAACGACGCGCTTCCCCTCGATCAGCCCGCGAATCGGATTCAGCTTCAGCTTCACGCCAAAATTGCGAATCGCCTGCGACGGCTCAATAAATGTCCGCCCAATGTAGTGATTCCGAATCAATCCCATGCGAAATGGCATTCCCGACTCCAGCGAA
This sequence comes from Candidatus Acidiferrum sp., assembly GCA_036493835.1. GTDB lineage: Bacteria > Acidobacteriota > Terriglobia > Acidiferrales > UBA7541 > Acidiferrum. Next base: position 55,692 of record DASXPD010000032.1, on the reverse strand, counting down.
TAGCCCACCGCCGCGGGCACGCCCGAATCCGGCACCGGCACAACGATGTCCGCATCCACCGGGTGCTCCTGCGCCAGCAAACGCCCGAGTGCTTCTCGGCTGTCATTCACCGACCGGCCAAAAATGATGCTGTCGGGCCGAGAGAAATAAACATGCTCGAAAACGCATTGCTGCAACGGCTTCTTCGCTGCAAAACGAATCGACTCCACGCCCGACCGCGAGATGCGAATCATTTCACCCGGCTCGACTTCGCGCACGTACTGTGCGTTAAGCAAATCAAACGCGCACGTCTCGCTCGCCACCAGCCATGAATCGCCCAGCTTGCCCAAATTCAGCGGCCGAAATCCCCGCGGATCGCGCACCGCATAAAGCTCATCCGGCGTAAGCACCAGCAGCGAATACGCGCCTTCCACTTGATTCAGCGCATCGCCCAGCGCGCCCGAAAGATTCCGCGCCTGCGATCGCGCCAGCAAATGCACGATCACTTCCGTGTCGCTGTTCGTCTGAAAAATCGATCCGCGGTGCTCCAGCCGGCGGCGATGTTCCGCAGCGTTCGTCAAATTGCCATTGTGACCCAGCGCCACTTTGCCCTTGTTGCAATCGATCAATATCGGCTGCGCATTCAACAGCGCCTTATCGCCCGCTGTCGAATACCGCGTATGCCCAATCGCCGAATTCCCGGGCAACGCATTCAGCACGTGCGGCTGAAAAATTTCTTCCACTTCGCCCATTGCGCGATGCAAATGCAAATCTTTGCCGTCGCTCGATACAATTCCCGCCGACTCCTGCCCGCGGTGCTGCAACGCGTACAACCCGAGGTAAGCGAGTTTCGCCGCTTCCTCGTGTCCGAACGCGCCAAACACACCACACTCGTCGTGAAAGCGATCATCCGCGAAGGCGAGCTTGTTTTTCATAAGCTTGCGATGCACAAACCTAATCGGCTGCTACTGCACTTGCTTTTACCGCGCGCTCCAGTGAATGCGTCCAGACTTCACGCAACTCTTCGACGGGGCTGTCGATCATCGTGTGCCCCTTATATTCGATGCGCAGAGTCTTGTCACCTGTGACTTGGCCGATCTGCTCCGCCGTCACCTTATATTGTCTCGCAGTCTCCAGAACGCGAGCAACTAGACTCGGCTTCACCGAGACGATCGCGCGCGCGCCGCGCTCCTCAAAGAGCGCAAACTCCGCCGACGCAGCGCCCGCCGCATTGTCCGCATCACCAAGCGCAACCTTCGCCGATAACGCCGCAACCTCCGGCCGCCCGCCCGCCGAAGCAAAGCACGACTCAGCAATCGCAACCGCAACCCCGCCGTCGCTGATGTCATGCGCCGACTGAACAAGTCCGTCGGTCGCGAGCGCAATCAACAATTCCTGCAACCGCTTCTCCGCCGCCAAATCGATCGCAGGCGGCTCGCCCGCCACAATTCCACCCACGTGCTTCGAATATTCCGACGAAGAAAATTCCTGCGCCGGCTCATTCACCGGCACCTGCTTGCTCGCCGCATCCGCCGCAAGCCCATCCAGCAAAATAATCGCGTCGCCCACTTCGCGAAACCCAATCTTCACCACGCGCGATGCATCCTCGATAATTCCCAAAATCCCAATCACCGGCGTCGGATAAATCGATTTCCCCAGCGTCTCGTTATAAAAACTGACATTCCCGCCCGTAATCGGCGTGCCCAACTCGTTGCACGCCACCGTCAGTCCATCGATCGCTTCGCTGAACTGCCACATCACTTCCGGTTTTTCCGGGCTGCCAAAATTCAAACAATTCGTCGCCGCAATCGGACGCGCCCCGCTCGTCGCCACATTGCGCGCCGCTTCCGCCACCGCATGCATCGCGCCCACGCGCGGATTCAACTGGCACCACCGCCCATTTCCGTCCGTCGAAAGCGCCAGCGCGCGTTTCACTTCGCCCGTCTGCGGATCCTTCAGCCGAATCACCGCCGCATCGCTCGCGCCCGGTCCCGCCAGCGTATTCGTCCGCACCATCGTGTCGTACTGCTCCGTGATCCATCGCTTCGACGCAATCGCCGGCGATCCCATCAGCTTCTTGAAATTTTCCGTGAGGTTCGTCTTCTCGCCCGCGAACTTGTACCAATCCGCCGCAGTCTCTTTCCGCAAAGGAGGTTGCCCGATCGGCCGCTGATACACCGGCCCTTCTTCGGCGAGCGGATGCGCCGGAATTTCCGCCGCAACATGAGCCCCGTGCATCACCTTCGCGAGCCCGCCTTCGGTCACCGTCCCAACAACCACCGCATCCAGTCCCCACTTCTTGAACACATCCAAAACTTCGCGCTCGCGCCCGCGTTCCGCAACGAGCAACATCCGCTCCTGCGATTCGCTCAGCATGATTTCGTACGGCGTCATGCCCGATTCGCGTTGTGGCACCTTCGCGAGATCGATCTCAATTCCCGTTCCGCCGCGCGACGCCATCTCCATCGTCGAGCACGTCAATCCCGCCGCGCCCATGTCCTGAATCGCGACGACCGCGCCCGTCTGCATCGCCTCGATGCACGCCTCGAGCAGCAATTTCTCCATGAAGGGATCGCCGACCTGCACGTTCGGCCGCTTCTGCTTCGACTCTTCCGTAAATTCCGCCGACGCCAGCAGCGACGCGCCGTGAATCCCGTCGCGCCCCGTTTTCGCGCCGACATAAATCACCGGATTGCCGATGCCCTTCGCCTTCGCGAGAAAAATCTCTTCCTTGCGCGCAATCCCCAGCGCCAGCGCGTTCACCAGCGGATTCTGCGAATAACACGGCTCAAAGCAAACCTCGCCGCCAATCGTCGGCACGCCAAAACAATTTCCGTAGTGCGCCACGCCGCGAATCACACCATCCAAAATCCTTCGATTATTCGCCGCGTCATCGCCCGAAGTTCCCTTGCCCGGCGCAAGCTCCCCGAATCGCAGCGAATCCAGCACCGCCACCGGCCGCGCGCCCATCGTGAAAATGTCGCGCAGAATTCCGCCGACACCCGTCGTCGCTCCCTGAAATGGCTCGACATAACTCGGATGATTGTGCGATTCGATTTTGAACGCCGCGACCAACCCGTCGCCGATATCGACGACGCCCGCATTCTCTCCGGGCCCTTGCACCACCAGCTTGCCGCGCGTCGGCAGCCGCTTCAGATGCACCTTGCTCGATTTATACGAGCAGTGCTCGCTCCACATCACGCTGAAAATCCCCAGCTCCGTGATGTTGGGATCGCGTCCCAATATTTTTTTGACGCGCGCGAATTCGTCGGGCGTCAGCCCGTGTTCCGCAGCAATTTCAGGAGTGACTTTGATTTCGGTGGGCGCCGTGGCCATCGTTACGCCGTCGCCTTCGCCGCGCCAACCAGCGACTCGACCATCGACTTGAAAATCACCAATCCATCCGCAGAATCCAGCGCCGCTTCCACAGCCCGCTCCGGATGCGGCATCAGCCCCGCAACATTTCTCTCGCGATTGCAAATCCCCGCGATGTTCGACATCGACCCGTTCGGATTCCCCGCCGCATCGTCCGACCCATCCGCGCTCGTATAACGGAAAATCACCTGCCGGTTTTTCTCCAGCTCCGCAAGCGTAGCTTCATCCACATTGTAATTCCCATCGTTATGCGCGATCGGAATCCGAATGATCTGCCCCGCATCCGCCGCGCTCGTAAACGGCGTGTCCGTCTGCTCAATCCGCACATGAACATGCCGGCAAATGTAGCGCAGCCCCGAATTCCGCATCACCGCGCCCGGCAGCAGCCCGGCTTCCAGCAAAATCTGAAACCCGTTGCAAATCCCAAACACCATCCCGCCGCCCTTGGCAAACTTCTCCACCGACTTCATCACCGGCGAAAATCGCGCGATCGCACCCGTCCGCAAATAATCGCCATGCGCAAACCCGCCCGGCAAAATAATCGCGTCGCAGCCCGCCAAATCCTGCGAATCGTGCCAGATAAACGCCACCGGCTTCTTCATCACATTCGCAAACGTGTAGTAAGCGTCGTGATCGCAATTCGATCCCGGAAAGACTACGACTCCAAACTTCATGCGTCGGTGGCTCCTCGGAGAAATTGGGGAAAATCTATTTTAGCACAGCGCCGCAAAACTCCGCGGTCCACCGGCCCACAGCCAAAACAGCTATTTCGCAGCTGCGCTTTTGCTGAATATGAGACGAAAACCGAATGCATCCTCGACCGTGAACTCGTAACAGTCCCAAACCTGCTGTTTCGGCTCTTCTACAATCTTCGCGCCTTTGCCGCGCAGCTCCGCGTACAGCGCATCGACATCGTCCACCCAGATGTACGCATCGAGCGCCTCATCGCGCCGCGTCCGATTCGGCGCAACCGTCTGTCCGCGATCGATCCGACCGAACTGAATCACAACATCGTCCCGCCCAACCATCGCAAACACCGGTGGATCCCAGAAATACCCCAATATTTTGAATCCGAAGACCTCGCGATAGTACTCGGCAGCAGCCACAACGTCGGCAACAACAAAATGAGGATTGACTCCCTGGAAGCGCGCTTTTGCGCTGGCCGGAGCAGCGGAAGACTCCGTCATAAATCACCTCGATAGCGAAGCGACGAATAGACCGGACTGTACACCAATTTGCAGAAGATGACCGCACGCAATATGCGCACGAAAGGAGTGAAAATTTGCGTGGAAATTTCTAGCGCCGTCGCGCCTTCTTCTTCGAACTCTTCGTGCGAGCAGTTTTCCGAGCCGGCTTCTTCGCGCCAGCCCCACCCTCAGCCTTCGCCAATTCCCGGCGCTTCTTCGCCGCCCATCCTGCCTTGTTCACCTGCCGCCCGCGCGCAATCCCCAGCCCTTCAGCCGGCACATTCTCCGTAATCGTCGATCCAGCCGCGATATACGCCCCGTTGCCAATTCTTACCGGCGCCACCAGCGCCGAATCACTCCCAACAAACACGCGCTCGCCAATCGTCGTCGGATACTTATGAAATCCATCGTAATTGCACGTAATCGTGCCCGCGCCAATGTTCGCCTTGCTCCCGATCTTCGCGTCGCCGAGATACGAAAGATGCCCCGCCTTCGCTCCCTCGCCCATGGTCGTCTTTTTTAGCTCGACGAAATTTCCGACGTGCGCGCCCGCCTTCAAATAGCTATCCGGCCGCAACCGCGCAAACGGGCCAATCGTCACGCGCTCGTCCAGTCGCGAATTCACGACCACGCAATGCTGCTCGACGATCACGTCGTCGCCCAGCACCGCATCCTTCAATACGCTGCCCATGCGCACAATGCACCGCGCGCCAATCTTCGTCTTCCCCAGCAGCTGCACATTCGCCTCGACCAGCGAATCCTCTCCAGCCGTCACATCCGCATCCACCACCACCGTCTGCGGCAACTGAATCGAAACGCCGCCCGCCATCAATTCATTCCGCTTCCACTCGCGAAAAATCCCGTCAACCTCCGCCAAATCGACCCGCGTGTTGCAGCCCAGCACCTCGCGCGAATCCGGCGCCACCTGCACCAGCACTGTTTCGCCCTTCGACGCCAGCATTCCCACCGCATCCGTCAGATAAATCTCTTTGTGTTTGTTGTTCGGCTTCACCTGAGCCAGCGCCGGCCACAGCTTGTCCAGCGTGAAGCAATAAATGCTGGAGTTAATCTCGTTGATCTCGCGCTGCTCGGGAGCCAGTTGCGACTCTTCGACAATCGCGCCCACCTGCGTCTCCGACTTCCGCACCACGCGCCCGTAACCCGATGGATCGCTCACCACTGCCGACAAAACCGTCGCCGCCGCATTTCCCGCGCGATGCGTCGCTACCAGCGCCTTCAACGTCTCGGTCCGAATCAGCGGCGCGTCTCCCGGCATCACCACCGCGATCTTCGCCCCGCCGATCGCTCGCCGCGCCACCTGCATCGCGTGTCCCGTGCCGTGCTGCGGAAACTGTAAAACCGTGCTCGCTCCGGTCGGCTCGACCACCGCCGCCACTTGCTCGGCTTGGTGCCCGATCACCACCGCAGTCTTCTTCGCGCCCAGCGGCGCGCACGCCCGCAACACCTGCTCGACCAGCGTCCTTCCGCCGGCCTGGTGCAACACCTTGGCAAGATTCGACTTCAGCCGCGTGCCTTTGCCCGCAGCCAACACCACGATTGCTAGATCTTTGTTTGCCATGACGAGTTCAATTCTGGAGGGAGTCGCCACCCGCTGCAAAGTGGCGTTTTGTCAACACGATGCGAAAGTCTTAAGCCTAGTCGGTAGCCGTAACCGGGGTTCGTCAGGGAACTCAGCCGGGGTTCGTCAGGGCACGGCTTTAGCCGTGCCGAAAAGCCACAAAAACGAGGGGCTTCAGCCCCTGAGGTCCGCCCTAGTCCGCCGCCGGAACCGGCGAGTGAGGCACCCCCACCGGCAAGTCGCTCTCAAATCCGGTCATCGCGTGGTCGTCGTGAAAGTCGCCATTCGCTCCAGCCAGGTCGGCTGAGTCCGTCGCAATCATCCACGACGAAGTATCCGCCAACAGCTTGCTCACCAGCGCCGTATGCAGCGAATGCCCCGCCTTGTACGCCTCGACGCGCGCCAAGAGCGGCAGTCCAGCCAGCGCCAGGTCGCCAATCAAGTCCAGCGCCTTGTGCCGTCCAAACTCATCGGGAAATCGCAGCGGCCCGTTCATCACGCCATCATTTGTCAGGACGATCGCATTTTCCAGCGATCCACCGCGAATCAATCCCATTGATCGCAAAGGCTCAATGTCGCGCTCAAAGCAAAACGTCCGCGCCCGCGCCAGCACCTGCCGGAACGTCTCCGGCCCAACCACCGCTTCCACCTGCTGCTGCCCAACCAGCGGATGCGGAAAATCCACATAACACCGCACGCGAAATTCATCCGCGGGGTAAATTCCGATGCTCCGGTCGCCTTCGATCACTTCCACCGGCTTCAGCACCTTCAAATAGCGCCGCTTCCGCCGCAGCTTTCGCACGCCCGACCGCTCCAGCATCTGCATGAACGGCTCAGCCGACCCATCCAGAATGGGAATCTCGATCGAATCAATATCTATAAATATGTTGTCGATGCCGCACGAATAAATCGCCGCCAGCAAATGCTCAGTGGTCGATAACAGCACGCCTTGCTTCATCAAGCTCGTCGCATAGCTCACGCGCGCGACGTTGTGCCCGTGCGCTTCAATCGGAAAGTTGTCGAGATCGACGCGGCGAAAAACGATGCCGGTGTCAGCAGGCGCTGGCACCAATTTAATGTGCCCGTAAACTCCGGTGTGGAGTCCGACGCCCTCGGCAGTCGACGGACGCTGAATGGTAGTCTGGAACATCAGTCTATATAAGATACCATATTGCAGTGGAGGGTTTCCCCAATTTCTTCCTTGCAATCAACAACTTATAGACGCTAAGTGTCCATTCCGCCAATTCACTGTGGTAAACACGCAACAGACTCGCCACAGTCCGTGTCTTTCCCGATTCAGCCCAGTACCCCTCCCCCCGAAGGAGCGCTCCATGCTCACCCAAGCCTGTGCAGCTAAGCCACTGTCTTCCCATAGCCACCAAACGCAAATCACGAGTCTCCGTCTTTACCTTCAGGCTTCCTTCCGCTTTCCAACCGCGTCTCATAGCTTTGCAGTGTTATACTTCTGTTTCTTCGCTGTTCAGGTGAGGATATGAATCGAAAAGCACGCTTCGCCATCGTCGCCGTTTCCGTGGCTATATTCTGTTACGCCGGAATCGGCCACGTTCTCGGCCGCACCCCCGACGACAAAGCCTACAAGTCGCTCACCGTCTACGGCGAAGTCCTCAACAAGATCCAGACCGACTACGTCGACGAGCCCAACATGCACCTCGTCACCGCCGGCTCCCTCCACGGACTTCTCGAATCGCTCGACGCCGAGTCCAGCTACCTCACTCCGCGCGAATACACCGAATACAAGCAGAAGCAGCAGAGCGCTGGCACCGGTGAAACCGGCCTGTCGCTGAGCAAGCGCTTCGGCTACGTCATCGTCATTTCCGTCCTGCCCGACAGCCCGGCCGAAAAAGCCGGTATCCACAGTGGCGACATCTTTGAATCCGTTGGCGGCTTCACCACGCGCGACATGTCCGTCGGCCAGGCGCTCAATCTTCTCAACGGCCAGGCCGGTACCGGCGTAAAAGTCGGCGTGATCCGCCGCGGCAAAGCCGATCCCGACTCCATCGAAATCGTTCGCGAAAAGCTCGCGCCCGCGAAAGTAGTCGCGCAAAAAGCCGATCCCGACGTTCTCGCGTTGCGCCTGACTTCGCTCGATCCCGGCCGCGCCGATGACGTTCGCATCCGCCTGCTCGAAGCCGAAAAGCAGGGCATCCACAAAGTTATCCTCGATCTTCGCGATTGCGGCCGCGGCTCATCGACCGAAGCCGTCGCCGTCGCGCGCCTCTTCATTTCCAACGGCACGATCGCCACGCTGAAGGGTCAGACCGTTTCCGCGCAAACCATGTCCGCCGAACCGTCCAAGGTCGTCTGGAAGGGTCCCGTATCCGTTCTGATCGACGGCACCACCTCCGGCGCCTCTGAAGTTTTGGCTAGCGCAATGGTCGCGAATAAGCGCGGCGATGTAGTCGGCGAGCGCACCTTCGGTCTCGCTTCCGAGCAAAAACTCATCACCATGGATGACGGCTCCGCGCTCTTCCTCACCGTCGCCAACTATTACAACGCAGCAGGTAAGCCAATTCTCGAAGACGGCGTCGAGCCGACCGAAGTCGTCCGCGCAACCGCTGACACCGACGACGATGGCGACGACGATGCCGCCACTGCGTCCACTCCTTCCACATCGAAAACGAAAGAGTTCGGCCCTCGGCCGCTTTCGCCCGAAGATCAGATCTATCGCAAAGCGCTCGACCTTCTGAAGAACCCCGGTTCCGCGAAGAAAGCCGCCTAGTCGCAGCTGACTTGGCGCTTCGCGAAACCTGCACTCTAAAACTCATTTCAATTTCGCACCGCGTTTCGCGAGAATATCTCGCGTGATCGCATTTTTCTTGAGTCGAAAAATATCCGCGCGACGAAATCGATGCGCGCTTGCGCTGTCGCTCGCTGCGACTCTCGCGTGCGCCTCGCTTGTAGCTGGATGCAAGAAGTCAAAGCCGCTGACCGCGGCCGAGATTCACTCCATCACCAGTGAATTCGCCAACGCAGCAAAGTCCGAAGGCCCACTAAACGTCTCGGCCCGCACTGCGCTCGACGCGACAGACAGCACGCAAGAAAGAACCGATCGCGTAACGATCGCAGTTCGTAAGGCATCTTCCGAAGCTGGATCGCACGCCGATAGAGCTCTCGTCCTCCAGGCGCTCGATGATGTTGCGGCGCGCCATGAACTCACGCGAAGCGGCATGATCGAAAGTCGCGAAGGGCTCGCCTTCAAATATCTCCACGGCGATGTTGCCACTCACACCATTCACATCACAGAAACCGCAATTCCCTCCGTCGAACTCGCACCAAACGCTAACGCCGGGCCTCGCCTCGCCATCATTCTCGACGACCTCGGCCAGGACTACGCCGCAGCCGAAGCAATCTTCGCGCTTCCGTATCCGATCACCATTTCCGTTCTGCCCGACAATCCGCATTCCGTCGACATCGCCGAAGAAGCGCGCCGCCGCGGCTTCGAAGTGATGCTGCACTTGCCGATGGAATCCGTCAGCCAGCGCCACGCCGAATCGCACGAACTCCGCCCCGGAGTGTCGCAGCGCGACGTCACCGCGCTCGTCAACGGATTCATCGCCGCCGTGCCCGGAGTCGCCGGCGTCAACAATCATCAGGGCTCCGAATCCACCGCCAACCCCGCGCTGATGAACGAACTGATGCCCGTGCTTCGCGAACACAAACTTTTCTACATCGACAGCCGCACCACCGCCGCGACTGTCGCATTCGACGCCGCGCGCCACGCCGGCGTGCCTACCGCATTTCGCAACGTGCCTTTCCTGGACGATGTTGCCGAAGTAGGCGCTATAAGCCGTCAGCTTCGCCTCGCCTTGCGCGAAGCGCGTGAAAAAAACGACGCGGTCGCGATCGGCCACCCGCATCCAGCTACGCTGAAAGCATTGCGTGAAGTCTTGCCCGATGCCAAAGCGCAAGGAGTGCGCCTGGTTTACGCCTCGGAACTCGTGCGCTGATTCTCGCCGCCCGCCGCTGGCGTCTCGATCGAAACCGCAAACTCGCCGGCAGAACCAACCACGCTCGTTGCAGACGCCATCGGAAATTCCGGCTTCGCCGGAAACATCACGTGCACGACGTAAAAGAAAACCGCCAAAATCACAAAATCCAAAACACTCGCTTCCGGCCCCGCCGATCCACCAACCAACCACGACGGCCCGTTGTGAATTACCGCGCTTGAAAGGTGTCCCGGAAAAACGACGCCGCTATCCGGCACCGAAAATAAAAACGTCTCGCCAAAATCAAACGCTGCGTGCATCCCAAACGCGAACCACAACGAACCCGTCCGTCGCAGCGTGAAGCACCAGAAGAGTCCAACCGCCATGACGCCCGCAATCCCCGGCCAGCTTTCCCCTGGGTTGGCTAGGTGAACCAATCCAAAAATCAAAGACGTCACAATCGTCGCCGTCCAAAACCCGAAGCCCTTCGTCAGCGCGAATTGTATGTACCCTCGAAACGCATACTCCTCAAAGAATCCCACGACCACGAAAACCGCCACCCAGAACAGCGCCCATTTCAGAAGGATGGCTCCATGAACCTCCAGCGAGCCAAAGCTGTAGTAACCGGCGGCGGCCAGCACCCCAATAATCGTCGAGATCTCGACGATCCCGAAAACCGCACCTGTCAGGAAGAACTTTCCTTGCCCCGAACCCCAAGGCAATCCATACTCCCCCAGCCTCCGCCCCTCGAGCAGGGACATCACCCAGGCCGCGAGCAAAGTCCCGATCGCCTTAGTGAGCTCCGAGTAAAGCAAGCTCTTCGTGAGATCGCCGGAAGACGTTATAAGTCCAGCCCACGCCGCCAGCGTTCCCAGCGTCGCGCTGAACCCCACTAGCAGAACCACAAACAGCAACGCCCGCACCGCCACCGGCCAAGGCTCCGTACTCCCCAAAAAACCCGGTCCGCCCGCAGTCGGCCATCCCGGGGACACGAAATTCAGCGCAGGCTTATCGAGCCCCGAAGCGTCCCGCTCAGACGCGTTCCCCAACCCCGGATTGTCGTTCGTTTCCGTCATAACCTCACGTCTCGCACAATTTTGTACGGGCGCAGCAACGCTACGCCCCAACTTGGCCGGATCTCAGCCACTAACCGCTTCACTGCAAATTAACGAAACTCTCGCCGCGACACATAACAGCCGCCCTATCTCACACAAAACACTTGCATTGCCAAATAACCAGTGTTCTACTCCTAACCGGTTACTAATCTCCTCGGGCCAAAATCACTCCGCATTCGCCTCGGAGACTCGAAAATGTCCCCATCCGCCGATATCGTCGTCCTTCTAGGCGGCCGACTCGCCATCGACTTCGCCAACGCCCCATCCTACCCTGGCGCTCCCTACAACGATCTCTCTTGGGAAGAGTTCATCGCCTTTCTCGAAGCCGCCAGAATCGTTTCGTCCGAGCGCAGCGACCAACTCCTCAGCCTCCCCGAAACCGACCCGCGAGCCGCCCACGCTCTGCTGACCCGCGCGATTCACATGCGCGACACGCTCCGCGAAATCTTTACCGCGCTCGTCAAGCGCGACCCGATCTCGCCCGAATGGACCAAACCCATCAACGATGTCTTGCGCATCACCGAAGGCCACGATGAGCTGACCCAAACCGATGGACGATGGAAGCTTCATTTCGTCGCCCGCGAAACCGGCCTCGACTGGCTGCTCGCCGCTGTCGCCCGCTCGGCAGCCGAAATCGTGCTCGAAGGCGAAGCCGCCAAGGTCCGCGTCTGCGCCAACCCCGCCTGCGGTCTGTTCTTCTGCGACAAGTCCCGCACGCACAAGCGCCGCTGGTGCTCGATGGCCATCTGCGGCAATCGCAACAAGGTCGCCAGCTTCGCCCGCCGCCGCTTTCCTGGTGCCGCATCAGCAGCTCGGGCTTGATGGCGAGGTAGCGCGCGAAGCGACCCGCCGGGCCCGTCCTTCACTTCGCCGGAGCCGGCGGCGTTTTCACATATTTCGGCGACTCGCCCTTCGACCACGGATCGTACGTGTGCGCAAACACCAGCCGTTGGGCCAGCGGCGGATGCGAATACAGCCAGAACGTAATCAACGCTGGCGGATTCGGGTCGGCCAATCCAATCTCACCCAAAACCTGAAACGAATGCGCCGCGACTTCCGCCGAATTCGGCACTATCCCGTGAACTACCTCGAGTCCATAAATATCGGCGTTGTGCTCCTGCATCCGGCTGTAGCCGTTTTCGATCGGCATCGAAATAAACACGAGGATCTCGAGAATCAACAGCATCGCCGCAAGGCACGCCCAGTCTTCCGGCCCTTCAATTCCCCAACTTCTTCCCCATTTCGCCAGCACCCAGTTCAGCAAGCGATACCCAACGAAAAGCGCCGCGAGCAATCCCACAGCGAAAAATGTGAATCCGTTGCGAATGTGATTCAGGACGTAGTGCCCTGCCTCGTGACCGAAAATAAACATCGTTTCGTCGGTCGTCAGTTTCTGCACCGTCGTGTCCCACACGACGATGCGCTTCGACGCGCCAAATCCCGTCACGTACGCATTGACGTCGTTCGTCTTCTTGCTCGCATCCATCAGAAACATGCGATCCGGCGGAATGTCGAGCCCCGTGCGCTGCACCACTTTCTCAATATCCGCAGCGAGCGCCGGATATTTTTCCGCCAGCGGATGGAACGTGTTGAACATCGGATCGACAAACCACGGGCTGATGAAAAAGATAAACAGCAGAATCGGCAGCGCTGCCACCCAAAAGAAAAACCACCAGCGACGCGGGCTCCAGCGCATCACGCGAAACAACACCATCACCATCAAAATGGCCGCGCCAATTCCCAGCAATTCGCTCTTCGCCCAATCCACAAACCACGGTCCCCAGCCTTCGATCGACTGCTCGAATCGCAGCGAAAGCGAATGCCCGTAGAGATGAATCGGCAAGCTGCACAAATCGAGCACGCCGATTAGCAGCGGAACGAAAATCAATCCTTGCAGCCAATGATTCGGGGTTTTTCGTTCTGCGAAGTTGCGCATTTTCGCGGCGATGCCAAATTTCAGAAGGACGATGAGAACGAAAACGCCGAGAAGATAGGAAACGAAATACAAAACGTATTCGGCGCGGGAAAAGGCGATTGCTTTTTCGTAGCGCTCGTTCGACAGCGTGTACTGTTCGGTTTTCGGCGATTGCGGCGGCGTTTTTTCGGAGGCCTGCGTGTTGGGGACGGCGGACTGTGACGGTGTGGGGCGTTCGGGATAAGTTTGAAATTCGGAAGCTTGCGGTTTGTGCGCGGCAAGGCGTGCCGCGGCAGATGACGCGCGAGAAGTTGCGGGACGCGCATCGCCTACGCGCTGCGTTTGTGCAATTCCCGCCGGAGAAGATGCTGCAAAAGTCGCGCACAGAAGTACGAAGCTCGCCGCCGCGCGCATTGCCCGCAGTCGTCCCATACCCCTTTTGACGCACCACTCGCAGGTTTGCGCCAGGGTTACTGCCCTATCGCTGGCCATCGTTAGGCAGAGTATGAAACGTCAGACGTGCGACTGCAAGAGTGTGGCGCACACATCATATGCACTAAAGTGCGTACCGATCTCAGTGCGGACCGCCAAGCGGCGCGATGCCAGGCGCGACCATAAATGCCGCCGACACCGGCGATGCGGTCGCCGGATGCGCTGTCTTTAAACAATAATTTCGTACCGCGCCGCTCGTCGCGAGGCCGATGTGCACAATCGACGTGGCGCGCTCGAGTTTGTGATGGCCGTAGTGATGAAACAAATACGAAACGCCGATCGACGCGCCTGTTCCCGCAGCTTCGATGACGGCAAATGCGGCGTGATTGTCGACGACATCATTGGTCAGCAAAATTTCATCTCGTCCGCGGCGCCGCATATTCAGCGTCGAAAAATAATCCAGCGTGCGCGAAGCGCCGACTCCGGCGAATAGCAAATCGTTAGTTGTATCCCAGAAGCGATGCTCCGCCGGTTCATCGTAAATGATCCGGTCGGGAGCCTGTGTTGATGGCTTGCGCGATACGGAGTCAGTGGGATTAGGCGTTTGCGAGTCCGGTCGCGATTGAGCTTGCATGGGTCCAATGCGGGCGGCGGAGAGATCCAAGACGCGCCGGGTCGAAACCCGCGGAGCGTGCAGCAACCACAAAGAGTTCGCGTCCTGCGCGCGCGCCAGGCCTCCACACAGTAGAGCGGCTGCGATCGCCAAGGCGAACCGGATTGGCTGGGTTGCTTTCATTGTCGTTTGGATGCGATACCCCTTTAGCATTTTGCCCTATCGCCCGACCTGCTGCACCCGCCTTTGCTCGTCGCTAAGATGTGCCGAGGCGCCGTTTGGCCGCGCCGGTGCCTCATTCGCACCGCCCGCCCCCGTGCCAATTGCCTGCCCGAATCCCCAGGCGTATCCTGAATTTTGGCATCGCCGTGTTTTAAGCGTTCCGTAGCAAATCGAGGAACCTCCATGCCGCACAAAACGCATTCCTACGTCGCCTACGCGCTGGCCGGAGCCTGCGCTGCTCTTCTTTTCTTCTCCATGCCCGTTCGCGGGCAGGATTCGCAGTCCCAAAACACGCAGTCCGTCGCCGACGCCGCGCGCGCGGCTCGTGCCGCCAAGAAGGCGAAGACCGCGAAAGTCATCAGCGACGAGGACATCGATAAGAGTTCCTACAAGCCGGGCGATCAGGGTTTGAACGTCGGTTCGGCGCCGACATCGGATGCACAAGCTCCGAATTCCGCAGAGGTCAAAACCGATCTGAAAGCCGACAATGCGCAGGTTGCCGCCGAAACCACGGCAGTGGTGAAGCAGGGCGAAGATCCGGAAATCGCGCGCGCAAGAGAAGCACTGGCCGCGGCCTCCGAAAAACTCGATTTGCTGAAGCGGGCGAACGCGCTCGATCAGGACACCTATCTTTCCAAGCCGAATTACACCACCGACCATGCGGGAAAATCGAAGCTCGATGCCGAACAGGCCGAGATCACCGATCAGCAATCCGTGGTCGACGACCTCAAAGCAAAGCTCGAACAGCTGAAGGCTGAGCATGGAATTACCGACCCGGACCCTGGGCAGAAGAAAAAATCGACGAAACCGCAGAACGCGGGGTTCACGATGCCCGACAAAACGAGCAGGGATCAGCCGGCCTCGGACCAGCAGCCCGCGCCACAGCAGTAGCCTACGCCGCAGCCGCGGCGCTAATCCCGATTTTGAAATCTGTGCAAGCCGCTTTGGCTGTGCTTAACTGATTTCTGCCGAAAGTTTCG
The DNA here is from genome assembly GCA_036493835.1 of Candidatus Acidiferrum sp. Lineage (GTDB taxonomy): Bacteria > Acidobacteriota > Terriglobia > Acidiferrales > UBA7541 > Acidiferrum. The sequence continues at coordinate 40,348 of DASXPD010000032.1, read as the reverse complement.
CTAAACTTTCTTCGCACCTCGTACGTATCCTCTTGTAGCAAATCGATGTAGGAATTCGGTCCCCTCTTAGGTCGCGTCTATTGGCATCAACTCCGTACGCCTGCGAGGGAGTAGTTTGTCCGCCGCGCGATGGATGCACGTTGCGCTCTTGCCAGATAGAGCTGTGCCCGCAAAGAACAGGAACAGATGCAACTCACAATTGAGGCACTCACAAAACGCTACTCCGGCGGTGTGCAAGCCCTCACCAACGTTTCCATCACGCTCGGTCCGGGCGTGCTCGGTCTGCTTGGTCCGAACGGTGCGGGCAAGTCCACGCTGATGCGGATTCTTGCGACGATCGCGCAGCCGACGTCGGGCAAGATTCTTTGGAACAACAGCGAAGTCGCGCGCAATCCCGATGCTTTGCGCAACGTGCTCGGATATTTGCCGCAAGATTTCGGAGTCTATCCGAATCTGAGCGCTCTCGAATTTCTGGAATATCTCGCAGCGGTGAAAGGAATCGAAGCGGCTGCGGCACGGCGGCGCATCACCGAATTGCTCGAGCTTGTGAATCTCACCGATGCGGCAAAACGTCCGCTGGGCGGCTTTTCCGGGGGTATGCGCCAGCGCGTCGGAATCGCGCAGGCTTTGCTCAACGATCCGCAATTGCTGATTGTCGATGAGCCGACCGCCGGACTCGATCCGGAGGAGCGCGTTCGCTTTCGAAATTTGCTTTCGGAGCTTTCGGGCGAGCGCATCGTGATTCTATCGACGCACATTGTGTCGGACGTCGAAGCGGTCGCGACCAACATCGCAATTTTGGCGCACGGGCGATTATTGGCGCACGGATTGCCGGAATCGATTCTCGCGAGCGTCACCGGACAGGTCTGGGAACTGGTGGTGCCGAGCGCTGACCTTCCCGCGCTGCGGCAAAAATATCCGATCAGCAGCACGGCACATCGCAGCGACGGCGTGCACGTCCGCATCGTGTCGCCAATGCCGCCGACGATGCCGGGCGCGCGGGATGCGCGTCCGCTGGAACCGTCGCTGGAAGATGCATACCTCGCAGTGCTCGGCAGCCAGCGCAACAATGCTGCTGCTGCGGGCGCGGCTCGCGCTGCCGGAGCGATTGCTTGAGCCAGGTTCGCGCGATTGCGGCGATTGCGCGTGCTGATTTTCTCGAGCGCGTACGGCGCTACAGTTTTTTTCTGACGCTGCTGTTCGCTTCCTTTCTTGGCTATTCCGCCGCAACCGGGCACATCACGATTCAACTCGGCGAACATCGCGGAATTTACACGTCGGCGTGGATCGGCGCGCTCGTTGCGCTGGTGACGACGTGCTGGGTTTCGCTCGTTGGGTTTTACATCGTCAAGGGCGCGATCGATCGCGATGTGCGGACCGGCGTCGGTCAGATTCTGGCGGCGACGCCGTTGTCGAAGCCGTCTTACGCGCTGGGAAAATTTCTGAGCAATTTCGCGGTGCTCTCGTCGATGGTGCTGGTGCTTGCCGTCTGCGCGATCCTGATGCAGATCTTTGCGCGCGAAGATCCACACTTTGATCTGATCGCGCTGCTGAGTCCGTTCGTGATCATTGCGTTGCCGGCGATGCTGCTGACTTCGGCGACCGCGGTCTTGTTCGAGACGCTGCCGGTGCTTCGCGGCGGTGCCGGGAACATCGCGTGGTTTTTCGTCTGGGCGTTTCTCGGCATCGCGTTGTCGGCAACGAGCGGCAAAAGCTGGCTCGATCCATTGGGAAATATGACGATGGCGAACAGCTTGATCGAAGGCGCGTACGAGCACATCCCTGGATACAAGGGCGGGTTTGCGTTCACGATTTCCGACAAGAGCGTTCAGGTCGTGCAGTCGTTTCGCTGGGAAGGCGTGCACTGGACAGCGCAGCAGATTTTGTTGCGACTGGCGTGGTGCGGCGTTGCGCTTGTCTTGGTTTTGCTGGCGGCGATGATTTTCGACCGGTTCGATGCGTCGCGTTCGTTCGCTGGACTGAGGCGCAAAGCGCAGGCGGCCCTGCCTCAAGGGATTGCGAACGGTGCAGCGGTGGAGTCCGGCGCGGTGACTTCCGAAGCGATTGCTGCGGCAAGAGGCGCTGCGACACAAACGCGTTCTTCGAGCTCGGCGGCGCGTTTGACGCCGCTTGCGGCGACCGATCGCACGAGTGCTTTCGTGCGAATTTTTGTCGCCGAGATGAAGCTCGCGGTTAAAGGGCTGCACTGGTGGTGGTACGTCGTCGCGGCGGGATTTTTCATTGCGCAAATTTCGTCGCCGTTGGCGGCGGCGCGGCAGCAGATTCTCGGCACCTCGTGGTTGTGGCTGGTACTGGTGTGGTCGGGCATGGGCGCTCGTGAAACTCGATTTGGAACTCGCGCGCTGATGTTTTCGTCGGCGCGCATTCTTCCGCGGCAGCTTTTGGCGAGTTGGCTCGCTGGGTTTGCGCTCGCGGTCGCTTTCGGGTCAGCGGTCGCGTTTCGGCTCGCGGTCGCGGAAGGGCCTCGGGCATTGCTGCCGTGGCTAGCCGGCGCTGCGTTTCTGCCGTCGCTCGCGCTCGCGCTTGGCGTGTGGAGCGGCGTGTCGAAACCGTTTGAGGCGATTCTTACCGCGATGTGGTACATCGGCCCGATCAATCACGTGTCCGGCATCGATTACACCGGCGCATCGAACGGCCCGGAGACGATGCACTACGCGTTGCTGTATCTGGCCGCGAGCGTTGCGTTGCTCCTCTTCGCCGGAGCGATCCGCTCACGGCAAATCCACTCGAGCTAATTTCTTCCAAGTTATCGTCGTCTCGGTCGCGAACGCCGACGTCGGCAGACTCTACGTGACCGGAGTGGGCACCGGCGCGGCTGTGCGGCGAAGATAGTTGCGGATCGCGCGAATGGGGAAATACAAGACGGCAAGCCAGAAAGCGAGCGGCAGGCCGTACTGGAGCACGAGGGCAAGGAGCATGGCGACGGTGGAAACGATCGCACCCACGCCCTCGATCAGTGCGTTGCGGAGTTGGAGAGAATGGCCGTCAAGCCTGGCATTGAGCGGCGCGCGATAGTCTTCGAGAAGCATGAACGAAATGTGCGCCTTCGCGACGGTGGACTGGAGATTTTCCTGCTCGCGCTCGGATTGAGAGACGTTGGCGGCAGCCTGTGCGATTTCTTTCTCGAGCGAAAGCGCGTCGAGCAACTTGGAGGCGTGATCTTTTTGCAAGCGTTGGAGACGCGCGAGATTGGTTTGCGCTTCGGCGACTTGCCGCGCCTGGTTGGCAAGGCGGACGTTGGCATCTTCGCCCGCTTCGGAAATCGCAACGAGGCGACCGATGGATTTGAGTTCGGCGACGGTGCTGTCGAATTCCGGACCGGGCACGGCGAGAGCGACGGAAAGCAGGCGGCCGCGGCCAGATTGCGTCTGGGTGCGAAGATCCTCGAAATAACCGTGATGCCCGGCGACGATCTTGTTCAGCGACGCGACGTCGTTGTCGAAGTTGGATGTGGATTCACGAAGCTGTGCCGCACGGGCGACACCGCCACTACTGAGTTCAAAAGGGGCGTTCCGCTGGAGCATTGGAGTCGACACCCACATGCTCCTCATATCCCAACTCGTGCCGGAGAGACCGCTAACGCGCGCATTGTCGACTGAAGTGAAATATTGCTCCGTCGAGACGCGGAAAACAAAATAACAGAGAACGATGACGATCGATCCAGCGATGAGGACGGAAGTTTTCGACATCAGGTGACGGCTGTGTGCGTCGGACATGGGAACCTCCGAAGAACGGGGCTGAAAAATAGAGGCCGCCGGGAGGCGGAAAGTTCCCGGCGGCGGGCGTTCGGATCGATTTTCAGAAATAGAATTTCCCGTTTTTTTCGGAAGACGGGAACGGCTTGACGTTCGCCTACGGAGCGAATCGGCCCGCTTCGATAGATTTTGCGCCGACTCGCTTGATGCAACTCGGTTTCGGCGAACTACTTCGGTTCGAGGACTAGGGGCAGGCCGTTTTTGGGGTTGCCAATGATTACGACTTTTGCGTTGGTGCTGGTCGAGAGCTTTTCGGTGGCTTCGATGCCCTTCCATTCGAGAAGCTGGGAGCTGATGCCTTGGGCTACGATTTTCTGGAAATCGGAGATGCCCTGGGCTTCGATGCGCTTGCGTTCGGCTTCTTGCTTTTCTTTTTGGAGAACGAAACTCATTCGCAGCGCGTCCTGTTCGGCTTGCTGTTTGGCTTCGATCGAACCTTTCAGCATCGCGGGAAGTTGCACGTCGCGCAGGAGGACGTTTTCGACGATGACACCGCGGGCAGCGAGTTGGGTGGTCAGTTCGTCTTGAATCTGTTGCTGCACGAGTTCGCGCGCATTGGTGTAAAGAGCGTTGGCCGTGTGTGACGACGTGGACGCTCGGACGGCCGAGCGCAGCGTCGGCTCGACGATTTTTTCGGCGTAGTTGTCGCCGACGGTCTGGTAGACGAAGGCCGCTTTGGTGCGATCGAGACGGAAAAGCAGTGAAGTGTCGAGCGAGAGAATCAAACCTTCGTTCGACGGAACGTTGGCGCTTTCTTTCAGGGATTGTGTCTGCACGGAAAGCTTCTGCACAGCTTTCAGCGGATTGATGAGATGGATGCCTTCGCTGAGCGTTTCACCGGTGACGCGGCCGAAGAGCGTGAGGACGCCGACATTGCCGGTGGGAATCGAAGTGACGCTCCACAAAAATAAAATCATCAGAGCCGCAACCACGGCGATCTTTATCAAACGCGATCCAGCGCCGCGAAAATCGGGCATTCCGGGAAGAGGCCCGTTACCGAAAGGATTGCCGCCTCGAGAATTGTCCGCCATTTTCCCCTCCTGTTGCGCACGTGTCGCCACACGATGTCGGGCCTGATGTCGTAATTTTTTCAGCCGCACTTCTCAGTGCGGTTCTTTTGTGATCGGGCGATGCGCTGTTGGTTCTATCTTCCATGAAGATTTGTGCGACGGTGCGACGGCGCGCGGTGCATGCGCCTATCCGCCAATTCCTTTTCGGAACGGTTGTGCACACGTTTCACAGGATTTCCACTGGTTTGGAACTCGACCCCTATATCTGGTGGTGTTTATTCTTGACGACACAGGCGCCTCGCCGCACAATGTCGGCGAGTTCGGTTGTGTGATCGGGATTTTCCGGTGAGTTGTGGCTGCGCCCGCCGCCATCGCTTTGCCGCTGGGGGAAAATATCGATGCAGTATCTGCCTGGATTCACGATTCAGTGCATTAATGCGTTTTGTGACCTGCGCGGCCACTGGCTGCGCGCCGACGCATCGGGACCGATCAATGAAGATGGGCGGTGCCCGTGCTGCGGCGACATGCTGCGGACGGTGCCGCCACCGCTCGGCCCACGATTCAGGATGCGACCTCGTCCCCTCACGGCCCGCCCGCCGTTGCGGCCCCGGCCCCGCTAGCGGGAAAGTCCCCTAAGTCACCGGCGCCATGTGCTGAAAGGCAGGTGGCGCCGGTTTTTTATTTTTGGCGTCGACCGGTTTCCCGTTTTGGGATGGTGGGGGTGGGTGTACCCCCCCGGTAAAAGCGTCAGAGTGTGTAAACTACTGACCTGGCGAGAGTTACGTAGATGCCGCCTTCAGTTTTTGGCCAAGAGTGAATAAACCGATGCGTTTCAATGAGTTGCGATTGTTATCGTTTCGCTTTTGATTTGCTTCTTGGTGGAAAACTTCGGGCGTGGCTTTATCTGTTGGGTAGTTTAGCAGAAAGGTACGTTTTGTCAAGGGCGAGTTGAGAGTACGTGGGTTTGCGTGAGGGCAAGATTCGAGGGTGAGTGGTTTGATCTTGCCGAGATGGGGCGCAGCGGTGCTGCGCCCGTACAGGGCGGTGCGGATCGAGTGTGCTTGAGGTAAGCGCCGGGCGGGGTGAACCCCGCCCCGACAACGGCACACGACTTGCCGCGCTCTTTCGGCACTCGATAGCGCATTCCGTGCAGCGAGCGGGCAGAGGAAGTTACGTGTCGGTCATGTGGGACTGGACTAATTGTTCGGCGGTGAACCAGAGGTCGGGGATGTTGGCGGAGCCGAGGCGGAGGATATCTTCGAGGGCTTCGCGGACTTCGGCGAGGCGGAAGTCGACGCCGAGGCGCTCGAGAAGGTCGATCAGTGGAGTCGCGCCCTCGGCGAGCATCGGAGATGGAAGCTGGCTGAGGACGGGCGAATTGCGATCGACACTGTGATAGGTGACGACGTAGATTGTGCCGCCGCCGGAGCCATGACGGACGATGCGGAGAAAGCCCCGGGTGCGCGGCTTCTCTGAGGGAAGCGCGACGTCCAACATTGAGCGGGACGCGGAACGTTGCGAGGGGGCGCTCATCGATTGGGTTCCTGGTAGCCCAAGTCGGGTGTGATGAGCGGCGTCCTCAGCTGCATCCAGAAGTGCTGCCGCAGTTTTCGCACTTGTAGCAGGCGCCGTTGGGAACCATCAACATGCCGCATTCGGAGCAAGCAGGCGCGCCTTCGTGAGCGTTGGTCTGCTTAAGGGAGGGGCTGCCCGAGCCAGTTCTCGCGCCCGCAACTGCCTGAAGCATGGACTCCACCATGGCGGAGTTGGATGAGGTCGGGGCCGCAGCGGCCGCGAGTTGTTCGCCGGTGAGCTTGAGATAGTCGGACGAGATGAAGCGTCCGCCGAGCCAGCGCGCGATGTAATCGAGGACCGACGAGGCGAAGCGAATGTTCGCGTTGGCGGTGATGCCCGACGGTTCGAATCGCGTGTTGACGAGCTTGTCGACGAAAACCTTCAGAGGCACGCCGTATTGCAGACCGAGCGAAATGGTGAGCGCGAGGCCGTCCATAACACCGGAGAGCGTGGAGCCTTCCTTGGACATCTTGATGAAGATTTCGCCGGGGCGGCCGTCTTCGTACATGCCGACGGTGATGTAGCCTTCGTGACCACCGACGGAGAATTTGTGGGTGACCGAAGCGCGTTCGGTCGGCATTTTTTCGCGCTGGCGACGGCTGAAAAGTTCCTGCTGCACGGGAACCGTGGCTGCGGGTTCGATGGCGACAGCGGATTTCTTTTCGTCTTTCTTGCCTGCGGCCGAAAGGGGCTGCGAACGCTTCGAATTGTCGCGGTAGATCGCCACGGCCTTGAGGCCGAGCTTCCACGACTCGATGTACGCATCCATGATGTCTTCGACGGTGGATTCCTCGGGCATATTGATGGTCTTGGAGATCGCGCCAGAGAGGAACGGCTGCGCTGCGGCCATCATTCTGACGTGGCCAGTCCAAGCGATCGAGCGTCCGCCGCCCATGGGAGCGAGCGAGCAATCGAAGACCGGAATCTGCGCGGCCTTGATGTAGGGAGCGCCGTCGATTTTTCCGTTGGCGTCGATGTACGTGACGATTTCGCTGGTCTGTTCCGGCGTGAAGCCCATCTTCATCAAGGCTTGCGGCACGGTGTTGTTGACGATCTTGATGACGCCGCCGCCGACAAGCCGCTTGTGCTTGACGAGAGCGAGGTCGGGCTCGATGCCGGTGGTGTCGCAATCCATCATGAAACCGATGGTGCCGGTGGGAGCAAGGACGGTGACCTGAGAATTCTTGAAGCCGAACTTTTCGCCGAGGTTGAGCGCGTCGTCCCAAGAGTCTTGGGCGGCGGCGTAGAGTTCGGGCTGAACGTTTTCAGACTTGATGCCGCGAATCGCATCGCGGTGCATGCGGATGACGCCGAGCATCGGATCGCGGTTGACGGCGTAGCCTGGGAACGGACCCTTGCGTTCGGCGATGCGCGCCGATTGCGCGTACGCCTCACCACACATGAGTGCGGTGATCGCGCCGGCGACATCGCGGCCTTCGTCGGAGTCGTAGGGCAGCGCCATCGACATCAGGAGCGCGCCGAGATTGGCGTAGCCGAGGCCGAGCGGCCGGAAATTGTGCGAATTTTCGGCGATTTTCGGCGTGGGATAGCTGGCGTAATCGACGAGGATTTCCTGCGCCGTGATGGTGACATCGCAGGCGTGGCGGAACGCGTCGACATCGAACTGGCCGTTGGGGCCGAGATACTTCATTAAGTTTAGCGAGGCAAGGTTGCACGCCGTGTCGTCGAGGAACATGTACTCGGAGCACGGGTTGGACGCGTTGATGCGCGCGGTGTTGCTGGAAGTGTGCCAGCGATTGATGGTGGTGTCGTACTGCATGCCCGGATCGCCGCACTGCCAGGTCGATTCGGAAATCTTGAGGAGCAGGTCGCGCGCGCGGAGCTTTTCGTTGGGCTGGCCATCGGTGATGTTGCGCGTCCACCAGTCGCGGTCTTCTTCCGCGGCGGACATGAAGTCGTCGGTGACGCGGACGGAGTGGTTCGCGTTCTGGAAGAAGATGGAGCTGTAGGCGTCGCCGTCGATCGCGGAGTCGTAACCCTGTTCGATGAGGACGTGGGCCTTGCGCTCTTCCTTCATCTTGCATTCGATAAATTCAACGATGTCGGGGTGGTCGATGTTGAGGATGACCATCTTGGCGGCGCGGCGTGTCTTGCCGCCGCTCTTGATGACGCCGGCGAAGGCGTCGAAGCCCTTCATGAAGCTGACTGGGCCGCTTGCAATGCCGCCGCCCGAGAGCGTTTCACGGCTGCCGCGGAGCGTCGAGAAATTGGTGCCGGTGCCGGAGCCCCACTTGAAGAGCATGCCTTCGGTGCGGGTCAGGCCCATGATCGATTCCATGGTGTCGGAGACGGAATTGATGAAGCAGGCCGAGCATTGCGGCTTGGACTGCACGCCGACGTTGAACCAGACCGGCGAATTGAAGCTCATTTTCTGCTCGACGAGGAGATGGGTGAGTTCGTCGCGGAAAGCGTCGCGCGACGCGTTGTCGGCGAAGTAGCCGCCGTCCTGCCCCCAGCGAACGATGGTGTTGACGACGCGGGCGATCAGCTGGCGGACCGATGTCTCACGCTCTGGCGTGTTGGGCTTGCCGTGAAAATATTTGCTGACGACGATATTGGTGGCGGTCTGCGACCAATTCTTGGGGACCTCGATACCTTCCTGGCGGAATATGTTCACGCCCTTTTCATTGCCGATCGCGGCCGTGCGCTTTTCCCATTCGACTGCATCGAAAGGAGATATCTTCCCATCGGTGAAGAAGCGTTCGAATACGAGGCCGGCCTGGGCACCTGCCGTATTCTCCGGGCTCACGCCCGTTTGCAGCGATTTTCCGTTCAAAGCCGGCTTCACCGTAGCCATCCTAATCCTCCAAGCGCGGGCATCTCCAAGTGGAGGATACCCATATAGTTTACTCCTCTGCGTGGCAGAGGGTTGCCCAGTTCCAAATTGAAACTTCCCGATCCGACCGAAGCGTGAGGGCTAAAAAGCAAAAAATTCGACCGCGAAAAGTGGTCGAAGTTGGCCGAGAAGCAGCGCGCGCAACGCGAAGCCGAAGGCCGGTGAAAACACGCAGCCTCCACAGCAGCGCATCACAGAACGCATGCGAACGCGGAGTTGGGTTTACGCGCTCGATTTTTTTGCTTAAGAACCCGGGCTGGTTTCGTGGCCCGTGCGGACAAGTGTTACTGCACATCCTCGACCCGGTCCGCCTGGCGCTACCACGTCCCCCGAATCTGGAACCGCAGTATGCGACCGCGTAGAAAAAACTGTCAAGAGAAAAACACAAGATACCGTCGAAAATTTTACTTCAGGTCTATTTGTAGTGGTGTGGTTTCAAGACACACACTGCGAAATAAATTCGAGTTTGGCAATTAAACTCAGAATTACCGCGGAGATGCGAAAGGCGCGCGATAAACTCGACGGGCGGAATCGAGTTGAAGCGCAGCGATTGTCGCGCTGAGAAAAAATTTTCGCAAATCGTCATGAACAGTTTTTCCACCGATTTCAAACGGCGTGCTATCACGTGGGCGATCGCAATTTTTTGCGCGATTGTGATTTTGTCTGCGCTTGGATTGCGTGCGTACAGCGCGCACAAAGATAAAGTCGCGGAGCGCTACGCGAAGCGCGTGCCGGTGGAAGTGCAGCGACTGTCGATTCGAGGCGTAGAAAACGCAGGAAAAGTCAGCGAATTCTTATATCGCGGGGCGCAGCCGCGCGGCCAAGGCTACGAAGAGTTGAAGAAGATGGGGATTTCGATCGTGGTGGATTTGCGAAATTCCAAGCCGGTGAAGAACGATGGTGGGGAGACGCGCGAACAAGTGAAAGTGGAAGCGGCGAGAATGCGCTACGTGGAAATTCCGGCGAGCGCTTGGCTCGGACCGACACCGGGCGAGGTCGCAACATTTCTACAATTACTGCACGACAACGAGAAACAGAAGGTGTTCGTGCACTGCTATTTTGGAGACGATCGGACGGGAACGATGGTCGCGACGTACCGCATCGCAATGGATCACTGGACTTCGGACGAGGCGTACAACGAGATGCGCGCATTTCATTTTCACAAAGACCTGATTTTGATGGGGCATTTTGTGAAGGTTTTTCCAGGGTTGTTTGCGCTGAGCCCGGTGTTTGCGACGTTGCGGGAGGAAATTGCGGCGGGAGACGGGAGCGCGAACGGAGGACGTTGACCGCGAGCCCGAATCAGCCTTTAGCGCTGCGACAGCGCAAGTTGGACCTTGAGACTGAGGACATGGGTGCATGCGCGGGAGTTGCCAGACCCGAGTCCACCATTGCCGGCAGCGAGACGCTATCAGGCTCTGGGATTGGCTCGGGTATTGGAGCGCGGCGGAGGACTTTTTGGGACGTCACGATCGCGCCGCCACCGAAGTGGGTGAAGAGCAAGGTCGTAAGGCCGGGCGAGAACGCGAATAACCGGTACATCCAGTCTTTGTGATTGTAGTTGAGGCGAAAGCGCACGTAGTCGAGCTCGGCGGGCTCAAACGACAAGCCGGAGAGCGTGAATTCATCGCGGGCTTCGGCGCGGGTGCGGTAGTGGCACCACTGATGGATCCATTCCTGGAAATCGCGCGCCCACTTTTCGGGCGTTTTATCTTTGTGATGGGCCCCATAGCCCAATTTGCGCCACGCCAATAGCCAGTAGTAGCCGAGCTTGGAATCGTGGCGAAAGCGATGGGCGAGCGGGATCTCGCAGTGGTACTCCATCAGACAGTCTTGCAAAGGAAAATAGGAGAGGATGACGCCGTCGTCATCCAGGACACGGCTCATTTCCTGGAGGACGCCGTCGAGATCCTTGACGTGCTCCATGACCTGATTGCTGAAGATGAAGTCGAACGATTTGTCGGGAAAAGGGACTTTGAACTCGCGGGTGAGTTCGAAAACGCGCGTATTGAGCAGGCCGTCGCGCGCGAGATCGGGGCGGGCGTCTGTCTGGGCATCGTAGAAGACGTCGGTGCCGTAGATATCGAGGCCCATCTGAAGGCCGAGGCGGACGGTTTCGGCGGCGCCGCAGCCGAAATCGAGAAATTTTCCGCCAAGGCGGGTGCGCCGGGCAATATCCAAAAGAAAAGCGTGGTTTACGTGCGTCATCGAGCTTGCGGAGCCCAAAAATCGGTCATTTTGCTGGACTTGAGTGGAATATAGGCGATTGGTGAGGTAAGTACAAGAGAGGAGAACACTTTAGAAGGTGGCGGAATATCGTGGAGAATCGTTCGACCCGGGGGGACGAGACCAAGAGCAGATGGCAGATGGCAGATGGCAGATGGCAGATCGCGAGTCGGCGATTAAGTGTTTCTAATTGAGTACTTTCGTACTGCGAACCCTTAGGACGGGTGCGCCATTTGCCGGTGCGGACGATGAGGCTATTGTGGTGGGCAAGGACCAGGTTTGTCCTGAGGGAAGGTTGTCGTCTGTGCAAGTAGGCCGCTATGAAATTGTAAGCACCATTGGCGCGGGTGCTACCAGTAAGGTTATGCGCGCGTTCGATCCGATGATCGGGCGCCATGTCGCCATCAAGCTTTTTTCACCTCAATTGGCAACCGGTGAGGGACGCGAACGCTTTATCAAGGAAGCGCGCGTCGTGGGACAGATTTCGCATCCGTCGATCGTGGCGCTGCACGATATGGGAATTGACGAGGCGACTTCGACGCCTTACCTGGTGATGGAGCATATCGACGGGCAGCCACTAGATCGCATTCTGGAAAAAGGCAGCGTGCCATTTCCGCGAGCGTGCGCGTGGATTGCGGACGTGGCATCGGCGCTGCACGTCGCGCATCGCAAAGGGATCATTCACGGAGACGTGAAGCCGGCGAACGTGCTGGTGACCGAAGAAGGAAAGATCAAGCTGACGGACTTTGGAATGGCGCGGCTGGCGAGTCGGGATACGAAAGACACGCCGCTGCTGGGAACGCCGGCGTATTGGTGCCCGGAACAGATTATGGGCAAGCCGCAGGATGCGCGGTCGGATATTTTTTCGCTGGGCGTCGTGCTCTACGAGATGGTGACGGGCAAGCGGCCGTTCGACGCGGAATCGTTGCAGGCGATTTGTCAAAAGGTGATGTCGGCAACGCCGTTGCCGCCGTCGCAGATCAATACGTCGCTGCCGGCGGGATTGAACGAGTTGATTGCGTCGTGCCTGGAGAAGGATCCGGGACGGCGGCGGAACTCCGCAGAGGATTTGGCGCTGGATTTGTATCCGTTCGCGCGGCGGCGGATTGAGCCGCAGACGGCGACGTCGGGCAACGCAACGACGCAGACGGGTTCGCTGAGGAATCGGGCGACGCGGTTTTTGCGGTCGGCGTAATTTCGCAATTTTCCACTGCCAATTTGAAATTTATCGCTTGGATTTGGCCGCGGCTGCACCCCTGCGCGAGCCCGATATCATTGCGATATCAACGATGCGGCGGCGCCGGTAACTGTTCAATATTGAACAGTCTACAGGAATCAATGTAGTACACCTGTTTAGGCACACCTGTACCACTGGGCCATTCCATCGGACGTTTTCAAAAACGAATATTAGTCAAGCAAGACAAGCAAGAAGTGCCCTAGGACAGTCGCGAATCGCGGCCGATCCAATAAAAATCTCGCGGAAATGTATCGCGACAAGGATGTCGTAGTCTCGACGATGTCAAAGAATCGCTATGAAGTTATCGGAAATCTAGGCTGCGGCGCGACGAGCCGGGTGGATAAAGCGCGCGACACGGTGCTTGGACGCACGGTGGCGCTGAAAACACTCGTGCATTCGTTTGGGGCGCCCACTGAACAAAAACAATTTCTGCGCGAAGCGCAAATCGTCAGCCAGCTGTCGCATCCCGCGATCGTGAATCTGTACGACGTTGGGATCGAGGACGGCAACGTTGCGTACCTGGTGATGGAGTATGTGGCCGGGAAGACGCTGCAGCAGGTGCTAGCGGAATCGACGGGACCGATGCCGATCCCGCGCGCGTGTGCGTGGATTTCGGACCTTGCGGGAGCGTTGCATCGCGCGCATCGTTCTGGCGTGATTCACGGTGACATCAAACCGGCCAACATTTTGGTGACGGAAGACGGGAAAGTGAAGCTGAGCGATTTCGGAATCGCGCGCTTTGCGACGCAGGTTTCGGGCTCGGGAAAAATGATGGGGACGCCGGCGTATTTGTCGCCGGAACAGATTTTGGGTGAGCCGCAGAATACGCGGTCGGATTTATTTTCACTGGGAATCGTTTTGTATCAGATGGTGACGGGTGTTGCGCCGTTCGACGGCAGCTCGGTGAGCGCGGTGTGCGCGCAGATTATGCAGGCCGAGCCGGTGCCGCCATCGCAGCGGAATCCGGCGGTACCGCAGGAGTTGGATCGGATTATTTTGCGATGCTTGGCGAAGGTGTCGGCGGATCGGTATCCGTCGGCGGAAGCGTTTGCGACGTCGCTGGATGCGTTTGTGCGCCAGAGTCGAAGCGGCGCCGCTGTTGGCGCGGGTGCGCTGGCGGCGAGTTCCGTCGCTAGTCTTGACGCGAACGCTGCGGATACGGCTGGGTTGGCGCATCTCGCCGACAAGAGCGGAAATTCGAACGACGCACGGCGGCGGAAGGGTACGTGGCTGGCGCGGCCGTTGCAGGCGAGCGATGCGTGGTTTGCCGGGGCGATGGCATTGGCGGTTTTGTGCAGCGTGCCGGTAGCGCGCGCGATGCGAGCACGATTTGCGATGCCGCCCGCACCGATGGTGGCCAGCGCGGTGCCACATGCACCGATCGACTTGAAGGGCGAGACGCAGTACACGGAGGTGCCTGAAGATTATTCGACGATCGACTCGGCGCCTTCGCCGATAAAGTTGGCGAATCAGCGCACCAAGGCGGCGCTGGGGCGCAGCGCGTCGGCGCATGCTGTGGTGCCCAGCGCGAAGAATGTAAGCGCGATGACGGCGGTATCAGCGCCGATGATGCCGCTGCCTGTGGCGGCGATGCCGATTTCGCGGCCAGTTGAGAAGGCGGGGCTGAAAATCGAAATCGATTCGACAGTGGGCGATGGGGCGCTGGCCATTTTTGCGGATCAGACGCTGCTCTACACCACGGACTTGAAAGCGAACCAGCCTGGGGCTCCTGTGAAATTGGAGCAGAGCCTGCCGCCGGGACCGCACCAGCTGCGCGTTGTGCTCTATCGCGCGGATAAGAGTTTGCTGACGGCGAAAGAAGGGCTCGGAGAGATTCGCACCGATTCGTCGAACATGTTGCGGATTCACGTGTCGAAGAAAGCGAAGATGCTCGTGAAGCACGAGAATTCGCTGGATGTGGCTTGGCCGAGTGCGATGGGGCCGGCGCCGATTAGCGCGGCGAATTATGCGGCGAGCCGGAAGTAAGAAAAGACGAAGTAACGACGCGACGACGTAATGAAGTAACGATTCGGAAGTTCTCCCCTCGACAATTTTTAATTTTCACTGAAAACTTAATTGCTCGTGGCTCCGCGCAAGATTCGCTCGCGCGGAGATTTTGTTTTTGTGACGTCAGCGCGCGTTGCTTGCGTTTGCGACGGCGACTATTCGTAGCGGAGGGCTTCGACGGGGTCGAGTTTGGCGGCTTTGGTGGCGGGCCAGACGCCGAAGATCAGTCCGATGCTGATGCTGACGATGATGCCTGCTGCGGCGGCCCACAGGGGGACGGCGCCTTTCCATGCTAGCGTGAGGCGGATCAACAAGACGAGGCCGTTGACTAAAATGAGCGCAATGATCCCGCCGGCGCCGGTGAGCGTCATGGCTTCGAGCAAAAATTGCCAAGTGATGTCGCTGCTGCGCGCGCCGATCGCTTTGCGGACGCCGATCTCTCGGGTGCGCTCGGTGACGCTGACGAGCATGATGTTCATGACGCCGACGCCGCCGATGAGCAAACCGATCGAGCTGAGAACCACGGTCGCGACAGCTACCATGGCGACAATGTTGTGGAACTCCTGGACCTGCATTTCGGCGGTCTGAATCGAAAAGTTATTTTTGGCGTTGTAGGCGACGTTGCGGCGACGGCGCAGAACATCTGTGACTTGATCGACCGCCTGATCGAGCTGATTTGGATAAGCCTGGACGCGAATCTGGTTTTCGTAGGCTTGTGGATAAACCTTCCGAAACGTGTTGTAAGGAATGAGGACGCGGCGGTCTTCGTCGCCAGTGCCGAAGAGTCCTTTGGGTTTTTCGACCACACCGATGACCTGAAAATTCTGGCCGTCGATCATGACGTCTTTGCCGACAGCAGGAGTATCGGGAAAAAGAACGGGCGCAACATTTTCACCGAGCATGACAACGTTTTCGCGGTGGAGATCGTCGCCTTCGCTGATGAAGCGGCCGGAAAGGGTTGAGGCGTTGGCATAGACTTCGCCGAAATTAGGTTGCACGCCGCGGAAGTCGATGCCGGTGACTTCGCCGGATTTTGTGCGGACAATGTGCGGCTTTTCCCACCAGTTGATGTACGTGGTGACGTTGCGAACAGCAGGGGACGAATCCTTGATGGCCTCCGCGTCTTCCAGCGTGAGCGGTTTGCGAAGGCGCTCTTCCAGAGGACGGCGGTCGTTGTCGGGGCCTTGATCCCAGCGCGCGATAAAAGCAGTGTCGGCGCCGAACTGCTTGATATTTTCCTGAATCTGCTGATCGAAGCCGGTGATGAGCGCGGCGACGAGCATGATGACGCTGACGCCGAGGACGACTCCGAAAACGGTGAGCGCGCTGCGCAATTTGTGCGTGCGTAGCGTGTCGAGCGCTTGCTTGAGATTTTCGCCGTGAGCCTGAGCCATTTATTCGGTGTCCTCAGTCGGAACGAAGCGCTTCGATCGGGTCGAGCTTCGCGGCGCGCATGGCCGGGTAGATACCGAAGAAAAGTCCGACGCCGGTGGAAACGCCGAGCGAGAGAATTACGGCGCTCATCGGAGTCTGCATCGGGATGGAAGTTGCGGCGCGGCCGAGCGCGACGATGGCGTAGGCCAGAATGATGCCGATGAGTCCGCCGACGGAGGCGAGCACGGCGGATTCGGTCATGAATTGCAGCAGGATGTGGTTTTTGCGCGCGCCGAGCGAGCGGCGGATGCCGATTTCACGCGTGCGCTCGGTGACGCTGGCCAGCATGATGTTCATGATGACGATGCCGCCGACGACGAGAAACACCGCGGTAAGAGCAACGGCGACCGCGAACAAATTTCCAGTGAGCGACTTCCACAACGCCATGATCGAATCGGAGCCGAGAATCGCGAAATTTTCTTTGTCGTTGTAGGTGAGGTGACGGTGAGCGCGCATAAGCATGCGTGCTTCGTCTTCGGAAGCTGGAATCAATTCGGCGTTCGGCGCCTGAATGAAAATGGCGAGCCAATCGGCTTGCGTGTGCCATTCCTTGTAATAAGTAACCAAAGGAATGAGCATGAAATTATCTTGTGACTGGCCGAACGCGGAGCCGATCGCTTCGGCGACACCGACGACCTCATAAGAGTGCGAACCGGCACGAATGGTTTTGCCGATCGGGTCGACCGTAGGGAAAAACTTTTTGACAATGTCGTTGCCAATGAAGCAGATCGGCGAGTGATGGAGACCGTCCGCTTCGGTGATGTAGCGGCCGGAATGGAGACCGATGTTGCGAAGTTCCGCGTAGTCCGAAGTTGCGCCCATCACATTCGTATTTTCAAGGAGCTTGTCGCCGTAGCGGATATCCTTGGTGACCCAGCCGGTCGCGGCGACGCGGGTGGCGATTTTCATGTTGTCGTGGAGAAATTCGTACTCGTCGAGTGTGAGCAGGGGGCGGCGCTGGGCTTTGATCCAGGCATCGCGGCTGGTGATGATGCCGAAGCGGTCGACTACGTACGTATTGGCGCCGAGATTGGCGACGCGGTCGGCTACGTAGAAGTTGAGTCCCGAAACGACACTCATGACAGCGACGAGGGTAAGAACCGCGAGGATGACGCCGAGTAAAGTCAGGAAACTACGGAGCTTATGGGCGCGGAGGGCGTCGAGTGCGAGCTTGAAAGTTTCGGAGAGTGCGACGAGATTATTGCGAAGTCCCGGCTTAGGGGCGACGCGAGAATGCGCGTGAGCCGGAGCGGGCGACGCTTCGGGATTGCCCTGATTGTCTGACGCGGTTACACCCAAAACCGGCCTCCGAGGAACGGCAGTCACAAATCAATACGGATAAAGGAGCCCATTCGTTTCGCGGAAATGCGAGGAGTACAAAACTTTAGACGCGGCAGAATGGATTTGCTTTGCCTGCTGCATGATTGTGATGGACTGGAGTGAATTTGGCAAAGGGTGAAACCTCCCCCTGATTTTCGTAAGGATGTGATTCTAAATGGGATGGAGGGGCGATTGTGCAAGGATGTGATTCTAAAGGGGTAAGGCTGGCTGGAGGTGGGCGAATTTGTTGCAGGGATTGGGGTTAGGGGTGGAGAAGGTCGGTCGTCGAAAGTCGAAAGCGTACTTCGAGCCCAGTCTATGTGACCTTTGAGCTGCCGGGTTGCACATCGGAAATGCGATTGGCGAGAAGGTGGTGAGGAGTCTCGGGACAGTGTGCAACAATCGGGTTCGGGATCGAATCCAACTGCTATTCATCGTGCGGATAGGTTTCTCGGCCTACTTATTGACTATGCGGGTATCGCGAACTGTCCCTTTTTCGATTTTGCCTCTTTCGATCTGTTTGGTGAGCGCAGGACTGTGCGCGCCGGGCGTGTCTGCACAAACGCCGGAACCGCCCCCGCAAGCTTCGCCATCAACACCTACCGCTACGCCTTCCACCAGTGCCACCTCTACCGTTAAGCCTTCTGCAGCGACGGGGGGCCAAGACAATCCGGACAACTGGAGCCAGGAGCAGCGACTGGCGATGCTCGATCGAGTGATCGCCAATCAGAAGAAGAATGATGAAAGCGAAAGCATTTACGAGCACATTGAGAAGAAGGAAATTCGAAAAGGTCAAGCGGCGACGACGCCCGAGATCCGTGTGACGCGGAATGTTCCGGCCGGGACAGGAGTAGACAAGATCCCGCTGGGGCTCGACGGGAAACCGACGGACGCCAATGCATACCGGGCAGAACTGGAAAAGCTGGTTCATTCGCTGGTCTGGGCGACCGAGGACGGACGAGCGCAGCGCGACGCGATGGAAAAGTTGGAGAAGCACCGCAAGGATAAGGGTGAGCTGATTGACGCGACGCGGAACGCCTTTAGCTACACCTTCGAAGCGCGGGAGCTGCGCGGAGACCGGACGCTCATGAAGTTCAAGATGGAGCCAAATCCGGCGTACAAGCCGACATCGCGAGCGACCGCGATCTTTGCGAAAGTGCGCGGAGTGGCGTGGATCGACGAACAAGCCAATGAGTTGGCGAAGGTGGAAGTCGAAGTGACCGACGACATCTCAATCGGCGGATTTTTGGCGAAGGTATACAAGGGCAGCCGCTTCATGCAAGAGCGGTACGAGCTGGCGCCTAATCTTTGGTTTCCGACGTACTCGCAATACGATTTTGATGGACGGCGGCTGTTCATCAACTTTTCGGTACATGAGCGGACGTTTTATACGCAGTACAAGCGGATCGGGCCGCCGAAAGAGGCTTTGGCGGCAATCCGTGCCGAGTTGAGCAAACCTGCCCTTACGACCGGCGACCCCTAGGAGTTGAATTCTTATAATTGAAGAGTTAGGTGACCGCGTTAGAACGCATGGTCCGGTACCGGTGCGTTCGAATGGAGTGTTTATGTTCCGTGCGTTCGTAGTTTCCGTGGGGCTTATCGCTGCGGGGATGTTAGTAGGCGCGGTGTGTGCCGAGGCGCAGAGCCAGCAGGATGTGGATCAGGCATCGACGCCACGCGGCGCGACGGAGTCTGGTGCCGCAACGTCGGGTGCAGCGGCTAAACCGAAGCCCAAGAAGGTGTGGACGAACGAGGACATGGGCGACGTGAAAGGTACGATTTCGGTTGTGGGGACAGCGCAGCAGAAGCCAACGACTGCGCCCTCGAGGATTTCGAGCATGCAGCCGACTGTGCCTGCGGCGCCGAATTCGAAACAAGGCGCGGCTGCGAAGAGCGGCGACAGCGAGGTCGATCCGAAAATTTTGGCGCAAGTGAAGCAGGAAGTACAGAAAATGCAGGCGGGCATCGACCAACTGGACAAACAGATCGAGCAGCTGAAAGGTCTAAGCCGCGGAGATTCGAAAAATACGGGCGGGCTGAACGCGGATACCTGGTCGTACAGCACGGCAACGATACCGGATCAGATCAAGACGCAGGAATCAAAGAGGACTGCGTTGCAGACGTCACTGGACAATTTGATGGATGCGGCGCGGGAGAGCGGGATTGAGCCGGGGCAGTTGCGGTGAGATTTCCTGCAAGTGAGATCAGACTTCAGGCGTTACGACGGTAGGTCAGGTGCGGCAAAAACGGCGAAGTTTGCAAATTTAACTAAAAATAGGCTGAAAGGCGCGCATTTCTTACGCGCAAACTCAGATGGATGCTTCCAAATGGAATCTACGTGGCCTGGCTACCGTCTCTTATCGCATTCTATTTTTCGATGAGATGGAAGAGTACCAATCAACGATCCGATCGCTTACGGAATATTTAAAAGCTAATCCGCAGAACGGAATCGCCTATAACAATCGCGGCGTAGCATATTCAGAGATCGGACAAGGCGAAGAGGCGCTATCCGATTTCGAAAAAGCGATGGAGTTTTCACCTGATGACCCTAACCCTTACATGAATCGGGGCGATCTCTACGCGCGGGCTCAGCCGATCGGGAGAGTCGCTGAAGCGATTGACGATTATGCCAGAGCCATTTCAATCTCCCCGAACAACGCCACCTTCCATCGGTGCATGGCGCACGCTTGTTTGAAAATCAACCGGCTTCAAGAAGCCGTCGACAGTTTTACAAACGCAATTCGTCTAGATCCCAAATTCAAGCGAACGTACATCGAGCGGGGCGAGACCTTCGAGAAGTTAGGTAACAAAGAAAAGGCACAGGAGGATTTTCGTCGCGCACGCGGAGGAGAGACCTTTTGGGGTCGGTGGCGACGCCATAACTAGGAGGCGAGTTGCTGATGACTTCATACTGCGCTGGGAACTTCGATAGCTCGACGGCGTCCAAGTACTTCAGCGATTGTTCCGAAGGATGAGCGCGATGCATGAATTGCTTCACTTTTCTTTGCAAGCTACCCCGAGGCTGTTGCCTGAGGTGCGTGATTTGTTTGAGTTTTATTTCCGCATCGGCTTGCGGTTGATCTGGATAAGTTATTCCGGAAGCGAGAGGTTGTTTGTTCTATTTCTCGGCGGGGTTGCCATCTATACGGTCTGGCTGTCGGTCGTCGTGTTGGCCCGCGTTCAGAATTTCAAGAAGCAAGAGGCGAGCGTTGGGGCCGGCGCCGCTAGTTCCGTCATCAACAATCTGGGCAAGCGCCTCAGGAATCTGAGGCAACTTCACCTCTTCACGTTTTATCTGTTGTGGGTAGTTGGGCTCATTAACCTTCCGAGGGCGTTCAACATCCTTGGCAGCTACAAGACGATTCCCTATGGGGTAATCCTCAGCCAACTTACAGATTTCTTTTATCTCTATCCTCCCGTTATTTTTTTCCTGCTGCTCTTGCACTCGATGCAGTGGTTTGTTGCGGCGCGTGTGGACGCGTTTGACCGAGCGGAACCTGCGAGACCTTAGGTTTCGTCGTCGAGGGCGAGGGAATCGAAGATTGTTTCGCCGAGCTTCCAGGCGGAATCCCAGTTGGGCTCGGGGCTTTCGAAAATGAGCAGGTAGAGGCTGTTCGTTTTTGGGTTGGCGACCATGAGCGTTTGAGCCACGGTTGTTCCGGTGGCATCGGTGTCTCGAGTCAGGCAACCGAATTCCTTGAATGGGCCCGCGTCCTTGGCCCACTTTTCTCCGTGTTTTTTGGCCGCCAACTGATCGATGAAGTTTTTCGCTGAGTCGACGGCGTTGTCCTTTTTGTGGCGAAAGACGTTCACGGTGAGGCCGGTCTGAAATTCGCCGCCGTTGGCGATGCTTTCTTTGGTGATGAAATAGGCCAATGTGCCTTTAGTTTCTTCGCGCTGAAAAAACCAGCCGCTTGGCCGCAAGAGGGCGGCTTTCAATTCTGGAATTTCTTGCCAGGCGAACCCGGTGGGAGGAGGTGGAAGATTGGTCGCGGGCGCGGTTTGCAGGAATGGCATAGCCAGCAGCATGAGTACGAGCAGACCTCTCACTGTTTTCCTCCGGAGGTGACCCACGCGAACTCTAATGGTAAGACGGGCCTAGTAACACCGTTGCCGACTGGGGTTCGAGGGGTTGCGAAAAACTAAACCTCAGTGGAAAGCCGGAGCGCTCGTTGTGACTGGCTGGCGAATTTTTCCTGTGCCAGCGAGGTTACGTCTCGGTGCGCTTCAGGATGTAGTCGAGGCCGCCGACGCGGAACCATCGATAGCCGTAGGGTTCGAGCAGGAGGCGATGCTTTTTCGAATCGTCGGCGGTGCTGTTGTCTCCGGAGAGCAAATTTATGAGGCATTCGGAGTTTTCGACTCCGACGGAGAACGAGACTTCGCGCGGAACCGCTGTGAGATTGTGGACCACGACGACAGAGTTGTTTTTCCAGTCGTAACGAAGCGCCAAGACTTCGGGCGATCGCGTCTGGAGGACGGTAAATTTCCCCCATCCAATTTCGGGCACTTCTTTGCGCATGCGGATGATGCGTTCCATCCAATTCATAAGTGAATTGGGATCGCGGCGTTGCTGCGCGACGTTCACATGTTCGAACCCGTACGCGCCGCCGCTGATCACCGGCAGGATGGGTTTGTTGCTCTTCGTGAAACCACCTTGAGGCTCAGCGGACCATTGCATTGGTGTGCGGGCGCAATTTCGTTCGGGGAGCTGGAGATTATCGCCCATCGCTATTTCATCTCCGTATCGCAGAACGGGAGTGCCGGGAAGGCTCATCATCAAGCTGTACGCGAGTTCGAGGCGGCGACGATCGCCTTGTAGCATCGGAGCGAGCCGCCTTCGAATGCCTCGATCGTACAGCTGCATGTTTTTGTCGGGGCCGAACGCGGCGAAGACTTTATTTCGTTGCGCGTCGGTGAGGCGGCCGAGGTCTAGTTCGTCGTGGTTGCGGAGGAATTGGCTCCATTGCGCGGTCGCCTCGGGGATTTGCGTATCTTTGAGCGCTTTTGTGAGCGGGCGGCTGTCGCCGGAAGCGAGCGCGTAGAATAAGTGTTGATTGACGGCAAAGTTGAACATCATTTGAAGGCGTTCGCCGGACTCGCCGAAATATTGCATGTCGGTTTTGGGCATTACGTTGGCTTCGGCGAGGATGATGGCGTCGCCCTGGCGCCACGATAGAAATTCTGCGAACGTTCGCAACATATCGTATTGCTCGGTTGGCTTTGTAACGTCGGGGCCTTTTGTGGCGATGACGAATGGAACGGCGTCCATGCGAAATCCGGAGACGCCGAGCTGAATCCAGAAGCCCATGATCTTGAGGATTTCGGCCTGCACTTCGGGATTGGAAGTGTTGAGGTCGGGCTGAAAATCGTAGAAGCGGTGGAAGTACCACTCGCCGGCGGTCTTGTCGTAATTCCATGTGGATTTTTGGACGCCGGGGAAGACGACGCCGTCGTTGGCGTGCTTTGGTTTTTTCTTCGACCACACGTACCAATCGCGATGTTTTGATTCGGGATCGGAGCGCGCGTCCAGAAACCACGGGTGTTTGTCGGAGGTGTGATTGACGACGAGATCGATGATCAGGCGGATGCCGCGTTGTTTGCAGCCGTGAGTGAACTCGACAAAATCGCCGAGGGTGCCGTAGCGAGGGTCGACGTTGTAGTAGTCGGCGACGTCGTATCCATCGTCGCGAAATGGAGAAGGTTGGAAGGGCATCAGCCAGATTGCGGTGACGCCGATGCCTTGAAGGTAGTCGAGGCGGTTCATCAGGCCGCGAAAGTCGCCGATGCCGTCGCCGTTGGCGTCCATGAAAGTGGAGATCGAGAGGCAATAGATGACGGCGTTTTTGTACCAGAGGTCGTTGATCATGAAAGTGTGGTCACGCTGGTTCGATGCAAATGAACGAGAGTTTGCTGCGGGCGAGTTTGGTTAGACAAGCGCGAGGCTGCGCAGTACCATTTTTTAGCCTGAACGGTGCGGGCGCGCATGGGTCGTGGGATTTACTCCATTCCGGTTGCGATTCGAATCCTGATTGTTGGTTGTATTTTGGTGATGGCGCTTTGCGAGCGTGGAGGTGGTGCTGCGCCTGCGTCTGTTTTGGTGTTGGCGAGCGGTGGCGGCGGGGTTGCTGAAGGCAGCGCGCTCGATCTTAACGGATCTGCGGTCGATCCACTGAAGGCGGCGAGCGGAAAAATTGTGGTGCTGATATTTGTGCGGGTGGATTGTCCGATTTCGAATCGATATTCGCCGACGATTCAACGGATCCGTGAGTGGTTTGGGCGTGAAGATAAGGGGCGCGTTGCGTTTTGGCTGGTGTATCCGGATAGGTCGGAGTCAGCGGAACAGATTCGGAAGCATGAGAAAGAATTTGGATACGATTTGCCGGCGCTGCGAGATGTGCAGCGGAACCTGGTGACCGAGAGCCGCGCGCAGACGACGCCGGAAGCGGCGGTGTTCGATGCGAATCGCAAGTTGGTCTATCACGGCAGGATCGACAATTTGTTTGAGGATTTTGGGCGGGCGCGGCCTTCGGCGACAACGCATGAGTTGGAAGATGCGATTCGGGCGGCGCTCGATGGGAAAGAAGTCGCCAATGATTCGGTGCCGGCGGTTGGTTGTTACATCTCGGATCTGAAATGAGGCGGTGGCCGCAGAGCGCTGCGAGTGGCGTCGCGCTGCTGGCGGTGATTTGTGTGGCGCTTTGCGTGGCGAAGGCGGCGAACGATTCGCCGTCGGATCGTACGGCGAACGGCGACTCGAAAGTTGGGGGTGCGCCGACCTACACCCGCGATATTGCTCCGATTCTTTTTCGATCGTGCGCGACGTGTCATCGACCGGGAGAAGCGGCGCCGTTTTCACTGCTCACTTATGCCGACGCGAAATCTCATGCTCGGCTGATTGAAGAACTGACCAAGCGGCGCATCATGCCGCCGTGGCTGCCTGCGGCGGACGATCCCAAATTTGCGGACGACTTGCGGCTTTCGGACGCCGACATTGCGCGGCTTCGCGACTGGGCGGAGAGCGGCGCGCCAGAGGGAAATGCGACGGACTTGCCGCCTGCGCCGCACTTTGTCGAAGGCTGGCAACTCGGCAAACCCGATGTGATCGTGAAGGCAACGAAGGCGTACGCGCTCGCCGCGGACGGCAGCGATGTTTACTGGAATTTTGTGTTTCGCTCGCCGGTCGATCGACCGCGCTGGCTGAAGGCGATCGAGATTCGGCCGGGCGACAAGCGGCTGGTGCATCACGCAAATGTGCTGGTGGATCGCGGCCAGACGGCGCGACTGCTGGAGAAAACTCCGGGCGCGGGCTTCGGCGGCATGGAGCTGACGATCGAATCGGAGATTTTCGATCCCGACAGCCATTTTCTTTTCTGGAAGCCGGGGTCGGCGCCGTATGTCGAGCCGGATGGGATGGCGATTGCGCTCGATGCGAACACCGATCTGGTGCTGAACGCGCACTTGCAGCCGTCGGGCAAGGCCGAAACGCTGCAACCGACGTTGGGACTGTATTTCACCGACAAGCCGGCGACGCTGCATCCGATTTTGCTGCAGCTCGACAACGACGGCGCGCTGGATATTCCAGCGGGCGCGAAAGATTTTGTGGTGAGCGACGATTTTACTCTGCCGGTCAGCGTGTCGCTGTTGGCGATTTATCCGCACGCGCACTATCTGGGGCGCGATTTGGAAGCGACCGCGACGCTGCCCGACGGAAAGTCGGAGACGCTGATTCACATTCCGAATTGGGATTTGAACTGGCAGGCGGTATATCGCTACACAGAGCCGATGACGCTGCCGGCAGGAACGAAGATCACGATGCGGTTTACGTACGACAACTCGACGGACAACGTGCGCAATCCAAATCACCCGCCGCAGCGAGTCGTGGCGGGGAATCGCGCGAATGATGAGATGGCGCATCTGTGGCTGCAAGTTTTGCCTACGGCTACCGACGGTGCGGCCGATCCGAGTGGCGCCCGCAGCGATCCACGCGCGCTGATTCAGGAGGCGATGGCGCGTCATCACCTGGAGAAGAATCCCGAGGACTTTGAGGCGCACTATAATCTGGCGGCGTTAATGCAGGCGCGCGGCGATGTGGGCGGGTCGACGGTGCAATTTTCGGAGGCGGTGCGGCTGCGTCCGGCCGACGCGGCGGCGAATAACGGGCTGGGCGCAGCACTTTTGGCGGCGGGGCGCACGGGGCAAGCGATTCCCTTTTTGCGAACGGCGCTGAAGACGCGACCCGATTATTTTGACGCGCACTACAATTTGGGAAACGCGCTGGCGTCGGATGGCGATTTCGGCGGAGCGCTGGAGCAATTTCGAGCAGCGGTGCGGCTGCGTCCACAGGACGCGGACGCCGAAACCAATTTGGGCAGCGCGCTGGCAGAAACGGGAAACGTCAAGGAAGCGCGGCAGCATTTTGAGCGCGCGCTGCAGCTGAATCCGAAACATCAATTGGCACGCGAGAATCTACGACAACTTGAGCAGGACGGCACGCCAAACAGTCCCTCCAATCCACGATAGCGTCCCGGAAACGGGACGATTGTCGCGAAACATCACACTTCCTTAATAAATTTCACATTCGATTTAGGTGGGTTCCCGCGATTTATTCACCGGAATTTCGAGCAGTTTTGTCTCGCTGAGATCAGGTAACCGTTACATTTCGACCAAAGCTGAAAACGTTGGAACTTTGTGAATCGGTGGGCCGTAGCTCGCTGCAAGGGTTAGAGACCCGACGACAACTTCACCAAGTTTCGGCGCAAGCTCGCGGCGCTGATTCGATTCACTCGCCGAGCGTGAGCTTGGTGCGCGAATTGCAAAAAAGAGTTCGCGATTGTTTACAAACGTCGCGCCTATCCGTTGCGGAGTCGGAGCGTCTCTTTATTTAAAGAAGTTTTCCGATTTAAAGCTGTTGGGTCCCGAACTCTCAGAAGGTTGGGGTTAAACGGATCGAATCGCTTCCTGGTTTGGCCGCCGGAGCGAGATCGATTCTGGCGCAGACGTGTGCCTTGCGGCGCGCGGCTTCGTTATTGGCTACCTCATTTAACCCCGCCTCATTCTAGAGGGCTCCGATTTTGAAATTCAACCGTTAGCGGCGAGCGCGGGCCAAGAAGACGCTCGTTGAGGAGATCCCACCATGAGGCCCGAAACGAAACGACGATTGTTTTCTATTTTTGGAGTTGTAGTGTGCGGATGCGTTGTGACGTTGCCGTGTGCATCGACCGCGCTCGCTCAAGGCAACGATGCTCCCCGTATGACCGGAACGAACGTTCGTCCGCGGCAATGGGTGACATCGGACCCGCTTGCGGAGACCGTGATGCAACCGGACGCGCCCGCTCCGGTTGTAAAGGCCGCGCCGATGGGCGACACGGTATCGGTGCGCAACCTGCAGCTGCCGCCGGGCGCGATCAAGGAATTTCACCGGTCGGAGAAGTGTGTAGGCTCGGGAGACTATTCGTGCGCGATACAACATTTGGAAAAAGCGCTGCGCGTCGACCCGAAATTTATCGAGGCGCACAACAATCTAGGCGCGAGCTACTTGCAGCTCTCGCGTTATCAGGATGCGATCGGGGAGTTTGAGGCAGCGATCGCGCTCGACGAGAAGATGGTGGCGCCGTATCGAAACAAGAGCGTCGCCTTCTTTCTATTGCGACGGTATGCCGAAGCCGAAGCGGCGGCGCGGCAGGCGCTGACAATCAGTCCGGAGCACAAACCTGCGCGTTATAGCTTGGGGCGGGCTTTGGCGGCACAAGGCAGCACCTCGCCCGAGGCGGAACAGCTGCTGCGCGGGGCGTTGAGCGAGTTTCCGGAGGCGCGGTTGTCACTGGCACAGGTATTGATGAATCGATGCGCGAATCTGGACGCGGCGACGGAGCTGCGAACGTACCTCGCTGCGAATGCGGTCGATCCGGGAACGCGGGAAAAAGTGCAAGAATGGATCGATTTGAGTTCGAAGGGGCAAGTCGTCAGCGCATGTAATAACGCGAAACCGACAGCTTGAAGGAATTCCCGAAACGGAACTAAGGCAGGTTTTTTTCGGTTGGGGATGCGCCCGAACCTCGACTAACAATCCTATTTTGAATAACTTACATCGTCTCTGTTGATTTTGGTGGAAATCGCCTGGCCGACTGGACAGGGTGTGCGCAGAGGACTAGAATCGGTCATCCAAACTGAAAATTAAGAGGGAAGCGCATGAAACGGCTGATTCAGATTCCGAACGAATGGGCGACACACCTGCGGGGACACAAAGAAACGGGAATGGGTTATCACGTTGTTTCGGTGACGCTGAAGAGCGGCAAGCAGTTCGAGCAGGTCGTTGCCAGCGAAGGCTGCGTGATTCAAGTTCGCGGGCACCGAGAAGTGCCGTTCAGCCCCGATGAAGTTGCAAGCGTGGATGTGAACCACAAGCGCTGGAATTTCCGCGAAGAAGTTCGCTCGTAAGCCACAAAGCACCGGCAGAACCTGCCTCACTTGGCCGTGTACGTTAACGGCGACGCGATTCTGTTTTCTTCCTCACCTTAGCCCCGTGTTCCTGACTTTCTTCCTCAGGCGTATTCCGCCGTTCATCATTCGCTGACGATTCGTTCATCGAACAGGGAGCACCCTTCCTCGGGCCGGCTGGTCCGGCGACGCAAGTGAAACGAGGAGGAACGATGTCGAAGCAAGCGGCAGAGCATCATCACAAGGCAGCGGAACATCACGAACACGCGGCGCGTCATCACCGCGAAGCGGCGGCTCATCACGAAGAGGGAAATCACGAAGTTGCGGCTCACCACGCGCACACCGCGCAGGGGCACTTGCACCACGCGACACATCACGCAACGGAAGCTGCAAAGCACCACGTGGAAAGCCACGGGCACAAGGCGAAGGCGGCGGGCGCTTAGTCGTTTCTCAGAATGGCCAAATCCGCGGAATCGGCGAAGCGGGCGAAACAGTGGTGAGGCTGCGAGGCTCTCTACGCTTTGTGCCTGCTCTGGCGCGCGGATTATAAATCGAAGAGAGAAAGCCGGAACGCGCCCTGCGTGACGGAGAGCACGTCGATCCAGCGATCGATCCGGCTTTCCTCTCTCTTTTCCCACCGCTATCAGTAACTTGCACGCCACATCCAGGCAATGCTCCTCGGACGCTTCGGTAGAATCAATCAGCCGTCGAGGAGAGTTCCCACCGTGAAAATTCTGCTGAGATCCGCCGCATGCGCGGCGATGCTGCTGTTTGGGTTCGCCGTGAGTTCGCGAGCGCAAGACGAAGAACGCAAAGACGCCGAGGGATGCAAGGATTCGCCACTGATCACGCGATTCCCAGGCAGCATCATCAATTCCTGCGACAACAAGGAATACGAGCAGGCCGATCTGCCGTGGAAAGACGGCGGAACGAAGCACGTGGAAGGCGAATATCACTATTGGGATATCGCTACGCGGCCGGGCACGAGCGAGATTCAGGTTTTTCGCAATTTTCAAACGGCGATCAAGAACGCCGGCTTCACGATCGATTACACCAACTCTCCCGACCAGATCGTGGCGCACAAAGGCGCGACCTGGATTTTCATCGACAGTCGCGGCGATTACTACTACCAGACAATCGTCACCGAGAAAGAAATGAAGCAAGAGGTGACGGCGGACGCTTCGTCGTTGTCAGACGAGATCAACAAGAGCGGGCATGTCGCCGTGTATGGCATTCATTTCGACACGGGAAAGGCGGCGATCCTGCCCGACTCGGAGGCGGCGCTGAGCGAAATCGTGAAATTGTTGCAGCAGGATGCCGATCTGAAGCTTCGCGTGGAAGGTCACACCGACAATCAGGGGAACGCTGCGGCGAATCAGGCGCTGTCGGAGAAGCGGGCGCAGGCCGTGGTGGTTTGGCTGACGGCGCATGGAATTGCAGCGAATCGCCTTACGGCGAAGGGATTTGGGCAGACGAAGCCGATTGAAGATAACGGGACGGAAGATGGGCGAGCGAAGAACCGGCGCGTCGAGCTTGTGAAGCAGTAGTCGGTTGAAGCCGACTTCGTCTTTACGAGCTGAGCTGAGAAACCGGCGGGAACGACTCCGGCGTGGTCAGAGTTCGTTCCGATGGACGCCGATCGGTCAGCAGCGCCTGATGCAGGATCGAAATGGCGCGGCCGGCGGTCGTCGGAATAACGACTGTTGCCTTCAGCATTCCGGTGCGAACCCAGCTTTGCCCAGTTTTCGTGACGCCATCGCAGCCGACATAGGGCAGCCGGAGCCAGCGATCGCGGTCGGTGTTGTTGTCCATCGTGGAGAATGCTTTGCGCGCGCCCATCGCCATCGCGTCGTTTTGACCCGCAACCGCGCTAATCGTGACTTTTTGTGAGGTGTTGAGCCGAAGCCAGGACTCGACGCTGCGTTGCGCGCTCTCTTCAGTCCACTGGCCGCGCAAGGTCGTAACGGGGACATGCGGAGGAAGAGTGGCTTGCATTCCCTGGGTGCGATCTTTCGCGGTGGAATTTTCCGACGGGCCCTGGATGTGCAGTACGCCTCCGCCGTTTCGAACCAACGCGCCAAGCTGTAAGCCCTGAATTCGCCCCACTTCTTTCTGATCGGAACCAATCGAGAAGATCGCGAGACGCGGAGCGCTGCGGCGCAGCTCGGCGATGTAGTCCGCCTCGCGATTGAGAAGCACCCACGGGATTCCGGCCTGCACGGCGGCGCGAGCCACCTGTGGAAGACAAGGCCCGCCGACGGGTTCACAGACAATCGCGTCAGGGCGCGTTGCGGGATCGGCCTGAATGATTTTCAGCAGCTGAGTTCCCTGCGTTATGGAGTCGTTGTCGGCAAAAATAATTTGCGCATCGATGCCGAGACTCGCGGCGGATTCTTGCGCAGATGCGGCTTGTTCGAGCTGGTAATCGTTTTCCCGAGTCATCAGGGAAACGAGCAGACGAATCCTTTTCATGGGGCTCAACCCTTCGACGCTGAGATGTTGGCCTGGTTTCGAAGAAAGATAGCGCCTACAGAGCGCCGCAAGGGTTAAAAGGTTGAACAGTTGTGTCATGTTGCGAAACACCTGCGCGCAAACGTTACCGAAATGCAATATGCCCTAGCCGGATGTTGCGAGCGGATGTGGGCTGGGGAGCCCTGTAACGCAGCCCAAGGCGTTCTGAAACGTTTCGCGTGGTAGATCGTCTACCCTTATTGTAGTAGATTGTCTACCCATGAGCCCTAAACAGAAATCGACTAATCGGCTGGAAATCATGCAAGGCACCCTGGATCTGATCATTCTGCGCACGTTGCGCTGGGGGCCCATGCACGGGCATGGCGTCGCAAAGTTCATCGAGCGGACGTCGGGCGAGACGTTTCGCATCGATCACGGATCGCTGTACCCGGCGCTGCAAAGGCTTTTGCAGGAGGGTTGGGTCGTCGCCGAATGGGGAACGTCGAGCAACAACCGCCGCGCGCGCTTTTACCGGCTGACCGCCGCTGGCCGCAAACAGCTTTCGAGCGAACACAGCAAATGGGAACGATTCAACGAAGCGATCACGCGCATTTTGAGCCCGATTCCTTCGAAGGACGCTTGAGACGAGCCGCGAACGGAGCACCATCGTGAGCATTCATCGCAAAATTTCGAAACTTGAAGCGGCTTTTCAGTCGGACAAGATCGCGCGCGAGCTCAACGATGAAATCCAAACGCACATCGAGATGGAAACCGACGAAAACGTGGAGGGCGGAATGAAACTCGACGAAGCTCGGCACGCGGCGCATCGCAGCTTTGGAAATGTCGCGCTGGCGGAGGAAGACAGCCGGGGCGCGTGGATCTATCGCTGGGCGCGCGACTTCGCTGCCGATTTGCGATTTGGCGTGCGGATGTTGCTAAAGAACCGTGGATTCAGCGCCGTGGCGGTGATTTCACTCGCGCTGGGCTTCGGATTAAACACGACAATTTTCACGGTGGTGAACGCGATTTTGCTGCATCCTCTGCCGGTGCGTAACGTGTCGGAATTGGTTCAGCTCGATACCGTCGACAGTAAAACGCATGTGACCGCGGCCAATTTTGAAAAATTGGGGTTGTCGTATCCGAACTATGAAGACTATCGCCGGCAGAACCAGGTGTTCACCGATCTGGCGGCGTGGCTGAACACTCCGGTGACTTGGAGCGGCGGCGCCGAACCGAAACAATTGCAGGCGTATCTGACATCCGCGAACTACTTCGACGTTCTCGGATTGACTCCCGCCGCGGGCCGATTTTTTCTTCCAGAAGAAGATACGCATCCCAACAGCGACACGGTCGTCGTGATCAGTTACGCGCTGTGGGCGAATAAGTTTGGAATGGACCCGAATGCCGTCGGGGAGTCGATGATTCTGGACGCTGTGCCGTTCACGATTGTCGGAGTGGCGCCGCGCGGATTCAAAGGCACAGTGTCTCTTGCCGCCGCGGAGCAAGCGTGGGTCCCCATCAGCATGTACCAGCAGATGTTCGCGGGATTTCCTGTCGACGCGACGCGCGACCGTCGGTTCCTGGCGATGACGGCGTTTGGCAGGCTGAAGCCCGGCACGCAGATGGCGCAAGCGGAAGCGTCGTTGAAAACGATCGCGTCGCGATTGGAAACGGAATATCCAAAGGAAAATTCAGGGCGAGGTGTTGCGCTGTCGTCTCTGGCCGAGGCGGCGGTCGGAATCAACAACCACGAACAATTCACGCTCGCCGGCGCGATGATGATGGGCGCGGTCGGATTGGTTTTGCTGATCGCGTGCGCGAATCTGGCCAACCTGCTGCTTGCGCAAGCGGCAACGCGCGACAAAGAGATGACGGTACGCGCCGCGCTGGGCGCGGGCCGCGGACGAATCCTGCGCCAATTGCTGACCGAGAGCACGCTGCTTTCGGTGGCGGGTGCAGCGGTCGGCCTCTTGATCGCGTATTGGGGACGCAACATTCTTTGGTCTTATCGCCCGGCGTTCATCGAGGCGAACGACGTCGATCTCGCGCTCGATTCGCACGTGCTGCTGTTTACGCTAGGAATTGCGCTCGTAACTGGCGCGTTGTTTGGCGCTGCCCCGGCGTGGAAAGCTTCATCACCCGATCTTGCCGATACGCTGAAAGCGGGTGGACGCGGCAATTCGGTCGGATGGCGCAGCAATCCCATTCGCAGCTTGCTGATCGTCGTGGAAACGGCGCTTGCTCTCGTTGCTTTGGTTGGTGCTGGGCTCTTTGTTCGCAGCCAGATCAACGCGCAGAAAATAAATCCCGGCTTTGAAGCTGAAAAGCTTTTCGTGATGGCTTTCAACGTCGGCGCGCTGCATTACCAGGAAGGTCCGGCGCAGCAGTTTTATCGTGCAGTGGTGGAACGCGCATCGTCCGTCCCCGGCGTAGCCGGCGCGACCATTGCCGCTAATTTTCCCGTCGGCGGCGGATTTTCGCGCACCGTCTTCCCCGAAGGGCAAGACGAGGCCTCGGGTTACCGCGGCACATTAACGATGACCAACAGCGTGACACCAACATTTTTCGACACGCTGCGCATTCCTATGCAGGCCGGACGCGTCTTCAACGACACCGACCGCAAAGAGACGCGCGCGGTCGCGGTGATCAACGAAGCGATGGCTCGCCATTTTTGGCCGAACGAATCGGCGGTCGGCAAACGCTTCCACTTTTTTGGCGACACGCAGATGCGAGAAGTCGTCGGCGTCGTCAACAACGTGGTCGTGATTCAAGTAGGAGAAGACGCGCAGCCGATGGCCTACCTGCCGATGACCCAGGAGTACGCGCCGTTTGCGACGCTGCAGGTGCGCACGACGGGCGATCCCGATGCTTCGATCTCTGCGGTGCGCGGCGTCGTGCAGCAACTCGATCCGAATCTCGCGATCACGAACGTGCAGACGATTCGCGAAATTATGAGCGACGCGCTGTGGGCTCCGCGCATGGGCGCGGCGTTGCTCACGCTTTTCGGCGGGCTCGCGCTGATTCTTGCAGCAGTCGGCGTCTACGGCGTGCTGTCGTACTCCGTCAATCAGCAGCGCCACGAAATCGGAATTCGCCGCGCGCTTGGAGCGCAGGAAGGCGATGTGCTGCGGCTCGTCGCCGGACAAGGAATGCGCCTCGCGGTTGTAGGCCTTGTTGTCGGACTCGCGCTCGCCGCGGTGTTCGCGCGTCTACTGGTGAGCTTACTCTTCGGAGTCAGCGCAATCGATCCGTGGACATTTATAGGCGTGACGTTCGTGCTGTTCGCGGTCGCGCTGCTCGCCTGCTACATTCCCGCGCGGCGCGCTCTGACGGTCGATCCGTTGATCGCGCTGCGTTACGACTAGCACGCTTCGAACGCCAACGTGTTACTCCGCAATGTGGAGCTTGCCGTCTTGCCCCTGCGTCTCCCACTCGATGCGCAAAACCCAGTCGTAGTGCATGTTTTCCGCTTTGAGATACGCCTCAAGCGCGTCGCGCGAAGCCGCATTGAACTCGACGACCATCTTCCCTTCCAGCATGTTCACCAGAATCCGTCCAGCGCGCATTGTCTCGCTGCTCTGTAGCTTCTTCGCCAAGCCTTCGGCGCCTTGCCGCGTTAGGCACGACAACGTGTGCTGCGTCAAATAACGAGCCATCTTCGCTCCTCAAACTTTCCAGCTTCAATTGTTTCACAGGCAAGCTGGAGAGTTGTCGCAGAGCGCGATCGATGGCGCGAGGCTGGCTTGCTTCTGGAAGCTTCGTACTCAAAAACTCAATTCGGAAACGCGATGACCTGATAAGCCTTCGTCACATTCGGAATCATGTCATGCGGAAATTTCTCATCGAACTTCGACGCATACTTCGCGACCAAAACTTTCGACACCTGCGCCTGAGCCTGCTCCAGCGTCGCTCCATTCGCGTAAGCCTTGCCGGTCTCGGCCATCAGGTCCGTGAAATATTGCTTCCACAGTTCGAATCGCTCTTTGCCATGCATGATGTCGCCGTGCCCGCCCAGCACCTGATCGAAATCGAGCTTTTCCGCCTTGTCGAGCGTCGTAACCCAGTCGTACGGATAGCTGTCGCCCATGAACGGCGTCCATCCATGCATCGCGTCGCCGGTGATCAGAATTTTTTCTTTCGGCAAATAAACGAACACATCGCCATTGGTGTGCGCGTTGCCGAGCCAGAACATTTCCACCGTCCGCGATTTCCGATGCAGGATCAAACTGTGATCGAAGGTCAGCGTCGGCAGCGTCACCTGCATCGTCTTTAGCTCCGAAAAATAATCCTGCGCCTGCGCGAGATCGCTGCTCAGTTTCTCTTTCTCCTTCGCGTCGGTCGCCGCCGCAGCATCCGCCTTCAGCTTCTCGATCTCCGCCGGCATCGTCACGATTTCGTGCTTCACGCGCGGAATTCCGCGCTGCTCGATGTTCTGGCGCGTCGCCTCCGACGAAATAATCTCAACACCCGCCGGCCACGAACTCGGATACGCCTGGTTCCCCTGGTAGTGGTCCCAGTGAAAGTGTGTGTTCACCACATATTTCACCGGCTTGTCGGTGAGCCTCTTGACCTGCTCAATCAGCGCGCGCGCCGCCGACGGCTTCGAATGCGTGTCGACAACCAGCACATTGTCGTCGAACAAAATAATCGCCGCGTTGCAGTTCACCTTGTATGCGGGCTTCGAGATCGCCGCCCACACTCCGTCCGCCATCGGCTTGATGTCGAACAAATCGTCCGCCGCATTGGTGGAAATCACGGCGGTAAAGAAAAGCACTACGAGGCAAAGCATGCGCTTCATGGCGGCACCTGGACGCGATATGAGCTTGATCGCGCGCGCAGGATAGTACGGATGCTCTCGTCCGTAAAGCGCCGCGCGAAAATGTGGAACCGCGCAGCAACACCCGGTGTCCAACGGGTAGTTGGTATCTCCGCAACGCCGACGCTTCACGCGCGGCGGTAGACAACGCCGCCGTGGTAACTTGCATCTCGATTGACAAGGTTGTACCTGTCCCGCAATCAGTCGTTTTGGGGTGAAACGATGACGCGATTTCTAGCAGTTCTCTCCGTGTGTCTTCTCGTCTGCAGTTTCAGCTTTTCTCAAGATCGAGCCAAGCAACCGACAACGCCCGCAAGTACGGCTGCAACCACCGCTTCCAACGAAGCGCGAGCCGAAGCAACCGAATCATCGTCCACCGGAAAACTCCCCGTGCGCCGCGTCGTCCTCTACAAAAATGGCGTCGGCTACTTCGAACATCTCGGCCGGGTGCGCGGCAGCCAGGACGTCCACATCGATTTCACCTCGGCGCAACTCAATGACGTTTTAAAATCGCTCACCGTGCTCGATCTAAACGGCGGCCGCATCACCGGAGTCGACTACAACTCCGAAGCGCCCTTGGCACGCCGCCTGGGAACGCTGCGACTGGCGCTGAACGAACGCCCCAGTGTTTCCGAATTTCTCGGCGCGCTCCGTGGCGCCCGCCTGGAAGTGCGTCCCGCGACAGGCCCCGCGATCACCGGCAAGTTGTTGAGCGTCGAACGCAAAACCCGCAACTCCGCAAACTGGACATCCGAGACCGAAGAAATCTCGCTGATCACCGACAACGGCGAGGTTCGCACTGTCGATCTGAATCCATCGACGAGCGTCCGCATCGTCGATCGCGATCTGCAACTGGAAGTCGGCAAATATCTCGGCCTGGTTGCATCGGCACGCGAACAAGATGTTCGCCGCATGACGGTCTCGACTGCCGGCACCGGCGAGCGAAATCTCTACGTCAGTTACATCAGCGAAGTGCCGATCTGGAAGACGACCTATCGCATCGTCCTGCCCTCGAAGCCTGAAAAAAAACCATTGCTGCAAGGTTGGGCGATCATCGACAACACCGTTGGCGAAGACTGGAACGACGTGGACTTGTCGTTAGTCGCCGGCGCGCCGCACTCGTTCATCCAGCAACTTTCGGAACCGTACTACGGGCGGCGTCCCATCGTTCCACTGCCCGAAAGCGTCGCGCTTTCGCCGCAAACGCACGGCCCCTCGGTAGGAAATGGACGCGGCACTCTTTCCGGTACAGTCACAGACGCAAGCGGCGAGTCTATCGCCGGCGCTACCGTACGGCTGCTCGACAAAAACCGCACGCCCATCGCACAGACCGTAACCGACAGCGAGGGCGATTACACTTTCTCCGGCTTAGCGCAAGAAAGTTATCACGTGGAATTCAACAGCCCCGGCTTTCAAAACTCGCTTATGGCCGCAAACATCCAGCCCGGTGAAAACTCTTTGGACACGACTCTACAGGTGGGATCTGTCTCGGAAAGGGTTGAAGTCACAGCGAGTTCGCCGACCGTCGATACGTCTAGCGCGGAAATTTCATCAGCCGGCGGAAAAATGGCGGTCGCTCGCCGTACGCACGTGGGAACGGGTGGAGGCGCTTACAACAATCTTGAAGTGTACGCCCGAGCATACCAACCGCTCCCTGCACCTCCGCCCGGCGCGATCAACGACTCCGTCTCGGCCATGACCTCGGCAGCCAATGGACAGGGTCTTGGCGACCTCTTCGAATACAAGCTCAAAGACCGGGTCACCCTCAAGAAAAATCAATCGGCGCTCGTTCCGATTGCACAAACGGAAATCGAAGCCGAAAAAATCTCCTTGTGGTCCGGCATGAAAGGTTCCGGTCGCCCGTTGCGTGGCCTGTGGCTAAAGAATACAAGTTCACTCACTCTCGACGGCGGCAGCTTCAGCGTTCTCGATAGCGAAATCTTCGCCGGCGAAGGTTTAACCGACGCAATCAAACCCGGCGAACGGCGAATCGTCTCCTACGCAACCGACCTCGGCCTGCTGGTCGAAGCCACCGGCAACAACGAACCGCAGCACGTTCAGCGCGTTAAAATTTCGAAGGGCGTCATGGTCCAGACGAGCGAACTGCGCGAACGCACGTTCTACTCCGTCAAGAACCAGGACGACACGGCACGCACGCTCATCATCGAGCATCCCGCACGACCCGAATGGAAACTCATCGCCGGCACACGCGAACCCGAAGAGCGCGCACCCGGCACATACCGCTTCCGCGTGGACGCGCCGGCCAAGACCATCTCGTCTTTGCCCGTCGAGGAAAGCCGCACGCTCGAAACCGTCTACCAGCTCTCCAATCTTGACGATTCGCAGGTCGCGATTTTCCTGAAGCAGCGCACGATCACTCCCGACGTCGCTCAAGCTCTACAAAAAATCACCGCCCAGAAAGCCGTCGTGGCCAAACTCGAAGCAGAAATGGAAAGCCGCCAGGACGACATCGATCACATCGTCGACGATCAGGGACGCTTGCGCGAAAACATGAAGGCGTTAAAGGGAAGCTCCGAGGAAAAAGCACTGCTCCAGCGCTACGCAAAGCAGCTCGACGAACAAGAAACGCAACTCGACGGTCTGCGCAAGAAAATCCAGGACACCGAAGCGCGCCGCGACAAAGCGAACACAGAATTGGAAGAAATGATCGGCAGCCTGCAGCTGGAAGCGACTCTATAGATAGAGCGTGACAAGCGTCACAGAAAATCGTTTGCGACGGTTGAGATCTGAAGATTTGAAGCTAGCTCAATCAAACTTCATTTCACCGCGCGCTCAGCCGGTGGCTCGTCGGCTCGCCGCGAAGTAAAAACAATCCAGATGCCCCCGAGCAGAAAAACTCCGCCGAGAATCCCGGGCGCAAAGGTCATTTTGCTTTCGACATTCGGAGTGGTGTCGCGCGCGGGCGTCAGCGTTTCCTTGCGTGGTGACAGGCTAATCGCACCCTGCACCAACACCAGTACCAGGCCCAACACAAACAACGCGATGCCGTGAATTTTTCCGAATTGCATGCGCACCCCCGAGAGCGAGATTCGCATCTCCGGCGCACTTACGTTCGGCCGGCGAGCTGGGCTCCATGTAAGTGGATGCTTGAGGATGTCGAGTGGTTTGCAGCCGAGCGAGCAGTCGAAAATGACCTGGTGACCGTTTCGCCCGGCCACT
Organism: Candidatus Acidiferrum sp.; assembly: GCA_036493835.1. GTDB lineage: Bacteria > Acidobacteriota > Terriglobia > Acidiferrales > UBA7541 > Acidiferrum. The sequence continues at coordinate 2,019 of DASXPD010000032.1, read as the reverse complement.
GTTTCACAGCAGATTCTTTCGCCGATACAGGGCGAATCCTCCTGCCGTCACCCTCGCCAGCTCGCGAAACAGCCTCGCGTCCGGAGCCGTGAAGTTGAAGCACGATTTCCCCTGCATCTTCTGTTTCAGGTCGGCCGACAGCTTCTTCGTAAGCGATCCGTCCCAATACAACGGCATCAGGTGAAAGCTCACATATGCTCTCCCTGAAATGACCGCTCCGAAAAACAGAGGCTTCCCTTTGTAGCTGGGTGACTTTGTTTCCAGATAGAGCCGCGTTCGCGTGTCCGCGTTTACGTTCAGCGATTTCGTGTACGGCGCAAAGATTCGCTTCAATCCAAAAAATGCTGCGGCGAAACTCTCTGTGCGGTCCACGACCTCCGACGCTTCCGCGCGCGAAGACCGTTTCTGTTTCAAGTCTGTCTCCTTCGGGTGTGCCTAGGCCTCACCCGCTCCGTTCCTGGGCACAAACTGTTGCCACGGAGTATATCGGCTGCTTCGTGCGCAAGGTAGAGCCGGAGCCATCTAGCTACGTGGACATAGAGTTACCGAGAGCTTTTCGGACGGCGCGGGTTCGGGCCGAAGTGGGATTCTTGGCATCGACGCGCTAAGCATCGCGAAAGCTCCGCGAAAAAATATTGCGGTTAGAAACTTTAGCTCAGCATCGAAGTTGACCCTTACCTCAGACCAGATCGAGGCGCCCACTGCCCGATTCTGAATACACTGACCGCTTTCGCGACAATGTGTCCCAAAAGCGGTCGTTTCTCGAATCCACCACCTCTCGCAACATTCGATACAACCTCAATCCCTACTATTACTTAGGCCACTCTAAATCGTGGCGCTTCGCCTGCCATCTGCTATAACGCCATGAGCGCTGCACCCATTACCTTCTCATCGAAATTCACGATGCTGGACACGGGCGCTAGGTCGCGCCCGCGCACCACGCTGATTTCGCGCGCCCGCCGCGGTGACCGCGAAGCCTTCACCGAAATGGTCACGCCGTATGTCCCGACGCTGCTCCAACGCGCGCGCCGCGTCACCGGCAATGTCGCCGACGCCGAAGACGTGCGACAGGAAACGCTGCTCAAAGCGTGGTCGCGTCTCGATCAATTTTCTGGAAATTGCGAAGAGAACACCGACGATTTCCGCGCTTGGCTCGCACGCATCGCCGGCAACACTTCGATCGATACACTGCGCCAGCGGCGCGACGGCAGACACATTTCGCTTGAAGAGCCTCGTGGTAGCTCCGAAGAATCGCTCGCCACTTTGCTCGCGACGCCGACCGCCGACCCCGAAGAACAGTGCGCGCGCCGCGAAATGGGCCGCATGCTGGCCGACGCGATCCTTCAGCTACCCGCGGACCTGCGCCAGGCCTGCCTGCTTCGCGACGTCATGCATTACTCGACGCAGGAAGTCGCCGAGCGCCTCTCGATTTCGGTCGTCGCCGTGCGCCTTCGTCTGTTCCGCGCCCGTCGCCGCCTTCGCGAAAAGATGGAGCAGTCCCTTCATCCCAAAACTCGTTCGGCGAAGGTCGCCGCCGCCCGCCGCCCCACGAGCCCGGTCCACGCTGGTCGCGACCGTAGCTCCCTGCTCGGCCTGAACACCGCCGTAAGCTTCGCCTCCGGCGACTAAGCCACACCCAAGGCACCTAACAATTGAACTTGGCTCGTCTGTGTACGGCGCAGCACTGCCTGCCCTAAGCTTCGAAGGGTGCGCCCTATGTTCGCAAGATTGATCCGTTCGACGGTAGCGCCGGATTAACTTGAGCATCGAAGGGCATCAAGGCGGCGTTTTTACGGTGGACGATTTCACTGTTGCGCACCGGTAACCCCACGAGAAATCGTTTGCCGTTGACACCCTTTCCCACCAATGTTACAAAACCCGTAACTGCCCTCTGGTGGTAAGTCTCTTACCACGCTACGGTGCATCACGCGAGTGAGGCCGCAGCCTGCCTGGCAGGGCAGGCGGCAAGCCGTCGAGGGTTAACCAGTACCACCCCACCACCCCGGGAGGCAAAAACTC
>DASXPD010000031.1:0-26968 GCA_036493835.1 Candidatus Acidiferrum sp. | reverse complement strand
GAGGAGCGGTTGGTGTAGAAAAGCTGAACTCAGCGAACGCTGATTCAGAAACACCAAGGAGGCTCCCCCATGCAACCTATGTATTACATCGGCCTGGATGTTCACAAGCGGAAGATCAGCTACTGCGTGAAGGATGGCAGTCGCCAGATTCACGCCGAAGGGTCGATTTCCGCCACACGCCTGGACCTGGACCACTGGATGCGATCGCTTGGTGCGTTCGTATCGTCGGCCACCCTCAACCCCCGGTAGCTCGCGTAACCGGAGAAGTGGGAGGGCGCCGACCGGGGCGGCCTCGGTGCGGCCCGCCGTAAAAAATCGAAGGATTCGAGATAACGGCAATTGAGGTCGAGTTAGTTTGGTTTTTGGGAATGGGTGTGGGTACGGGTGTCGAGGGGGCCGCTGATTGGGGCTAGTGCTACGAAGTGGACGGGGATGTGGCCGTCGGGGGCGGTGCTTTTTTTTGTGGCGGTGCGGACGACTTTCCATTGGCGGCCGAAGCGGGTGATGATGCGGCCTTTGGACGGGATTTCCTGCTCACCGCGCATGTCGATCACGATTTCTTCGGGCTCGTTCTTGTCGTCGAACTGATACACGAACTGGCGGGCGTTCGTCATCATCGTGGGGGTCCCCCTCCCAACCTGTGGGTAATATGGGGCTTTTTTATTGCGAGAGGGGCGAGTTGTGGGAGGTGGTTGGCCAATGGGTAACGTGGGTTTGTTGGGATTAGGAGTGGCGGGTGGTAGTCGCGACGGTGGGGCGGTCGCCGTTTTGGTCTGGGAGGGTTTTGATCTAAATCCCGCGATCTGGGAAGCGATCACGGCTACAGGGTGGCGTTGGTAGGGGATCGGGACGGCGATCGATCGCGAAGACCCACCCTTGCAAACCGAGGGTGGGGCACCCGGGTGCCGAATGACCGGCAAGTTGCTGGCAACTCTTTTGGGGGGACGGGGAATCGGAGGGGTTGCAGGGTCGATACGTCATAAACGTGGCATAATCCCGGGACTTGATTGGCAGGGACGGAGGGTTCGGTGATACGCCTCGGTTCGTCTCCAACAGCGGCACGCTTTGGATTATCCTCAGAGGTGGCACGCCGCGATTCTTTCCAACTGGTCGCACGCCTCGGATTAATTCCACGAATGGTAGCGATTGCATGCGTCGTGGTGTGTCTGATGGCGATAAATGGCGGTAGCGCGGTTGCGCAGCAAGGTGGGTTGCAGCAAGGTGGGGCGCAGCAGGGCGCGGGGGTGGCGGCGGCGAAGTTGGTGTTGCGAGGGACGGTGGTGAACGCGGTTACGCGTGAGCCGATTGGGCGGGCTGTGGTGACTTCGCAGGACAATCGGTTTGCGGTGATGACGGACGAGCGCGGGCGATTCGAGATGAGGTTCAGAGAGAAAAAAAGCGCGCCTCCTGCGCCTGCTACGCCTGGAGGTCTTATTCCGGGAGGAATTGGGCCGGGATCTGGGGGGAGCCGAACGATATGGTTTTCGAATGGAAACGGTGGGGTGGGGTCAACATCGACTTTGGTTAATGGAGACGGCGGAGCGCAGACGCAGCAAGTAACGGTGGACCGGCCGGACGCTCTGGTGGCGCGGCGCGTTGGATTTCTGAATACGCAATCATTCGGGACTCAAGGAGTCTCGGTGGCGCCAGATCAAGAAGAGGTGACGCTTACCCTGACGCCGGAGGCGCGCGTGGTGGGGCACGTGACGTTGGCCGATGGCGAGGGCGCGCGGGGGATGCAGGTAGCGCTGTATCGGCACACGGTGCAAAACGGGCGAGCGCAATGGTTGCCGGCGGGACAGGCGGAAGTGAAGTCGGACGGAGAATTCCGGATGGCTGAACTGGAGCCTGGCGAGTACAAATTGTTTTCGCTGGAGTTGAACGATCAAGATCCGGTGACCAGCAATCCGCGAGGGCAGCAATTTGGGTATCCACCGGACTACTACCCAGGCGCGACGGACTTTGGAACCGCGGCGCTGATTCATCTGGCGGCGGGGGAGACGTTTCAGGCGACGCTGACGCCGGAGCGACGGCAGTATTACCCGGTGCGAATTGGAATGGGGAACGGTCCACCGCAGAGGGGCGGAATGGTGCCGCAAGTCGAAGTCTGGAAAGACGGGCACCCGGGGCCGGGCTATGCGCTGGGCTACGACTATCGGGACGGATCGATTGGAGGAATGCTGCCGGACGGGAATTACCTCGTGAAGGTGACGAGTCCGGGGGATCGCGGGCTGACGGGCGTCACGAATCTGGGTGTGAATGGCGGGCCGGCGGGCGGCATGGTGACATTGCTGGGGGGCTCGGTCGTCGAGGTACAAGTGACCGAGGAGTTTGGGAATTCGGAGCAAGCGCAGCAGATCCGGCAAGCGATCAGCGGAGCGACGCAACAAAGCCAACAAGCAGGTGGAGGGCAAGGCGCTCCGCAGAGTCGGACGCACCTCAGGAACTACATTCAATTCATGCTTTGGTCGACGGATGAGTTCTCGTTTCGCCAGCAGTTGATGGCGCAACAGCCGAGCGATCCTGATGCGGAGGGACTTGAGATCCCGAGCGTGGCGGCGGGAGAGTATCACGTGCAGGTACAAGCGCCGATCGGGTATGTGGCGTCGATTCGAAGTGGTGGAACGGATTTGAAGAATTCGAATCTGGTGGTCGGTGCGGGCGCGGCGGTGCCGCTGATCGAAGTGGTCTTGCGCGATGACGGGGCGGAGATTGACGGCTCGATCGTGGAGATCGCGAATCGAAGCCGCGGAGCGGCACCGGATCAAACGCCGGGCGCGGGCCATGCGCATGTGTACCTCGTGCCGGATGGGGAAAAGGCAGAAACGCTTAAAGAGGCGTTCGTGCAGCCGAACGGGGAGTTTCAGTTTGCACAGGTTGCTCCGGGGACGTATCGCGTGCTTGCTTTCGACGAACCACAGAGTGACTTGGAATTTGGGAACGAGGAAGCGATGCGGAAGTTCGAGGCGCAAACGTTTACGGTTGAGCCGGGACAGAAGAAGCAGATCAAGGTTTCGCTGATTGGGGAGTGAGGGATGACGCGGAGAGTTGGTTGCGTGGGATCGGAGAAACCGCAGCCTGAGAAGCGGAGCCCTTCGGCGACGCGCCTCAGGGTAAAGATGAGGTCCCCAAAGGCAGTCGTGGCTCGCGGCTTGATTGTCGCGGCGTTGGTTTTTTGTGTTGGTGGTTCGGTGCACGCGCAGACGTTTCGCGTGGCGGGGGTTGTTGTAGACGACGCTAACGGCGCGGTGTTGGGGAGGACGCGGGTTTCGCTCGCGGAGGTGCAGGATCGGAGGAAGGCGGAGTCGATCGTCACGGGCGCGGATGGGCGATTCGAATTTAATAATGTGCCGGCGGGAAAGTTTTCGCTCGCAGGCGGCAGGCGTAATTTTCTGCCGACGACGTACCAGTGGCATGAAGGATTTTCGACGGCGATCGTTACCGGCACCGGTTTGGATACGGAGCATCTGGTGCTGCGGATGATTCCGTTTGGATCGATCGCGGGGAAAGTGATCGACGAGGCTGGGGAACCGGTGCGAAAAGCACGCGTCAAGCTCTACATGCGAAACCAGCAATTTGGGCAGGATCGCGTGATTACGTATGGCTTCGCGCAAAGCGATGACGAAGGGAAGTATGAATTTCCGGAGTTGATTCCGGCGGAATTTTTTGTGTCGGCAGCGGCGCGGCCGTGGTATGCGGTGTATCCGGGTTTTGTGGACGAAAACGGAGTGAGAACGCGGGTGGAGACGGATGCGCCGGAATTAAATGTGGCGTACGCGACGACTTTTTACAGTGGAGCGACGGAGCCGGAAGGCGCGACGCCGATTGTGGTGGAGAAGGGATCGCACATTGTTGCGGACATTCATTTGAGTCCGGTGACGGCGCTGCACGTCACGGTGAGGACACCGGGGAATCCCACCGAGGGATTCACGGGAATGCCGATGCTCGAAAAAATGGAGTTCGATAATGCGGAGCCGTACAGCGGGGAGATGATGCCTGGAGCGAATCCGGGCGAAATGGAAATCAGCGGCGTCGCGCCGGGGAGATACGCCATTGGCGAGCCGAATTCAATGGGGATGGTGCAGGCAGGGGCGCAGGTGGAATTGGCGAAGGACGGCCAGACTCTGGAGTCGAAGCGGGCGGAATCGGCGGGCACCGTGAAAGTGAAAGTGAAGACGGCGCGCGGGGAAGATGTGCCGGAGGGGACGAGTTTGAATCTGCGGAACGAGCGGCGGCGCACGATTGCGTTTATTCCGGTGAGCGCGGACGGTACGGTGAACTTTGACGGAGTGCCGCCTGGGAAATATACGGTGCTGGTGAATTCGCAGAAGCCGCCGCAGTACACGATTGGAAAGATGACGCTGCAAGGAGCGCCGGGCTCGCAAGCGGTGGATGTCGAGGGGAACGACATTGTGGTGGGTGAAGGCGCGACGGTGGAAATTAATGCGACGCTGATGGCGGGGATTGTGTCGGTGGAAGGCGTGGTGAAGAAAGATGGGAAGCCGGTGTCGGGCGTGATGGTGGCGCTGGTGCCGAAGAATCCGCGGAGGCATCCGGAGCGATTTCGGCGGGATCAGAGCGATCTGGATGGGTCATTTATGGTGGGCGGGATTTTGCCGGGGACGTACACGTTGATCGCGGTGGAAGATGCGTGGGGATTTGCGTGGATGAAAGAAGGAGTGCTGGAGAAATATTTGGCGCGCGGCCAGCAGGTGATTGTTGGGGCGATGATGAATGGGAAAGTGGTGCTGCCGGAGGCGGTGGAGGTGCAGGGACGGTAGGACCAGCTGACCAGCTGAGATTATGAATGCGTTCAAGCGGGTGTGGCTGCGGCTACATCCGTTTTTTATTGCGGGCGCCGGCTAGCGGCCGGCTCCCGCGGCTCGCGCTTTGCCTTCGACGCTGACGATGGGCCGTTCGCCGGACGGGCACGGCTGGCCGTTGTGACCGACGAGCAGATGTTTGACCACAGCGTTTACGCTGGCGTGCTTAATGCGCGTGAGTTCGGCGTCTTCGTAAAAAGAAAGGTCGCGCGAGCGCCGGATATGGCGCAGTCGGCGGAGGACAGTGCCCGCCTCGCACTTGAGGGCCTTCAATTCTTCACACATAGGGGACTGGACTGTGTAACGGCCCGCGATTTTACGTGGGTGTGAAAAGTGGGCAACAGTACATTCGTACCAGCATGTGGATTTCGTATTTTTTTCGTCAGGGTGGCTGAGGGTCGGCCGCGATTTGAGAATTTGCGATGAGTGCTGTCGTGATGTTGCGACGTTGTTGCGGTCGCCGGTTGAGGTGTTGGTCGCGCCGGACGAGGCGTTGTAATATGTCCGCAACGATTGTCTTGTAGTTTTTGTCCAAGAATCACTCAAGGTCGGCTGCTCAGGAAAATTAGGTTCGATAGATCTCGGCGCATTCGCGGGCATGCGCGGAATCGCGAGGATTTCGCATGGGCTCACCCAATGTGGTGCTGGCGCAGGAATATCTGCGGGCAGTCGAGTCGATGGGGCCGTCTGAGAACGTCGCAAAGTTTTACGCTGCCGACATCGAGTTTCACGAATTTCCCAATCGGATTGTGCCGCACGGGCGCGTGCGCAAGCGTGCGGATTTGCAAGCCGCTTACGGGCAGGCGCAAAAGCTGTTGAGCTCGCAGCGGTATGCGGTGAAGCGCGTCGTGGAAAATGGCGATGAAGTCGCGGTGGAATTGGAGTGGACCGGTGTGCTGGCGATGCCCGTGCCTACGATGAATCTGCCCGCGGGGCACGAGATGAAGGCATTTGTCGCGATGTTTTTGACGTTTCGCAACGGGAAGATTGTGAGTCAGAGAAATTACGATTGCTACCCACCGTTTGAGGCGGGGAGTGAAGCGAAATCGGTGAACGGAAATGGTTGAGACGATTCCAGGAAAAGAGTCTTCCGGGCCGGAGCGGCGGCGCGGGTTGCGCGTTCCATTTACGGCGGAGGCGGAAGTTTCGCTTGTAGGGTCCGAGCAGAAAATGCCGGCTCGCGTGACGGAGATTGGCCCGCAAGGTTGCTATTTGCAGATGGGGACGCCTTTCGATGCGGGCAGCGCGATCTTTGTAAAGTTTTTTGCGGAAGCGCGATTCTTTGAGACCAAGGCGAGTGTGGCGTACTCGCAGCCGAATATGGGAATGGGCGTGTCGTTTCGCGAAATGAAGCCGTATTTTGTGGATGTGCTGAGGAAGTGGCTGCTGGAAGCGATGATTTCGAAGAACAAGCCTCGCGATTGAGTTGCGACGAGCGACGGCTCGCAAGAGTTTCCTGGGTGCGCTTCGCCTCGCCGCGCTAAGATTACCTCATGCAACGGAAGATTTTCTGGGCGCTGTTTTTCGTGCTCGGCACTATTACCGATTTGGCTCTGCCATTGTGGTGGGCGCTCGCCGCGACGATTCCGATTGGCGTGGTGAGCTGGTGGGTGGCGTATCGAAGTGATTGGTTCTAGGGCGATGAGTTTTCAGGACAAGCGGATTGGTGAATGCGCTTTGCGCGGTGCGCTGGGGTTTGCGCGCGTGTCGGTGATTTGTTTTGCTGCGGTGGTGTTTGTTGGTTCTTGCGCTTGCGCTGGCTTTACGCGCGGACAAAACGCTCCGCCAAAGAAAACGCTGAAAGCGGATGGGATTGCGGTCCCGAAGACGCCACAAAAATTGGAAAACGTGCAGAAGACGGTGACCGGGCACGTCGAGGTTGCGGGCTCGAAGCTTTATTACGAAGAGTGCGGCTCGGGGCCCTCGGCGGTGATTTTACTGCACGACATGTGGCTGCACTCTGTGACGTGGGACGAGGAATGGCGCCCGCTGTGCACGAAGTATCACGCAGTGCGATACGACCGGCGCGGATATGGGCGTTCGGAAGCGGCAAAGGCGGCGTATTCGCCTGTCGAAGATTTGCTGGCTGTGATGAAGGATCGCAAGCTCGAGCGCGCGGTGCTGGTCGGGAGTTCGACGGGCGCGGGAGTGTCGATTGATTTTGCGCTGGCGCATCCGGAGTTGGTGCAGGGATTGTTTTTGATCGGGCCGATCGTGGATGGATTGCCGACCAGCACGGAATTTCAGGTGCGCGCGGCGAGGAATTCGGCGCCGCTGAAAGAAGGCGACGCGAAGGCTGCAGCGGATAATTGGTCGAAGGATAGCTACATTGTCGGCGAAGGACACGGACCGGTGCGCGCGAAATTTCTGGAAGTACTCGATGCGAATCCGCAGAACTTGAAAAGTGGCAGCGAGTTTGAAATGCATGATTCGCCTGCAGCAGGAAAGCGGTTGACGGAAATTCATGTGCCAACCGAGATTCTGGTCGGCGAGGCGGATATTTCCGACGTACACGCAGAAGCCGGATCGATCGAAGAGGGAATCGTCGGAGCGCAGCGCGATGTGGTGATTAACGCGGGCGATCTGGTGCAACTCGAGCAGCCTGAAATCGTGATGGAGAAGTTGACGAATTTTGTGGACCGGCAGCAGCGCGTTGCCGTCGATGTGCCCGTCGATGTGCTGCAAAGTTATGTGGGTACGTACACCTCGCGCGATCGAGGGCTGACGGTCACGCTCGACAATGGCCGCTTGATCGGGCAGGCGCCCGGACAAGCGAACGCGCCGCTATTTGCCGAATCTCCGACGAAGTTTTTCTTTCGAACGTCGGATGTGGAAGTCGAGTTTACGAAAGACTCCGCCGGAAAAGTGACCCGAGCCGTCATCTATCAGGACGGCGAAGTGATCAAGGCTACTCGCATTTAAGTGTTGAAATACCCCGCAAAAAATCATCCGGGGCTGTTTGCGTGCTGTAACAATTCAATGTGAAGATAGGTATATGCGAAAACGACTTGTAATGAATGTGATTCTTGGCGCGCTGTGCGCGATTTTTGCAGCAGGCAAGACGAAGGCGCAAGACGCGCCGGCGACTCCGGCTCCTAAAGCATCGACTCCCAAACCTGCGACGCAGGGTTCGACTGCCGGAGCGAAGACGGGGCAGACGACCGGCACGAAAACCGGGCAGGGAACCACTGCCACAAAGAAACCTGGAACCGCGGGAGCGCCACTCGTGCTGAAGACACAGAAGCAAAAAGCGAGCTACGCCATTGGCGCCAATATCGGGAAAGGGCTGCACCGCGACGGCGTCGATGTCGACCCGGCGCTGATTCAGCGCGGCATTCGAGATGCGATCGCGGGCGGCAAATTGTTGCTCACCGACGACGAGATGAAAGCGGCGTTGATGACGCTCCAGGCAGATTTGAAAAAGAAACAAGACGCGGAAGTCGCGCTGGCCGGTGATGCGAACAGAAAAGAAGGCGAGACATTCCTCGCGGCGAACAAGGGCAAAGAAGGCGTCACGACGCTTCCCGACGGGCTGCAATACAAGATTCTGACTCCGGGCAATGGGCCGAAGCCGACCGCGACCGACACCGTGGTATGCAATTACAAAGGCACGCTGATCAACGGCACGGAATTCGACAGTTCATACAAGCGCGGACAACCCGTGAAGTTTCCGGTCGGCCAGGTAATCAAGGGCTGGACCGAAATTCTTCAGCTGATGCCGGTGGGATCGAAGTGGGAAGTCTACATTCCGTCCGACCTCGCGTATGGTCCGCAGGGTCCCGGACGCGGCGGTCCGATCGGCCCGAACGAAACCTTGGTTTTTGAGATCGAACTGGTTTCGATTGAGCCGAAGGGCGCAACCGCTGCGCCGGCAGCGAAACAGTAACGACGCTGACTCGGACAAACTATAAACCGCGTTGGCCCGCGTGGCCGTCATCACCCGGGGTTTCGTTGACACCTCGCAACGCGTCCATTACCCTTTCGTGTTTGCTGGCAAAGAATTTTCTCTCCTGAGAAGAACGGACAACCCGCAGCATGGCTGAAGAAAAGCTCCCGACACGCGCACAGGATTTTTCCGAGTGGTACAACCAACTCGTGCTGAGGGCGCAGCTCGCCGACTATGCGCCGGTGCGCGGTTGTATGGTTGTGCGTCCGTATGGCTGGGCTCTTTGGGAGAATATGCAGCAGGCGCTGGACCGGCGCTTCAAGGCGACGGGGCATCAGAACGTCGCGTTTCCGCTGCTCATTCCGCGCAGCTTCATCGATAAGGAAAAGCACCACGTCGAAGGATTTTCTCCGGAGCTGGCGGTGGTGACGATCGGTGGCGGCGAAGAGCTGGCCGAGCCGCTCGTGCTGCGGCCGACGTCCGAAACGATCATTGGCCACATGTGGTCGAAATGGATTCAGTCGTATCGCGATTTGCCCGTGCTGATGAATCAGTGGAACAGCGTCGTGCGCTGGGAACTGCGCACCAAACTATTTTTGCGCACGCTGGAGTTTTATTGGCAGGAAGGCCACACGGCCCACGCGACACGCGAGGAAGCCGAAGCGGAAACGCGGCAGATGCTCGACATCTATACCGACTTCGCGATGAATGACGCGGCGATCCCGGTGATTCCCGGCAAAAAATCGGAAGCCGAGAAATTTGCCGGCGCCGACACAACGTACTCGATCGAAGCGATGATGGGTGATGGCAAAGCGCTGCAGTCGGGCACTTCGCACTTCCTCGGACAAAATTTCGCCGAAGCGTTCGAAGTGAAATATCTCGACCAAAACGGCCAGTTGCAGCATTGCTGGACGACGTCGTGGGGACTTTCGACGCGCGTCATCGGCGCCATCATCATGGTGCACGGCGACGATCAAGGACTCGCGCTCCCTCCGAAATTGGCGCCTCACCAAGTCGTGATCGTTCCAATTTTCAAGACCGACGAAGAGAAGACGAGCGTGATCGACGCGTCGCGCAAGTTGAAGGCCGAGCTCGTAAAGGCGAATATCCGCGTCATCCTCGACGAGCGCGAAGGGAACAGCCCTGGCTGGAAGTTCAACGATTGGGAGATGCGCGGCGTGCCTGTGCGCGTGGAACTCGGTCCGAAGGACGTTGCCAAGCAGGCAGCGGTACTCGCGCGACGCGATCGTCCCGGCCGCGAAGGCAAAATCAGCGCCCCGCTTGCCGATATCCCGCAAACGATCGAAAAGTTGCTCGTCGAAGTCCAACAGTCGATGTTCGACAAAGCGCTGGCCTTCCGCAAAGCGAACACCCATGACGCAAAGACCTACGACGATCTAAAAAAGGCCGTCGAGACAGGTTTCGCCCTCGCCTCGTGGTGCGGCAGCGGCGACTGCGAAGCCAAAATCAAGGAAGAGACGCGCGCAACCATGCGTTGCATCCCTCTAGATCAGCCCGCAAGTTCGGGAAACTGCGTTTATTGCGGCAAGGCTGCGCCCGAGAGCGCGATTTTCGCCCGCGCGTATTAAGTTTCCGCGGAGTAACGCCTTCCAACGGACCACGAAACCGTCGGCGCCGCCTACGCCGACTCAACCAACTTCTTTCATTGCAGTGAGTTACGCGTGCAGTTCCTTCGCCACGACTCTTCGCTTTAGCTTTGTCCCGCCATCTTGCCATTTGCTTTCCGGGAACATCGTTCCCGCCTATTTCTCGACACGTTTTCGCCCGGGTGTTACGGTGGAATGAATAGAAATCGGCATAAATTTTGCCGAGTTCCGCCCGATTGGTGGGCATTTCGCGCTATAGCTGGAAGAAGCCGAAACCGGAAAGAGCTAGAACAGACTTGTCGCGTCGTATCCAAACTCGAATGCAGTTCCGATCTAGCTGGAACCGTTCTGCTTTGCGCTCGCAGCATGGCGCCGGAATGATCAAGGCGATTCTGTGGACAGCACTCCTCATCTACGGCGCTTTTGTGGCTTACAAAATTCTCCCGGCCTACGTCGCCGAATATCAACTTGCCGACAAAATGCAGGAACAGGCGCGATTCGCGGTGGTGAACCGCTATCCGGAAGAGCAGATTCGCGACAGCATCTTTAAAGTAATCAAAGATTTGGAAATCCCCGTGAAGCGCGAGGACATCAAGATTACAGCGACGGATAATGTCGTTCGAATCGCCTGCGACTATACGGTTCCGGTCGATCTCCTCGTCTACCAGATGAATCTCCACTTCGCGCCCTCCAGCGAGAACAAGAACCTCTAATTCGGGCCTTTGGCGACTTCTCAGGCCCTTCTTCAACTCCGCAACTCATTGCGCACACTACCTTTCTGACTTGGAACCGCGTCTTTTACTCCTGTAGAGGGTTAAGAGACAATGGGAGTCCAGCCAACCGAGGGAAAAGTTTGCGCATTCGCCTTCAAAAAAGTTTCTGGACGTCCATCGTCGGCCTGACCGTTCTTGGCGTCGTCTTCGCCATTTTTCTGACGTGGGTCAGCGTCATCACGTACTTTTACGTGAAGTATTCGCGCATGATCGATGCGCGCCTATCCGGCCATCTCCTGCAAAACACCACGCAAATTTTCTCGGCGCCGCAGCGAATCGCCGATGGCGAAGTCTGGTCTGCCGACGAACTCACCACTTATTTGACCAAGGTCGGCTACCGCCCCGAAAAGGACGACAACTCGCTCGGCCAGTTCAACGTGCAAGGCAATCGCGTCGATATCGCCCCGTCGAAGCTGTCCTATTTCGCCGCTTCCAACGCAATCTCGGTCACCTTCGCCGGCAAAAAGATCAGCGCGATCCGCCCGCTTGGCGGCGGCAACGATCTCGTCACTGCCGACATCGAGCCCGAACTCATCACCAACCTCTTCGATTCCCTCCGCGAAAAGCGTCGCCCCATCCGCTACGACGACATTCCGCCCAACCTCGTCCACGCCATCATCTCCGCCGAAGACAAGCGCTTCCTCGAACACGGCGGCTTCGACTTCGTCCGCATCGTTGGCGCGGCTTGGGCCGATCTTCGCCACACCAGCCACAACTACCAGGGCGCGAGCACCATCACCATGCAAGTCGCGCGCACATTTTTCTTCTCCAACGAGCGCACCTGGCGCCGCAAACTCGCCGAGTTGATGGTCGCGATGGAACTCGAGCAGCGCTTCAACAAGCAGCAAATTTTCGAGCTCTACGCCAACGAGGTCTATCTCGGCAATCGCGGCAGCTTCGGCATTCGCGGCTTCTCCGAAGCCAGCGTCGCCTACTTCGGCAAAGATCTGCGCCAGCTTTCGCTCGCCGAAGACGCCTACCTCGCCGGCATCATTCGCGCGCCCAACTATTACTCCGCCGCCGATCGCCATCCCGAGCGCGGCAACCAGGCGCGCGACCGCGTGCTCACGCAGATGCTCGACAACAAGTACGTCACTGAGGCCGATGTCCAGGATGCGAAGCGCGCTCCGCTGAAAATCGTTCGCACTTCGATCACCGGTGGCGACGCTCCTTATTTCGTCGACATGGTGAAAGACCATCTCCTCGACAAATACTCCGAGCAGCAACTCGTCAGCGAAAATTTTCGCGTCTACACCACGCTTGATCCCGCGCTGCAGCGCGCTGCCACGAACGCCATCGAAGAAGGCGCCAAAAACGTAGACAAGCTGCTCGCCAAAAAATACGACAAGTGGAAAAAGGAAGCCGCCAAGAAGGGAAGCAACGAGCCGATTCCGCAAGTGCAAGCCGCGCTCGTCGCTCTCGATCCGCGCACTGGTGAAATCAAAGCCGTCGTCGGCGGCCGCGACTACGGCCAGAGCCAGCTCAATCACGCGCTCTCGCATCGGCAGCCCGGTTCCGTCTTCAAGCCGTTCGTCTACGCCGCAGCGTTCGACAACGCGATCGACAACGTGCAGCCCATCGTCACCCCCGCCACGACAATCGACGATGAGCCCACCACCTTCGAATTCGACGGCAAGGAATACACGCCCAACAATTACGGCGCAAAATTCATGGGCCGCGTCACCGCTCGCGAAGCCCTAACGAATTCGCTCAACGTCGCCACCGTCAAAGTCGCCGAGTTGATCGGCTACGGTCGCGTCGTGCAAATTGCGCGCCAGATGGGACTCGGCCAAAATATTCAGCCGACTCCTGCCGTCGCACTCGGCGCCTACGAAATGACGCCCGTCGACGTCGCCGCCGCCTACACCGCGTTCGCCAACGGCGGCACGCGCGCCGAACCGGAGTTCATCAACGACGTCATCAGCGCGGGTGGCGAAGTCCTCGAGAAAGCCACGCCGCAAACGAAAAACGTGCTCGACCCGCGCGTCACCTTCCTCGTCACCAGCCTGATGAAAGACGTCATGAACCACGGCACCGCCGCCGGAGTTCGCGCGCGCGGCTTCACGCTGCCCGCTGCAGGGAAAACCGGCACATCGCGCGACGGCTGGTTCGCCGGCTTCACCAACAATCTCGTCTGCGTCATCTGGATTGGTTTCGACGATAATCGCGACCTCGGCCTCACGGGCGGCGTTGCCGACGCGCCCATCTGGGCCGACTTCATGATTCACGCCACGCAGCTGCCCGCTTATAAAGACGTCAAGGATTTCGACGCGCCCGATGGCGTCCAGTCCGTCATGATCGATCCCGAATCGCTCGAGCTCGCCACTCCGAATTGCCCGAGCACCCGCGAAGAGGTTTACGTCCTCGGCTCGGCGCCGACGCAACTTTGCGAAATTCACGGCGGCGGCCACGGCGTCGTCTCTTCGACCGGCTCCTGGCTCTCCCACGTCTTCGGCGGAGGCCAGGCCAAGGCGCCCCAGGTCACCGTCGACGTCAACGGCCAGCCCGTCCCCTACGATCCCAATCGCCCCCCCGGCGCAACTGGTCAGGGCACTCCACCCTCTGTGGACGCAAACGGCAAGACCACTGAAAATAAAAAGAACCCTTTGAAGAAGATTTTTGGTATCTTTGGGGGCAAGAAGAAGGATCCGGCCGCGGTAAAGCCGGATAGTAAAGGAGACTCGCCATGAAGCTGGTTTCTTTGGCGGTTTCGGGTTCGTTCCTCGTGATGCTGTTCGCAGTTCCTTCCCGTGCGCAAGTAAGCTCCGAAATTCCACCTTTGACTGACGACGCCACGACGCTCATGGCATCGGACCGCTCGTTGCCGAGTGCGACGCCGAGATCGTTGCCGATGCAGTCGCCGCAGCAGGTCTCGACGGCCGCCGCATCGCCCGACGTCGTTAACGAGCTGACGCCCGAGCAGATGGGCGACCTGTACATGGCGCGCAAGCAGTACGTCGAAGCCGCGCAGACCTTCAAGGTCCTGTCCGACAAAAACCCGACCAATGCCGTGTACCTCAACAAACTTGGGATCTCGCTGCATCAACAGGAAGCGCTCACGCTCGCGATGAAGTATTACGAGCGGGCACTAAAGGTAAATCCGCGCTACGCCGACGCCCAGAACAACATCGGCACCATCTGGTATCAGCGCAAGAAATTCGGCAAGGCCATCAAGGCCTACGAAAAGGCCATCAAGATCAACGACGACATGGCCGTGCTCTACAGCAACCTCGGCTACGCGTACTTCGGCGACAAGAAGTATGAAGAGTCGATCACATCCTTCCGCATTGCGCTGCAAAAGGATCCGCAGTTCTTCGAGCACAATGCTTCGCGCTCGGGATCGCTGCTCCAGGATCGTTCTGTAAGCGACCGCGGACGCTTCTACTACCTCCTCGCGAAATCGTTCGCGGAGTCGGGCAACATCGATCGCGCCGTCCTCTATCTCCGCAAAGCGAAGGACGAAGGCTACACGTCGCTCGTCTCCGAGCTGAAAAAAGACAAGGTCGCCTTCGCCGCCGAGCTGAAGCTTCCCGAAATCCAAAACTTGATCAACCCCAAGGCTGTGACGGAAGCAGAACCCGAGCAGAACTGACTCACCGCACTTCCACTCGTTTCCCAGGGGCACGGCATGCCGTGCCCCTTCTTTTTCGCTGTTTCTACATTCGCCGCTCTCTCCCCCGCTTTCCCAACCATCTCCTCCCCGTCTGATAAAATTCATCAATGAGCTTCCGCGTTCCCCGCGCTCTGTTCGTCACGCTGTGCTGCGCAATTGCGTTCCTCCCGTCTTGCGTCCGCGCGCAAAACGCCACACACTCGGCCGCCTCCCAACAGGGCCTCTACCTCGTCTTCCCGTTCGAAAACAACGGCTCGTCGCCCCGTCTCGACTGGCTCGGCGAAGGACTCGAAGAACTCACCATCCAATATCTTTCCGACGCCGGTGAACAGGTCTATTCCCACGCTGGCCGCGCCGGCGAACTCGAACGCTACGGCTTGCCGACCTCTGCCAAGCTCTCCCGCGCCACGATGCTGCGCATTGCGCAGGATCTCGACGCCGACTATGTGATCTTCGGCTCGTTCAATTCCGACGGCACCTCTCTGACGGTCGAATCGCACCTGCTTCGCGTCGACCCGCCTGCGCTGGTTGCTCCGGTCAGCGAGACTGGCCCGCTTACCTCCCTGATGGATCTGCAGGCGAAGGTCGTCTGGCATACCTTGGTCGCCAACGATAAAACCTATCCGCTCGCTCTCGCCGAATTTTCCAAGTTGCTCCGCCCCTTGCGTCTCGACGCCTTCGAGCATTTTGTGCGTGGCTTGCTCGCAAATGACGACGAGCCGCGAATTCGCGAACTGCGCGAAGCCGCGCGCCTCGATCCCGCCTGGCCCGACCCGGCGTTCGCGCTCGGCGAAACCTACGCTGGCCGCAATGACTGCGATTCCGCGCTCCCGTGGTTTGGCCGCGTCCCCAAGACCAATCCGCATTACGTGGAAGCCAATTTCGCCGTCGGTGTCTGCCGCCTGCGGCTCAATCAGCCCGACAAAGCCGAGGAAGTTTTTACGGCGTTGCAGTATTCGATCAAGGGAAATCCGACTCCGACGACTGCCGCCTCGGTCTCAGGCGCCGATCTTCCCGAGCTTCTCAACAATCTCGGTCTTGCCCTCGCCAGAGAAGGCAAAACGCTCGACGCGCAGGGTGACTTCAAGCGCGCCGTCGAACTCGATCCCGACGAAGACGACTATCCTTTCAATCTTGGATTGCTGGCATTTCGCGCCAACGATTTCAACGCTGCCGCCGCGGCGTTTCGTGAAGCCGTCCAGCGCGAGCCCGACAACGCCCAAGACCGCGCTTTGCTAATTCAGTCGCTCGATCGCGCCGGCAAGAAAGAAGAAGCCGACGAAGAGCGCAACACCGTCGCGGAAGCCATGGGTCCGAATGCGCTGCCGACAGTTCACGTCGATGCCAAAAGCGATGCGCAATCGCAACTCGATCGCGTCAAGACTGATCTCGATGTCACTGCGCTTCGCCTCGAGATTTTGTCCTCCGCTTCTTCGGTCACGTCCGTTTCGACCAACAACGAATCCGCATCCGCAGCTTCCACCCCTGCGTCGCATATTCGCCAAGGACGCCAGGAACTCGCCGGTGGCCGCCTCGATCTAGCAGAGGCCCAATTCCGCGCCGCTCTCGCCGCGGATTCGACGAATGCATCAGCGCACCTCGGTCTCGCGGAAGTTAATCGGCGCCGCTACAAATTCGATGACGCCATCACGGAGCTTCAAGCTTCACTGAAGAGCCGCGACTCGGCCGTCGTTCGCACCACGCTCGCCCGCGTCTACATGGAACAAAAGAAATTTGCCCTTGCCCGCGCCGAAGCCCAAAAAGCTCTCGCCCTCGCTCCCAACTACACCGAAGCCAAACAACTCCTCGACCACCTCAAAGACCAAAAATCAGCCCCCCAATCCCAGTAGGTCTCCCTGTAGCCGCGATCGCTTCCCAGATCGCGGGGTTTAGATCCAACACAATCGAGCCTAATCCGAATACCCTCCGCACCTTGGCTTGATGTTGTAGGGGCGGGGCTTGTTGAAAACCCTGAGCCTCGAAGGGCTCCGCCCGGCCGCCGCGTCTTGCCCTCAATTTTGTGCGTGCGCAACGCCACCATGCTCTGAGCTTCGAAGTGTGCGCGCCTCACGTACCCAAGACACCACGCCTTGATCCGGATTTAGCTTCGACACGACCGAGTCCAATCCGAATCACCTCCGCCCCGATTCACCACATTCGCGCCAACTCGTAGTAATGTATTCAGGTACAGACTTTCCATCGCATGCCCAGAAGCACCCGCGTTCGAATTCGTTCGCATCTCCAAAATTGGTTTGGAGCACGCCGCGCTTTTGCCATTTCGGGCTCGGATGGCGCGAAGCTTGGCTCGACTCCTCTCCGCGTCATCCTTTTCGCCTGCGCCCTGATTTTCGCCCTTTCCTTCGCGCTGCCGTCGCCGCACGCCGACAAAGCTCAATCCTCGTCGCCCACCGTCCTGCACCTGAAAATCGACTCCGAAATCGAGCCGATCCTCGCCACCTATCTCGACGAAGGAATCGACGAAGCCGCTCACCGCAACGCGTCCCTCATCCTCATCACCATGGACACGCCCGGCGGCCTGAGTTCGTCGATGGAAAGCATCGTCCAACACATTCTCAATTCCAAAGTGCCGGTCGCAGTCTACGTTTCGCCTACAGGATCACGCGCCGCCAGCGCCGGTTTCTACATCCTGCTCTCGGCCGACATTGCGGCCATGGCGCCCGGCACGCATACTGGCGCAGCTTCGCCCGTCATGATCGTCGGCGGCTATGCGATGGCCATCGACGAAACGATGCGCAAGAAAATCAACAACGACGCGCTCGCTTTCCTCCGCAGCTATGCAGACAAGCGCAATCGCAACCCGACTCTCGCCGCGACCGCCATCACCGACGCCAAAGCCTTCACCGAAAAAGAAGCGCTCGACGGCAAGATGATCGACATCGTCGCGAACTCCGAAGACGACCTGCTCCGCCAGCTCAACGGCCGCGAGATCACGCGCTTCGACGGAACGAAAGTCACTCTGGCCCTCGCGAATCCGTCGCGTACCGACTTTGAACTTTCAGCACGCCAGAAATTTCTCTCGCGCATCGTCGCGCCCGACATGTTTTTCTTTCTTCTTATCGTCGGCGTCCTTGGCCTGTACACGGAGTTCACGCATCCAGGCATGATCGCGCCGGGCGTAGTGGGCGGCATCTGCCTGATCCTCGCGCTTTACGCCATGCAGATTCTTCCCGTGAATATCGCCGGAGTTTTTCTGATTCTTTTAGCGCTCGCGATGTTCATTCTCGAAGCAAAATTTACAAGTCACGGAGTTTTGGCTGCCGGTGGAATCGTTTCGATGCTTCTCGGCGCGCTTTTCCTGATTCGCTCGCCGCTCACTGCCGGTGGAGTCAGCCTCGGCACCGCGATCGCCGTAACGCTCCCGTTCGCAGCGCTCACGGTTCTGCTGATGCGCTTGGTTCTACGCTCGCGCAAGTGGAAGCAAGCGACCGGGCCGGAAGAAATGATCGGCACCGAAGGCGTCGTCATCGAGCCTGTTGGCAACGGCCCCGACGGAATGATCCGCATCCACGGCGAACTCTGGCGCGCCATCTCCACTCAGCCCATCGCCGAAGGCAAACCCGTCCGCGTCCTCCGCATCGACGGCCTAAAACTTCACGTTGAGCCAGTAGAGATCCCGGCATGACCGCGCCCAGGCAAGGGAAGCACCGGCTTTGTCTTGTAGCGGCGACTTTACGTCGCCACCTTTTCCGCCGCGAAGCTGAGATCAAAACGTCGTAGATCGCAGCGGCCAGGTTGTGGTTTGCACCGGCTCGGTTTTGTGGGTCGCGGTTTCAGTCGCGACATTAGAACTAGCTCGCAGAGGGGCTTCAGCCCCTGAACAAAGGTTTTCGTCGAGGAGGCACCATGTTCGAATTTAGCGTTGGCACGATGGTCATCATCGTCTTCATCCTGATCTGGTTTTGGAATTCCATCTACATCATTAAAGAGTGGGAACGCGGCGTCGTCCTTCGCCTCGGACGTCTTCTTCCCCAAGCGAAAGGCGCTGGCATTAACCTCGTCTTCTGGCCCATCGAAACGCTCCAACGCATCAGCATGCGAATCGAAACGCTCGACGTGCCACCGCAAGACATCATCACGCGCGACAACGTTTCGGTGAAAGTAAACGCCGTTTGTTACTTCCGCGTCGTTGATGCCAACCTCGCCGTTTCGCAAGTGCAGAACTACACGTACGCGACTTCACAGCTCGCGCAAACCACCATCCGCAGCGTCGTCGGCCAATTCGAGCTCGACGAAATTCTTTCGCAGCGCGACAAAGTGAACGCAAAACTTCAGGTCATTCTCGACACCGAAACCGAACCCTGGGGAATTAAGGTCAGCAAAGTCGAAGTGAAACAAGTCGACATCCCCGAACAAATGCAACGCGCCATCGCCAAGCAGGCCGAAGCCGAACGCGAACGCCGCGCCAAAATTATTCACGCCGACGGAGAGTTTGAAGCGTCGCAAAAACTTGCCGATGCCGCGAAGGTTTTGGAGACGCAGCCCTCTTCCATTCAGTTGCGATATCTCCAGACGTTAACCGAGATAGGTGTCGAGAAGAACACAACGATTGTGTTTCCGCTGCCCATCGATATCATTAATAACTGGATGCAATCGCTCGGAGGTTCGAAAAAGTAAGAATGGGATCGCGCGGAAATCGCGGTGGCGGCGGAGGAGACCGCGTGCTGGAGAGCCGGCACGTCATCGGCTTGTTCCTGCTCATGCTGGTCTTCAGCGGCGTTTTCTTCGCGCTCGGTTACGTAATGGGTCGCAATCAGTACGACGGCCAGGTTCGCGCCGAGAGCACGCCGCGCGCGACGCCCGATCCAGTCTACGCAGCGAAATCTGATCCCGGCGCGCGCCGTCCGAAAAATTCGCAGTCCGGTTCGCAATCCGGCGCAAATTCCACAAGTTCATCGAGTTCGACAAACTCGGGTTGGGGATCGGCGTCCTCGACTCCGTCCTCGGCGAGTCCGCGCGGAAGTTCGACCCCCGCGGCAACTCTCAACAACGCTTCTAACGGAAATTCCGACGAGAGCGCGGCGCCAACTTCCGACTGGAGTTATTTCAGCTCCGCAAAGAACGCGCCGGACGACCGGTTAACTCCGCAGGCGCCCACTTCGGGTCAGTCCGGTTCAACGATGTCTCCGACGCCGTCGGCTCCTGGTTCTGCGGCTGGAAAGAATGCGAAGCCCGCGACCGTGCCCAACGGCGCTCCTTCCAAGTCAGCGATCGGAACAAACGGTTCGCCGGTTCCTGCAGGGAGCTATGTTCTACAGGTCGCTGCGATGCGGCAGACCGCTGACGCCAACGCCGTCGTCAAAAGTCTTGTCGCGAAACACTTTCCTGCTTTCGTCGTGAATCCGACGACCGACAAGTATTACCACGTGCAAGTTGGTCCGTATCATGACGTGAAGTCCGCGGATGCTGCGAAAAAGGGCCTCGAGAGCGCTGGTTTCAAGGCAATCGTGAAGCACTGATGTCGCGAGCATTCGCGAGTTTCTTTCGTTCGCCCGCCGGAACGCCGACTCCTGATTCTTTCCGCTACGTTTTCGCGGCACTGTCCGGCGCTGCGCTCTCGTTTTCGTTCACCGGTTTTTATCTCAGCATTTATTCCTACGTCTGCATCGGCATTCTGCTGATCGTTATTTTTGGTGCGCGGCCGCGCGTCGCGTTTTACTGCGGCATGCTGCACATGCTTTTTTTCATCATCACATTGGTGCCGTGGATCGCGACGGTCTTGGCGCAACATGGCGGGGTTCCGCAGATTGCCGGATGGGGGATTGTCATACTCATCGGCCTCTTTGTCGGTTTGCAGTGCGGCGTATTTGCGTGGTGCGTCAATCGGCTGGCGCAGCGCAGCATTTTGCTCGCTTGTGTCGGCGCGCCATTTCTTTGGGTCACGCTCGAATTTGTCCGCGAACATTTTCCCGAAATCAGTTTTCCGTGGGGGCTGCTCGGCTATCCCGCATCTGCAAATCTCGGCCTGCTGCAGATCACAACGCTAACCGGAATTTACGGCCTCTCTTTTTTCGCCGCCGCAATCAACGCAATTTTCGCGTGGTGCGATGCAGCGACGGATACGCCAGTACGCACTCGCGTCACCGTTCTAATTTCTACGCTCGTGCTGCTTCTAGCCGTGGTACTGATCGCTCCGCGATTTGTTCCGGGCGCGAGCGCAAATCACTACGCCCGCGCAGTGCAACTCAACTTTCCCGAGGTCAACGAATACCCCGCGACGTGGTACCAGCAGCACGAAGACGACCTCAAAGATATCGAGCAACTAAGTCTCGAGCCATCGCCGAAGAATCCGGACTTGCTAATTTGGCCCGAAACTCCTGCACCGTTCTCCTTCGAGGATGCGCGGTTTGTGAATCGCGCGAGCCAGCTGGGCGTCAAGTTCGGTCATCCGTTTCTTGCCGGGTCGATCGAGTGGCGGCCGCTTGCGCCGCGCGGTGGGCAGATGATCAGCCACACGCTGGTGCCGTACAACAGTGCGGTGCTGGTCGACGCGAACGGCCGCAATGTATTTACCTACGACAAGATTCATCTCGTGCCGTTTGGCGAATACGAACCGTTTCCGCTGATTCATCGCGTGGTGAAAAGCGTATCGAGCGAGATCGGCGGCTTCGCGAAGGGAAGCAAGTTCGGCGTCGCGAAGCTGCCTGACGGCAACACGCTTTCGGCGTTCATCTGCTACGAAGCGATTTATCCCGGCGAGGTTCGCCACTTCGCGGCCGAAGGCGCGGAACTGTTTATCAATATTTCCAACGACGGATGGTTCGGGCATTCGGCCGCGGCGGAGCAGCATTTGCGCTTTGCGCGCGTTCGCGCGGTGGAAAATCGGCGATGGATGCTGCGCGTGACGAACAGCGGCATCACGGCTTCGGTCGATCCTTACGGGCGAATCTTTGCTCCGGTTCCGCGCGACGTGCGCGCGGCGGTCGATCTGCCTTACGATTTCCGCACCGATGAAACGATCTACACGCAGTATGGGGATTGGTTCGCTTGGCTCTGCGTCATCGTTTCCGCTATTCTGTTGCTCACAACTTTCCGGAAAGGAAATTTAGCGGGCGAGGGAATTCCGATTCCAGTGGGACTTGAACCGACGCTGGTTTCTCCAGTTGCGACGGCGTGACGGATTCGGAAGGCGGACTGAAGTCCTCCTCTAGAAAGATTTGTGAAGTCACGAAATCGTTTGTAGTTCGATTCATTCCTCGCTCGAAGTGCCGAACATGATTCTTGAAGATCTTCAGTATCGCTACGAAAATTTAAAGCCTCGCATCGCGCTCGTTCGGAGTTTTCTTTGACGCTGCGCAGCATCAAGAAAAATTAAAAGCGCTAGAAGTTCGCGTTTCCGAACCGAATTTCTGGAACGATCAGGAAGCGGCGCAGGCCGTGCTGCGCGACCGCAAGCGCTCGGAAGATCAAATCAACGCCGACGCGAAACTTACCTCGATCGCCGGCGACATCGACACGTACATCTCGCTGGCGACGGAAGAAACCAACGCCGCGCAGCGCAACGATCTGATCAAGGACCTCGATCGCGAACTGACGAACGCGGAAACGTATGTCTCCGAGCAGGAGACGCGCACGCTGCTTTCTGGCGAGACCGACCATCTCAACGCGATCATGACCATCAAGCCCGGCGCGGGCGGAACGGAGTCGCAGGACTGGGCTTCGATTTTGCTGCGCATGTATCTGCGGTGGGCAGAGCGCAAGGGAATGAACGCGGTTGTTTTGGATGAAACGGCCGGCGACGAAGCGGGAATCAAAAACGCGACCGTGCAATTTTCGGGAGAAAACGCGTACGGATTGTTGGCGGGCGAAACGGGCGTGCACCGGCTGGTGCGGATTTCTCCATTCGACCAGGCGGCGCGGCGGCACACTTCGTTCGCGTCGGTGTTCGTGATTCCGGAAATCGACGACCGGATCGAGATCAACATCAAGCCGGACGAACTGCGCGTCGATACGTATCGCGCGGGCGGCAAGGGCGGGCAGAACGTCAACAAAGTGGAGACGGCGGTGCGCATCACGCATTTGCCGACGAACACGGTTGTTGCGTGCCAGGTGGAGCGCAGCCAGGGCAAGAACCGCGAACTCGCGATGAAGATGCTGCGATCGAAGCTGTACGACCTGGAAGTGCAGAAGCGGCAGCAGCACACCGATGAACTCGACGAAACGAAGCTCGAGATCTCGTTCGGGAGCCAGATCCGGTCGTACGTGATGCAGCCGTATCGATTGATCAAGGACCATCGAACGAAGTTTGAAGTCGGCGATGTGGATCGCGTGATGGATGGGGACATCGATCCGTTCATCCGGTCGTACCTGATGGCGAAGAAGACGGGCAAAGTGACAGTGACTGCTGACGATGATGTCTGAAGAGGCTGATGGAAAGAAGTAGCGACGCAACGATGTAACGACCCTTCTGACTTCGGACTTGCGTCCTCGCTCCTCAGGGCAAGTAGAAACTGAAGAAGTAGGATGCGGGGCGTCGTTCCGTTTTGGGAAGTTGGTTAACGTAATGACCCCCTCCCCTATGTTTTTTTGCAAGAATGTGATTCTAAAGGGGATGGAACGCGGGGTTGCGCAAGAATGTGATTCTAAGCGGGTTAGGTGGACGACGGACGAATTAAAGAAGCAACGACGTAATGAAGTAAGGATGGAGCGTGAAGAGCCAGAGACTCCTCGCGTTGGCCGGTTAAGTGTTGATTCCAGTTGGTTTAAATCCAGAAAAATCTTCGGGTGGGTGGCTGCGGATTTCGCGGGATTTGCGGGTGTGTTTCGGCGCGACGATGTAATGCAAGGATGTGATTCTAAATAGTTTGAAGTGCGGGGAAGGGCGGCGGAGCGGGCGTTCATCGGGGACCTGTTGCCGATCCGGGACTGGCGCCCGGATCGTTCAAGATACTATAGCATATAAGTTATCGAATGTCAATCAGTAACTGAGTAGGACTGTTCGAATTAGGCGTTCGAACGAGAGCCTCGTTGCGCGACGGATGAGGTCCGTCTTCACGATTACCAGTAACAAATTCCTTCTTCATTGAGGAACTTCCGAATCAAATGCAAATGTGTCTTTTCTTGCGCGTCCAACGCTAATTACAAGAGAATCTTTCATGATATTGATGCCAGAACCGCCACCCGCAGATACACGTATTCCAGCAGTTCCAAAAGCCTCTTGCAATAGGATCGAGGGGTTGGGATTTCTCGGATCGTTTTTTGCAGCGTGCTCTGTCGTCTGCATCAAAGTAATCGACAAACCTACAGGCACATCGTTGGAAAAAATGTAAGGGTTCGCCGCGTCCTTAGTCCAACCACCCTTCGTTAAGGCTTCATCGAGATCAGATGCATATCCACCCGCTTCCTGGTCTTCGACAGACCGTTTTATAGAGTACTCATGCGATTCAAATTGCTGTAGAAATCGACTGATTTGCTCTTTCTGCGTCTTGGTCAGACGTCGGGGGAGAACAAGCCGATCTATGACCTTGGCGATTGATTGCTCGTCATTTCGCAGTCCAACGCTGTCGTTTTTCCATGCTATTGCGACTGAAAGCGTCAAAACCTCAAAATACGACCACAGGACAAAAACGATGATTACGTAGGTTAAAGGCGTAGATGCCCAAGCAGCTAATTTCTGCGTAAATTGGGTATTTTCCGAGGGGGCAATGCGATGCCAAAACAGGCCGACCAATAGAATCGCTATACCAACAGTTCCCAGTAGAATCGAAACAACGGCAGCATGTGTCGATAGACCAGACGGAGACAGGTATAGCACCAACGCAACTTGAATTACTGCTACCACAATCGCACCACCCGAAAAATCCAAAAGTCGGGCAATTGCCGCGCTATCTTTAGTATCCATAGAGGACGTAACCTACCACATTCAAATTGAGAGACGTAACTAATCGAATCTCAATTCGATTTGACAGAAACACCCTTGAGCGCCGAGCATGTTGTGTGCATGCTTAAACATCTCATTCTAAAGCGGTTAGGCGTGCAGTGAATTTGTCCCGATTGTTGTGCAAGGATTTCAAGCGGCAAGAATTCCTGCGAAGCGGCGTTCATCGTGGGCCCTTGGAGGCGATTCGGGCCGGCACCCGGACCATTCAACGAACTTAAGGAATGTTAGTTGGTAACGGAGTAGGACTGTTTAGATGAGTTGCCCGGACGAGGAAGGCCAGAAAACGCTCCCTACGTCACGATGTCTTAGATGGCTCTAAACTGGTCGGCTCAGGTTCGGTCCAACCTGTTACTTTAAAGCTAAATGTTACGAATGCGGTACTTCCTAGTTTTTAAATACAGCGGGACCATTACACGTTCAACCTAACATGAGGTTCATCAATGCTAGTAGCAGAAGGCCTGCGTTTGAACGGGTTCTATAGCGACTTTGACAGCAAAACATGGGGCGCGCGCAACACCCCATCGAATAGAACTCCTTTTCAAGTTGATCGGGACCGAATCACCCATAGCTACGCCTTTAGGCGGCTGCAGGCGAAAACCCAGGTATTTCGTCCTGGTGAGTACGACTTTTATCGGACTCGGCTCACCCATACGATTGAAGTGGCGCAAATAGGCAGATCCATATGCCGACTTTTACTCAACGCAAGCGATTTTCTCAGTCATACATATCACGTCGATGAGGACCTGGTTGAAGCGGTTTGTCTGGCGCACGATCTAGGACATCCTCCGTTTGGCCACGCCGGAGAAAGAGCCCTCAACAAGCTAATGGCTAAATTTGGGGGGTTCGAGGGCAACGCGCAAACGCTGAGATTGATTTCTGAAACGATGTGGCCGAACACGGAGGAAGGTGCCAGGCAAGGGATGGCGCCCACTCGAGGATTGTTGGATGGCGTCTTGAAATATAAGGTGCTCCCTGAACCACAGACGAGGCCTAAGAAATTCATTTACGAAGATCAGTGTGGGATCGTCGACTTTGTGCACGATAGGAACACAGTGTTGCCATCGGACCTCAAGAGCCTTGAGTGTCGGATCATGGATTGGGCTGACGAAATCGCTTATTCGGTGGGTGACGTTGTAGATGGAATCAAGACCAGATTCATAACGATCGACAAACTACGTAACTGGAAAAATGCTGAAAAAGATGAAGTCTTGGTAGAAAAGCTGCTCCAGGCAATACAAAAGGATGGCACTGCAAGTCGCTTCGCAGCCAGAGTCATTGGAGACTGCATCGAGGCCTGCAGTCTAGTTCCGACAAATTGCAGCGACTGGGCACCTGAAAGCAACCGATACAAGTATATGCTTCAAATCGACCCCGCAAAGAAAAGTCAGGTTGAGTGCCTAAAGGCGATCGCCGTTGACTTGGTTTTTCGATCGCCAGCAGTCGAGCAACTGGAATATAAGGCCAAGATGGTAATCGATCAGTTATTTGAAATGTTAAGTGACGTATATGTTAATTCTTCGAGTTTTAAGCATCACTTGCTCGGTTCGGATGTCGAGAAAATACTATTGAGAGCCTGTTCCGCAAAGGAGAGAGCAAGGGTCCTATGCGACCAGATCTCCGGTATGTCAGACGAGTACGCAATCCGAATGCACCGACGCCTTCGCGAACCTGATTTTGGATCCATCGCCGACCTGATGTAGCAGGGCGCGATTCAAAGGCGAAAAGCAGATCCTTGCTCCGACGGGATGACAAGGGTGCTCGTTGGGCGGGCGCTTCGGCTGTGCTGAGGGTACAGCGGCGTGAGAAACGTGCTGCTTTTAGGCGGCGCTACAGAGTGGCGAGGAAGGCGTTGAGTTCGCGGAGGACGTCGGCTCGGTTGGAGAGGTAGACGTAGTGGTGGGCGTTGGGGAGGACGACGACGCGTGCGGTGGGGATGGCTTTTTGGAAGGCGGAGACTTGGGCTTGGGTTAACGGAGTCAGGGTGGCGGCGTAGGTTTTGGCGGTTTGGCGGATTTTGGGGTCGGTGGTTGTGGCGGTCCATGGTCCCAGGGTGTGGGGCATGGCGAAGATGGCGAGTGAGAGATGACGTTATGGCACGGCTGAAGCCGTGACCTTCTAAAGAGAAAGTCAAAACCCGCACCCTGAAAAACGCAGGGTGCGGCACGCAGGGGCAGTCGGTGGCTTCGGATTGGGACAGACGGATGGCGACGTAGCCTTCGAGGCTCATGTGTTCAGGCCCATGACATCCTTTACACGGTGTCCCAAGACATCCTTTACACTCCGGCGCGTTTTGCGCGCCGGGAGGTGGAGGGATGCCGTGGAGGACGATGGATGTACAACAGCAACGGGTGGAGTTTGTAACCGCGGC
>DASXPD010000030.1:0-31486 GCA_036493835.1 Candidatus Acidiferrum sp. | reverse complement strand
CGGCGGAAGCTGCCGTCGGACTCGGCATCATCATTCTCATTCAGCGTAATCGTCAGTCGCTCAACGTCGAGCGCGTGGACCTGCTCAAACTCTAATGCCGATACTCGATAATCTCTGGATCATTCCGCTGCTGCCCTTGCTCGGCTCGGCGATCAACGGATTGCTGGGCTCGAAGTGGCCGAACAAGATCATCAACGGCGTAGCGGTCGGCTCGACGGGGCTGGCATTCGCGGTTGCACTTGAAGCGGTGCGTGAATTTTCGCAGTTGCCCGCGGCTCAGATTCCGTTCGTGAAGCAGTATTTCACGTGGATCTCCGCTGGAACTTTCCGCGCTGGATTCGATCTGCAGATCGATCAACTGACGGTCATCATGCTGTTGGTCGTGACCGGTGTCGGCTGGCTCATCCACATTTATTCGACCGGGTACATGGCGCATGAGGGCGGCTACTACCGATTCTTCTCGTACCTGAATTTGTTCATGTTTTTCATGCTCATCCTGATTCTCGCCGCGAACTATGTGTTGCTGTTCGTCGGGTGGGAAGGCGTGGGGCTCTGCAGCTACCTGCTGGTCGGGTTCTACTTTCTGCGGAAGTCTGCCGCGGACGCTGGCAAGAAGGCGTTCATCGTCAATCGCATCGGCGATTTCGGCTTCATGCTGGGAATGTTTTTGTTGTTCAAAACATTCGGGACGCTGGATTTCGTGCCGCTGTTCGCCAAGGCGTCGCCGATGCCTGCCGACGCGATGGGCCAGTACGGAACGCTGACGATTGCGTGCTTGCTGATCTTTGTCGGAGCGACCGGTAAGTCGGCACAGCTTCCTTTATATGTGTGGCTCCCGGACGCGATGGAAGGTCCTACACCGGTGTCGGCGTTGATTCACGCGGCGACGATGGTGACGGCGGGCGTTTATGTGGTGGCGCGCTCGCATGTGCTTTATCTGCACGCGCCGAGCGCGATGGTCATTGTCGCGATTGTGGGCTGCGCGACGGCGCTGTTTGCGGCGACGATCGGGCTCGTGCAGACCGACATCAAGAAAGTTTTGGCATATTCGACGGTCAGCCAGCTGGGCTACATGTTCCTCGGCTGCGGCGTCGGTGCATTTAGCGCGGGCATCTTTCACTTGATGACACACGCGTTCTTCAAGGCTTTGCTCTTTCTCGCGGCCGGCAGCGTGATTCATGCGATGGGCGGCGAGCAGGACATGATGAAGATGGGCGGGCTCAGCAAGAAGATCAAGTGGACGTACTTGACGATGCTGACCGCGACGCTGGCGATTGCGGGGTTTCCACCGCTCGCTGCATTTTTCTCAAAGGATTCGATTTTGCTTGCGGCGTATCAGAATCCGAATGGCGGACCGATTCTCTACGGCGTCGGACTGTTCACTGCTCTGCTGACTTCGTTCTACATGTTCCGGCTGATCTTCCTTACCTTCTTTGGCAAACAACGCTACGACGAGCATCACGTGCATGTGCACGAATCGCCGAAGAACATGCTTATCCCACTGATGGTTCTCGCGGTGTTGTCGATCGTCGGCGGATGGATGGCTGCGCCTGCGTTCTGGGGCGGCACGGATTACTTCACGAAGTTCCTCGAACCGGTGTTTGCTATGGGCGCGACGGAAACTGCGAGCGCCGAAGCTGCGGCTCATGCGCTGGAGATTCCGCTGGCGATTGTCGCCGTGATCACCGCGACGATCGGATTGCTCGTTGCGTATTGGCTCTATCTCAAGAAGCCAGAAAAACCGGCTGAGCTGGCGAAGTCGATGAAGGGCGCGTACAACACGCTGCTCAACAAATATTATGTCGATGAGCTTTACGCCGCGGCGGTGGTCAAGCCGCTGCTGTGGCTCTCGACGCATGTGCTCTGGCAGACCGTCGATGTGCAGATGATCGACGGCGCGGTGAATGGCATCGCGAAGGGTACCTCCGACGTTGGTGACGGCGTGCGGCAAGCGCAGTCGGGCAACACGCGCAGTTACGCGGTGTGGGTCGTCATCGGAGCTATCGTGGTGATTGCGATTATTTTCTGGCCGTATCTGCGACCGACGGCAATCGGGATGGTGCGCTGATGCCACTCCCTGGATTGCTTTCGGTCCTGATCTTCTTCCCTGCTCTCGGGGCGCTGGCGCTACTGTTGTTGCGCGGCGACGACCATGTCTGGATTCGCCGGCTCGCGCTCACGATTTCGATCGTTGAGTTTGCGTTCTCGCTGTTCCTGATCCCGAAGGTGCCCATCGGCGCAGCGGGATATTCGCTGGTCGAGTATTACAACTGGATCGCGAATCCGCCGATTCACTATCACCTCGGCATCGACGGCATCAGCCTGTTTCTCGTGATTCTGACGACGTTCCTGACGCCGATTTCGGTTCTGGCGTCGTGGAGCAGCATCAATCATCGCGTGAAGGAATTCTTCGTGATGCTGCTGATGCTCGAAGTCGGCGTCATCGGCGTGTTCGTTTCGCTCGACCTGTTCCTCTTCTTCTTGTTCTGGGAAGTGATGCTGATTCCGATGGCGTTTCTCATCGGCATCTGGGGCCACGAGCGGCGTATCTACGCAGCGATCAAGTTCGTGCTGTACACGATGGCCGGATCGATTCTGATGCTGGTCGGCATCATCTGGCTCTACAACCTGACTGGCAGCTTCGACCTGCCGAAGATTCAACAGGCGCTGCAAGATGGCCGGTTGTTCACGCTGACTTCAACGCAAGAGATGCTGCTGTTCCTGGCGTTCTTCGGCGCGTTTGCCATCAAGGTGCCGCTGTTCCCGCTGCACACGTGGCTGCCTGATGCGCACGTGGAAGCGCCCACGGCCGGCTCAGTGATGCTCGCTGGCATTCTTCTGAAGATGGGCACGTACGGAATGATCCGATTCTGCCTGCCGCTCTTTCCGAACGCAGCGCACAAGGCTGCGCCTTGGGTTGCGGCGCTGGCGATCATCGGAATCGTTTACGGCGCGCTGGTTTCGCTCGTCCAGCCGAACCTGAAGAAGCTCGTCGCGTATTCCAGCGTCAGCCATCTTGGCTTTGTGGTGCTGGGCATCTTCGCGTTCCACAACATCTCGATGCAGGGCGCGGTTTATCAGATGTTGGCTCACGGCATCTCCACCGGCGCGCTCTTCCTGCTGGTCGGCATGCTCTATGATCGCCGCCACACGTTCGAGATTACGCAGTTCGGCGGGCTGGCAACGCCGATGCCGAAGCTGGCCGCGTTCTTTTTGTTCGTCGCGCTGGCGAGCATGGGCTTGCCGATGTTGAACGGATTCGTCGGCGAATTCTTGATTTTGCTCGGCACATTCCAGACGCACGCGAGTTGGGCAAGCTGGGCCGCGCTCGGCGTGATTCTTTCGGCGTGCTATTTGCTCTGGGCCTACCAGCGCGTGTTCTTTGGTGATGTCACCGTCGAGAAAAACAAGACGCTGCCCGACGTGAGTCATCGCGAAATCGGCATTCTCGTCGCCATGGCGGTGATCACGCTGTGGATGGGCATCGGCAGCACGTTCTTCACGAATCGCACTGCCGCGTCGAGCCAGAACATCCTCGACCAGATGCAGCGTACGAACCCGCAAGAGGCGAATCTGCATCCGAGCGTCATCAATTCCGTGGAAAGGCCTGCAACGCGCTAATGATTCCCCGCCCCGAAGACCTGATCCGCGTTCTGCCAGAGACGATCTGGTGCATCTTCGGCGTCCTGATGATGCTGATTCAGCCGATGACGCGCAATCGGCACGTACTAAGCTTTTTCGCGATCCTCGGCACGATTCTGGGCACCAGCGCTTCGATTTACGCCTACCAAACGGTCGGCACCGGCCCGGCGTTCAGCCAACTCATTCAGTTCGACGCGTTCAGCATCTTCTTCCATTTGCTGATCGGACTCGTTTCGATTCTCGTTGTGCTCGCGGCCGGACCGTATCTCGAGCGCGAAGGTCTTGAGTCGGCTGAATTTTTCGCGCTAGTACTTTTTGCGACCGCCGGCATGGGCGTGCTCTCGTCGGCGCAGGAGCTACTCACCGCGTTCATCGGCCTGGAAATGAGCTCGATCTCGAGCTACATTCTCGCCGGCTATCGCCGCGACACGATCAAGTCCAGCGAATCGGCGATGAAGTACTTCTTGCTCGGCTCGTTCGCGACAGCGTTCTTCCTATACGGCATCGCGCTGGTTTACGGCGTCACCGGCACCACCAATCTGACGCAAATGGCCAACGCCGACACCTCCGGCAACCTGATCAAGCTGGGACTCGCGCTGATCCTGATCGGCCTCGGCTTCAAAGTCGCCGCCGCTCCGTTTCAACTCTGGACTCCCGACGTTTACGAAGGCGCGCCGACACCGGTCACCGCGCTATTCTCCGCCGGACCGAAGGCTGCGACGTTCGCCTTGATGCTGCGGATTTTCGCCACCGTGCCCGCCGCGACACACTTCTGGTTCTGGGCATTCTGGATTCTCGCCGCCCTCACGATGTTCGTCGGCAACCTCGGCGCACTTGTGCAGACCAACGTGAAGCGCATGCTGGCTTACAGCTCGATCGCGCACGCCGGCTACATCCTTGTGGCCTTCGCCGCGGTCACCTATCTCCAGGGCAATTCCGAGACGGGCGGCGCCGCAGCCTATGCGGCCGTTCTCTTCTACCTGCTCAGCTACGCACTCGTAAAGCTCGGCGCATTCACGATCATCGGCCAGCTCGGCGGTGCCGGCGAAAAGCACCTTTCGCTCGATGACTACACGGGCCTCGGCCGCCGCCAACCGGTCGTCGCCGCAGCGCTGAGCCTGTTCTTGCTTTCGCTCCTCGGCCTGCCCGTCACCGCTGGATTCTTCGGCAAGTTTTACGTCTTCAAAGCTGCCGTGAACTCGCATCTCATCTGGCTCGCGGTGCTGATGGCCGCCAACAGCATCATCGGCGCCTACTACTACTTCCGCCTGATCGTCGTGATGTACATGCGCGACGCAGCCGGAGATGCCGCCCCCGATCACGGCGACCATGCCGAAGCCACCCACGCCGCAGCAGCGCCCGCTGGCGCTCCGCTTACGCCGTTTCCGCTGCCCGTGAACATTGTGCTGGCCGTCTCAGCAATCGGCACCGTCTACTTCGGCCTCTTCCCCAACCAGGTGCTGCGGTTCGTCCTGCAATCGAACCTTCTCGGCAAATAAGCTCTTTCTCACAACGGCCGCAGCCCGCATTCCGGCATAGTTCCCGACGCTGCGCCCTCAGGCCAGTGTGAAACACGAGACTCCTGCACCTTCAGCCGGGTTCCAAAGTCACCGTGTTCGTGTTTTGCTATCAACATGGGAATTGGCCTCGCCATCGTGTCCTGGTGCTTCAAAGGGACGATCATCGCGACATTGCTCGCGGTGCTTGCCGGCACGCTGACGGCGATTTGCATTCCGCGCGGACGTGCGCGCCGCACCCGCCACATTCTTTGGGCCTGCGTCTACCCCTTCGCGGTTCTCTCCTGGTTCCTTGCCGTCTTCGTATTTCAGGCCTACGTAAACGAATCGGTCCTCTATCGCGACGCCGGAATCGGGCACACGTGGCAGACGCCGTTGCCCAACGGCTACGCGGTTTTGCTCCTCGACGAACGACACGACGGCACGGTGTTCGATCCCAACACGCATTTCGCGAACACCTCGAACAACGAAATTCACCCCAACGGCCCCGACGCCGTCAGCGGAGTCCGGGTAGTCCAAATTGCCGGCAACAAAATTCTCGGCGGAGCCGGCCCCATCGGCCAATATTCGTCGCCCGCATCGCGCAACCGCATCGACTCTTACTTCCTCTTGGACACTGGCTCTCACACACGCACAGATTTCGCCAACTACGACGCCTTGACCCAGACCGCGCAAGCGCTTGGCATCCAGCCGAACCTCGAGCCGCTCTATCGCGTCTACAAAAACTATCGCTACACGTGGTTCGACCTCACCGCCCTCGCGCTATTCCTCATCCCTGTGACCGGAGTTGGCCTGCTCCTCGCCCGCCGCATCTGGCGACTCCGGCAACTCCGCCATCCAACGGAAATCCCAGCCGAGGATCGAAAACTCCGGCACGCGAGTTAGCCCAGCTACTTCCAAACGCGCGCATCGCTGCCAATCTCGCTCTCAACCCGAAAAGAAAACGGCCCGGAAGAAAATCTTCCGGGCCGTTGAATTTAGCACCGCCGCCGATTCTCGCGGCTGCCTAGAAAATTAAACTACAGCTTCAAATACAGCAAGAAGCCGAGCGCGAACGTAAACAAGGTCAGCGTTTCCACGAACACGAGACCGAGAATCATGGCTCCGCGAACGCCGCCGGCTGCTCCCGGATTGCGCGCGATTCCTTCGCAAGCCGCTGCCGCAATCTTGCCCTGGCCGAGTCCGCCGCCGAACGCCGCAACCGCGACGCCGAAGCCGACCGCCAGAACCAGCGTCGTCGTGTTGACCGCGCCCTTCTCCGCAGGCGCACTGCCCTGCGCAAACGCAGCTGGCGCGATCAACATAATCGCCAGCAGCACCATGCATACCACCGCTGCTTTCTTCATTTGTACTGCCTCCTTCATGAATTGCCGCCAGGAGGTGGTTCCCGGACACCGTGCAGCCGGGCTCACGCTGGAGCGGCTTCTACAAACTCTACAAACTCGATTAGTGTTCGTCGGCTGTCGCCAACCCGATGTAAACCGCCGGTAAAATCGTAAACACGTAAGCCTGCACGACCGACACGAAAATATGCAGCAAGATGAAAAGAATTGGAATGAACGCCGGCAGAATGCCGAGCGCGATGCCGAAAGCGGGATGTTTCGTCCAGCCCGCAAGCGCCGGCGCGGCGAAAAGCCCCAGGAACAATCCGTAAATCAAATCGCTGGCGAAGATGTTCGCCCACAGACGAACCGTCAACGACAGCAATCGCGCGCACGTGCTGAGAATTTCGACCGGAAAAATCAGTGGAACTAGCCACCAATCGAGACCGCCAGTAAATGTCTTCACATAGCCGAGCGGACCGTGATGGCGAACGCCCTGCCAGTTGAAATAGCAGAACACAATGACAGCGCATGCCAGCGGCACAGTGACCTGTGCGGTCGGCGACGTAAATCCGGGAAACACGCCAAACAAGTTCGCGAGCAAAATGAACAGCGAAATCGTTCCGACCATCGGCACGTACTCGCGCCAGTGATGCCCCGCGTTTTCAGCCAGAATGTCGTTGATGCCAAAGTTTTCGCGATTCGTTAGCAGCAATTCTGCAATCTGCTGCGTCGCGCCGGGATTCTCGACCGACAATTTCGAGCGAACAAGAAGCGCCAGCAGCGTCCCGACAATCAGCACCAAAATGCCCATGCAAACGTGTTCGGGAATCGGCAGTTCCGGATGATCCGGCTGAATGTGCAACGCGTGCAGCAGCGCGATCGCCGGCCCGCCGAGTAAATGATTTACGATCTGAGTGATCCAGCTTACGTGTTGTTCCATGCGTTCTGTGCGCGCCTCAGAAGGAGCCTTCTGTCGTTCCGGCTCCCAAAATTTTGAGCTACTTCTCTTCGAGCGTTTCGCCCGTTGCGGGGTGCCAGAGTTCGTACACACTTGCGGCCATCGCCGCGGCACCTAAAGCGAACAAACCAAAGACCATACTTACGAGAGGGATGGCTGACAATTTAAAAATAACATAGAGGCAAAGGGCGATCAAGGCGTAGCGGAACAGTGCGCGGAAATAGGTGCCAATCGGTACATGCGTCTTGGTAGCGCCCGATTGCGCGTTGGCGGCCGCCGTGAGGGCGTCCATGCCCTGCCGAAGCCAGCGGAAATTGAGCCACGCCAGAATTGAGCCGATGGCGATCCCTGCGCCCCAGTCGCGATGGCCTGCGAAAGCGACCGCCAGGGCCGCCACGACTCCAATCGTAGGCGTCAGCCAGGCGATGCGGCGCTCGGTAGCGATTCCGGCCGGAGCGCCCGTTGCTGGCGCGGTTGCGTTCATCAGCTAACCCAGCCGCCGCAAGACTTCCCTAATGCCGCCGGCAAACCCGAGCCCGCCAAGGATAAACGTGAAAATCACCTTCGTGTGCAGCCAGTGGTCGATGAAATAGCCGATCAACCCGCCGAAGACGACGGCCCCGACAATGGTGAATGGAAGCTCGATCGCCAACGCGGTGTTCGAGGCGTACTTCTTCGCCTTTTGCTCATTCGCCGTCAATGGCTTGGTCTCGGGCTCAACGTCGTTAGACGGATCCAATGCGTCTGGCTCCAGGTTATGCGCTTATTTTTCGGATTTACTTTTCAAAGAGTAGCTCGCCCGCGCGTTCCTTTGCCTTCACGACTGCCTTGATGAGCGTGACGCGCAATTTGCCTTCTTCGAGTTCGAGGATCCCGTCGATCGTGCACCCGGCCGGAGTCGTGACGGCGTCCTTGAGCAACGCAGGATGATCGCCGGTTTCAAGGACGACGCTCGCAGCCCCCTTCATCGTCTGCGCCGCAAGCAACGTCGACACGTCGCGCGGCAGCCCGATCTTCACACCGGCCTCCGCCAACGATTCCAACATGATGTAAACGAACGCCGGCCCGCTCGCCGAAAGTCCCGTCACCGCGTCCATGTTTTTTTCGTCAACAACAACGGTGCGGCCGACGGCGTCAAACATCGCCTGCGCAATTTCGAGATGCTGCTCGGAAGCATGCGAACCGCGGCAAATCCCCGTCATGCCGCAGCCCACTGCCGAAGGCGTATTGGGCATCGCGCGAATCACCGGAACCTTCGCGCCGGCGTGCTGCTCGATGTAGCTGGTCGGCACCGACGCGGCGACCGAAATGACCAGCGTCTTTTCGCTGAGTTCCGACGCGATTTCTTTCAACACTTCCCCCACGACCTGCGGCTTAAGGCCCAGCAACACGATGTCGGCGCCCTTCACTGCTTTCTTGTTCTCGGTTGTGACGGTGACGCCTAGCTCTTTCGCGATTTTGTCGGCCTTTTCGGCGTGTTTCACCGTTGCGGAAACGTTCTTGGCGTCAAAGAGATTTTTCTTGAGGTACGCGCGCAGCAAGATGCCGGCGAGTTTGCCAGTGCCCAGCACGGCGAGTTTTTTGTCGGAAAATTGGGTAGTAGACGATTTCTTATCGTGCGGCTTCGATGTCATGATTCACACATTGTTGACGCGATTAGACATCTGGTCAACCAGGGATTGCGCCGCGAATGCTTCCGTTCTGCCGAATCGAATCTTTTGACGAGCGGTGTTAATGGAAGCGGCAAGTCACCGCACGTAACAGCGCGAACGCACCGTGAAGCTGCGAAGATAGAGCATTCGTCATGCCTCCTGAATCACGCGCATCTCACATTCCGACCGGAACTCCTGCGGCCGCGCCTCCTGCGGCACGGGGTGGACTGCTTTCGTTCGCGCACAATGCAATCGGGCTGTGCATGGAGTGGTTCATCGAGCTTCTTGTACGGGCGACTGGCAGGCGGATGCGCAAAAGCGACGCACCGTGGCTCAAATGTTTCCTCGGCAAACCCGGACGCATCGGAACCGGCATCTACGAGCGCATCGCGGCCGAGTCGGGACTGAGCATCCGCGCACCAAAAGACGCTGGCCTGATTTCCGATTTCAATGCCCTGCGCGGACCGTCATTCGATCCACAAGCCATCCGTCCTGAGATTCGCGACTTCTACGAACACGCCGCCCAATACCAACTGGAAGTCTGGACCGAGGTTTCGCTCACAGGACGATTTTTCCTTTGGCTGCTGGTGGAATTCATCAGCCGCCGAATGGATCAGCTCAACTTTCCGATATCGTCTCTGGAAGTCGCCAAAGGAATGAGCAGCGAAGTCATTCAACTCTTCGATCCGAATTCGGGCGCTGTCGAAGCGACAGGTTGGTTGCGGCGCTTAAAATCCTCCGGAAATGTGATCTACGCCGGGATCTATTCGATCGAGCGCGTGCCCGGCGAAGACAATCCCTGCGTGAAAGTCACGTTTCCCTGCCGCGGAAGCGCGAACGTGTATTTGCAGCCCGTCGCGCACCCCGATGGGTCCTTCGGGCTGGATTCTTCGGGCGGCGCATTTGGCCGCTCCGGCTTCTACCGGATTGTCGACGCGGGGCCCGACCATTGGCGCGTAAGAAATTTCACGACTCTGCACGAACTCTTTTACGTGTATGTCGACCACGAGGGCGTGCTCCGCGTCGATCACACGGTGTCTTTTATCGGACTGACGATTATTCGGCTGCACTACAAGATGATTCCACTCGCGAATCACGGTGTTCGCAATTCCGATTTAGGCTCGCAAACGCCCACCGCACAACCGGTTTGAAATTTCAAACATTTAGGCTGCAGGCAAGTTCAGCGCAGGGTTGCGCTTACGCAATTTTGTCGTGATTGCCCCCGCTGAGGACATCCAGGGCGTGAGGCAAAAGATGCGCGACGGCTTCCAGCGACTCAACAGCGCCAGTCGGACTTCCAGGCAGATTGATGATCAGGCTGCGATGCCGCGTGCCCGCAACCGCACGGGACAGAAGCGCCGTGGGCACTTTCGCCGAGCCTACACGGCGTATTTCTTCGGCGATGCCGGGAATGATGCGATCGGTTACAGCTTGCGTCGCTTCGGGTGTGTTGTCGCGAGGGCCGAGGCCGGTGCCGCCGGTGGTCAGGATGAGATCGACGCGACTTTTGTCGGCGAGTTCCCGAAGATGTTGGCGAATATCGGCGGGATCGTCGGAGAGGCGAAGGCTGGCGACGATTTCCCATTTGAGGCCACGGCAGAAGGCGATCACTGCTGGCCCTGAAAGATCTTCGCGCTCGCCGCGTGAAACGGAATCGCTGATGGTGAGAACCGCGACGCGCATCATGGCAGGCATCGGGGCTACTGCGTCTCGACGGGAGAATCTTCGCGGCTGGCTTCGTCCATCAGTCGCATCGCCTCCATCAGGAGGCCGGTGGTGTTGCGGGTTGTCGTGGTGCGCGTAGACGCGTTGGCGGCGTTGAAGTCGATCTCAAATTCGCCGTCGGTCCAGAGGATGACTTTATAGACGGCTTCGTCGCCTTCCAGGTCGCCGATCTTGGCATCACGGCATTGACCGTTGGCGAAATACATCTCGCCGCGTTCGGGACCTTTGCGCACGATCAGGCGGCAGGATTTCTGCCCCATTTCGAGCGACTGCAACAAATCGGTCATGTTCATTTCTTCCAGTCGGCCCTGGATCACGCCGGGGCGCGACGCGGACTTCTGCAGTTTTTCGAGATGCAGGCGATCGACGACTTTTTTCGTGATGCGAACGAGATCTTTCACCAGGAACGGCTTGACGATGAATTCTTCGACGCCGTCGACCAGAGGGCGCAGGCGCTCTTCGATGTCAGTGCGGCCAGCCATAAATAGAAATGGGATGTGGCGCGTCTTGTCGCGGCCGCGGAGCTTCTCGAAAAGCTGGCGCCCGTCTAGGCCCGGCATTTTGTAATCGCAGAGAATGACGTCAGGCGGTTCGTCGATGACCTTCAGAAGCGCGTCGGCCCCGTCCGCGGCGATCTGAACCTCGCAGACGTTGTCGAGGCCTTGTTCAATCAGCTTGCGGACGAGCGGATTATCATCGACCAGAAGCAGCGTGACGTTTTTTCCGGCCGCGGCTGCGGCGGCACTCATCGGGCACCCCGCTTAGATGGCGATTTACGCTTGGGGCGAGATTTCACGGTGCGCGTGCGCGCAAGGGCATGCTCGCGGTGAAAATCACCGCTTTTGCCGCCAGTCTTGCTGACCAGCGCGATACCGGCGATCTCAATCGCTTTGTCGAGTGCTTTGCACATGTCGTAAATCGTGAGGGCGGCGGCTGTAACGGCGACCAGCGCTTCCATCTCCACGCCTGTCTGGGCGGTCGCCACCACACTGGAGCGCAGTTCTACGCCATTCTGGCATAGCGTAGCAGTCACATCAATGTGAGTGAGAGGCAGTGGATGACAAAGAGGTATCCACTCCGAGGTGCGTTTCGCGGCCGCAATGCCCGCGATACGAGCGATTTCCAG
The DNA here is from genome assembly GCA_036493835.1 of Candidatus Acidiferrum sp. Taxonomy (GTDB): domain Bacteria; phylum Acidobacteriota; class Terriglobia; order Acidiferrales; family UBA7541; genus Acidiferrum. The sequence goes on along the minus strand of DASXPD010000030.1, from coordinate 19,541 downwards.
AGGATTGCCCTTGGGATTCTTCAGCCGGCGGACGGCGCGCACGACTGCGGGCCTCATCTGCACGAATGCCTGGGCTTCGGCGGTACGCGTTGTGACCGCCTTGGCCGACACGTCGACCATGCTTACCCGTGCGGACGCGTCGTAGTGAGAGAGTTTCTGCGCCATAGCTTGCTCGCCGCAAACAGTGCCTTTGTAGAGGCGGCTTTACGCCGCCACCCCTGTTCGCCGCTCACACCTCAAATTTAAGGAGCCCATCCTGAACAGTTTGATGCGGAGCGTTCACGCAATGTCCTTGCGGAGCAACACAGGCACGGACTCGCCGACGGGAAGTTCTTCGCGATCGGCGGAAATGATCAGGAAGCAGTTCGATTTCGCGAGGGCGGCAACGTCGCCGGAGCCGCGCCATTCGATGGCGGAAACCTTTGCGTCGAATCCTTCCCATTCGATGCGCGCGGGCAGAAAGTGCGTCAAGCCGGGCTTCTCTTTCAGCGGCGCGGCGAGTGTAGCGCGGAGAAGCGGCAACGGACGCGCTTCAGCGCCGTTGAGCAGGTCGATTGCTGGGCGAACGAGCAGCTCGAACGTGACCATCGTGGATACGGGATTGCCCGGAAGACCGAATACGAACTTATCTTTGCAGCGCGCGAATACGGCGGGCTTACCGGGGCGAATCGCAACCGCATCGAAGAAAATCTCCGCCCCGAGCGACTTAAGAACGGATTCGACGAGATCGTACTTCCCTGCCGAGACGCCGCCCGACATCACGAGAATGTCTTCTTTGAGGCCGCGTTCGATCTTGGAGCGAAGCTCGTCGGCACGATCGCGCGCGTTGCCGAGAAGAACGGGCTCGCCACCAGCGGCGCGTGTTTGCGCAGCAAGCGAGACGCTGTTGCTGTTGCGAATCTGAAATTGGCCCGGCTTCTGCTCGACGAGAACGACTTCATCGCCGGTCGAGAGAATCGCGACACGCGGCTTCACAGCGCATAGCGGCTCCGCGGCGCCCACTTGGGCGGCCAAAGCAACTTCGCCGTGGCCGATTCGCGCGCCAGGGGCAAGCACGACTTGCCCACGCTGCGCTTCGCTCCCTTTGGGCACGATGTTCTGGCCCGCGGTCGCAGTGCGATCAAAATTGACGCTGTCGCCTTTACGCGTGGTGTGCTCGATCATCACCACGGCGTCGGCGCCCGGCGGGACACCAGCGCCCGTCATGATTTGCACGCAGGTCCAGCGGCCGAGCGGAGTCGTAGCGTTGTCGCCGGCTTTGATTTCACCGGCGCAGCGCAGCGTGGCGCCCGTGTGAGCATCCTGCGCGCGAACGGCGTAGCCATCGCGCGTTGCGCGATCGAACGGCGGATATTCGCGCTCGGCTTTGATTTCTTGAGCGAGCACGTAGCCGACGGCATCCCAGATGTGGATGGGAGCCGTGGCGCGCGGGCCCTTCTTCTTCGTGACTTCGTCGATTACGGATTGACGGGCTTGGTCGTAAGTGAACATTTGTAGCGATTGCGAGATGGTAGCCATCGGAGTCGTGTGTGCGGGCTTGGGACGCGGTTGCGCCAAAGCCGCTGGGAATTTGCGCTGCAGCGTTTAAGACCTGGTGCAACGCCCAGCGTAGTCACAGTATAGAGTTCAGGAGCGGTTTCGTTACAGCCAGCGCGAGAGGATTGTTCCCTCGGGGACAATGGTAGCGTCGCGCTCGGGCCCCGTCGAAATCATGCCGATTTCGATTTGTAGGAAATCTCCAATGAAACGCAGATAGTCGACCGCCGCTTTCGGCAGCTTCGCGGCATCTTTCAAACCATAGGTCGATTGGCACCAACCCGGAAGCGTTTTGTACTCCGGCTTGACGTGCTCGAGCTGTTCCGCAAGAGCGGGCATCTCGTTGATCGGCTTGCCTTTGTAGGTATAGCCGGTGCAGATCTGAATTTCCCTCTGCGTGTCGAAGACATCGAGCTTGGTGACGACCAGCGAATCGATCCCGTTGATCATTTTCGCGTAGCGCAGCACCGCGAGATCGAGCCAACCGCAACGCCGCGGGCGTCCGGTGACGGCGCCGAATTCCTTGCCGCGCTCGCGAATCGCTTGAGCGTCGAGATCGGGCATTTCTGTTGGAAATGGTCCTCCGCCGACGCGCGTTGTGTATGCCTTTGAGATTCCGAGCACGTGCTTGATTTTGGTTGGTGGGACTCCGACGCCGACGGTTGCACCGCCAGAGATTGCGCTCGATGAAGTCACGTACGGATATGTTCCGTGGTCGATGTCGAGCATCGTGCCTTGAGCGCCCTCGAAGAGAACAGACTTGCCTGCATCGAGCGCGTAATTGACGAGCTCCGCTGTATCGCAGATGTATTCGCGGATCTTGTCGCCGAGCGCGAGTGTGGCATCGACTTCGTGGGAGAAATCGATGTCGCCATATGCGCCTTTCGCAAGGCGATTCTTCTCGGCAACGACGCGCGCTGCCTTTTCTCGAAAGAGCGCGGGGTCGAGCAAATCGCAGGTGCGTAGTCCGCGGCGAGCCATCTTGTCTTCGTAAGCGGGACCGATGCCGCGCGACGTCGTGCCGATTTTGTTTTCGCCGCGGGCGGTTTCGGCGGCCTTGTCGAGTTCGCGGTGATAGGGAAAAATCAGGTGCGCGCGGTTACTGATGTGCAGTCGGCCTTTTACTTCGATGCCGACTTTCTTGAGCATTTCGATTTCAGCGACGAGCGCGGCGGGATCGATGACAACTCCTGTGCCGATCACGGTGTGCTGCCCGGGTCGCAAAATGCCGCACGGAATCAGCTGCAGCACGTAGCGATCTTTGCCGATGATGACGGTGTGGCCGGCGTTGTGTCCGCCGGCGACGCGCGCGATGTAATCAAACGAGCCGGCGAGATAGTCGACGACTTTTCCTTTGCCTTCGTCACCCCACTGCGCGCCGACAACGACCACCGATTTCATTCGCAGCTTCTCCTCGGTCACACGTCTTCACAAAGTGCCCGTGCGGCTTGCCATTCGAATAGCGGAACTTCCGTGGGAATCAAGATAACGGTGTTACATCTCATCGTAAGCTCGCGACGGTTTCAACGCAAGACGAGCTATGGCGCGGCAGGACTCACTCTTTCTTCTTGCATCCCGATGCATACGAAATCGCCGCGGTGACGTGCAGATAGATCAAATCTTTCGGAAACCTCCACTGCAGCGCCGCCTGTTCGACCTCGGCGCGCATGAATGGAGGACCGCCTGCCATCTCGAAATTTGATGGCACACCGTCACGGTCGACATCCAACGTGAAGAAAACGAGGCCACTGAATTGAGTCGCTCGCCCCAACGGCGAATAGGCTGGAAGAACGACCGACACAGGGGAAACCGGCGCGCTGGAGCGAAGAGAGACTTCCGGAGCTGGAAGCAGTTGCTGCGCCTGACGGTAGATCGTTGACGGATTTTCGTCGGAGGTTCCAAACAAGGCGTCATATTCGCCGGCCGCGGCGTCCCGCTCGGCAGCCGACTCTGGACCTTCGTGTATTGAGACGTTTCTGTTTGTGAAGTTCGAAACGGCAGGTCTTTCCATCACACCCGGCCCGACCGCATGATCGAGGCGGCCAACCAAGTCCATCGACCACGAAGTATTCTTTGGTGTGTTCGAACGCGAGCCGAAGATGTCTCGATCCAGAATGGCGCTTCGGACGAACCGCTCTGTCGAACCGCACCTCACCCGCATCGTCACGTCAGCGCCGCTGAAGACGCTGCATTTCCTGCAGCGCTTCAGTTCACGACTCAACTCTTTTTCAGGTATAGCGCAGGGGTTTTGTTGGAGCAGCGATCCGACTGACTCCTTCACTACTATCGATGAGGACTGAATCTGAGCAGGAAGTCTGCAGTCATCCCCTGGAGTGAGGGAGATTCGCTGGATCGATGTGCCGTCAGCCACAGGACGCACGATGAAAATATCGTAGAAGTTAAACGGCGGACCGAAATCGAAGAACGTTCGCCGTCCTATTTCGAATTGAGTCGGTTCGGGGACGACGGGGCGGTTCTTTTGGGCAGACGCCAGAGTGCAAATAAAGAGAACAGCGCAAAGCATTACGCTGTATCGCATATGGCGATGTTACTACGACGCACCGCTGAGCGGACCGCTCTACTTGTCGCTCAGGTGGGAATACCGAAAGCAGTCGGTGGTGTGGTCGTTGACCAGGCCGGTGGCTTGCATGAGGGCGTAGAGGATGGTGGTGCCGACGAAGCGGAAGCCGCGTTTTTGCAGGTCTTTGCTGATTGCGTCGGAAAGCTTGGTGCTGGCTGCGAGCTTGCCGTCGGGCTTAAGGTTGGATTGCAACGGTTTGTTGTCGACGAAGTGCCAGATGTAGTTGTCGAAGCTGCCGAATTCTTTTTGGATCTCGAGGAAGGCTTGCGCGTTGGTGACCGTGGAATCGATTTTCAGGCGATTGCGGATGATGCCTGCGTCGGCCATGAGCGATTTCTTTTTCTTGGCGTCGTAGCGGGCGACTTTTTTCGGATCGAAATTCGAGAAGACTTTGCGGTAGCGCTCGCGTTTTTTGAGGATGGTTTCCCAGCTCAAACCAGCCTGTGCGCCTTCGAGCGTGATGAACTCGAACCAGGTGCGATCGTCGTGGACGGGAACGCCCCATTCTTTATCGTGATAGGCGATGTTGGGTTCGCGCGTGGCCCAACGGCATCGCGTTTTGCGGGAAAGTTGTACACCTGCAGCTTCGGTCATAACGGAAGGATTTTAGCAGGAGTCGTGGGTTGGGGTGGGGAGACAGACCCCACCCCGGTGTTTTTTTGCAAGAATGTCATTCTAAAGACGTTGCGCGTGCGTGTCGCTCAAGAGTATGATTCTAGGGGAGTTACGGGCGGCGATTCGTTACGGGGCACACCGGTGATTTCGGGCGGCGCAGAAAACGAAGCGTTTAGCGTGTCCAGACAAAGAAGCGCGCCGCGTTTGAGGCGCGGCGCGCCGAATGCTGCCAGTAGGGTCGCTTCGCTTAGGCGGTTGTGGCGACGTGGCGCTCGAGGGCCTTGGTGATCTGTTCCTTCGGCACGGCGCCGACGATTTGTTCGACGACCTGGCCGTTTTTGAATACGAGCAGGGTTGGGATGCCGCGGATGTTGTAGCGGCCGGCGGAGTTCATTGCTTCGTCGACGTTGAGCTTCATGACTTTGAGCTTGCCCGCGTAGTCGTGGGCGACTTCGGCAACTGTTGGGGCGAGCATGTGACATGGGCGGCACCACTCGGCCCAGAAATCCACCAGCACGGGTTGCGTGCTGCTCGCGGTAAGAACTTCCGCTTCAAAGTTCGCGTCGGTAACTGCTGGGATGCTATTGTCTGCCATCTGTTTTGTCCTTAACGGCTTACAGTGACTGTGCCGTCTATTCCCTCTCCAGTTTTAATTAGATGTTGCAACAGGCAATTGGTTTCGTGACGCCCGGGCCGCGGTGTAGACCTTTTCGTACTCGACGGCCGAGCCTTTCCACGAGAAATCCTTGGCCATTCCGTTGAGCTGAATGCGTTTCCAGATGCGCTCGTCTTCGAATAATTGAAGAGCGCGTCGAACCGTTTGCACCAGCGCGGTTCCGGTGTAGTCCTGAAACTTGAAGCCAGTTCCGGTGCCGTTCTCAAGGTCAAACGGCTCAATCGTATCATCGAGGCCGCCGGTGGCGCGCACAATCGGCACGGTACCATATTTTAGACTGTAAATCTGATTCAAGCCGCACGGTTCGTAACGCGAGGGCATGAGGAACATATCGGCGCCGGCTTCGATTTGATGAGCGATCTTGTCGTCGTAGGCGACCTTGACGCCAACGTGGGCGGGGTAGGTAGAGGCGAGAGAGCGGAATAGATCTTCGTATTTGCGTTCGCCGGTGCCGAGAACGATCAAGTTCATTTCTTCCTGCATGAGTTCGTGGGCGCGCTCAGCGATGAGGTCGAAGCCTTTTTGGTCGGCGAAGCGAGAGACGATGCCGATGAGCGGGCGATTGAGAGGCTCGGCCGGCAGGTTGAAGAGTTCGAGCAGGGCTTTCTTGCAGGCTTGCTTGCCAGTTAGATCTTTCGCGGAATATTTCGCGGCGATCAGTTTGTCGTTTGATGGATTCCACGACGAATAGTCGACGCCATTGATGATGCCGACGAGGCGATCGGCGCGATTGCGAACGACGCCGTCGAGGCCGTAGCCAAATTCAGGGGTCTGAATTTCCTGCGCGTATTTGCGGCTCACGGTGGTCAGATAGTCGGAATAAACCAGCCCACCCTTCAACAAATTCACGTTGCTGTAAAACTCGATGTCGCCGGAGTTGTATGCGATCGCCGGAATGTCGGATGCGCCCAACGCGCTTAGTGGGAACCGCCCGTGATAACCCATGTTGTGAATCGTGAAGACGACGGGAAGTGTTTGCGCGACGGGATCGGCGGCATAGCTGGTGCGGAGCAGAATCGGAACCAGCGCGGATTGCCAGTCGTGGCAATGGATTACGTCGGGACGCCAGAAGTTTTTTGCGATTTCAATGGCGACGCGGCAGAACTCACTGTAGCGCTCGGCGTTATCGGGATAGTCGCCGCCGCGCTCGCCGTAGAGGCCGGCTCGATCGAAATAGTAAGGATCGTCGACGAAGAAATAACGCACGCCTGCGAGGGTGCCGCCGTCGGAGACTGCGGGAAATCGGAGGCGGCCACCCATGGAGACGGTGACGCTGGGGATGGCGACGGCCTTGGCTTTGGTTCCACGATAGCGCGGGAGAATGACTGCGACTTCGTGGCCGAGCGCGACCAGCGATTTGGGCAGGGCTTCGACGACGTCCGCCAGACCGCCCGTCTTTGAAAACGGGAGCCCTTCCGATGCGACGAAGAGGATCTTCACAGGGTGAGTGTTAGCAATGGAGTTGGAATCGCGTTTCCGGGACGATTTAACGCTATCGGACCCGCTGGCGGCACGTCAAGTTTGGGGTTGGGTGGCGATTCGTAGGAGGAACGTTAGCGCCATTGGGATTCCCTGCCTACACGTCGAGTACAAGAGCCTGATTTGTACAGGATAGTGGGTAGGCTGAAGCGGTAACGAGAGTAGAAACTTTTCCGTCGAATTTGTGTTTTATGAGCGTGAACACAAATTCCATTGCGGCGGGCAAGCTGGGGACGTTGGGGACCCTGCTGCGACCCGAGAGCTACTTGCTGGTGCTTTTTGCGATCTCCACGACACTGTGGACGGTTGCGTTTCTGTTCTACTTTTTGTCGACGCAGGTTGGGGCTGCGTTTGCGGCTTTCGCGCGAGCGATGCATTTGCGGAGAGTTCGGGCTTAGCGTTAAGGAAAAACGGCGCAGGGACTTGCCTGAGTCCGGGGCTCGGGATCGGCTGAAAAAAACAGGCATTGGACGAAGGTTAAAGTCCGGGCAAGCTGGGGCGCAGCGGTGCTGCGCCCGTACATGTGAGTGCAAATGATGTGGTCGTGCCACGGGACATGTGCGTGGCACGGCATGAGCGTGCTTGGCGGTTATGGTGTGACGTGTACACTTGGCGGGCATGGCTCGCCAACGACTTGGGCAACATTTTCTTGCGGATCCGGATTGGCGCGAACAAATCGCGCGGGCGATTCGCGTTTCGACGCATTCTGCGGAATTTTCGGTTTCTTCGGATCGTGCTTCGGACAAGTCATTTTGTTGGATCGAGATTGGGGCTGGACACGGCGAAATGACCACGCACTTGGCCGCGGCTCGCGCGCCGGTCACGGCGATCGAGATTGATCCGCCGCTAGTGCGGCGGTTGAAGCACCTCACGCAGCAATTCCCCAACCTGCAGGTGATTTCGAACGATGTGCTGAAGGCGGATATTACCGAAATTGCTGCCGGACGGCGCGTGCGGATTTATGGGAACCTGCCGTACTACATCACTTCGCCCATCTTGCATCACTTGTTCACGTTTGCGCCGATCATCGACGAAATCCATATCGTGATTCAGTTGGAAGTTGCTGAGAGATTGGCGGCACAACCTGGCGGGCGCGATTACGGATATCTGTCGGTGGCGACGCAGATGTATTCGCGGCCGGAGCTTGTTCTGGAGATTCCGCCGGACGCTTTTAATCCGCCGCCGGAAGTGGCGTCGGCGTTGGTGACGCTGCGTTTGCCTGGGCAAGGGGCGAAGCTGGGCGACATCGACAAGGAAGAATTGTTGGAATTTGTGAAGGTTTGTTTCGCGCAGAAGCGAAAGACGCTGGTGAATAATTTGAAGACGATTGGCAAAACGGACGCGATACGCGCGGCGCTGGAAAAATGCGGGGTGCGGCTGGATGCGCGGGCGGAACAACTGAGGCTTGCTGAATTTGCGGGGTTGTGGCGCGAATTAAAATTGGAAAAACGGGAGTAGCGGAAGAATCGGTTTCGGTGGTTGCGGCGTGATGCCATTCCTCTCAGTGTTGAACGATTTCGCGGTTGGACTTGGGCGAGGTTGAATCTAAACCCCGCGATCTGGGAAGCGATCGCGGCTACAGGGTCGTCGTTGAGATTATCGATGGGGTTGGATCTAAACTCCCACCCTCTGGGAAACGAGGGTGGGGCACCCCGGGGCGACTAAGACGAGAGAGATTGGGATTTGTTATTTGGGTTGGGCGGCGATGACGCGGTCGGGGTAATCGCTCATGATGCCGGCGACGCCGGCTTCGATTAGAAGTCGCATGTGTGCGGGCTGATTGACCGTCCAGCAGACAACTTGAAGATCTTGCTTGCGCGCATCGGCGAGTAGAGTCGGAGTAACCAGGTCGCCGCGAACAGCGAGCTGGCGGGCACCGATTTCGACGGCGCGCTGAACCGGATTCTCCAGTTGTCCTTCGAAGAGCAGGCCGGTCATCAGGGTTGGCTCGATCTTGCGCAGTCCTTCGAGAATCGCAGACTCGAACGAAATCACGATGGTGCGGGCAATCTCGCCGGAGGCGCGAAGCGCTCCGATCAACGCGTGTTCCCCGCCCCAGGAACCGGTGGGTTTTAGCTCGAGGTAGAAGACGACGTCGTGCTTTTTGGAAAATTCTAAGATCTCTTCGAGGGTGGGAATGCGCTCGCCGGTGAATTCGCTGCCGAACCATGAGCCAACATCGAGGCGGCGCAGTTCAGTCAACGTGAGATCGTGGACCTTGCCGTGCCCGTTGGTGGTGCGATCGACGGTGTCGTCGTGGATGGCGACAAAACGAGTGTCGCGTGAGAGCTGGAGATCGGTCTCGATAAACGTGGCGCCGAGCGATACGGCACGGCGAAAGGCGGCCAGTGTATTTTCGGGAGCGTGTCCCGAGGCACCTCGATGCGCTATCACGAGCACAGTTGCGTTTCGTTCCCCTCTGCGTCGAATTTTGGTAAGCCAACTTTGCCGATGATACGACGTGGCTTACTGCTCTGGGTCACCTTAAAACATGCTAACATCCGCGACGATGAGAACCGATGCAGGACTTGAAGAACCGCATCGTGAAGCTAAACTCCAAAATCTTAGACGGAAAGTTTGAGGAGAGGAAATGGCAATCCAGCGCCGCATTGTGTCTCTTATGTTGCTCGCCATGACGATTGGGCTGATGTCTTTGCCCACAAACGGGGCGGCACAGGAACCAAAAGCACAGCAGAACATGGTCAAGGAGATCCGGCACCAGCTGGTTCTGCTGCCCTATTACTCGGTGTTCGACAATTTGTCGTTCCGCATCGAGGGGAGCAAAGTGATTTTGCTGGGGCAGGTGGTGCGTCCCACATTGAAGTCGGACGCTGGAGCCGCGGTAAAAGGCGTCGAGGGCATCTCGAGCGTTCAGAACGACATTGAAGTGCTGCCGAACTCACCGATGGACAATCAGCTGCGACGGGCTGTTTATCGCGCGGTCTACGGTGAGCCGGGGCTGTCGCGTTACGCGCTGTCGGCAGTGCCGTCGATCCATATCATCGTGAAAAATGGGAACGTGACGCTGGAAGGCGTTGCCGATAACGATGCCGACAAGAATCTTGCCGGGTTGCGGGCGAACGGCGTGCCGAATGTGTTTTCGGTGACGAATAACCTGGTTGTGAGCAAGTAAGAGCGAATTCATTTCGAGATAATTTGAATCAGATCGAGGCCGCCGTCGCTCCTTTGTAGGGAGGACGGCGGTTTTTTATTTGAATTGGAGGTGCGTGGTAGATATCTGCGGATGATTGGGTTGGGGACTGAAAAACGCTCTGTTCGGTATACCAACCAAGATATCCGTCCGTTAACTGACACGCACAGCTTGGGACCTGCGTACCATTCAGGTTTTCGGGCGATCTGCCGATGATGTACCCGTCATGCCCAACCTCTACTTCTGCCAGCCACACGCACAGAACCAAGGAATGCTGCGGGCAGTGATATCACTTGCCGACTGTAAACGGCTCGTCGGACCGGGTGGCGCACGGTATGTCGGGGAGAAGTTTCCGTCCGTCGGCGACACGGAAGACAAGTCGAAAGACTTCGCGGTGCTGGGGTTCAGTCCGTCGGAGGCGCAGGGCGAGTGGCAGGCCGGCTACTACTGCTTTGAGGCAGACCTGATGGAATTGAACGCTCAGTTGCTGACACTGGCTCGGTAGTAAGCTTCGACGAATCTGTCCGTTAGCTCGGTTCGATGGGACTTATACTCACTTCATTCCTGCCTCACTTCCATCGCAGTGTCGGGTAAAATCCCGATATCACTTCAGACACAAATCGTGGTACCAACTCTCTCCCAGTCCCAACTGAAGGCTCTTAGCGCTTGGGGGCAACGCATGGCGGCACTCCGCATATTTTTGGCTGATGACCATGAAATTGTCCGTTTTGGGCTGCGCACATTGTTGGAGATTCAGGGTGAGTGGATGATCGTGGGCGAGGCTTCGGATGGGGCCGCGGCGATCGAAGGGGTGATGGCTTGCGAGCCGGATATCGCGATTATTGATATCGGCATGCCGGTCATGGACGGCCTTACGGCGGCGCGGAAGATATCGGCGGGCCGGGCGACGACGAAGATTCTGATTCTGTCGCTGCACGATTCCAAAAACGTGATGCGGCAGGTTGTTGATTCTGGGGCGAAGGGGTTTGTACTGAAGTCGGACGCGGCGAGGGATTTGATTGCGGCGGTGGAGGCGATTCAGGCGGGCGGGACGTTCTTTACGCCGAAGACGGCGGAGATTATTTTGGATCGGCAGCTAGATCGGATGCAGGAAGAGCAGGGACGGTCGAGGGCTGGGTCCGGGTCGAATAAGAAAAGTCCGATTCGGCATCACTAGGGTAAGGCGATAGCGAATCCAACGGATTTGTAGGTTGCGTTATTGCGGAGCGGATTCGTGCGCCTATAATGCGGCATGCTGCCGAGCCTCGCGCGTCGTCTTCGTCGCAAATTTTTGTTTATGTTTTCGATCGTTGTTGGAGTTGCGTTTTTTTCTGCCGATGCGCTGGTTGCGCAACAGAATTCCAGTTGGAAACAAGATCTCTTAACTTGGCGCGCGCAACATGCGGCGGAATTGCAGAAGCCCGACGGCTGGCTTGCGCTCGCGGGATTGGTTTGGCTCGAGCCGGGCAATAACTCGATGGGCTCAGCAGCGGATAACAAATTGCGCTTGCCGGAGGGTGGACCGGCGCATGTCGGTGTGTTGCACCTTGAGGGGACGACGGTGTCGCTGCGGCCGCCGGTTGGCAGCGGATTCCCGGACGGGCTGATGGTCGATGGGAAAGCGGCGCAGGCGCAGGATTTGCACACCAGTTCGGACAACGACAAAGGCAATCCGCGAATGACGGTGGGTTCGTTGAATTTTTATGCGGTGCGGAGGGGCGAGCGGTTTGCGCTGCGGATTAAGGATGCGAAGGCGCCGACGCTGGTGGGATTTCATGGATTGAAATGGTATCCACCGAATGCGCACTACCGAGTGAGGGCGAAGTGGGTGCCGTACGACCCGCCGAAGACAATTCAATTGGCGACCATGATTGGGACGGCGTATGATGCGCCGGTTCCGGGGGCGGCGGAATTTCAGTTGGATGGGAAGACGTATCATCTGGAGCCGGTGACGGAGGAAAAGCCGCCGGTGAAATTGTTTTTTATTTTGAAGGACACGACGAGCGCGTCGACGACGTATGGCGCTTGCAGATTTCTTTACACGGCGCTGCCACCGGGCGGACTCGACAAGCCGGGTGAGTTGGTGCTGGATTTTAATCATCTGGAAAATCCGCCGTGTGCGTATACGCCGTTTGCGACGTGTCCGTTGCCGCCGGCGACGAATCGGATGAAGGTGGCGCTGCCGGTGGGCGAGTTGCGGTATCACTAAATAGAATTGTTTAGCGGTTCGCGATCCGCGGTTTGCGGTCGAATGTCGTTCGAATATTGGTCGAGTGATTTTGTATCGCGCTGCTTGCGCTTGCGCTTGGCGCTGAGCGCGTCCTGTAACACAATAAAGTTGGCATGTCGCGGGCTCCGCTCGCGACGCCATTCCGATAGCGATGAACACATCCGACCCTTACGCCGCGAATACGGGCGGCCCGGCGAATCCTGCTCGCGAGAAATTGGTGCAAGTGCGGCTCGCGTTGCTGCGGTTGCACAAGGAATTGCTGGATATGGAGCGCCGCGAATACGAGCGGCTTCATGGCACGGTCAATACCGGGGAGTTGTTTCGGCTGGTGATTGACCACGAGCAATTTGCTTGGCTGCACAATATTTCGGAGTTTGTGGTGCGGATTGATGAGAGCTTGGCGGCGGAGAATCCGGTGACGGCGGAGGATACGCACAACGCGATTACGCTGGCTCGGAAAATGTTTGCGCCGTCGGAGTCGGGCGATGCGTTCCAGAAACGGTACTTTGATGCGATACAGCGGGATCCGGCTGTGGTGATGGTGCATGCGGAATTGGCGCGGATTTTTGCGAATGAGCCGGGGGAGCCGGCTGCGGGCTGAGGTTGCCGCCTTCTATGGCACGGTTCCCTGCTGCGAGCGTGTCAGACCTCAATTGAAATCGGCGTGCGGAAAGCGCCGCCAATCCCTATAATCCATTGCGCTGGAGGCTGCTCGATTCGATGCGTGGACCTCGTTTGTCCAATGGCTTGTTGAAGTTTGGCGCTGCGCTGGTTCTCGTGGTCTGCGCTGGGCAGCCGACGCCGGCGCGCACGTCGCAGCTGGTACTCGCTTCGCGCTCGCAAACATCCTCGACAGAATCAACGCGACAGTTATCTGCCAAGACGCGACAGGAGGTGTTCGAAAGAGTTTGGAAAGAGATCGACGAGCACTATTACGATCACTCGTTCAATGGTGTCGACTGGAACGAGGTTCACACGCGCTACAAGCCGCTGGTGGACGCGACAAAAGATGATCGCGAATTTTACTCGCTGATGAGCAGGATGACTGGCGAACTGCACGATGCGCATACGCGATTCAATTCGCCGGAGCAGTGGAGAAATATCAAGAAGCAGCAGGGTGTGGGATCGGGAATCAGTCTCGACGAGATCGAAGGGAAGGTTGTGGTCACGTCGATTCGGTCGGATTCGAATGCGGCGCACGTCGGGATTGAGCCGGGGATGATCATCTCGACCGTGGACGGCAAGCCGGTCGGCGAGCGTATTGCTGAAATTGAGAGCGTGAAGGCGATTTCTTCCACGAGCCGGGCGACGCGCATTTTTACGTACAACCGGCTGCTGGCCGGGCCGGCCGACTCCGAGGTCAAGCTTGGGCTCGAACGCGCGGATGGATCACATTTTGAAACGGAAGTGAGGCGGCAGGTTTATTCGGCGGCGGCGAACGTGGCGACGGATACGACGCGAGGGGGCAACGCCTACATTCGATTTGATGGGTTTCAGCCGTCGATTACGAAGGATTTTCGTCAGGCGCTGGAGCGATTTCGGAATTCGCCAGGGCTGATTGTCGATTTACGGCACAACGGCGGCGGCGATTTGGGAGTGCTTGTGCCGATCGCCGGGTATTTTTTTGACAAGAAGACATTGTTCGCGAAAGACGAAACGCGGTCGGGCAAACCGCTTTCGGAATTTGTGGGGATATTGCGGCTGCCGCTGGAATTGTATGTTGGCCGAGGCGGGGATCAGATTTATTCGGGGCCGGTGGTTGTTCTGATCGATTCGCGATCGGCGAGTTCGTCGGAGGTTTTTGCAGCGGGCATGCAGGATTCGCAGCGGGCGCGGATTGTTGGAAGCCAGAGTTGCGGGTGCGTGTTGGGCATCGCGAAACCTCGCGTGATGAAGGGTGGCGGGGTGCTGGAGATGAGCGAGGTGCTTTGGTTTTCGCCCAAGGGGCGGAGACTCGAAGGCACCGGAATCGTGCCTGATCAAACTATTCTGCCCACTTTGAAAAGTCTTCAGGCGAAGGAAGATCCTGCGCTCGAAGCGGCGGATGCGGAGCTTGTGCGCATGACAGCGAGCACGCGGCGGGCGTCGAACCGGCTCTAGAAACATCGCGAAAAACATGAGCCGCCTCACAAACATTTTTAAGCGTACTGTCATCGGAGTCGTGGTTGCGGTGATTGCCCTGTTTATTGTCGACTATGCGGTGCTGCGCGCGAAGGTGACGTTTCCGAAGCTCGGTGCCGCGACGGGCACCGTACAGATGACGAGGATCTACGCGATTCCGCAGAAAAATGGGCGCGTCGAGTATCAGTTAGACGCGAACCAGCCCGAAGTAACGATGCCGTGCGTACACTCGCTGTTTCCACACATGGGCAAGAGCCCTTGCTGGTACCTCCAACAGAACGCGACGAAACCGATTCCGGTTGTAATCCTCCCTGCCCTGCCTCACTAGCGTTTACGAAGGGTTCTATGGCAGCCGGCTGCGCCCTGGAGGTTATGCGCTTAACCTGCTAAGATTTGCCGCACCAATCCGGCGGCGCACATTTTTCCATCATCGGTCGGTTATTTTATTTCTCAGCCGGCAACTTAACGCGCCACTCGAAAAGGAGTCTCATGGATCGACGCGACTTTCTCCTAACAACCGGCACCGTGATTGCCGGTGCAACCATGGTTCCGGGAGGACTGGCATCCAACGCGCCCGCGTCGGATTCGACCGGGCGAATCATCCTGCCGATCAATCGCAACTGGCGCTATAGCAAAAAATACGCGCAGGGCGCGCACGGAAAAGACTTCGATGACTCGTCCTTTGACCGCATCGTTATTCCCCACACAAATGTTCGGCTTCCCTGGCACAGCTTCGACGACAAAGACTACGAATTCGTGTCGATCTATCGGCGCCGCTTCAAGCTGCCGCCCGAGGCCAAGGGAAAACGCGTCTTCGTCGACTTCGAAGGCGTGATGACGGCGTCGACGGTCTGGATTAATGGCGAGAAGCTCGGTGAGTACAAAGGTGGATACACTCCGTTTTCATTCGATCTGACGCCGCATATCGATTTCGACGGCGAGAACCTTTTGGCAGTCGATGTCGACTCAACCGAACGCGCCGATATTCCTCCGTTCGGCTATCAGATCGATTACCTCACCTTTGGCGGAATCTATCGCGAAGTCGCGCTGCGCGTCGTGCCTGGAACCTTCATCGAGAATATCTTCGCGAAGCCGAAGGACGTGATGAGCGGCAAGCCGACGCTGGACGTTGACTGTCACATCCAGCATCTCGAAGCATCTCGAGAACCACTCACGTTGGAAGTGGAACTGCGCGACGGGGATAAAACTCTCGCCAAGGGATCGCAAAAGCTTAGTGCGACCCAAGCGGCAGCTGAGCCGATGGTGCATACGGTTCATTTAGACAATCTCGGCGCGATCCAGTTGTGGGATCTCCAGAATCACAACCTCTACACCGTTCACGTGCGGCTACTGAAGGGTACGCAGGTTCTCGACAGCGACCAGCGCCGGATCGGTTTTCGTCACGCGGAATTCACCGACCACGGATTCGAACTCAACGGCAAAGTGATCAAGCTGCGTGGGCTCGATCGTCATCAGACATTTCCGTTCGCCGGTCAAGCGATGCCGGGTCGCTGCCAGCGAAGCGATGCGAACGTGCTGCGCAACAAGCTGCACTGCAACATCGTCCGCACCTCGCACTATCCGCAATCGCGCCATTTTCTCGACGCTTGCGACGAGATGGGTTTGCTGGTGCTCGAAGAGATTCCCGGCTGGCAGCACATCGGCGACCTGCCATGGCAAGACATCTCGGTCGACAATGTGTCGCGGATGATTCGTCGCGACTGGAATCACCCCAGCATCATTTTGTGGGGCGTGCGCATCAACGAATCGAAAGACAATCACGACTTCTACGTCCGCACGAATGCGTTGGCGCACAAGCTTGATCCGACGCGACAGACCGGCGGCATCCGCTACTTCCAGTCGTCTGAATTTCTGGAAGATGTTTTCACAATGAACGATTTTGGCTTTCCGCTGAAACCGCCGAATCATCCGCGGTATCTGAACACCGAGTTTGTCGGCCACACGTACCCGACGAAGACGATCGATCAAGTCGAGCGGATTCAGGAGCACATGCTGCGGCACGCGCGCATTCACGATCAGCTCGCGTCGAACCCGCAATACGCGGGCGGCATCGGGTGGTGCGCGTTCGACTACAACACGCACGCGGACTTTGGCACGGGCGATCGCATCTGCTACCACGGCGTTACGGATATGTTTCGCGAGCCAAAACCCGCGGCACACTTTTACAAATCGCAATGCGATCCGGCGGAAGAAATCGTGCTCGAGCCTGCGTTTCACTGGGCGCGCGGCGACGAGTCGATCGGATTTACGAAGGCGTGGGTCTGTTCGAACTGCGAGCACCTGAAGTTTTATATTGGCGAGAAGATGGTCGCGGAGGTCGATCCGAACCGGACGGAATTCAAGAATTTGAAATATGCGCCGTTCGTCGCGGAACTCGGCGAGGCCGTGGGCAATTGGGGTGATCTGCGCATCGAAGGCTACATCGGCGGAAAGAAAGTGATCGAGAAGAGGATGTCGGGTCGCGGCGTCGACCAGAAGTTCGCGCTGCTGCCTGATGACACGAAGTTGTTCGCCGACGGCGCCGACACAACGCGCGTCGTTCTGCGCGTGACCGACGAATACGGCAGGATCCGGCCGTTCGCCAACGACGCCGTGAAATTGCAGCTCGAAGGTCCGGCAGAATTGATCGGTGACAACCCGTTCGCTGTGATCGGCGGCACGGGCGCGGTGTGGATTCGTGCGAAGGAAGAACCCGGCACCGTGAAACTGACCGCGACGCACCCGCAACTGGGATCGCAGTCGCTGACCTTCGAAATCTCTGCTGCGCCGTCGGAAAAAGCCTGACCGATTCCGATTGAGCTAGGCGCCTTCGCAGCTCGCAGCTACGGGCTTTCGTTAAGTTACGTTTTCTTCCCTTTCCTTTTGTTCGATGTGTTATGGTCTCTCCACTTTTTCGTGGAGAATCCAAATGCAACGACGAGATTTCCTGAAAAGTAGTGTCCTTCTCGCAGCGACAGCAGGCGCGGCAGCCAAAACAGCCAAAGCCGATGTGCCCGCGCACAATTGGGGCAAATACGATTTTGGTTCCGGCCCGAAAGTATCCGACCGCCTCAATCAGGGCCCGTTCCCGCAATATCCGCCTGGCGCGATCATTCCGACCGATGACGTAGTTATGACGACTACGCCGACCGACGATGTCGTCCCCAACTACGGCAAGGGGCTCGTCACCTACATCACCGCGGATTCCGGCACGGATGAGATCAAGTCCGACAACATTCCGCAGGCGATCGAAGATCTCGTCAAATTTCCGTTGGGCCAGCAACTTTACATTCGTCCGACGTGGCGCGAAGTCCAGCCACGCCCGGGCAAGCTCCAACTACCCGACTACGTGAAGCTCGTCTTCGATCTCGCCAAGAAGAATGACAAGCGCATCGGACTGCGTATTCAGATGTGCGCTCCCGACTACACGCATTCCGCCGCGCTTCCCGATTTCGTGCTGGAAAAAGTTCCGAAGGTCGATCTCATCCTCAAAGATCAATCGGAAGCGCGCTCGGCAAAGCGCTATCTCGAAAACCCGCACTCAAAATATCAGCCGCGCTATGACGATCCGTTCTTTCAGAACGCGTTTGCTGATCTCGTCGGTGCACTCGCCGCTGAATTCGACGGCAACCCGCAGATCGAATTCATCGACACATTCATGTACGGCTTCTGGGGCGAGGGCCACACATGGCCGTTCGCCAACAATCCTTTTCCCGACTATCAGACGGCCGAACGCACATGGATTCGCATGATGGACGTGCAGATCGAACACTTCAAGAAAGCGCCCCTGCTCACCAATACGCAGCCCGACTTCAGCCGCGTTGGGAATTCCGAAATGCTCGATCGGTCGGTTCGCAGCAACAACTGGATTCGCAGCGACACGATTTTCATCGAGAACGAGCAGATCGAAGCGCTCAGCAATCGTCCACCGTGGATCGGCGCTTTGCTCGAACAAGGAATCCCGGGCAAACCACCTGATCCGTCCGCGACGATCGAAGGTATTTCACCGGCCGAGAACATGATTTCGCACGTCATCGACATCGGCGCGAACTACTGGTCACTGTGGAATTTCCATCAGATCAACGTGAAAAACTTGATGGACTACTATCAGGCGTATCCTGCCGCGTTTGATCGCATCAATCGCCGCATCGGTTATCGCGTGCGGCCGTCGTATATCTGGAGCTATGAGGACACGGGCTATCTCGGGCTCATCATCGGCTTCGCGAATGATGGGATTGCGGGCGTGCCGGGCGTATTGCGCATCACCGTCGAAAGTAAAGACGGTAAGGTCTTGCAGAGCGGCTGTCTCGATCCGGGTTATCCGCTGCCGGGCAAAATTCGACAGGCGCAGCTCGTGCTGCCGCAAGGCACTTCGTTCGAGGGCCTGAAACTTCGCGCCGAGATTGAAGTCAAAGGGATGCGCTATCCCGTTCGCTGGGCGTGCCATCAGAAGCTCAACGACGACGGCAGCCTGACGCTGCGAAAAAATCTGCGTCAGGCAGTGTAACGTCACGTGTCGAAAGCGTTCGTTCGCCCAGCCGTCATAATTTCATCGTCGAAAGGATCAATCCGTGTCGAACTCCGACCTCAATCGCCGTGAATTCGTGAAGCTCACCGCAGGCGCCGGCGCGGCGTTGGCGATGCCGTCGATCGCATTCCCCGGCGAGTCCAAGAAAATGATCGGGATTCAGGTCGGCGCGGTTTCGTTCGTCGACGAGGGCACCGAACAGGTTCTCGACACGCTGCAGCAGCGCGGCGGCGTCAACACGCTTTTCCTCGCCGTTTTCACGTATGGCCGAGGCATCGCCGGCCGGCAAATTCCCGGCCAGCCACTCCCTGACCACGGCAAACAGGAATATGACCTCAACTTTCACGGAGGGAATTTCGCCACGCCGCACGCTGAGTTTTACAAAAACACCGTTCTGAAAGACACGCGCGCGCCCGATCACGGCAATCTCGACATCCTCGCCGAAGTGATCCCCGCGGCGAAGAAACGCAACATGAAGGTGATCTGCTGGCTGGAAGATGTTTTCCGCAGCGATCTTCCGAATATCGCAAAGTTGCAGGAGCGCGATCTTCACGGACGAAACGCGGACACGTTATGCGTCAACAATCCTGAATATAGAAATTTTCTGACGGGTCTCGTCGAAGA
>DASXPD010000029.1:0-37882 GCA_036493835.1 Candidatus Acidiferrum sp. | reverse complement strand
AAGGCGTCGACGCTGGGAGCGAAGTTGGACGCCTGCTCCGGATACAGTGGTAGTTGCGACTGCACGGCTCTAGTGTGCTCCTTGCGCTTTCGAATCGAGCGCGTGATCGCGCCGCCGGAAGATCAAAATCCCCGCGACGATGGTGAAAATCGTGAATAGTCCGCCGATGCGGATGATGCGAAGAATCGTGGCGCTGTAGCGCGCGGTCGACGGGTCGTACTGGAAGCAATACAGCAAGAGATGATCGATCGGCGTTCCGATCTTGCCCGCCGAAGCATCGACCAGGCCCAACCGAACGTCGCGCGATGGATATTCGACTCCGTAGAAGTAGCGCGAGATGCGACCGCTGGGCGTGAGCAGCATGATGCCGCTGGCGTGCGCGAAAATATTGGTCTTATCATCGAACGAATACCGGAAATTTGCGGCCTGCGTAATCGCGTCGATCGAGTCTTTGGTGCCGGTCAGAAAGTGCCAGCCCGCGGCTGTCTGCGGACGGCCAAAATGTGTAAGCGCCGCTGTTTTCTTCTGTGCCGCCATGTCGGCAGATTCGCGCGGATCGAAGCTGACGAACACGACTTCGTAGTCGGTGCCGGGATTGAACGAAAGCATTTT
This sequence comes from Candidatus Acidiferrum sp., assembly GCA_036493835.1. GTDB lineage: Bacteria > Acidobacteriota > Terriglobia > Acidiferrales > UBA7541 > Acidiferrum. The sequence goes on along the minus strand of DASXPD010000029.1, from coordinate 37,270 downwards.
CAGCGAGCCGACCACGCCCTGCTCGACTTGGTTGCAGAGCATCGGACAGCCGTAGTAGACGAGGGCGAGAAGCACCGGCTTGCCGTGGAAATAATCGCCGAACGCGACGTCGCGTCCGGCTTCGTCCTTGAAGTGCAGCGCCAAGGGAATCTGACCGTTTAGCGGCGGCTCGAACCCGACGTTGCGCAGCGCTACAGGAAGGCCATTGGACGAAGCTCCGACGCCGCCGGGAACGGTCTGCGCGGAAACGCTCGTGCCGCCGGCAAACGTCAGTGCCAGCGCCAGAACGGCGACCAAACCCGCAATCGTGCGAACGTGCTTCATTCTTACTTTTTCTCCGCCGCAGCAGCTGCGCCCGGCAATCCTTTTTCAGCGATGATCTTCATCGCTTCTGAAACCGGAATCTGCGCGATGCCCGCGCCCTGATCAATCCAGCCGGTTGTTTCGTTCGCGGCTTCATCCGCTGCGCGCTTGTTGCGCAAGTCGGCTTGGGGATCTTCGGGGTGTCCCGGCACGCCCTGCAGCCGAGGCTCAGGTGGAAGAGCGTCATACGCGCTACCCATCTGTTCGCGAATTGCAGGCGGCGGCGTGTCGTAATCGACTGCAATCTTGGTCGTGATGCGCAGAACAAAGATACAGACTATGTAAGAGAGGACGACCGCAACACCCAGCGCGCCGAGATACCAATAGATTGTCGCCGGATGCACGTCGGCCTGTTCGAACGAAACGTCGTCGTTCCGAGGCTCGCCTCCGGAGGCGTTGTGATGGAGGTTAGTGCTCATGGGGCTCCAGGAAGGCTTCCAGCTTGGGCTCACCCAAAGGCAAGAGCGGCATCTTTTGCAGCTGCCAGGCGAAGACAAAGAGCCACAATCCGCCCAGCGCCAATGCCGCTGCCAAATCCCAAATCGTCGGCAGCGCGCTCGGCGTGAACTCGGGCCGTGTCAGCCAGAACAAATCGACCAGCCGCATCAGGATCATCCACGCCGCGACCTTAGGCAACATCGACGGATTGCGTTTCAGATCTCGCGAGAGCAGCAGGAAAAACGGCACGAAGAAATGAAATATCAGGATGATGACCGAAACATATCCCCATCCGCCGTATAAGCGCGAACGGTAGAAGCTGATCTCTTCCGGAGCGTTTCCAGACCAGATAATCAGTAACTGCGAAAAGCTGAAGTATGCCCACAACATTATGAACGCCAGAAGCAGCTTGCCCAGATCGTGCAGGTAGCGTGGCTTGAGTACGCCGGCAAAAACCGGCGCGCGCGACAACAGCACAACCACGCAGATCATCAGCGCTAGCGACGAAATCAATTGCCCGGCTACGTAGATGAAGCCGTAAATGGTCGATGCCCAGTGTGGCGACAGCGACATCACCCAGTCGATCGCGGCAAACGACATCGCGAACACGTAAAGAATGATTCCCGGCCCAGCCAACATCTTCAGTTTGCGGCGCAGCGAGCGGTCGTCGCGGTCGACATCCTGGCGACGCGACCAAGCGTTGAAAATCCACATCAGGAACAGCCAGACGGCGAAGTAGACGATGGCGCGAATGTGGAACCAGCCGGGGGTCAGATACCGTTGCTGAAATTCGGACAACGCGCCTTCACCAGTGGCCGGAGCGTTGAGCCATGCGCCGTAAAGATAGCGGAATCCAAAGAACAGTGGTGCAAACAGGATGAACAATAGAGGTAGGGCGCGTGTCGCCGATTCAAGTGGACGCCGAATGACGATGCCCCAATACCCGCTGGTCAAATGCTGCATCATCAGAATGCCCAGCGATCCCAGCGACAGCCCGAGCACGAGCATGAAGGCCATCAGATACGAGCGCAACATGTCCTCGGGCGACTTCACATACCCGATGATGCACGCCACAACGCCGATAATTCCCACGATGAGCGCGCGCTGTTGCAGGCGGCTGACGCTTTCGGGCGCCTTGAAGTCCTGCGCGGTCATTCCTTCGTTCCTCCTGGCGTGGACGGCGCAGCGGCCGGCGGATGCATCACCCGCTCGCGCAGGCTGGCTGGCAATTCGGAAACCTTGGCGTTGCGGCTCAGCTGGAGTGCGCGCACATACGCGATGATAGCCCAGCGGTCACGCGGCGGAATCTGCGCCGAATAACCCAGCATCGCGCCGAAACCATTCGTGATGACGTCGAAATAATATCCGTTCGGCGCCTGGCGCAACCGGTCCTGGTGATAGGTCGGCGGATGCTTCATACCGCGCACCGCGACCATGCCGTTGCCATCGCCCTGCAATCCGTGGCATGGCGTACAGAAAATCTTGAAACGTCCTTCGCCGCGATCGAGCAGTTCCTGATTCACCGGCAGTGGAAACGCGTTTGAGTCTTTCGGAGTGATCAGCGCGTCGTCGGCTAGCGCCCCGTGACGCACCGTGTTTTCAACGAGCGGGCGTTCTGAACGGCCATCGGTGAAGAAGTCCGATGGCGACAGCGGTCGATTCTTCGGCTGCAGCGCCATATCTTGCTTGAGACTGCATCCGCCAAGGAGCGCGGAGAACGCGATGGCACACAACGCGATGCGGGCAGGCTTAATCATCCTGCACCTCGTTGATGTTCGTCGCGTGCACGGTCTCGAAGAAGCGCTTCGCATCATCGACGTTGAATTTCTTGTCGCGCGCTTCGATACAGAGAAAGAATTTGTCGGTGGTCGCGTGCTTCACAAATCGATCGATGTTGAACAATGGATGATACGGCTCGGGCAGACCGTTGAGGGCCAGCATCCCGAAAACCGCCGAAAGCGAGGCGCCCAATACGGTGAGTTCAAACGTGACCGGTATGAACGCAGGCCAGCTGTTCAACGGACGTCCCGCGACGTTGATTGGATAAGCAAACACGTTGACCCAGTATTGGAAGAAAAAACCACCCAGGCCGCCGCACAACCCACCGATCAGCGTAATCAACGGCACAAGATTGCGCTTCAACCCGAGCGCTTCGGACAGAGCTTCGACCGGGAACGGTGTGTAGCCTTCGATCTTGACCCAGCCGGCTTCGCGGGCCGCGCGCGCCGCATTGCAGAGCTGGTGCTCGGTGTCGAACTCACCCAGCACGCCATACGTGTGTGAGCGATGCTCGATCATTCGTGGTCCTCAGATGTTTCGTGCACAAGTTCGCGCATTTCCGCAATCGAGATCGCCGGCAGCACGCGCACAAACAGGAACAGCAGCATAGTGAACAGTCCCAGCGTGCCGACGAAGGTCGCGTAATCCCAAATCGTCGCCGAATAACGGCCCCAGGCGGACGGCATGAAGTCACGCGTCAAGCTGATGACGACGATGACGAATCGTTCGAGCCACATGCCCAGGTTGATCACCAGCGACATCACGAACAGCGCCGCGACATTGGTGCGCACCTTCTGGAACCACAGCAATTGTGGCGTCAGGATGTTGCACAGGATCAGCGCGAAATAATAATAGTTGTACGGACCGTGCAGGCGCTGCTGCACCAGGAAGACGTCAAACTTGTTGCCGCTATACAACGACAAGAAGAACTCGAAGAAGTAGCCGTAGGCCACGATCAAGCCGGTGGCGAGCATGACTTTCGCCATGTTTTCGAGGTGACGCATCGTGATGAAGTCTTGGAGGCCGTACGCAGCGCGCAGCGGAATCGCAATCGTCAACACCATCGCGAAACCCGAGTAGATGGCGCCGGCCACGAAATACGGCGGGAAGATTGTCGTGTGCCACCCGGGAACGATGGCCACCGCGAAGTCGAAGCTCACGACCGTGTGCACGGAAAGCACGAGCGGCGTGGCCAAGCCGGCCAGAAGCAGGTACGCCGACTGGTAGCGGTGCCAGTGACGCGCCGAGCCGCGCCAGCCCAACGCGAGCATGCCGTAAATAATCTGCGTCGGCTTGCCAATCGCGTGATCGCGCAGCGTCGCCAAGTCGGGAATCAGGCCGACGAACCAGAACAGCAGCGAAACCGTGCCGTACGTCGAAACCGCGAACACGTCCCAGATCAGCGGACTGCGAAACTGCGGCCAGATCCCCATCGTGCTGGGGTACGGGAACATGTAATACGCCATCCACGGACGGCCGGTGTGGATCAGCGGGAACAAGCCCGCGCAGGCGACGGCAAAAAGCGTCATCGCTTCGGCAAAGCGGTTGATCGACGTGCGCCACTTCTGATTGAGCAAGAACAAAATTGCAGAGATCAGCGTGCCAGCGTGGCCGATACCGATCCACCAGACGAAGTTGACGATCGCAAAGCCCCAGCCGATCGGGATGTTGATAGACCAGATTCCAACGCCCTTGATGATCAGCCAGGCGACCGCCACGTTGAGGATCATCACGAACGAAAACGCGAGGCCGAATCCTGCGAGCCAGCCGAGCGACACGGGGCGCGTCAATACGATGGATGCGATCTTGTCGGTGACCGTCGCGTAGGTGTGCCCCGGCTCCAGCACCGGCGAAAGCCGGCGGATATTGGGCGAATCGATGGGAGGCTGCGTGGAGCTCATGCCTTTTCCATCTCCGGGTTCGGATTGCGCACCGCAGCCAGGTACGTGGTGCGCGGCCGCGCGTTGAGCTCACCGAGAATCGTGTAGTTGCGCTGCTGCGCCTTCAGCTTGGCGACCCGGCTGTTCGGATCGTTGGCATTGCCAAACACGATGGCTTCGGATGGGCACGCCGCTTCGCACGCGGTCACGATCTCGCCGTCGGCAATCGGGCGATTCTGCTTCTCCGCCTCGATGCGCGCGCTATTGATGCGCTGCACGCAATAGGTGCACTTTTCCATCACACCGCGACTGCGCACCGTGACTTCGGGATTGCGAACTAATTTCAGCGAAGGCGTCTCCCAATCCTGGAAGCGTAAGAAGTTGAATCGCCGCACCTTGTACGGGCAGTTATTCGAGCAATACCGCGTGCCGATGCAGCGGTTGTAGACCATGTCGTTCAGGCCTTCGGAGCTGTGCACCGTCGCGCCCACCGGACAAACCTGCTCGCACGGGGCGTTTTCGCATTGCTGGCAAGGCACCGGCTGGAAATACGTCGGCGGATTCGCCAGCGCGTCGTTTTCGTTCGTGCCCGGGTCGTTTGTGCTGGTTTCCGCTAGGTAATAGCGGTCGACGCGGATCCAGTGCATTTCGCGGCCGCGCATGACCTGATCCTTGCCGACGATCGCGATGTTGTTTTCGGATCCGCAGGCCACGACGCACGCGTTGCAGCCGTTGCAGTTCTTCAGATCGATGGCCATGCCCCAGGCATAGCCGGGATACGCGAATTCCTTATAGAGCGAATCTTCCTTGCTCTTCGGAGTTTCGTCGCCCTCATGCGCGAACGCGGGATTCTTTTTGTATTCCTCGAGCGTGCCCGCGCTCAGAATCTTTCGCCCTTCCATGTTGAAGTGATACTGGGTGCAGGCCAGCGGATACTCGTCGCCGGTCTTGGTGATCTTGCCGCCATTCGCCACCCACAGCGCGGTCGACACGCGCACCGCGTTGGCGTTGAATCCCTTGTTTGTGCCGGAGTATCCGGCAAACATTCGTCCGTAGCCGAGCGGCAGAACCACGACACCATCGGCCTGGCCGGGCACCGTCCACGCCGCCGCCGTGACCTTGCTGTTTGAGAGCGCGATATCAATCAACGGCGAAATGATCTGTCCGTGCTCGCCTCCGCGCGCCGCAACTTTGTGCGTCAGACCCAAATTCTCCGACGTCTTCGGGCTGACCATCGCCGCGTTGTCCCAGGTCAGTTTGGTAACCGGCTTCGGCAATTCCTGCAACCAGCCGTTATTCGCATATCGGCCGTCGTAAATGCTGGGATCGGGCCGGAAAATGAACTCCATCTCTTCGCCCGTCGCCGCTTTCGGCGCCGGCAGACTTGCTAGATTCACCTTCGCACTGACGCTGATCGGGGAGAACGCCGAGTTGGCGACCACGCCGTCGTTCAGGGTTTTGCGCCAGAACTTCTCGAAATCGACGCCCGGGTTCGACGCTTTCAGCCGGTCTCGCACCGCGTCATACGCCGAAATTCCCGGCTTGTCGCTGAACGCCGCAAGCACATCGTGCGCCGAGCGCGTGTAGTAAAGCGGTGCGATCAGCGGCTGAATCACGCTCAACGTCCCGTCGAACGCGCGCGCATCGCCCCAGCTTTCAAGAAAATGCGATTCGCCGACGTGCCACTTGACGTACTGCGCAGTTTCGTCGAAGTGCGTGCTTAACTGCACGGTGTTGCGGACTTTGCGCAGCTTGTTGACGAAATCGAAATCGTGCGGCGCATCGTAAACAGGATTGACGCCCACCATGACCAGCGTATCGACCTTGCCGGCATCCATGTCGGCACACAGATCGCGCAGCGATTCGATGTAGCTCGTCGGATTCGCTTCGACCGGGTCGGTGTAATACAGCGTGTTGCCAACGTTGCTCAGCGCGGCGTTGATCGCATGCACGATCGCGTGCACTTCCGGCGACTGCTGCTCACCGGCAATGACCAGCGAACTGCCACGATGTCCCTGCAAATTCTTGGTGACCGCTTCGAGCCACTTTTCCGCTGCCGGCGGAAGCGTTGCGCCTTCGCCGCCAGCCAGTCCGAGCTTTCCCGCCAACGCGCGAGCGAACACATCGATCTGCGATGCACGCAGCGGCAGGTGATGATCCGCGCTCGAACCGGTGACCGTCGGCGTCGGCTCAACCACGTACAGCCGGTTCATCTCGCCGCCGACCCGCTCCACTCCAGGGTCAGTGTCGAGCTTGCGCCGCCGATAGAACTGCTTCATGTACCGCAAGTGTCCGGGACCGCTGGCGAGGAAATCGGAATCGAGCGCCAAGATTACTTCAGCGCGCTCAGGGCGATACACCGTGTTCACGTAGCGGCCGAAGGCCAGCTTCCCGCCTTCGCGCACGCCGTCGCTGACCGCCGACTCCCACTGGTGCCACTTCGCCTGCGGGTACAGCTTCAGAATCCCTTGTAGTTGTTCGGCAAGCGTTGGCGAAGTAATCGTCCGGGTCAGGATGCGGAAGCCCGCACCGCTGGCGGCCTTGATATCAGCCGCGGCCGCTTGCGCTGCCTGCGAAAATTCCGACCAGGTCCGCAGCGAGCCCGCAAACATAACCGTCTTCGCGCGATCAGGATCGTACAAATTCAGCACCGATGCCTGCGTGATCGGGTCGATGCCGCCCAGGCTCGACGGATGATCCGGATTGCCCGCCATATTCGTCGGCCGGCCTTCGTGACTCTCGACCAGCACGCCGATCGCGTCGGCTCCAAACGGCATCGCCGTCGCGAAATACAATGGCTTGCCCAACACCATGCCGTCGGGCTGCTTCACGTACGGGATAATTGTTTCCTGCTCGTTCGACTTGCAACCCGCCATGCCGGCGAACGCCAGCGAAGCGCCCATCAGCTTCAAAAAGTTGCGTCGATCGACCGACTCATCCCACTCCGAAGCGTGCCGCGGAAATTCGCGGTGCATCAATTCGTCGAAATGCGGATCGTCAGCAAGCTCGTCGAGCGTGCGCCAGTATTGCTTGCCGGTCTTGGCGCCCAGCTTGGCGCGCACAGCCGCCAGGTCCAGCGGCCGGTCAATCGGCGTTAGCGGGATCTCGGGTTCTTCCTCATTGTCATGAGAAGCCCCGCCGCTCGGGTGCATCGCGAAATATTTGCGTTCGTCGTCGCTCATACCATCCGTCGTGAAACGCCTTCACATCTCCAACTGACTTGAAACATCTGTCGCGCCTGCTTCTTACCCACCTTCGATCCTCAGCAACCGCTGCTCATCGCCGCGCGTCTGCGCGCTACCGATGGCACGTCGAGCAGCTCGTCAAATCCGCCGTCGAACGAATCTTTCTCTCGTGCGCAAATTGCGCGCCCAGTTTCGCTTGATTCGCTGGCGCCTTCCACTCCATGTTGTAAACCTGATCGGTCGGCCGCAGCACCGCTTCCGGATTGCGATGGCAATCGACGCACCAGCCCATATTCAACGGCGCCGCCTGGAAAATCAGCGGCATCTCGTTCACCGTGCCGTGGCACGTCGAGCAACCTACGCCCTTCGCCACGTGAATGCTGTGATTGAAATACACGTAATCCGCCAGCCGATGTACGCGCACCCATTGAATCGACTTGTTGGTGCGATAGCTTTCGCGCACCGGCTCGAGATATCCGACGTTGTTGAACAGCACCGAGTGGCAGTTCATGCACGTCTTCGTCGGCGGCACACCGGCCGTCGCTGAACTCTCGACACCCGTATGGCAATAACGGCAATCGATTCCGTCATCGCCGACGTGATGTTTGTGGCTGAACTGAATGGGTTGATCGCGCGTCACGTTCTGATTCGTCAGATACGGTGAACGCGCCGCGAGCAGCACACCCGTCAGCGCGATGCCGGCCAGAAACACGCCCGCAAAGACACTGAATTTCGAGATGAAATTTGTGCTTCGATGAAAAATCTGCGCCATGTTCTATGTGTGCACTCTGGAGGTGAGCGCTCCGGGACGGAGCGAAAACCTAGGCGTCCACCAACAACATTCCGGGATGTGCGAGCCCGTCTCCAATTTGACGCGAGAAGTTTCCAACAAAACTTTCTGGATTGCAACAGTTCAGCAAAATTATTGGTTACATTTCCATAAAGTCGTGGCGCGCGAAACGCTCAGTCTGTTCAAAACTTTCGAAGATTGCTTACAAATCGCGGACCGATTTTGTCCCATTTCGGTTTTTTTCCGTGCGGATTTTCGACGCAAAGTTCCGATTTGGTTCTCGTCTCGAAGTCAGTCACTGGACCTAGCCTCGCTACTCCTCTCGGTTATTCTTGATTCACGTAACCGGATTTCGATGCGCGCGATTTCTTCCGCTCTTTCCCATATATTCGCGCATCTATTTGGCCCGCAAATGCTTCCCATAAAATCTTCTGCTAGCTGGTTGCCCCCACAGGTCGTGTTATCTTTAATGGGCTCTACGCCGCTTGCGTCCGCGGTCAGAGTGACCTTGCACACGCGTGACCAGAGTCGCGTTGCTCGGTACCCCCGCTGGGGCGTGGTCCAACTGGTAGGACACCTCACTGTTAATGAGGACGGTGAAGGTTCGAATCCTTCCGCCCCAGCCAATTTTTTCTTCTATTTCGCGCATCGGCCTTCTTCCGCATCGTTGACCTAACGTTTCAGGGGCATCTGCCTGCCACCGGTGATACCATCGCTGCAAGGAAACCTCGCATCTGCAGGGCTTGCCCAGAAGCTCTTTCCTTACCTGCCTCATCTATATCTTCACAACGGTATCTATAAGGAGAGAACTGAAATGCGTACCAGGTTGATTCTGTTTTTCTGTTTTGTCTTTGCCGCGCTACTCGTGCCTATCGCGACGCCAGCGCAACAAACCCTCACTTGCGAATCCAACGACGGCGGCCGCAAGCACTGCGGTCCCCCAAACCCCGGCCAGGTCAGTCTTCAGCGCCAGATCAGCGGCTCCGAGTGCATCCAGGACCGCACCTGGGGAGTCGACGATCGCGGCCTCTGGGTCGATCATGGCTGCCGCGCCGACTTTCTCATCGGCGGGCGCGGCGATAATTACGGCGGACCGGGTGATAGCCGTGCCAATGGCGGAGGACCGGGCGACACGATCAAGTGCGAATCGAACGACGGCAACCGCAAATATTGTGGGCAAGTCGATCCGAGATCGCAGGTGACCATCCAACAGCAGATCAGCGGCTCACCCTGCGAGCAAAATCGCTCGTGGGGCGTCGATAACCGCGGCCTCTGGGTCGATCACGGTTGCCGCGCGATCTTTGCCACCGGCGGCGGCTATGACGATGGCGGTCCCGACAATCGCGACCACGATCGCGGCCCCGGCTTCGGTCCGCCGCTCACCGACTATCCACGCGTGAAGGCCGACAGCTCCGGTCACGGCACCTTCTCCGGCGCCAACTATGGCTCCAACAACGTGACTCGCGGCTGGTTCAACACGCGCGATGGCCGTCCCGCGGTCGCACTGTCGGGATCGCACGATTTCAAAGTCACCTTCTTCGGTGATATCACCCGCGTCGACGACCGCCACATCACCATGCGCATCACGGACTCAAGTCAGGGCCGGGCCCGAGGTCGCGCCGAGATATTCCTCAATCACGATCGCAATGAAATCGAGTCCATCAGCATCAATGGCCGCGATTTCAACGGCGACTTCAGCCGCCGCTAGAACTCGACTTCTCAAACAAAAAAGGGAGCCAAAATCTCTGGCTTCCCTTTTATTTTCATCGCTCACCGTTCATCTTCGCGACAGGACCTCGGTGGTAAGCTCGTCGCGTTATGCGCAAACTCTCGTTCTTCTCACTACTCGCTCTACTTTCGCTTCGATCCGCAGCGGCACAGCAACTCGCCCGCCCCAACGTTCCCGAAAAACTCTCACCGCCCGCAACCGAAAAACTGATCCTGCAAACGCACGCCACCGGCGATCAGATCTACGTCTGCAAACCAGGCCCCGACCCCGATCAAAAACTCACGTGGATTCTCAAAGCGCCCGACGCGCAACTCTTCGACGCACAAAATAAAGTAATTGCGAAACACTACGCAGGACCAACCTGGAAGCACAACGATGGCAGCGAAGTCGTCGGCAAAGTAGCCGCGCGTCTCGATTCACCCGACGCAAACGCAATCCCCTGGCTCTTGCTGACCGCCGCGAATCACTCTGGCGCTGGCGTTTTCTCAACGATCACATCGATCCAGCGCCTGCACACAAAAGGCGGCCAACCGCCGCAATCCCGCTGCGACGATTCCCATCGCAACGCCGAAACCAAATCCGCCTACTCTGCCGACTACTACTTCTACGCACCAAACAATTAAGTTCTTGAGCCATCGCCCGACTCTTCGTCGATAGCTCGACATCAAGCAAGACGCGTGATCGGGTGCCGCACCCTAGGTTTCTGAGGGTGCGGGTTGTAACGTGGAACACCTCGCCCGAAGGATTCGCCGCAACAGTCCGAGCTTCACTTTCAACTGTTAACCCTCGACTGTTGACTGCTCCAATCTACTTCTCCGTAGGAAGCCCCGCCCCAACCCAACCCTTCCATCCGCCGTCCATCGATTCCACGTTCGTGTATCCCATTTTCTGCAAATTATCCGCCGCTAGCGCCGACCGAAATCCGCCGCCGCAATAGAGAATAATTTTCGACCCAGCGTCTGGGACTGCCTTCTCGATATCCCGCTCGATAATCCCCTTGCCGAGATGAATCGCTCCCGGCAAATGTCCCGCCGCCCACTCGTTATCCTCGCGCACATCCACCAGCACAAACTTTTCGCCCGCGTCGCCGCGTCGTTTCACATCCGCGACATTCGTCTCTTTCACTCGCTTCTTCGCGTCTTCTACGATCTTCAAAAACTGCTCCGCGTGCGCCATATTCGCCTCCAAATATTCGCGTTTGAATGCCTGCCAACAGCGTAGCACACGCGTTCCGTGCAATCAGATGCCGCTCAATAAAATCAGCTGACTGAAATCAAATATCGAATTGTGATCGGAATTGCTTAATGTTTAGGCAAAGGCTTCGCGGCCGGCACGTGGCAAACCGCGCGGCGCGGCTCAGCGCCGCTGTTCCCCGCGCGAAACCGGCTCGACTCGCGCACACGCGTACGCAGCCCATCGATCACCGCCGGAATCGGCGCATGCTCCACGCCGCGAATCACAAAAACCATCAGCGCCGCTTCGCCGGGCGCATCGACGCTCGACGTCACTCCCACACCCTGCACGCCCGCCAGCTTCATCATGTCCTTCGCGTGCGCCGTTTTCACCGTAGAAGCGCGCACCATTTCCGTCGCCGCAATCGAATACACCATCCGCGGCGCCGCGCCCGCGCGTTCATTCGTCGCGCTATCGGCAGCCGAAATTTCCGCGCCGCGCTTCGAAAATAAATCGCCTTCCACGATGCGCGTCCGAATCCCATTCACCTCGGCCGGAATTCCGCTGTGCGACATGCCGCGCGTCACAAAAAACTCAATCGCCGGCTCACCCGGATTGTCGAGGCTCGCGCCCACGCCCACCGCCTGCACCGCCGGATGCGCCAACAACGCCGAAGCCCGCGCATCACGCGCTGCGACCGCCCGCTGCAACTCGCTCTGCTCCACCACAGGCGCTTTCGCCGCAAGCGCAGCAGCGGCCCGCGCCGCCTGCGCCCCGCTCGGCAACGTACAGCCAATCACCGCGTGCGGTCCGCCACCCACAAACGTCGTCGGATTCCCGCCGCTCGAGAAAAACGCCAACACTTGCGACACCGGGTTCCCCACCACATCGGAATCCGAACCCGCATAGAGCAGCGCCACCGGATCAGCCGTATTCTGCGACACAATCAGCGATCCCGAATCCCCTTCCGCCGCGAAATCGCCGCCCGTCACATCCACCTGATTGTTGTACTCCACCGTGAATTTCGCGCCGGTCCCATCGCAGCTCTTGTTGTATTCCACGCTCGTGTCGATGTTCACCGACAATACCGACGAACACGTCAGCCCGGTTGATCGTCCGCTCTTCGCCACTTCTAGTCCGATCGTCGGGATAATTCCCGTGCCCGCATCTGGAGCGCCCGGCACTGGCACACCGTTAGAGTCAGCCACTCCGCCCAGAAACAAAATATTCCCCAGCGGATCGACTTCTCCCGTCACAACCTGCGCGATTGCCGCGTCAATGTTCGACGACGACGCGGAATTCTGCGACTCCAGATTCACGAATTCCGACAAATTCGCCACCGTCGTAGCCCGCGTGGCATCGCACTTCGTATCGGGTGTCAGCCCCGCATCGATCAATCCCGGCTGCACGATCGGGTCGCCGATTGAAGCGGTGTCGGCGCGCGCCAGCACGTGATTGTTGCTCAAAATGTATTGCGTGCCGCCGCGCGTCAACAGCGATCCCAGCGTTCCTCCGCAGCACGTGATCGTATGGTCCTGCGTGTTCACGATCGAGTCGTTTCCGTTGCCTCCCGATGTTCCCAGTTCGATCGGCGCGCTCTGCGTATTCTGATTTCCCGGCACAATCGTCACTGTCGACGAGGCCGTCGCGTTCGTGTTCGCCGACGACACCGCCGTTACCGTCAACGTTGTCGCGACATTTCCGCCGTTGCCGTCCGAAGCCGTCGGCACATTTCCCGGCGCGACGTAAAATCCCGTGCTCGAAATAAATCCCACCGTGCGGCTGCCGCCTTGCTGCCCGTTCACCAGCCACGTCACGTTCGTATTGGTCGAACCCGTTACAGTCGCCGTGAACAGCTGCGTGCTGTAACTCGAAATGCTCGCCGTCAATGGCGACACCAGCACCGTCACGTTCGAGGGCACCGGCTTCGTTGTGATTGTCACCGTCGCCGTGCCCGTCTTCGATGTGTCTTTCTCCGATGTCGCGATGATCACGACCTGCGCGGGAGTCGGCACCGTCGCCGGCGCCGTATACAAGCCGCTGCTCGAAATCGACCCGTTCGCACTGCCGCCCGACACTGTCCACGTCACCGCGGTGTTAAATGTGTCCGTCACCGTCGCATTGAATTGCAGCGACTTACCGATCACAACATTCACGCCGGTCGGGTCCACCGTCACGGTGACCACTTTCCCCGCCGTCCCGCTCTTGCATCCTGCAATCGTCAGCAGAAACGAGAGCGCTAGCAGTGGCAGCGCCGCCGTTCTCATACCTGTGCGTCGATTTGTCACAGTCCTCGGTGGCATCGGGAGACACTCTCGCTGACTTGCGGATCAGGATGCTGCGGTCGTAGAGCCTATCAAACTTCAGTCAAATATACGGTTTTTGAGAGAAAGGCGGGATAGGCCGCAAGACACGTTACGCCCTGAACAATCGTACTGCTACTACTAAACCTTGGATTTTCTCGCGAGTCTTACGCGCCGGCCGAATCGGCGTCCTCGACGTCTTCCAAATCTCTCCAGTTCGCCCCCACGCCGATCTCCACCACCAGCGGCACGGCCAGCTTGTGCACGTTCTCCATCTCTTCCTTCACCAGCTTGGTCAGCTTCTCCGCCTCGCGCTTCGGCGCCTCAAACAACAATTCGTCATGCACCTGCAAAATCATCTTCGCCTCAAACTTTTCCTTCGCCAGCCGCTCATCGATCGTGATCATCGCCATCTTGATCAAGTCGGCCGCCGTTCCCTGCAACGGCGAATTCAGCGCCGTGCGCTCTGCAAAATTCCGTAGCTGAATCTGGGGCGAATTGATCTCCGGAATCGGCCGTATGCGCCCAAATAGCGTCTTCGCCATCTCGGTCTTCCGCGTCTCTTCCAGCGACCGATCCAGATATTCCTTCACGCCTCGATACCGCGTGAAGTACGCGCTGATAAATTGCGCCGCTTCCTTCTGCGGAATGCCCAGGTTCTGCGCCAATCCAAATGGCGACAGCCCATAAATGATTCCAAAATTGATGACCTTCGCCGCCCGCCGGTGTTCTCCCGTTTGCATCATCGGCCCAACGCCAAACACTTCCTGCGCCGTCCGCGCGTGAATATCCTCCGCGTTGCGAAACGCCTCCAGCAACACCGGATCGAGCGACAAGTGCGCCATCACGCGCAACTCGATCTGCGAATAATCCGCCGCGAGCAAAACATTTCCCGGCCCCGCTACGAACGCAGCGCGTATCTGCCGTCCTAGCTCCGTTCGAATCGGAATATTCTGCAAATTCGGATCCCACGAACTCAGCCGCCCCGTCGCCGCGGTCGTCTGCGACAAGCTCGTATGCACGCGCCCCGTATCGCGCGAAATCAATTTCGGCAACGAATCGACATACGTGCCCTTGAGTTTCGACAATTCGCGAAACTCCACAACTTTCGCCGGCATCGGATGCTGGTTCGCCAAATCTTCCAGCACATCCGCAGCCGTCGAACGCACGCGTCCCTTGCCGCGCCGGAACGGCGCCTGCAAATTCAATTTGTCGAATAAAATTTCCGCAAGCTGCGTCGGCGAGTTCACGTTGAACTCGACGCCCGCCATTTCCCAAATCTCTTTCTCGAGCCGGCGAACTTCCTTCTCCATCGTCGCCGACATCGCATCCAGCGCCTTCGGATCGACGCGTATCCCCTCGCGCTCCACATCGGCAAGCACGCCCGCCAGCGGCAGATCGATTTTCTCGTAAGCGTGCGTCAGCCCGTGCGCTTCCACGCTTTCTTGCAGCAACGGCGCCAGCCGCTGCAAATAATCCGCCCGCTCGCCCGCCCCGCCACCCAAAATCACGTTGAACTGCCGCATCACGACGTCCGCAAACTCGTGATTTCCCGTCGTCGGCCGAATCAGATACGAATAAATCTGCGTCGCATGTTGAATATTCTTCGCGCGACCGCCCAAAATCTGCAGCAGCTTCGGATCGTGCACAATCTTCGGCCGCTTCGCATCCGCGAGCACCGGCACCAGCGCCGCGAGCGCTTCGCCCTTTTCATCCATCCAGATCGATCGCCCCTCGCCCACCTTCGACGACACCTCGATCGACGCCACACGCGACCCAAATCCCTCCGCCTCGCGCTCTCCCGGCTCCAGATTCATCCAGATCGCAATCGGCGCCTTCGCCGGCAACTTCGCCAGATACGCGCGAAACTCATCGACGTTCGCCAACTGCGCGTAGTCCGTCTTCACCGCAGCCTGCTCGTTCGCCGTCGCCACAGCCGCCGCTTCCGCTCCCAACTCCTTCAACATCGAATTAAATCCCAGCTCGCGATACAGCGTCGTCAGCAGCGCCGGATCCGGATCCTGCCGCCTCATCGAGTCGAGATCTAGCGTCACCGGCACATCGATCGCAATCCGCGCCAGCTGCTTCGACATCATCACTTGCTCACGTTGCTGCTGCAGCGCCTCGCGATAGCGCTTGTTCGAAACTTCGTCCGCGTGATCGAGCGCGTTCTCCACCGTCCCGTATTTAACAATCAGCTCCGCCGCGCCCTTTTCCCCGATCCCCTTCGCTCCCGGAATGTTGTCGATGCTGTCCCCAAACAGCGCCATGTAATCGACCACTTGCTCCGGCGTCACTCCCAAAATCTCCTTCACCTTCGCGCCATCCACGATGACGTCGTTCTTCATCCCGCCCGTGCCCGGCCGCAACACGCGCACGCCGCTCCCGACCAGCTGCATCATGTCTTTGTCGTTCGTCACCAGCAGCACATCGAGCTTCTGCTTCGCCGCCTGCACCGACAGCGCGCCCAACACATCGTCCGCCTCATACCCGTCGTACTGAATCACCGGCAGCCGCAACGCTTCGCACAGCCTCTTCACATAAGGCAGTTGCTGCTTCAGCTCATCCGGCATCGGCGTGCGATGCGCTTTGTATTGTTCGAAAAGTTTGTCGCGAAAGGTGGGCTTCGACGTGTCGAACACCACGCCGATATAATCCGGCTGATAATCCTTCACCAGCCTTCTCAATATATTGTTGAAGAGAAACGGAACCTTGGTCGGCATCCCCGACGGCGCATTCATCCGCACCATCGGCGCAAAAAACGCGCGATACACATGCGCCATCGCATCAATCAGAAATAATTTCTTCGCTGCCGCCATCCCAGCAGTATAACAAACGCCCCGCTACCAACCCGATTGGTAGCATCACCAAATGCTCGCCGCAATCCCGTGGCAGCTGTGGCTTCCAGATCGCCACCCTGTACCCGCGATCGCTTCCCAGATCGCGGGGTTTAGACTCAACAAATCCCAACTCCATCCGTCACATCGCCAATCCTGCAACTCATCCTCGTCGTTTCGTTACATCGTTACATCGTTACATCGTTACTTCATTACTTCCTTGCTTCATTGCGTCACTTCACTGCGTCGCATCCTTCTTCTCCTGCACCACCAGCAACACCCGCGTCCCCTCATCCAGCTTCACGCTCTTCCCATTCGAACTCACCACCGTCGCCGCCCGCCCATCCACCGCCTGCGCATCCAGCGTGATCCCCTTCATCCCTACCGCGCCCTGGCTACGCGCATCCAACCGCGGTCCCGCCGCAGCCGGAAAATTCCCCGGCGCTCCACCCGCGTCCGCCGTCTGCGGCGACGAGTTCGGCGGCGGCGCGTGCGGGCCCGACATCGGCGAAGTCTGATTCGTCCCGATCGACGTCGGCCCCGCTTCGCCCGGCGGCGGACCCGAAAAATCTCGCGGCGCCATCGCCTGAATCACCACATCCAGCGCGATCTCCCCGCCATCTTTCAATATCGCCTTATCAAACTGAATTCCCAGCGTCGAAGCATTCCCGCCCTTATTCCGCGCCTCCGCCTGCGTCACATGCCCTTCCAACTTCGTCCCACGTGGCATGATCGTTCGCTCGTCATTCGATTTCATCGCCTCCGTCGTATGCGCCGCAACCTTGTCGCCCGCCTTCACTTTCTTCGAATCGAGCCCCGAATTCAGCTCCGCCAGAATCACCGTCCCCGCCGCGAGTTGCGCCTCCGTCTGCTCGCTGCGCGCCGAAGCCGATGCCGCCTCCTGCCCAAACGCCATCGCAGTCGCGAAACTCATTCCGCATAAACACAAAGCCGTGGCTGCCGTCACAACGCCCATACCAGTGATTCGAATTCGCATCGTCCTCTCCTTACAATCGCGTGTTATCGCACTCCCCGCACCCGAGTCAACGAATCGAGCGTCCGCTCATCATCTCCCCAATAAAAAAGGAGCCGACACAGTGTGCCGACTCCCCATCCCTCTAGGATGCAATCTCACCCGTCTACTGTTGCGGCTCAACCTCATTCGAACCCGAACCCGCCGCCACACCTTCGGTCGCATTCTCCGTCGGCGGCGGCTGCACCACCAGCAACAGGTGCGTCCCCGGGTCAAGATGCAGTGTCTTCTTCGACGACAAAATCACCGTCCCATGCGACCCTTCCGAAGTCGGCGTGTAAACCTTCAAATCCGGCCGCCCGAACGCGCCCTTACTCTCGCTCGAAAACAACCCGTCCGAATTAAACTCGCCTTGCGCCGCGCTCGCCGGAGTCAGCGGCGTCCGCAAAGTCTGCGGCGCCTGATACGTCGTCGTGACCACCGCATCGTCCGCGGCACCATTGTTGCTATTCCCCACAGGAACCGCGTCAGCCTCTTCCGCCGCGCTCTTCGCCTCCGCCGCCGGAACCGTCGCCGTTACCGCCAGCGCCTGGATCCCCGCGTTCAACATCACTTCCTGCCCGTCCTTCATCACCGCTTTATCAAACTGCACAAAAATCGCCGATCCAGTCCGCCCCCGCCCACTCGCCGTCACCTTCACGATGTGACCCACAATCTTGGTCCCTTTCGGGAAAATCATGCTCCGCTGGTAATAAACGTCCTCGGCGGCCTCGGCCATCACGGCATCGCCCGCCTTCATATGGCGCGAGTCCAGCGCTTCGTCCAGCGACGCGTTAAACGCCGTCCCGACGCCCAATGGCGCAATCACCGGTGCTGGCGTCTCCGTGCTCGCCACGACCTTCGTATCCTTCTGAATTTCTGGTGGAGTCTGTGCGATTGCGTTTGCGGAAAACCCCAAGAGCGCGCCCGCGAATACCAATCCTGCGGCAACTTTCATCATGACGCGTCCTCCCTTCGGCGGGAACTGCGGAGGCTGGGGAGCATCGTATTCCGACACCAATCCCGCGAAGAAGCAATCGTGCAAAAGAGCAACCAAATCTAACCGTCCTGTTTTGTTTGAGATACGAACGATATTCGTTCCCATTTCTAGCTCAATTCGAAGTCACAGTACTCCAATTATACTCTGCCCGCCATAGAACGGTCCAACTTGCAGCGAAAGGCTTCAACGCTTCGCTGTGTTTCTGGGTAACTTTGCAAGTAGAACAGCCACGGCCGCGCCTAAGATCCCCCAAAGAATCCCGTTGAAGATCGCGTTCGGCAGAAGGTGGGTCCAACCTCCACCGAAATCGCTCGCTGGAGAGTGTGGTAACAACCAAACACCCGGGGATATAAAAACAATGACGCCGTTAAACAGGTCGAACCTGTCGTTCAGAATCGCCCGTTCGGCTCTCACGGCCAGAACAAACCCCAGGAAAGCAAATGAGAGGATGAGGCGCCAACCTTTGATTAGGGCCATCCGGATACCTACGGTCGAAGGCTCCTAGTTGCTGTCGACTTCCTCAAACGATCCCCAGCGTCTTCCCCACCTCAGCCAAAATCTCCGCCGCCTTCAGCAACTCATCCCTCTTATGCGCCGCGCTGATAATCGCCCGCAGCCGCGCCTTCCCCTCCGCCACCGTCGGAAATCCCACCGCCGGCGCAAAAACCCCCGCCTCAAACAGCTTCTTCGAAAATTCAAAGGCCTTCGCCGCCTCCCCAACATGGATCGGCACGATCGGCGTCTCACTCGTCTTGAACTGAAACCCGCGCTTCTTCAACTCGCGCTTGAAAAACTTCGTATTGGCCCACAGCTTCTTCACCAGCCGCTCGCCTTCCGGTGAATCCAACAGCGTAAACGCCGCCGCGCACGAAGCCGCCGAAGCCGGCGGATGCGACGTCGAAAACAAAAACGGCCGCGCCCGCAAATACAAAAAGTCGATCAGATCGCGCGACCCGCAAACATACCCGCCCATCACGCCGATCGCCTTACTCAGCGTACCAACCTGAATATGCACGCGCCCGTGCACATTGAAATGATCGATCGTCCCCCGCCCGCCGCGCCCCAGCACGCCCGACGAATGCGCATCATCCACCATCATGATGCAGTTATATTTCTCCGCCAGATCGCACAGCGCCGGCAGCGGCGCAATGTCCCCATCCATCGAAAACACGCCGTCCGTAATAATCAGTTTGTGACCCGGAAACTCCGCCGTCTCCCGCAAAATCCGTTCGCAGTCCGCCACATCCTTGTGCTTGAAAACTTTGATCGTTGCCTTCGACAGCCGCGCGCCATCAATGATCGACGCGTGATTCAGCTCATCCGAAACGATCAAATCTTCCTTGCCCAGAATCGCCGAAACCGTCCCCGCATTCGCCGTAAATCCCGACTGAAACACCACGCACGCTTCCACATTCTTGAATTTCGCGATCTGCTCCTCCAGATCCATGTGCAGCTTCATCGTGCCCGCAATCGTCCGCACCGCGCCCGCGCCCGCTCCATACTTCCGCACCGCCTCGATCGCCGCCCGCTTCAACGCCTTATGCGTCGTCAGCCCCAAATAATTGTTCGACGCCAAATTGATGACCTCGCGCCCATCGAAATCCGCATGCGCCTTCTGCTCGCCCTGCAGCACGCGCAACTTCGGCGCCACACCCTTCGCCCGCAAATCATTCAACGCATCCGAAACAAACTGCATCGGATTCTGCTTCCCGCTCTGCACTGCCGTGTCGCTCATTCGCTCTTCTCTCTTTTCACCGCGGATTTATCGCCTTTGTAGGGGCGGGGTTCACTCCGCCCGGCCGATCCGAGCTAAAAAACTCGCCGCCACCCACCACCGTAAACCGCGCCGCGCAATTCCGCCGTTTTCTCTCGCCACTTCCTTACGTCATTGCTTCTTTACTTCGGTTTCTACTTCACCCCATCCGGATACAACAAAATCTTCCCCGGCAACCCCCCCTGCAATTTCGCAAAGGCCCCCTCAAATCCTTCCAACGCCGCCCGCTCCCCAAACAACGGCTCCAAATTCAACCGCCCCGCCTTCAGCAGCGCCGTCATCTGCACCCACGTTCCATACATCCGTCGCCCATAAATCCCCTGCACCGTCGCGCCTTTGAAAATCACATCGTTCACCAAATCCAGCGACACAGCTTCCGTCGGAATCCCCAGCAATGACGCTCGCCCACCCGCTCTCAGCGATTTAAATCCCTGCTGAATCGCCGTCGGATTCCCCGACATCTCCAGCAACACATCCACGCCAGTCCCATCCGTCTCGCCCAAAATCCGCCGCACCGTGTCTTCTTCCGCCGGATTGATCACCACATCCGCGCCCATTTTCTTCGCCATCGCGCGCCGCTCGGCATTCGTCTCCGTCGCAAACACCGTCGAGCTTCCGCAAGCCTTCGCCACCGCGATCGACATCAACCCGATCGGCCCGCATCCAGTCACGAGCGCGGTCATCCCCGCGATCGGCCCCGCAAGCACCGTGTGCACCGCATTCCCCAGCGGATCGAGAATCGCTCCGTAATGCTCCGGAATCGCCGGATCCAACTTAATAATGTTCGACGCCGGAATCTTCACGAATTCCGCGAACGCCCCATCCTGATCGATCCCGATAATCTTCAAATTCTGGCAAACGTGCGCCTCGCCGATGCGGCACTGCCGGCAGTGCCCGCAATTCACATGCATCTCGGCGCTGACGAAATCCCCCGCCTTGACCGCACTCACCTCGTCGCCAACGCTCTCCACGACGCCGCAAAATTCGTGCCCCAGCGTCACCGGCGGCTTGATCCGCCCCTGCGACCACCGATCCCATCCATATATATGTAGGTCGGTCCCGCAAATCGACGCCGTTCGGACCCTCACCAGCACGTCGGTAGGCCCAATCGCCGGCACAGTCGTCTTTTCCAGTGAAAGTCCTCGCGCCGCCTGTACCTTGCGCAAAGCCTTCATCGTGTTCGCCATAGGGGCCATAAGGGAAGGAAGCTCCGGATCAAAACACTGCCTGTTGCGGACTTCCATCGTAGCATACGAATCTCAGCAACCTCGCCCCGTGCTTGCTCGCAGCAATGTAGGGGCGGGGCTTGTTGCAAACCCTGAGCGTCGAAGGGCTCCGCCCGGCGCTGCCCACTCTAAAAACGCATCGACTGGCCTCGTCTTGCGCCCTCGCCTAACTCCCCTGCCTCCAATACCATGCCGCGCGGACCTAACCCTTCGCCCCCCACAATCGTCTTTGCAGGGAACATCCATCCGTCGAATCTCGTTCTTTTGTCCGAGGCCTCATGAACACTCTAAAAGCCAACATCCTCTACGCCCTCCGCCAGTTTCGCCAAGCCCCCATCTTCACGGCGACCGCAATCCTCACCATGGCCCTCGGCATCGGCGGCACCACCGCCATCTTCACTCTGATTCACGCCGTCATGCTTCGCTCTCTCCCCGTCGCCGACCCCGCCTCTCTTTATCGCGTCGGCGAAGGCGACGATTGCTGCGTCGAAGGCGGCCCGCAAGACAAGTGGGGCATGTTCTCCTATCCCCTCGTCGAGCGCCTGCGATCGCAAATGCCCGAGTTTGAAGAAGTCACCGCGTTCCAGGCCGGTGGATGGCGCGCCAGCGTTCGCCGCGAAGGCGAGCAAGTCGCCCGTGCGCTGCGCTCCGAATACGTCACCGGAAATTATTTTGCCACTTTGGGTGTCGGCCCATTCGCCGGACGCGTCTTCACACCGGCAGACGACAAGCCTTCCTCTTCTCCCGTCGTCGTGCTCAGCCATCGCGCCTGGGAAACCAACTACGCCGGCGACCCCAAGATCATCGGCGCCACCTTCGACGTCCAGGGCCATCCCTTCACCTTGATCGGCATTGCGCCGCCAGGATTTTTCGGCGAGACCCTCGGCAGCGACCCTCCCGACATCTGGATTCCCCTCCAGCAGGAAGTGAACATCAGCGGCAGCACGTCGCTCGTCCGCCAATCCATCTCCGCATGGCTGCGCGTCATCGGCCGTCTGAAGCCCGGCGCATCGACCGACGGAGTATCCGCCCGCCTCACCGGCGTACTCCGGCAATGGATGGAACACGATTCCGGCTATCCCGCAAACTGGATGCCCGACGTCATCCGCATGCTCCCCAAACAATTCATCAGCGTGATCCCTGCGGGAGCAGGCGTCGCCGTGATGAAAGAAGAATACGGTCGCAGCTTGCAGATACTCCTCGCCGTCTGCGGCACCGTTCTGTTGATTGCATGCGCCAACGTTGCCAATCTTCTCCTGGCCCGCGCCGTCAATCGCCGCAGCCAGACCGCGATTCGTCTTGCCATCGGCGCAACTCCGCGCGAAATCATCATGCAGGCTCTCACCGAAAGCGTTCTGCTCGCCGTCGCCGGTGGAATTGCCGGCCTCGTCGTCGCCGTCGGAGCGGCGCAATTGCTTCTCGCACTCGCCTTCCACAGCGCGCACTTCCTTCCTATCAGCACTATGCCTTCACTCGTCGTCCTCGCGTTCGCCTTCGTACTCGCGCTCATCACTGGCGTGATCTTCGGCGCAGCCCCAGCATGGTTCGCCACCCGCACCGATCCCGCCGACGCCTTGCGCGGCTCGGGTCGAGGCAACACCGATCGATCAACCTTCGCTCGTAAAGCCCTTCTCGTCACGCAAGCTACGCTCTCTGTAGTCCTCGTCGCCGGCGCCACCATGCTCGGCCGCAGCCTCAACAAACTCGAGCATCAAGACTTCGGATTCCAGGTCGCCAATCGCGTCGAGGTCGATATCCTCAATCCCTCCTCCGACGTCTCACTCCCGTCCATGATCGCCACCAACCGCCGCGTGGAAGAAAGTCTGCGCCGCATTCCCGGCGTCGAAACCGCCGACATCGCCATGTATAACCCGCTCACCGACAACTGGGGCGAGCTCATCATGGTCGCCGGTCATCCGGCGGCGAAATTGAACGAAGAGTCCGGCGCCTCTTGGGATCGCGTCGGTGCCGACTACCTGCAACACCTCGGTGTTCCCGTTCTTCGCGGTCGCTACTTCACCGAAGCCGATAGCGAAACCACCGCGCCGGTCGCCGTCGTCAATCAGGCGTTCGTCAAACGCTTCTTCAAAGATGGCGAAGAGCCGATCGATCAACATTTCGGACTCGACGTACCCGAACTCGCCGGAACATTCCGCATCGTTGGCGTCGTGGCCGACGCAAAATTCGCAGGCTTTGCGCTCAGCCGTCCGGCGCGTCCCATGTTTTATGTGCCCGCGATGCAATACGTGAAGTACGACAACGAACTGATGGCAAATCTTGAAAAACGTTCGCACAACGCGGGCGGAGCGTTGCTCGTCACCAAAGTTCCGGTCGGAAAACTCGAGCCGCTCGTGACGCAAGCTCTCGCCGACATCAATCCGAATGTAACCGTCAACAGCATTCGCACGATGACGGAACAGATCGATCTATCCTTCGACCAGGAACGCGCGGTCGCAAGTTTGGCCGGAATGTTCGGAGTCATCGCGCTGATTCTCGCCGCGATCGGTCTTTATGGCGTCACCGCCTACTCCGTCGCCCAGCGCACCAACGAAATCGGCACCCGCATGGTCCTCGGCGCCGACCGCGGCAAAGTTTTGGGTTTGGTGCTGCGCGGCGCGTTCCAACGCGTCGCGATCGGCCTCGCCCTTGGCCTGCCGCTAGCAGTCGGCGCCGGCAAACTCATCTCCGCCCAACTCTATGGCGTCTCCTCCTGGGATCCGACCGCCCTAACCATCGCCGCCGTCGCCCTGGCCATCTGCTCCTTCTTCGCCGCCATCATCCCCGCCAACCGCGCCGCCAGCATCCAGCCCATGAAAGCCCTCCGCCTCGAGTAGCCGCCGCATATCCGCCGCCTAGGGTAGGCGCCGCACATGTTGTTGGGCTTATCCGAGTACCCATGTTGTTGGGCTTACTCCGAGTACGCCCTTCTCGGCACAAAAAAATGGCGCGCTCCCATTGACAAACCTCTCGATCCGCGCTACACTCGGTGAATTGAGAATCTCATCAAAGCGCCGACCAAATCGGCGCTTTTTTCATTCCCGACTGACAAATCTGCGACCGCAACCCACAGAAACTAATA
Organism: Candidatus Acidiferrum sp.; assembly: GCA_036493835.1. Taxonomy (GTDB): domain Bacteria; phylum Acidobacteriota; class Terriglobia; order Acidiferrales; family UBA7541; genus Acidiferrum. The sequence goes on along the minus strand of DASXPD010000029.1, from coordinate 12,702 downwards.
GCCTTATTCATTCCCAAAACGGAACGCCTGTAAGTCTCTGTTTATAAACGCCTTGCCCACTCTTCACAAAACATACCGGGGTACACCCCCGAAAGCGAAGCCACCCTGTAGCCGCGATCGCTTCCCAGATCGCGGGATTTAAATTCAACCCAGCCCATCCTCAAACCAGGGCTAAACTGTCCCAACCGGGCCCTATCTCTCGCCCGCAACAATTCATCGCCACGATTTGTCGATTCCGTAGAACCCGCGCGACGTATCGGCAGGAGGCTACACGCCATGCAATATCTTTGTTTGATTTACGACGCTGAATCCGAGTGGATGAAAATGAGCCAAGCCGAGCAGGGCAAGATGTACGAGGAATACCGCAAGTTCACCGAGGACATCAAAGCCAGCGGCAACCACTTGGGCGGCAATCAGCTGCAGCCGATCTCGACGGCGACGACAGTACGCATCCGCAACGGTAAGCGCCTGACCACCGACGGCCCCTTTGCGGAGACCAAGGAACAGCTCGGCGGCTTCTACATGATCGAGGCGAAAAATCTCGACGAAGCGATCGAGATTGCCAGCCGCATTCCATCGGCAAAAGTTGGCTCGATCGAAGTGCGCCCGCTCGTCGTGTACGGACAAGCCGCAAACGGCTAATCGCCACGCGTGGTTTGCGAACGATGCCTGCGCGTCATGCGCGAACGGCGCCCTCATTCGCAAACAGCGACACCACTCGCAGCGACACCACAACCCAGTGCCCCGCGCGAGGAATCGCGCGCGAAAAAAACGTGGCTGGCGGTTAGCGGATCTGCGTGCCTTGCGCCGAAGCTAATTGCCAGCCGCCATCCTGTAAAACAAATACATGGGTATATCGGCTACTGGCACTAACGGTTGATTCGCCGGCGCGAAAACGCATTTCCGTGCGGCCGACGACGATTGCAGTATCTGTGGAATAGACGCGTACCTTGCTCTCGACGGGATCGATCGCCTCGAACTTCACCTGACTGGATCCGACCGCCGCAAGAAGCATCGGCTTTGTGATTTCGGAACCTGCCAGTAGATCGACCATCAGAAAATCATCCGCAAGAATCGTGTCCAAAGAATCGAGATTGCCCGAAAGAAGTGCAGAAAAAAAGGCCCGCTCCGTGACCAGCGGGTCGAGTTTCGTATCCATGGTTGAAACTATAACGTAAGCGTATAAGGAATTCGTCAGCCCAAGGTAAAAATACGGACGCGAAAACAGTATCGATTATTTGCCCACTTATCGCGCCAGTTCTTCCAGCGGAATGCGGTTGGTGCGCGGCCCGAAAAACGCGATGACCAAAGCAACGCCGCACATCGCGATCGCCAGCAGAGTAAAAACCGCGCCAACGCCACTACGCGTGAGTACCGCCGCGATCACGACGGAAGAAAATGCCGCGCTGAGCCGGCTCCAGCTGTAAGTAAATCCGACGGCAGTCGCGCGAATGCGCGTCGGGAAAAGCTCCGCCTGGTACGCGTGAAACGCGGCCGAAAACCAATAATTCGAGAGAGTCAGCAGCGCGCCGAACGCCACAACGGTAACCGGCGTTTTTGCCCCGCCGAATCCCAGACCAAACGCAGCGACCAAAATCGCCAGCGCCGTGATCGTCCATTTGCGCTCCAGCCGATCGGCAAGTGCCGCGGCAAGCAGCGGTCCGACCGGAGAGACAACCGCAATCAGCATCGTGTATTCAAGCGAATGCAGCAGCGAGAAGCCGCGCTTAAGCAAAAACGTCGGCGCCCAATTGGCGAAGCCATAAAATCCAACCGTTTGCAGCGCCTGAAAGACAATCATCATGATCGTGCGCCCGAGATACGGCGGGCGAAAAAGTTCGGCGAAAGAAATCTTCTCCCCTTCCGGTCGTAAGGCGACGCCACCACCATCCGCTCCGCCCGCATCATCACCGGCGCCGAGGCCGTTGTCGTGCGCCTTCCGTGACGCCAACGATTGCGCGAGATGCTTTTCGTCGAGATTGGCGAACGACTCCGATTCGAGGGCAGTCAGAATCGATTCGGCTTCCGCGACGCGTCCGCGGCTCGCGAGCCAGCGCGGCGATTCGGGCAGGTGCCGGCGGAACCACCACGTAAGCAGTGCGCCCGCGCTGCCGATCAGGACAACCCAGCGCCATCCTGCCATCAGAAAATTCGTCGGCACGAGAACACGCGCTAGTAGCGCGGCGACCGGCACCGCGCAGAATCCGACAACCTGCGTAATCGCGACATAGCGCCCGCGCGCATTGCTGGGAACAATCTCGCTGACATACGTATCGATGACGATGATTTCCGCGCCGATCCCGGCGCCCGCGAAAAACCGAAGGACGATCAACCAATTTGCCGATGGCGCGAAGGCGCATGCAAATGTAAAAACCGAATAGAGAAGCAGCAACGTCATGAACACGATGCGGCGTCCGAAGCGATCGCTGCCGATGCCAAAGACCGTCGTGCCGACGAACATGCCGAAAAAACCCGAGGCGATGAACGCTGTGAATTGCCCCAGCGTAAGAAAATGAGACTGCTGCAACGCCGCGCCAATATACGCGACGACAAAAATGTCGTAGAGATCGAAAAAATTGCCGAGCGACACCAGCGTGATGAATCGCCGATGAAATCGTCCGAGCGGCAGCCGCTCGATGCGCGCGGCGATCGCGTCTGGCGAACTGCGATTGGCTTGAGAAGTTGAGGTCACTTCTGGCGCTCGAGCACGCCGATTTTCTCAAGGTCCTTCAGGTATTCGGCGACGAGTTCAAACGGAATTGGCCCGTACTCCGCGGAGACGAGGTCGCGGACTTGTTGCGCGGAGATAACTCCGTCGACAAAATTCAGCGTCTCGTAGGCATACTCTTCGCCGGCGCCCCACAAACCTTCGTATTCAAATATTTTCGGCATCGCGATTCCGGCGGCTTTCGCGCGATCGGCGAAATAATCCGAGCCGAAAACAGCGGCTGGTCCTTTCGGCTCCTGCTTTCGCACATATCGCAGCGCCGCGTCACCAGAAGCGTTCTTGTCGAGCACGCAGGTCGCGTGGTCGGCGGGATATTCCTCGTCGTCCGCTTCCATCCGGAGGAATCCCGCGAGGCGCCCCTGCAATCCCCACTGAAAATTCGCTTCGAAGTCGCGCATGCAAGCGATTTCTTCGGCGGTGAGGCTGTTTTCGCGGGAAAACATCGCGTCGCGCCACAGATTGGCGCCGTGATGAATCTGCTTTTCGAGATCGGGCAGACTCTGCGCGGTCATCGTCGCCAAATAGTAGCCACTGGCCGCTCCAATGAACGCGGCACGCTTTAGTTTTGTCGGATCGATGTTGGCGGCGGTGTCGAAATTCGTGTGGATGTAGCGGTCCGGCCAATCGTTGAGATAGATGGCGGGGATTTGGAACGAGCTGTCCTGATAGACGTCGTGATCGCTGCCCATCGAATAAGGCGCGTCGAGCGCCATCAGCGGCTCTTTCCCGCCTTCCGGCGCAACGAGCGGATATTGCGCGGGAAGCCCCGCGGCGAAATTGCCAGACTGCTCGTTGACGAAATTTCCAAACGCCCACCCGACGTCGTGGACGAACGACGGAAGACTGCGCGGCCCGCGCGTGACATGGAAAATGGATTTCGTGTTCTGGTTGCCGCCGACCATATCCATGTGGATGACAGCTTTGATGCGCTGCGCGAATTCGGCCTTGGCGTTGAGCAGCGTCAGCGTGCCTTCGACTTCAGGCGGCCAGATAAAGCGGAGCGTACGCGCGGGACGGTCGATTTTTTTCTGGTCGATGAGGCGCTGCAGCGTGCGGGCGACCTCGAGGATTGTGACGCAGCCGCTGGCGTTATCGTTCGCGCCGGGGCGTTGGTGATCTAGGTGGCAGCTGAAAGCGATCTCTTCGTCCTTCAGTTTCGGATCGCCACCAGGAATCGTCGCAGTGATGAGTTCGGTAAATCCGGGATGCTGGCCAGCTTTAACTACAGCGTGAAGCTGAATTTTTTCGCCGGCGGCAAGACGTGCTTGATACTCCCGCGCCGTCTTGAGCGAAAACATGAACGCGAAAGTTTTGTTGCGTGAGAAGGTTTCGAGATGGCCCCAGCGAATTAAATTCTCGTCTTCACCGGACCACGCCGTTTTCTGATTTTGCGCGTAGCTGATGATTCCAGCGGCTCCGAATTTTCCAACGGCGATGTCCTGGACCGCGCCGGGTTGGGCGGCGACAAGAACGATTTTGCCTTTTACACTTTTGCCGGCGTAGTCGCTCTCCTTCGTTCCGTCGCCAACATCGATGAGATCCGCCGTGACGTCGGCGCTTTCGCTGTCTTCGGCGAGCGTGACGGGTTCGGCTTCGTAGCTCGAGATTTTTCGTGCCAGTGGCGGTTCGCAGCTCGTGTTGAAAACTACCTTCCCGTTGTCGACCCTCTCTTTATCGCAAACTGGCGGATTACTGGAGACATCCCACAGCTCGGCGAATTCCGCGTCCCACGGCGGGCGCGAGCGTTGCGTGCCGTAATAGATTTTTCCATCGGCGGGAAATCGCAGAATTTGCGCGTCGGTCAGTCCGTAGGCGCGCGCGCGTTCGACGATGATTTCGGCGGCGGAGTGAAATCCCTGCGAGCCGCGCTGGCGATGGAAGCGCGTGATGCCTTCGAGGTTGCGCTTGGCGATTTCGCCGGAAAGTTCTTGCGCGAGAGCGGCCACGTCTTTTTCGGGCAACAGCGGCGGCTTTTGCCCAACGGCGGGAAGCGCGAATGCGCAGAGAAAAGCGGTGATGGCGAGGGTGCGAATGGGTTTCATGCGTCCTCCTGAGGAAGGGGCATTCTAGCGGAGATTGCTAAGAAAAACCGGAGCGTGCTTGAAGTGGGAATCGTGCGGACTTGGGGCGCAGTCCTTCGAGGCTCAGGATCTTCGACAGTGCTGTGCCCCACCATGCATGCAGCGCACATCGGCGGGTGCGAAGCGGATCGTGGGCGGGGCGAGCCCCGCCCCTACAAAAGCTTGACGATGCATGGACGCTTGTGCGCGATGGCTATTGGAGGATGGGCTCGGTGGGTTCGCGGAGAGTTGCGGGGAGGTAGCGTTTGAGGATCGCGACTACGGCGGATTTGTTGATGGGCTTGGAGAGGTAGTCGTCCATGCCGGCCTCGATGCAGCGCTCGCGATCGCTCTGCATGGCGTTGGCGGTCATGGCGACGATGACGACGTGGCGATCGGGCGGTTCGGTGCGGCGGATTTCTTCAGTGGCCTGGTAGCCGTCCATGACAGGCATCTGGCAATCCATGAAAACGAGGTCGTAGCGATTGGCGGCGACCATCTCCACGGCTTTCTTGCCGTCGGTGGCGAATTCGACGGTGAAGCCGAGCCGCTGCAACATGCGCGACGCGACAAGTTGGTTGACAGCATTGTCTTCGACGAGCAGCAGGCGCGGCACAGACTGGCTTGCGTCCCCTGCGACGGAAGGGGCGGTATCGAGGCGGGATGGCGTCTCATTTCTCGCCGCTGACGAATGGCGCTGCTCGAGGAAGCCAGACTCTAGCGCGTCTTCGTGAGATGTGGTGGACACGACGCGTTCGGCCAGCGAGTGACGCGTGACCAATGCGTGCTTGTGCGACGGGTCCTGAGCGTTGGCCCAGACGGCGCGGAAGGCCTCGAACATAGAAGTTGGACGCACCGGGCGAACAAGATAGGCGGCGAAACCGGCGGCGGTCGCACGATGAGCATCTCCACGCTGACCGCGAGAAGAAAGCATGATTAAGAGCACGGGCGAAAGCTGCGCGTCGGACTTGATGGCGCGCGCCAGCGATTCCGCGTCGGTTCCAGAGATCTGATCGTCGAGGATCGCAAAATGAAATGGGTCGTTATGGTTTTGTGCTGAGCGGAGCAGATCGAGCGCTTTCTCGCCGGAAGTACATTCGGAGTGACGCAACTTCCAGTGATTGAACTGTTCGTGGAGAACGCGGCGATTCGCAGCATTTTCGTCTACGTGAAGAAATCGGAGCGACATCAGATTGAATTGTGGAACAGGCGGATCGGGGGCGGTAGCGTCAACCAGCAGAGGCAGCGTAAACCAGAACGTGGAGCCTTCGCCGACCGCGCTGTGCACACCGATTTTTCCACCCATGAGTTCAGTGAGGCGAGCGGAAATGGCGAGGCCGAGACCGGTGCCACCGTAGTGGCGCGTGGTCGAAGTGTCGGCTTGTGTGAATTTTTCAAAGACGAAGGAGAGTTTTTCTTCGGCGATGCCGATACCCGTGTCGGAGACGGAAAATTTAACGTCGATGATTCGTGCTCCAGCGCCTGAAGACGAAGCGGAATCCGGCGATGGAAAAGCTTCGTGCGCCGAACCGGCATCGCCTTCGACACTGAGCTGAATCCCACCTCTGGCAGTGAACTTAATGGCGTTGCCAAGCAGATTCATAAGGATCTGGCGGACGCGGCCCGGATCGACGAGGAACCGCGACGGCAGCGACGGAGCATAGCGAATGATGAAATCGAGTTCTTTCTCGCGAATCTTGGCGTGAAGGAGTTCGGCGACCTCGTAGACGGCCGTGTCGAGCGCGCACGGAATCGGGTCGACGGTCATCTTCCCGGCTTCGATTTTCGAGAAGTCGAGAATGTCGTTGATGATAGCAAGCAGCGCGTTGGCGGAATGACGCAGGGTGAGAGCGAATTCGCGCTGTTCGGAATTGAGCGGAGTGTCGAGGAGCAAATCGGCCATGCCGATGACGCCGTTCATCGGCGTGCGGATTTCGTGGCTCATGGCGGCGAGAAATTCGCTTTTGGCGGCGCTGGCGCTCTCAGCGAGCTGCTTGGTGCGCTGGAGTTCGCGTTCGATTTCCTTGCGGCTGGAGATATCGACGAAGCTGCCTTCGACGATGTGAGAGGCAGCGCCGGATTCTTCGACGAGGTTGGCGTTTTCAAGGACCCAGATAGGGCGGCCGTCGCGGCGCCGGATGCGAGCTTCGAAGTCGGTAAGCTGGCGATAGGCGGAAAGCGATTCGACATGATTCTCTTCGTCGGCAGATTCGACGAACTCGATGCGCGCGCGCGCAGCGAGAAGATCGGAGTGGGAATCGTAGCCAAGTGCACGGGCGCAGGCGTCGTTGCAATCGAGAATGAGGCCGTCGAGCGTGCTGCGGTGCAGCGGAGACATCGAACGCTCGAAAACGAGGCGATATCGTTCGTGGCTGAGGGCGAGCTGAGCGGCCTGGGCGGAGAATTTGCGATCAAGGACGCTCGTGATGGTGACGACAGCGAGGACGACTGCGGCAACGATACCGATACCGAGCGCGCCGAGTGACGTGACTTCGACGGAGTGCGAAACATCGCCGGTCAGCGGCGCGGGAGTGAAGGAGACCGCGGCCATGCCGGTGTAATGCATGGAGGCGATGGCGAGCCCCATCAGGACCGCGCTCGCGATTTTGGGAGGGCTGAATTCACGATTTGTGTTGCGAAGACGAAAAGCGAGAAACAAGGCGACGACCGAGACAATTACGGCGACAAGAATCGATGCGGCGACAATGCGGAGATCATAGTGACACTCCGCGGGCAGACGCATGGCGGCCATGCCGATGTAGTGCATGGCGGAAATTCCCGCTCCCATCGCCAGGCTCGACGCGAATATGGGCCAGGGACGAAGCGTGGCTCGACTGACGAAAAGAAGTGCAACGGCAGCCGCGAGCATCGCGGCAAGGAGCGAGAGCAGGACGGTGGGAAGGTCGTAGAGAACGCGCACGGGCAAAGTCAGAGCGAGCATGCCGACGTAATGCATGGACCAGATGCCGAGGCCCATGGCGAAGGCGCCGGTGCTGGTCCAGATGAAGCGCAGGCGACCCTCGGACGCGGAAGTGCGGCCGGCGAGATCGAGCGCGGCGTAAGCAGCGAGGATGGCGATCGCGATGGAAAGTGCGACGAGCGATGGGGAGTATCGATGGGTGAAAATCGCGCCGTCGACAGCGGCGGTGTGGCGCATTGCAAATGGCCACGCGCGAAACGCACCAGGATGAACCGCAGCGACGAACGTACGGACGCGGAGGTGCGCCGACGCAGCGGCAGCGAGCATGTCGATGCCGGCGCGCCCTGTGAACACAGGGATGCGCAATGCGACGAGTTTCGTCACGCGAAATGAAGGGGGCGCTTCCAGAGGAGGGAGATTTCTGGTTCCGGAGCGCAACACTAGTTTAGCGGTTCTTCGGGTGGGGTCAATTGGCGAGAACGGGCGATTTCCGGGGCGGCAACCTGGACTTCGGATAGCAAAGGCGCGGTTCGAGGTTGCCGCGAGTTTATGGCATTCTTTTAACGGAGGCTTCACGCGTGAAAATTTTGGTGACGGGCAGCAGCGGGCTGATCGGGTCGGAAGCGGTGACCCATTTCGATGCGCAGGGGCATGAAGTTGTCGGCGTGGACAACAACATGCGGCGCGTGTTTTTTGGCGCGGCGGGCGACACGTTGTGGAATCTGGACCGGCTGAAGAAGGCGACGAAGCGATTCAAGCACGCGGAACTGGACATCCGCGATCGCGCGGGAATCGATGAACTTTTCAAGGCGCACAAATTTGAGTTGATCGTGCATTGCGCGGCGCAGCCTTCGCACGACAAGGCGCGCGACATTCCGATTCTGGATTTTGAGGTGAACGCGCTGGGGACGATCAATCTGCTGGAGGCGACGCGGCAGCATCGTCCCGAAGCGGTTTTTGTGCTGTTCAGCACGAACAAGGTTTACGGCGATGCGCCGAACGAGATTCCGATGAAGGAGCTGGCGACGCGCTGGGAATACGCGCGGCCGGAGGATTACGACGGCGTCGACGAAACGTGCCGCATCGACCGCACGCTGCATTCGCTGTTCGGCGCGTCGAAAGCGGCGGCGGATCTGGTGGCGCAGGAGTATGGGCGATATTTCGGGATGAAGGTGGGCGTGTTTCGGGGCGGATGCCTCACCGGTCCGTCGCATTCGGGCGTGGAGCTGCACGGATTTCTGTCGTACCTGGTGAAGATGGGCGTGACCGGCGGGAAATATTCGGTGTTTGGGTATAAGGGCAAGCAGGTTCGCGACAACATTCATAGTTACGACGTGGTGCGGGCGATCGAAGAGTTTGCGGCGGCGCCGCGGCCGGGCGAGGTTTATAACCTGGGCGGCGGGCGAGGGAACAGTATTTCGATGCTGGAAGCGATAGCGAAGATCGAGGAATTGACGGGACGAAAGATGGATTGGAAATACGTCGACGAAAATCGCAAGGGCGATCACATCTGCTACATCTCGAATTTGTCGAAGATGAAGAAACACTATCCCAAGTAGGGGATTACGCGCGGGATCGATGCGATTTTGGAAGAGATGACGTTGACTGCGCGGGTTACGGCGGGATTGAAGTAGAGGCAGTTCCCTACTGGGCGGCCGTTCGGCCTGCCTGAGAGTTCTTTGTGTTGCTCACCATAACCATACGGCCTCTCGGCTGCCTGGCGTCTAGCGCGCCGGCTGACTTCGGTACTCTCGTAATATATTATTGTATAGATATATTCACTTCATTGGTGTAGTATCCGTGACCTGTTATTTACCTATCCGTATACGTAGTGGAATAGGATAGGTCGAGGCGGCGGATGCTCACTCTTTTCACCACGGCAAAGCCTTTCCACGGACATAGCGCGATCATTCAGCGCAACGCGCTGAAGAGCTGGACGCTGCTGCATCCCGACGTCGAAGTGATTCTATTCGGAGACGACGCAGGGGCGGCCGAGACGGCGCGGGAACTGCGGCTGCGGTATGAACCGTACGTGTCGCGCAGCGAGCATGGATCGAAGCGGCTCGATTACATGTTCAGCACGGCGAGGGCGGTGGCGCGCCACGACATCCTCTGCTACGTCAACTGCGACATTATTTTGATGGACGATTTCTTGCGCGCGTTGAAGCGCGTGCGCGAGAAGCACATGAACTTCTTGATGGTCGGGCGGCGGTGGGACATTGAGATGCCGGAGCCGGTGGATTATCTGCAGGCGAGCTGGAGGTCGCGGCTGCAAGGCGTTGCGCTGATGCGCGGAGTGCAACGGTCGGAGGAATGGATCGATTATTTCGCGTTCAGCAAGGGGCTGTATGGCGCGAGCGTACCGCGGCTGGTGGTGGGACGAGTGCATTGGGATCAGTGGCTGGTGTGGAAGGCTCTCGATTCAGGGGCGGCGCTAGTGGATGCATCGCGAGGAGTGATCGCGGTGCACCAGAATCACGACTACAGCTACCACCCAAACGGAAGAGCGGGTGTGTGGAATGGAATCGAGGCAGACGAAAACTTTCAGCTGACGGGAAACGGAAGACACAAGCGTCGAATTTCGGACGCGACGGAGGTGCTCGATGCGAGAGGGATCCGATCGAACGCGGGGCGTTACTGGTCCGCGACGCGAAGGACGGCGAAGCGATGGCAGCATTTCGTTCACTGCGAAGTATTGCAACGGATCGCGTTTTTCCTCCTGGACATTACGCGCCCCGTGCGACACGCGCTCGGACTGCGAAGCGGAGCGCTCCGGCGGCATCGGCAGAATGCGTAGCAAGGTGGAATGCGAAGACGATGAGGCCGCGTACACCACTGATTAGCGTTCTGATCGATACGTACAATTACGGGCGTTTCGTAGAAGAGGCGATCGACAGCGCGTTGACGCAAGACTTCCCTGCCGGCGAGCGCGAGATTCTGCTTATCGATGATGGCTCGACGGATGACACAGAGGAGCGTGTCCGGAAATTCGGTCGCGCGATTACGTATCTGCGGAAGCCGAATGGCGGTCAAGCGTCGGCCTTCAATTTTGGATTGCGACACGCGCGCGGAAAGTATGTCGCTTTCCTGGATGCCGATGACTACTGGCTTCCGGGAAAGCTCTCGCGAGTAACGGAGGAATTTGAAAAGCATCCGGACACGGGGATGGTTTATCACGGGTTGCGGCAACTCAATTCGCGCGAAGGAAGAATTTGGGACGCGCGGGCAGCGGAAATCTCGGGATTCTTGCCGGCGAAGACGCGCGATCTGCTGCGCTACACATGGTTCCCGACGTCATTTCTTGCGTTTCGGCGGAGCGCGCTCGATCTGGTGCTGCCGATTCCGGAGAGCCTGACGATTCAAGCAGATGCGCATTTGTCGGCGTTGATCGTATTCGTCGCGCCGATTGTCGCTCTGCCGGAATTTTTGGCGGTGTACCGTGTACACGGATCCAATTTGTTCGCGAATAGCGCGGGGATCGACCCCGTGACTTGCGAACAGCGCACAAGGACTCGCGGAGCGCTGATCGATGGCGTGAAGCGGTGGCTATGCGAACGATCGTATGACATGACGCGGCCGGACCTACGGATGTTGATGAAGCATTGGGAAGTGATGCAGGAAGAGGACGCGTTTTTGTTGCATCCGCCGAATCGCTGGAACATCTCGAGGCACTTGATGCGATACGCGCTCTATTGCGGGCCACAACTGGGACGGCGGCATCGGGTGGTGACGTATTTGAATGCGGCGGGATCGCTGGTCGTGGGATACCAAAACCTTCACAAGTTGGATGAGTGGAGGGTGGCAATCACGCATTCTTTCGGCCGAAATGCGAAGCGGCAAGGAGTTAAGATGACTTAAATGAATGCCTTTGGCTGCAGTCGATGACTGCCACTATGCCTGAGTCTCACCGGGACGAACCCCCTATCCGCGCAGAACGTGTGCCACAACTGGATGGCTTGAGGGGGCTCGCTATTTTGCTTGTCGTGATTTGTCATTACGTTGCTAACGCGGATCACGCGCGGCTGGGTTACTGGCCGGGTCACTTTTTGAGCGCTTTAACAGTTGGATGGAGCGGTGTGGATTTGTTTTTTGTGCTTTCCGGCTTCTTGATTGGTGGCATCTTGCTTGAAAATCGCGAGTCACCGCAATATTTCAGAACGTTTTATGCGCGCCGCGCGTTCCGCATTTTGCCCATCTACTATCTCTGGATTCTGCTGTATGTAGTGATTGTCGCGGTCGGTGTTTACGGAGTAGCGGGCGCGTTCCCGGTAGAGCGGCGAGACCTCTCGGCTGTGCCGATATATGTGCTGTTTCTGCAGAACCTTATCTATTCGCCGTCGCCATTCCAATGGAAATGGTTCGTCGTGACGTGGTCACTGGCCGTCGAAGAACAATTCTATTTGTTGGCGCCGATTACTGTCCGATGGACCTCAATTCGCCGGCTGATGTGGTTGCTTGTCGCAGTTGTCTGCGCGGCGCCGTTGCTGCGCTTTGCTGCTTATGCGTACCTGCCAAAGTTTTCGTATCTGGCGGGATTCGCAATGCCTTGCCGAGCGGATGCGTTGGCGCTTGGCATATTGGCCGCCGCTGCCTGGCGACGCGAGACATTTCGCAAAATTCTGGAAACGCGCTCAGGCGTCGCGTGGGGTGTGTCGGTCATCGCGTTCCTCGTGGTCGTCGGACTCGCGCCAACTTTTGTTAGACCGGCCGGGATCGTGACTTATACGGTCGGATACAGCGCACTTGCGATCTTCTATACGTGTTTCTTGTTACTGGCCCTCTCTCGAACCAACAGTTTTCTGGTGCGTCTGCTGCGAGTTCGACCGTTACGGTATTTGGGAGGGATTTCATACTGTGTGTACATCGTCCACCTGACGATCAACCAGTGGGCGCACCTGTTGCTGCTGCATTCGGAACCCGAACTCAACGATCTGCGAGGAGTTGGCGTGACGCTCTTGTCTGTGTTCATGACATGGGCGGTGGCGGCAACTTCA
>DASXPD010000028.1:0-91048 GCA_036493835.1 Candidatus Acidiferrum sp. | reverse complement strand
ATATTTCTCAGTAGTCTGAAGCGGTTTGCACCATTTGGGTGCATGAAAATTCTACTTACAAAAACTTTTCGAACACAAAACAAAAACTTTCTTCAACGCAACGTAGTTTCAATCACTTGCGCGAATTCGCGTCCAAGACGTTACCGCAAAATCTCAAATTCAAATTCGTTCAGTACCATTTCGGCGGTCTATCGAGGTGAATCTTGATCGTCTGCTTCGCGTCATTGATATCGTACCAGCGACCGAACGTCTTCCAGCCGTCGGCAACAACCTGTACCAGCGCTCGTCCAGTCGGCGCGTCCGGAACATGCGCCGTGCCCTCTCGATTCGTCTTCACGTTCAGCTCGACGGTCTTGTTCGATTTGATCTTTCGTTCTTCGACGTACTTGATATATACACTGGCATTCTCGATGGGCGTCGATTTATCGCCTCCGGCCACCTCAATGGTGATCCGCGAGGTCTGATCCATCGACGGCTTGTTGGCTGGCGGCGTGTCATTCTGAGCGCTGGACTTCACAGGTGCCAGGAGGAGCCCCAGGCCCAACGCAATCGCCGCAGTTAGTTTCGAAGCTCTCATTTCCGTCGTTACTTTATCCTCCACGGACGGCCCGTCGTGGTCAAGCCCACTTTGAGGCCCCGCACGTTTTCATCTTGTCACCCACTTTGGAAACATCCGCCCGCGCTACGTTTGACTGGCCTCCTTTGCTACGTTACCTTTTCCTCAGGATCCATCCTGCTGACGGGGGCCACTTTGCGCGAGACTTCGCTTCGATCTCGTTCGCGAAAGCCCGGCACGGCGTCGCACTTCGAGCGGCCCGGCACGCAGACGATCTCGACTTCCGCGATTTTACGACCTTCTTCGCGCTCGCGGACCGCACGACGGGAATCATCGAATAGCTTTGTTTTGTGTTTGCTCGAGAGACAGGAGTCCTCATGGGTTTCGCTACAAATGCCATTCATGTCGGCCAGGAACCGGATCCTTCGACAGGCGCCGTCGTCGCTCCCATCTATCAGACGTCCACTTACGTGCAATCGGAGTTCGGAAAGTATAGAAACGGCTACGACTACGCACGCACCAACCACCCGAATCGCAAAGCGCTTGAGCGCACTTTAGCCAAACTCGAAGGCGGGCAACAAGCTTACGTTTTTACGTCGGGCATGGCTGGGATCGATGCCGTGTTTCGACTGCTGCGTCCCGGCGACCACGTCGTGCTGTCCGAAGCAGTGTACGGCGGGGTCTATCGACTCTCGACACAGCTTCTCGTCCACTTTGGGCTCGAATTCAGCTTTGTGGATACGTCTCAGCCCGAAGCGGTCTTCTCGGCCCTCCGCCCCAATACAAAGATGCTTTATATCGAGACGCCGACAAATCCCACGATGCGCGTCACGGATATTGAGGCGATGTCGAAGATCATCGACAAGCGCGACATCAAGCTCGTGGTCGACAACACCTTCCTCAGCCCGTATCTCCAGCGCCCGATTGAACTTGGCGCGCACATCGTCGTCCACTCAATGACGAAATATCTCAACGGCCACAGCGATGCGACAGGAGGAGCTGTCATCCTCACGCGCCAGGAAGACGCCGAGAAAATTTATTTCATCCAGCGGTCGGCTGGTGCTGGACTTGCGCCAATGGATTGCTTTTTGATTTCGCGCGGCATAAAGACACTCGCGGTGCGGATGCTCCAGCACAACGCCAACGGTATCTCGGTCGCTCGCCACCTTGATGCGCATCCGAAGGTGAAAAAAGTTTACTATCCAGGGCTCAACTCCCACCCACAGCATGAACTCGCGCGCAAACAGCAGCGCGGACCCGGCGCGATGCTCTCGTTCGATCTCGAAACGCTCGACGCGGCGCGCCGATTTCTCAATCAAGTGAAACTTTGCTCGCTCGCCGAAAGCCTCGGCGGAGTCGAAACGCTGATCTCGCTCCCCGCTTCGATGACGCATGCGTCCATGCCAGCCGACGTCCGCAATCGCGTTGGCATCACCGAAGGGCTCGTTCGGCTCTCGGTCGGCATCGAAGACGTCGACGACATCATCGCCGACCTGGACCAAGCGCTACTTCACATCTAGACGTTCTGGAGCTCGGCTGAAGGCGAACGCCTTTGGCTTCACGTACATACCGGCGCAAATATCAGGGGCAGCCACATCGCCGTACCACCGTGCATTGACTCTCCGTGTCCCTCCACCTAGAATCCCCGGCACATGCCCGAGTCGCCTTCCCTGATCGGCCAGACCGTTTCGCACTATCGCATCGTCGAAAAACTCGGCGGCGGCGGAATGGGCGTCGTCTACAAAGCCGAAGACACGCGCCTCGGCCGCTTCGTCGCTCTCAAATTTCTTCCCGAAGACCTCGCGCGCGATCCCCAATCGCTCGACCGTTTCAAGCGCGAAGCGCGCGCCGCCTCCGCGCTCAACCATCCCAACATCTGCACGATCTACGACATCGGCGAGGATTCCGGCAAAGCGTTCATCGCCATGGAATATCTCGACGGCGCTACGCTGAAACACGTCATCACCGGCAACCCGCTCGAACTCGAACAACTCTTGTCGTACTCGATCGAAATCGCCGACGCGCTCGACGCCGCCCACACGCAAGGCATCGTTCACCGCGACATCAAACCGGCCAACATTTTCATCACCAAGCGTGGCAACGCGAAAATTCTCGACTTCGGTCTCGCAAAAATTTCCGCCAATGTCGCCGCCAGCGGCGAAACCCTCGCCGATCTCGCCGCCACGCAAGGCGCGCGCCCCGAACATCTCACCAGCCCAGGCACAACTCTCGGCACCGTCGCCTACATGTCGCCCGAGCAAGTTCGCGGCAAGGAAGTCGACGCCCGCAGCGATCTCTTCTCTTTCGGCGTCGTCCTCTACGAGATGTCCACCGGCTCGCTTCCCTTTCGCGGTGACACCAGCGGCCTCATCTTTGACTCAATTCTGAATCGCGCGCCGCTTTCGCCCGTCCGCCTCAATCCCAATCTTCCCGCCAAGCTCGAAGACATCATCAACCGCGCGCTCGAAAAGGACCGCGAGCTTCGCTATCAAGGCGCGGCAGAGATGCGCGCCGAATTGCGCCGCCTCAAACGCGACACTGATTCTGGACGCAGCGCCGTCCTCCCCGCGATAGATACAGTGCCGTCAGGCTCCGCATCAGTTCCCCACGCTTCAGATTCGCAGCGGCAGCAACAAGCCAACGCCGGCCCCCAAGCCTCGGACTCCGCATCCCGGCGTTCAGCTTCAGCGATCGCGCCAGACCCAACGAACTCCTCCTCATCCGTCCCCGCAACTCCAAATCGCAATCGCGTTCTCTTCATCGCAGCCGCCTTCCTCATCGCCGCTGCCGCAGGCGCCTTCCTCTGGCGCTCCCACTCTTCCGCCAAGCTCACCGAACGCGACACCATCGTCCTCGCTGATTTCACCAACACGACCGGCGACTCCGTCTTCGACGGCGCACTCCGCCAGGGCCTCGCCTCTCAACTCGAACAATCTCCGTTCCTGAATCTCCTCTCCGATGAAAAAATCGCGCAAACCCTCTCACTCATGGCGCAAACGAAAGACGCTCGTCTCACAACCACTCTCGCGCGCGACGTTTGCCAGCGCACTGCCAGCGCCGCCACCATCGAAGGCTCCATCTCCAATCTCGGCACGCAATACGTCGTCGGCCTCAAAGCTGTGAACTGTCATAACGGCGATCAACTCGCCTCCGAACAAGCCACCGCCGCCGGAAAAGAACAAATCCTCAAATCGCTCGGCGACGCCGCATCCAAAATGCGTCAAAAACTCGGCGAATCCTTGTCGACGGTGCAAAAATACGACGCGCCTCCCGACAGCGTCACCACCGCGTCGCTCGAAGCTCTCCAGGCCTACAGCCTCGGCATGCAGAACATGCTCGTGAAGGGCGACTACGTCGCCGCCGTGCCTTTCTTCCAGCGCGCCACGCAGCTCGATCCCAATTTCGCCATGGCCTACGCCCGCATGGGCACCAATTATTTCAATCTGGGCGACCAAACCCGCGCCATGGATTACATCCGCAAGGCTTTTGCACTTCGCGACCGCGGCAGCGACCGCGAAAAGTTCTATATCGACTCCCACTATCAGGATTTCGTCACCAGTAATCTCGAACAAGCTCGCACCGCTTACGAAACCTGGGCGCGAACCTATCCGCGCGACGATGTCCCTCCCGCCAATTTGAGCGTCCTCTACCAAAATCTCGGTGACATGGAGAAATCGCTTTACTGGGGCCGCGAATCCTTCAGGCTCAGCCCCGATGCGGTCGGCTATTCCAATCTGGCTTTCTGCTACCTGGCGATGAACCGCTTGGATGAAGCGAAATCCGTCATGCAGGAAGCCGAGGCGCAGGACAAAAAGAGCCCGTTTCTTTATTTCGGACAGGCTAACCTCGCCTTTCTGTTACGCGACTCAGCCATGATGACCGAGGCGCTGCGGCACGTTTCCCAATATCCCGGGTATGACGATCAGCCTCTTGGCCTTCAAGGCGGTGTCGCCGCGTTCTACGGCAAACTTGCATCTTCTCGTGACTTTAACCGGCGTGCCGTCGATTCCGCGCTCCATAACGACGCAAAAGATCGAGCTTCATGGGGTCAGGCAGTGGGTGCCGCACGAGAACAGTTCTTCGGAAATTCGGCCCTGGCGATTCGCCAAGCTCGCGCCGCTCTCGAAATCGGCAAGGAACGCGACGTGACGGGAACAGTCGCCATTATTCTTGCTTTCGCTGGCGAAACCGCCGAAGCCACTCGATTACGCGACGACATCTCCAAGCGCTTTCCCGAAAGCACCGTCGCTCAAACTCAGTTGATTCCGTCGATCCAGGCCGCCATCCTCCTGCACGACAACAAACCAGTCCAGGCCGTCGATGCACTGGCGCCTGCCGCACATTTTGAATCGGGACTCTTTCAGCCAGGGTTTGAACTGTCCGTTCCGTACTTCCGTGGTTTGGCGCTGCTGCAAAATAAACAAGGCGACGCGGCCGCGGCGGAATTCAAAAAGATTCTCGATCGCAGTGGCATCGCAGGTGACTCGCTCTTCGGTCCACTCGCCCGCCTCGGAATCGCACGCTCGTATGCCCTCTCGAAAGACAACGCCAAAGCCCGCGCCGCCTACCAGGACTTTCTCGCCCTCTGGAAAGACGCCGACCCCGACATCCCCGTCCTCATCCAAGCAAAATCCGAATACGCCAAACTCCCCCAATAACGCGACCTTCCATCGTTCGCCGCTGCGCCCACTGTCCCCACCCTCTTCGCTTTTCCATTTTCCCTTTTCCATTTTCCACCCGCATTGACTCCCCAGTCCCACCCCTCATAGAATCTTCCCGCCCATGCCCGAGCCCTCCTCGCTGATTGGTCGGACAATTTCCCATTACCGCATCGTCGAAAAACTCGGCGGTGGCGGAATGGGTGTCGTCTACAAAGCGGAAGACACGCGCCTCGGCCGTTTCGTCGCCCTCAAATTTCTTCCCGACGATCTCGCGCAAGATCCGCAATCGCTCGAACGCTTCAAACGTGAAGCCCGCGCCGCGTCCGCTCTGAATCACCCCAACATCTGCACCATCCATGACATTGGCGAAGACAACGGCCGCGCCTTCATCGCCATGGAATTTCTCGACGGCGCTACGCTCAAGCACGTCATCACCGCCAGCCCTCTCGAACTCGAACGCCTCCTCGAAATCGGCATCGACATCGCCGACGCGCTCGACGCGGCGCACAACGCCGGCGTGGTCCACCGCGACATCAAGCCCGCGAATATCTTCGTCACCAAGCGCGGCACCGCCAAAATCCTCGACTTCGGTCTCGCCAAAATTTCCGCAAGCGCAGCAGTCAGCCCCGACACCGCCTCCGACAACACAACGCAAGGAGCGCGCCCCGAGCATCTCACCAGCCCCGGCAGCACTCTCGGCACCGTCGCCTATATGTCGCCCGAGCAAGTCCGCGGCAAAGACGTCGACGCTCGCAGCGATCTCTTCTCCTTCGGCGTCGTCCTCTACGAAATGGCGACCGGCACGCTTCCATTTCGCGGTGACACCAGCGGCGTTATCTTCGAATCCATCCTTCACCGCGCTCCCGTATCGCCCGTTCGACTCAACCCCGATCTCCCCACACGCCTCGAAGAAGTGATCAACCGCGCTCTCGAAAAAGATCGCGACCTCCGCTACCAGCACGCTTCCGACATTCGCTCCGAATTAAAACGCCTCAAGCGCGACACCGATTCCGGCCGCTCCGCCGTGCTTCCCGCTCTCGACGCAAACGATGCCTCCATCGCACCGTCGAAAATTTCTAGCGACCGCCACAAAACTCCGTCAGCCTCGACGCCGCGACCCGCTAGTGCCTCTTCTCAGCGACAGCCAATCGCTGACACGCCAGCACCCGAGACATCTTCCGAAAAACGCAGCGCTCTGCCTCTCATCGCCGGCGCGGCTCTGATCGCTCTCCTCGCCACAGCCGGCTTCCTTTATTACCGTTCCACGCACTCCGCCAAGCTCACCGAGCAAGACACCATCGTCCTCGCCGACTTCACCAACACCACCGGCGACGCCGTCTTCGATGACACGCTCAAGCAAGCTCTCGCCATTCAACTCGAACAATCCCCGTTCCTCCGCATCGTCTCCGAAGAGCGCGTCCAGCAAACGCTCCGCCTCATGAGTCAGCCTGCCGACACCCATCTCACCTCGAAGGTCGCGCGCGAAATCTGCCAGCGCACCCAAAGCGCCGCCGTTCTCGAAGGATCCATCGCCAGCCTCGACACCGAATACATCGTCGGCATTAAAGCCGTGAACTGCGCCACCGGCGACGTCCTCACACAAAAGCAGGTTCGCGCCGTAGGCAAAACAAAAGTTTTGCAAGCCCTCGACGACGCCGCCATCGACCTCCGTCAAAAGCTCGGTGAATCCCTCAGCACCGTCCAAAAATTCGACACACCCATCGATCGCGCCACCACGTCATCTCTGGAGGCGCTCAAGTCGTTCAGCACCGCCAGAAAAATCATGCTCGGCAGCGCCGATTACGCGGCCGCCATCCCTCACCTGAAAAAAGCCGTCGAACTCGACCCAAATTTCGCCATGGCCCATGCCTCGCTGGGCACCTGCTACTACGACCTGGGAGAAATTACCGGCGCCAGCGACGAAGTTCACAAAGCTTTCGAACTTCGTGATCGCGTCAGCGAGGTCGAACGCTTCTATATCGAATCGCACTACTACCAGTACGCGACCGGCGATCTCGAAAAGACCGTGCAGGCCTACAACGCCTGGTCACAGGCATATCCCCGCGATTTCGTACCACTCAACAACCTCTCAGTGATCTATCAAGTCTTGGGAGACCTGGACAAAGCGCTTACAGAAACAAAAGCTTGCTTGAAAGTAGAGCCAGGCAACGCTGCCATGTACTCGAGCCTCGCTCAGCTCTATATGGCGATGAACCGCATTGAAGAAGCGAAAGCGACCGTGGCCGATGCGCTCTCGAAAAACCTCGATTCGCCCTTGCTGCACATCCTCGTGTACCAGATCGCTTTTATTGAAAACGATCCTGCCGCCATGGCAAAGCAGGTCGCTTGGGGCAAGGGCCAGGTCGGAACCGAGGACACCTTCCTCCAAGCGGACGCTGGGACGAACGCCTATTTCGGTCGGATGACGAAAAGCCGCGACCTCGCCCGCCGTGCTGCCGATTCGGCCATCGCAGCCGGTGAAAAGGAAACTGCAGCCAGTTACATCGGCGCTGCCGCTCTCCGAGAGGCGTTCGCGGGTGACTTTACCCGCGCTCGCGAACACGCCGTGGCAACCCTCGCGTTGTCCAAAGGGCGCGATGTCCAACCGCTCGCGGCGCTGGCCTACGCATCGATAAACGATTCGGCGCACGCCCAGTCTCTGGCCGACGACCTCTCCAAGCGCTTTCCCCAGGACACTTTGGTTCAATCGATCTACCTTCCCGTGATCCACGCGCAGCTTGCTCTCAATCGTAACGATCCGGCGAAAGCGCTCGAAACCTTGGCTCCTTTCGCAAAGTACGATTTGGCTAGTTGGCAAATGTCGTTGCTTCAGATCTATTTGCGTGGAACCGCGCTTCTCGCACAAAAAAAGGGGACCGAGGCCGCTGCCGATTTCCAGAAGTTGCTCGACAATCGCAATCTAAGCCTGAACGAAATCCTGCCGGCTCTGGCCCAACTCGGCCTCGCCCGCGCCTACTCTCTCTCCGGCGACTCCGCAAAAGCCCGCACCGCCTACCAGGACTTCTTCGCCATCTGGAAAGACGCCGACCCAGACATTCCCCTCCTCAAACAAGCCAAGTCCGAATACGCCAGGCTCCCCCAATAGCTCGACTCCGATCCATTCACTGGCGCGTCAAATTCGTCTCGTCGTTTTCTATTTTCCAGTTTCCCTTTTCAATTTTCCTCTTGCACCAACCCCCCTCGCATTGACTCTCTTCACCATGCCCCATAGAATCCCCACCGATGCCCGATTCCCCCACCTTGGTCGGACAGTCGATATCCAATTACCGCATCGTCGAAAAACTCGGCGGCGGCGGAATGGGCGTCGTCTACAAGGCCGAAGACACCAAGCTCGGCCGCTTCGTCGCTCTCAAATTTCTTCCCGACGAAGTCTCCAGCGACCCGCAAACTCTCGAACGCTTTCAGCGCGAAGCCCGCGCCGCTTCCGCCCTCAATCATCCCAACATCTGCACCATCCACGACATTCAGGAACACGATGGCCGCGCCTTTATCATCATGGAATACATGGAAGGCGCCACGCTCAAGCACGTCATCACCAACTCGCCCATTGAAATTGAACGCCTGCTCGAAATCGGCACCGACATTTCCGACGCGCTCGACGCAGCGCACTCCAAAGGCATCATTCACCGCGACATCAAGCCGGCCAACATTTTCATCACCTCGCGCGGCCACGCAAAAATTCTCGACTTTGGTCTCGCCAAGCTCACCATAGCCGGCGCTTCCCCGTCCGGGGACACCGCCTCAGGCCCTGGCGGCAATCTGACCGAAGACCATCTCACCGGCGCGGGCAGCACTGTCGGCACTGTCGCCTACATGTCTCCCGAACAAACCCTCGGCAAAACGCTCGACGCCCGCACCGACCTCTTCTCTTTCGGCACCGTTCTCTACGAAATGGCCACCGGCGTCCTGCCCTTCAAAGGCGACACCTCCGCCGCAATTTTCGACGGCATTCTTCACAAAACTCCCACGGCTCCCGTGCGCTTCAACAACGAAGTCCCCTCCGAACTCGAACGCATCATTAATAAGGCGCTCGAAAAAAATCGCGACCTCCGCTACCAGCACGCCTCCGATCTCCGCGCCGACTTAAAACGCCTTCGCCGAGAAACTTCCGGCCGCTCCATCGTTCAGCCCGCCGCCGCGGACGAAGAAGAATTTGTCGCGCCAAAGAAGATCTCCAGCGGCCCACGCAAACCTGCCAGCGCCGGAAAAGTCCCGCTCGCCGAAGCACCCGCGCAATCCTCGAAAACCTGGGTGCTCTTCGCCGCCGTGATCCTCCTGTTGCTTCTCGCAGGCGGCGGCTATTTCTGGCGTTCACGTACTTCCGCCAAACTCAGCGACAAAGATCCCATCGTCATCGCCGACTTCACGAACACCACCAACGATCCCGTTTTCGACAACGCCCTCAAAAGCGCCCTCGCCATCCAGTTGGAACAATCGCCCTACCTCAACGTCATCTCAGACGAACGCGTCGCCGGCACTCTCAAGCTCATGAACCGCAACGGCAATGAGCGCCTCTCGCAAGAAGTCGCCCGCGAAGTCTGCCTTCGTTCCAACAGCAAGGCCTATCTCAGCGGCTCCATTGCCAATGTCGGCTCGCACTATTTGATTGGACTCAAAGCCGTCAATTGCCAGAACGGCGACGCCATCGCCAGCACTCAGGCCG
This sequence comes from Candidatus Acidiferrum sp., assembly GCA_036493835.1. Classification (GTDB taxonomy): domain Bacteria; phylum Acidobacteriota; class Terriglobia; order Acidiferrales; family UBA7541; genus Acidiferrum. The sequence continues at coordinate 81,147 of DASXPD010000028.1, read as the reverse complement.
AAGCCGAAAATCGCGACGCGGTTTTGAAATCTCTAGGCCAGGCTGGAAGCGAACTCCGGCAGAAACTCGGCGAGTCCATCAGCTCCGTTCAAAAATTCAACAAACCTCTATCACAGGTCACTACCTCTTCTCTTGAGGCGCTTGAAGCCTTTTCTCAGGGCATCCGCATCGGTTATTCCAATGACCAGGATGCAGGCTTCCCGTATCTGACCCGCGCAGTGCAGCTCGATCCAAATTTCGCGCGTGCCTACGCTTCCATCGGCACCTTCTACACCACCCACAACCAGGCCACGCTGGGCATCGCTAACTACAAAAAAGCATTCGAACTTCGCAATCTGGTCACCGACCGCGAGCGCTTCTATATCGAAGGCACGTACTACACGACTGTCACCGGACAGCTCGACAAAGCCGAAGACTCCTACAAACAGTGGGCCCAGGCTTATCCGAACGACGATGTACCACTCGGAAATCTGGGAGTGATCTATTCCACCCTCGGACGGTTTCAGGACAGTCTCACCGAGACCCTCGCCGCTACTGCTATCGTTCCGAATAGCGTCATCAGCTACGGAAATCTGATCGGCACTTATCTCTCTCTGAATCGCGTCGATGAAGCCACCGCAATGTACAAAGAGAGCGTGCAGCGCAATCTCGATGGTCCCTACCCGCGCCTTGCCTCTTACTACCTGGGCTTTCAAAAACATGACGCGTCCGCGATGTCCGACGCGATCAACTGGGCTGCGGGGAAATCCGGCGTCGAAGATGTTTTCATTTCGCTTGAGGCCGATACGGAAACATTTCACGGACGATTATCAAAGGCTCGAACTCTGGCGACCAACGCCGCCGACTCCGCCAAACGGGCTGGTGCGCCGGAAGCGGCTGCGATCTGGCTCGTCTCTCAGGCGCTCCGCGAATCCGAAATGGGCGACGCCGCGTCCACTCGCAAATTTGTTGGCGCCGCGATCGCGCTTGCGCCCGGCCGCGACGTCGAACTCCTCAGCGCGATCGCCTACGCCCGCAGCGGTGATGCCGCGAACGCTCAAAAGCTAATCGACCGCATCAGTCACGACTCTCCGGTCGACACAATGATTCAAGGATTTTGGTTGCCGTCCGCGCGCGCGGCGCTCGAGTTGTCCCGCGGCACTGCCGCTCACGCCCTTGAGGTTTTGGAGCCCGCTGCACCCTATGACCTGAGTGCTCCAGGTCAATTCCAGGTTTCCACGGTGTTCCCGCTATTCTTCCGCGGCCAGGCTTACCTCAAGGCCGGCAATCCAGCGCAAGCGATTCCCCAATTCCAAAAAATTATCGACAACCCCGGTGCGGTCGAGAATTTCTATACCTTCCCGCTTGCCTACCTGGGCATCGCCCGCGCCTACGCCGCATCCGGTGACACCACGAAAGCCCGTGCCGCCTACGCAACATTCCTGACTCTTTGGAAGGACGCCGACCCCAACCTCCCTTTCCTCCAACAAGCCAAATCCGAATCCGCCAAACTCCGATAACCCCCTAACCGCTCTCAATTCTCGTCGCCTCTCCCTCCAGTTCTCAAAATCGCCTCAAGAAATCTGTAGTCTTTATCTCCCCACCGACTCTAAATTTCTAAAGTTCCGCCACACCCCTCCCTCAATTACAAAAGTATGCCCCTACCCCCTCTCCCACTTAGCTCTTCATCGAACACTTAGCAACAAATGACATCCCCGTTTCTCACTCTGGACCTCGGTCTGCCTTTTCCCTGTTCAGCATAAGGTTGGGACGGATCGGCCATTTCCTCGGGGTGTTTCAGGTCTACGGCCGCCACCGCATCCCTACCCCACAGCAATTCCTTCCTAAGGAGAGAAGTCCCTATGGTGAGAACCATCAGGTTTGCGCTATTCGTGTTGTTGACTTGCCTGCTTGCGACGCAAGCACTTCGCGCCCAGCGTTTGGACGGCACCCTTCGCATCACTGTAACCGACAAGACTGGCGCCAGCGTCGAAGACGCCAAGGTCACCGTCACAAACGAAGCTACAAATGTTCCAAAGATCGCCACGGCATCGAGCGCCGGCACCTATGTCTTTCCCGACCTAACCGTCGGCACGTATTCCGTCACCGTCGAAAAATCAGGTTTCCGCAAAGCTATCTTCAAGACCATTCAGGTCGAATCGAACCAGATCTCTGAAGCCAACGCCGTCCTCGAAGTCGGCGACGTCTCCTCCGTCGTCGAAGTCGAAGCCGGCGCTGAACTCGTGCAAACCGAATCGTCCGAACTCGGCGCCACGTTCGCCGGCCGCGTCGTCAACGATCTCCCCGTCAACACGCTCGGCGGCGACGTCAAAGAATTCGCGGTCTTCGCTCCCGGCACCACAACGCAGCAAGGCGGTGTTCAAGGCTCCGGCGGTTCCGTCGGCGGCTTGCGCCCGCGCTTCAACGGATTCTCCATCGACGGCGTCGACGACAATCGCCTCGACGTCAACGGTCCGACGCAGCCCGTCATTCAGGAATCCGTCGCCGAATTCACTCTCCTCACCAATCAGTTCGGCGCCGAGTACGGTCACTCCGCCGGCGGCCAATTCAACATCGTCACCAAGTCCGGCACCAACGATTGGCACGGCAGCGCGTGGTGGTACAACCGCAACCGCGATCTCGACGCCCCCACCAATCAGGAAAAGACCGCCTTCACCGGCACCGGCGACGTAAAAAATCGTTTCGACTACAACCGCGAAGGCGGCAGCGTCGGCGGCCCGATCAAGCGCAACAAACTATTCATCTACGGCGCGTACGAATTCCAGGGCGAAGGCCTCGGCTCTCAGGGCGCGACCGTTACCATGCCCACGGCTACGGGCATCCAGCAGATCCAGGCTCTCAATCCCGACGCCGCGGTCCTCGACATCCTCAAGCAATTCCCCGCGGCTGCCGCAAAAAGCGGCACCACGCTCGTGAATGGCACTCCCATCGACGTCGGCCAATTCGCCGGTGTCGCACCAAACTTCTCCAATCAGCACGACTTCACCGTCAACGCCGATCTCAATCTCGGCGCCCATCAACTTCGCACTCGCGTTCTCTACGATCGCTTCCGCGCCCCCCAGGTCAACCCGGTTCAGCCGCAATCGCAATTCACCGGCACGCAACAGTCCGACGCGCGAAAAGTCATCTTCACCGATTCATGGACCATTAGCAGCCACTTCATCAACGACTTCCGCGCATCCTACTCGCGCCTCAATGGCCCAAGTAGCGTGGCGCCCGACGCCTTCTCGAACTTCCCCAACGTCGAAATCGACGAGTTCGGCAGCAACGTCGGCCCCAACAGCCTCGCGCCACAGTCTTACGCGCAAAATATCTACCAGGCCGTCGACAACCTCAGCTACATCCGCGGCAAGCACACCTTTAAATTCGGTGTCGAAGTCCGCGACCAGATTTCGCCCAGCGACGTTTTGCCACGCGCCCGCGGTGAATGGGATTACGCGACGCTGAATGCTTTCGTCAACGACCTCGTGCCCGACGGCGCCAACGGTGCTCTCCGGGGCGCCGGCAGCGGCTTCGTCGCCGACAACTACGGAGCCGTCTACGCGTTCGCGCAGGACGACTGGAAAATCACGTCGCGCCTCACACTCAACCTCGGCCTCCGCTACGAATACACCGGTGTTCCGCGCGACGAGGGCAAGCAAGCCCTGAACGCAATTTCCAACGATCCGTCTGTCGGCCTCATCTTCCGAAAGCCAACACCGGATACCAACAACATCGGTCCTCACGTCGGCTTTGCTTGGGATCCAACCGGTCGCGGCCGCTGGGCAGTTCGCGGCGGCGCCCAAATCTCCTACGACGTGATTCCCAACAACTTCGCCACCAATTCGCTACCGCCTCAACTACAGACCGAACAAAACCCGGCGATCACCTGCTCGCTGTCAGGCGCTCCGGCATGGTGCGCTACCGGCACAGGCTTCCTCGCTGGCGGTGGCTTGCTCCAGGTCAACGTCCCGCCGACCACTCAAGCCGACGCGCGCGCCGCCACCAGCAGCTTCATCCCCGACATGGTCGATCCCAAGGTCATTACCTGGTCGCTCGGTGTCCAGCACCAACTCATGCGCGACTCCAGCATTGAAATCCGCTATGTCGGCACCCGAAGCCTCGATTTGCCCGTGCAGACGCGGCTCAACGCCGCATCTGCTTTCAATCCGCAGACCGGCGTTGCGCCCCTTACTCCGTTGCCGACGTACATCAACGCGAGCGACGTTCCTGCAGCGGTTGCCGCTCCCGTCGACACCGTGGCCTCCTTCGACGCTTTCTGCCCGGATCCATCCGTACAGCCCGTCGCTCCGTGCCGCAATCTTTCCTCGGCCGGCTTCCTCGGCAGCATGACCTCGTTCCCCCCGGTCGGCAACGGCATTTACCACGCCGCGTCCGTCGACTTCATCCATCGTTTCGCGAAGGGCCTCTACCTCCGCGCCAACTACACCTTCTCGAAAAATATCGATAACTCCACCAACGAACTCTTCAGCAGCTTCGTGAACCCGCGCCGCGCTCAAGACGGCTTCGACTACGCCAACGAACGCGGCCGTTCCGCTCTCGACCTGCCAAGTAAGTTCGCAATCACTTGGGTCTACGACTTGCCCAACATCCACAACGACCACGCTTTCGTTCGCGCGGTCGCCAACGGATGGGAATGGAGCGGCACTTACCTCGCGCAATCCGGCCAGCCGGTCACCCCGCTTTCCGGCGTCGACTCCAACGACAACGGCGACACCGCCGGCGACCGCACCATCTTTAATCCCGCGGGCGCGGGCAACACCGCTTCAATCGTCAATCCGGTCTGCAACGACGGCGCAGGCGGCGCAACGCGTATCGCCACGGCCACTTCCGCAACGTGCGCCGACGGCAATATCGTCGGTTACGTCGCTGCCAATCCGGCCGCTCGCTTCATTCAGGCGGGCGTCGGCACGATGCCAAACACCGGTCGCGACACCGTCAGCACCCCCGGCCTCAACATCTGGAACATGTCGGTCTTCAAGACCAACCACTTGACCGAGCGCGCCTCGATCCAGTTCCGCTTCCAGACCTACGACACGTTTAACCACCGCAATCCGAGTATTGGTCTCGCCTCCAACAACGGCGCGAACGACTCGAACAACAACGCCAACCCATTCAACGCCGGCTACATCTTCGTTACGTCGCCGACGTTCCTCAACAAAAGCGCGTTCGACGGCGGCTCCCGCACCATGGAGCTGGGCCTCCGGCTCATCTTCTAGCCATCAACCGCGAGAGATCGCCGCTCCGCGGCAATCTCTCGCTTAATCTCAACTTCGCAACTCGCTGAAGTCTCAATGTCGCAAACGAAGGGCGCAGCAAATCGCTGCGCCCTTCGTCTTTCCGCCCATCTCGTGTAGGGGCGCAGCGCCGCTGCGCCCCATCTCGGCACGATCCTTCCGCTAGCGCACGCTCTCTTCAACCCACAGCAAATATTCCTTCGACCCCGCCGCAATTCCCAGCACCACAAACTCCGGCACATCATAGCTATGCAACCGCTTCACTTCTTTCTCCAACGCTTCAAGACGCGCCGCAGTCGTCTTGATAATCAACAAAAACTCCCGCGCCGTCTCCACCTTCCCCTTCCACCGATAAATCGACTCCACCGCCGCCGTCCCAACATTCACGCAAGCCGCCAACTTCTTCTCCACAACACCGCGAGCAATCTTCCGCGCCTCTCTGAGCGACCCGCACGTCACCAACACCACCCGCTTCCCTTTTCCACTCACCATCGACTCAACCTCCACTAAGATCGCAGCGTCCCGGCATCTACAGCATTCCGCCAACTATTTTTTTCCTGTGCCTCCGCGCTAGAATAACTCGCCATGACACCTTCTCCTTCCATCTCACCCGCATCCCCCATCAAATTCGGCACCTCCGGCTGGCGTGGCCTCATCGCCGACGACTTCACCTTCGCCAACGTCCGCTTCGCCGTAACCGCGATCGCCGGCCACGTCAACGACGCCAAGAAAAATTCCACAATCCTCGTCGGCTACGACCCCCGCTTCTACTCCGAAGAATTCTCGCAACTCGCCGTCGACATCCTCCAGCAGCACAAAATTAAGACGCTCCTCTGCGAAACGTTCACCCCAACTCCCGCCATCGCTTACGAAATCATGCGCTCTAAGCTCGACGGCGCCATCAATTTCACCGCCAGCCACAACCCCGCCCAATATCACGGCCTTAAATTTTCCGGCCCCGACGCCGGCCCGGCCCTTCCCGAAGTCACAAAAGACATCGAAGCCCGCGCCGCAAAACTCGCCGCCCAAGGCGACATCGCAAAACCACCTCGCCACGAAAACGCCAAATCCGAGATGGTCAATCTCCGCGACACCTACCTCAAGCGCCTCGGCGAACTCGTAAAATTCGACGTCCTCAAAAAAGGCAAAGCCAAATTTGTCATCGACGCCCTCCACGGCTGCGGCGCCGGCTATCTCGACAAGGTCCTAGCCGACCACGGCGTCGAAATCACCGCGATGCGCACCAACCGCGACACTCTTTTCGACGGCACCGGCCCCGACGTCTCCGACGAAAATCTCGCGCCGCTGCGCGAAGCCGTCAAAAAGTCAGGCTCCACAGCCGGCCTCGCCACCGACGGCGACGCCGATCGCTTCGGCATCATCGATCGCGACGGCACTTGGGTCTCGCCCAATCACATCCTCGCTCTCGTCTACGACTACCTCGTCGATTCGCGCGGCTGGAAGATGCCCGCGGCCCGCAGTGTCGCAACTTCCCAAATGATCGACGCCGCCGCGAGATCCCACGGCCAAACGACGTATCAGACTCCCGTCGGCTTCAAATACATCGGCCAACTCATCCGCGAAGACAAAATCGCCATGGGCGGCGAAGAAAGCGCCGGGCTCACAATTCGCGGCCATGTCCCTGAGAAAGACGGAATCCTCGCCTGCCTGCTCGTTGCAGAAATGCTGGCGGCGCGAGGCGGCTGCATCGCCGATCAAGTAAAAGCCCTCTTCAAAAAGATCGGCCGCGAATTCTGGCCCGTCCGCGAAAATCTTCACCTCAGCGACGAAGAGAAAGCAAACGCCATCAAGAAAGTCGCCGTGGACGCTTCGACACTTCTTGGCCGGAAAGTTGTATCGGTCGATCGCACGGATGGCGCAAAATTCGTTTTCGACGACGGGAGTTGGATGCTGCTGCGATTGTCCGGCACCGAGCCGCTCTTGCGGCTGTACGTCGAAGCGGACAGCGCAAAAGCTTCCGCGCGATTGACCGAAGAGGCGACGAAGTGGGTCCTCGCAACGTGACCAGCAGCAACGAAACGGACACGATCGAATCTCAGATCACCGAATTCTTGAAGCAGCACGGCCGAACGGTCCTCGGCTTGTTCGTGCTCGCGCTCGTAGTGCACGACATTTTCGGCACTCACGGATTCATCGCGATGCGGCGAACGCAACTCGAAATTCGGCGCGTACGAAAAGACATCGACCGGCTGAATTCAGAAAATGTTCAGCTCAGCGACCAAGTCAAAGCGCTAAAGAGCGATCCACACGAGATCGAGCGTATCGCCCGCGAAGAATTACAGCGCGCCAAGCAGGGCGAAGTCATCATACGGGTTCCGCAGTTGCCGCCACCGACGGACGCCCCCGCGAAACCCTAACCTCGCGTTTTTTCCAGTTTGTCTTTCCGATCGAAAGCGCCAGCATCGCCAAAAATATGACGATGAGCCCGATCGTCGCGGCGGCGATGCCGCACTTCCCCTTCGGCAAGATCGATAACCGTCCGTAAACAAATTCCATGTGCACCCAGTAGACCAGCAGTGACGTCCGCCCCAATTGAATGACTGGGCTGAATCCCCGCTGCGCATATCCCCAGCGGCACCACGCGTACGCTCCGAATAAAATCACCAAGAGAATTCCGCACCGCATCAGCAGAAAATTAGGACTGGCATGCCAGTAGTCGTAGTCGGCCGCGTTGTAGAAACGAATTCGACTCTTGTCGAACAGAACCGACAGAACCGATGCAAGAACGCCCGCGCAACCGAATCCGACAAACGCTTTCGTCTGATTTTTCTTCGCGAAATCAGAAAAGAGAAAGAAACCGATTGCGAGCCCCGCGAACGCAAACGATACCCATGGAAAAATTGGAAAGAGCCACGCTTGCGGTTTACCGAAAACGTGGACTCCATTGAGATATGTCTCAAGCTGCCACGGCATTGAAGTAAACCGCGTAGTCGTCCAAACCAACGGCGTCACCAACGCGATGATGGCGGCGACAACCATTCCACCGACGATCGCGCCATCACGCGATTTCGCCAGCCAGGACGCTTTTGCCGGCGCACTGTCACCAGCCGAGTTCGACGAAGTTACGTTCGAAGCCGTGACGGAAGATGCGACTCCCGATGACGCCGTTCCGGCGCGAGACGCGGTCAACCAACACAGCACACCCATCAGCATCATCGAGATGCCCAGAATATTCAGCACGTCGACGCGAAACAGATCGGTCCACGGCGCAATCGGAAATCCGAGAACGAATTCCTGGATGCGAAAGAGCAACCCAAGCACGTAAATCTCAGCGCCGCGACGAATCGTCGTCCGCGCAATCGCATTGCGATCAATCCCCTTCTCTCGAAGTTTCTCCGTAACCAGCGCAAACGATAGTCCCGCCAGAAAAATAAACAACGGAGCCGGCAGTGTCCCGCCCAACTGCGAGTAAGCATAAAGCGCAGATTTGCGATCCGCAGGCGAAAGCCACGAGTTATAGCAATGCGTCTGAAACATCGCCAGACAAGCAAATCCCCGCATCCAATCGATGTACGCCAGCCGATTCCCACCAGGTTTGTGTTCAATGCTCACGATTCAGACACGCCACCCTGTAGCCGCGATCGCTTCCCAGATCGCGGGGTCTAGAGTCAGCCACAACGAACGACCATCCTCCGAAAAACACTCCGAAAAACGAACAGTCGGGTGCCCCACCCTCGATGTCTGAGGGTGGGTGTTTAGATGCCACCGCTCCCGCCTCTCAACACCCATCGCCAACCAACCCCAATCCTCCCCTGCGATAGAATCCATCCTGGCCACCATGCGACAAATCAGCCCTCGAGCGATGCTGTCCATCTGGACCGTGCTCTCTATCGGCGTCGTAATCTTCGCCGACCGTTTCAGCTCCGGCCAACGCCCCTTCGCCGCAACACTCATCACATTTGGATTCTATTTCGCCGTGATGCTGCTCTTCGCAGCCCGTGGCGTGACCGATTTCATTTCCTTGCGTTTCGGCTCCGGCAGCGGCTACCTGCTCGGCATCACAACGATTCTTGGATACCTGATTTACGCCCTCGGAACAAACAGTTTTACATTCGCGCGCAGCGCGGCTGTCACTGCCCTCGTATTCGTGCCGCTTCTTCTGGCGTCGACCGCGGAAAGAAAGCCCCCAGGAACTTGGCAGGATTACCTGACCATCGCCGGCGTGTGGGTCGCCGTGAAATTTTCGCCATCGCACTGGCTTTGGCCGTACCCCGACCGCCAACTAGCCTACGTGTTCACGGTGATGCTATGCGTCGTGACCGCTCTGGCAACGTTTCTCCTGGTGCGCCGCTTCAACTCCGATGGAAATTGCGGCGTTGGCTACAGCGTCGGCTGGGGACGCCGGTGGGGTCTTTACATTGCGGCCAGCTTCCTGGTGTTCGCCGCAATCGCAGTCCCGCTCGGCACCGCATTGCACTTCGTTCAGTTCGACCCGCGTTGGCGCGATTGGGTGATGCTGCCGTTTAGCACGGTAGCAATCTTGTGCTTCATCGCCTGGCCCGAGGAGCTTCTGTTCCGCGGGCTATTGCAAAACATGCTGGCGCGCTCGACGAAAAGCGAAACGTCTGGATGGATCATAGCCTCGGTGCTGTTTGGCCTCTCCCACATCACAAACATGGGTTTCCCGAACTGGCGTTACGTAATCCTGGCTTCAATCGCGGGCCTATTTTACGGCTGGACGTGGCGCAAGACCGGTTCGATCTTCGCCTCCGCGATCGTCCACGCGCTAGTCGACGCCCTCTGGCACTTTTTGTTCCGAACGCCATAAAGCGTTCGAACACTCCGCGTCTCGCCCCGCATCGCTCAAGTCCGTGCACGGGCGCAGCACGCCCGAAGGCCCTGAGCTTCAAAGGGTGCGCCCCATGTCCGCAAGGTCCCTGCGTCGCCACCACACCCGCCGCCGTCGCCCAACCAAGCCTTCAAGCACCCGCTCATTCGAATGGCGGTTCAGTAAACACTCTTGACATCTGCTAACTTCTATGCTAACATCCCCCGTGTTAGCTAATTTCACTGTTCGAACGCTCAACCCCACCCTTCAAAATCCTTCCATTTGCCAAGCTTTCAGCACCCCTCAAGCAATAACTCGCGCAGAATCACATTCTTGCAACACTCGCCCGTCCAAACCTCATAGAATCACATTCTTACAAAAAAAGGTGGGGGTGGGGTCTATCCTTCCCCCCAACCGAGGACTCCAAGAGCGAATCCACGCGTCAAAGAACCAAAACGGAACTTTGCTGGCGCGCAAAGCGTAGAACATGGAGTGGGGGTATAAATGGAAACGTTCAAACAAGATCTGTGGTTCGCACTGCGCATGATGCGCAAAAATTTCGGCTTCACAATGGCCGCGGTGCTCTGCCTGATGCTGGGCATCGGCGCAACGACCGGAATCTTCACCGTGGTCAACGCCGTCTTGCTGCGGCCGCTTCCCTACGCGCATCCCGAACAGCTCGTCCGTGTGTACACCGAGTTTCCGACGTTTCCAAATGGCGGGCTCCCGCGATTCTGGACCTCGACGCCCGAATATTTTGATTTGAAGAAGGACACGAATTCGTGGGCGACATTGGATGCCTGGGGCGTGACCGGGACGAACCTGGGAGGCAAGACCCAGCCGGTGCGGGTGACGACGGCGTACGTAACCGGGACGCTGCTGGAGACGCTGGGCGTGTCACCAATGATGGGCCGGCTGATTAGCCCGGCTGACGATGTAACAGGCGCGCCGCTGGTGGCGGATATTTCGTATGGAACATGGAAATCGGTATTTGGCGGCGACACGGACATTATTGGCCACGAGACACGGTTGGACGGCAAAAAGGTGACGATCGTCGGCGTGATGCCGACGGGTTTTCAGTTTCCCCCGGGTGAGAGCGATCCGGCGCGCGTATGGACGCCGGTGCAGTTCGATCCGGCAAATCCGGGTTCACGCGGTTCGCATAACTGGTATTTGCTGGGGCGGCTGAAGCCCAACATTACGCCGGCGCAGGCGCAGAGCGAATTGGCTTCACTGGTGCAATCCTATGGCGAGCACAAATCGCCCAATACGCACAGCTTCGATGTGAAAAATCACACGCTGGTGAGCTATCCGCTGCAGGCGGAAGTAGTTGCCGGAGTTCGCCCGGCATTGTTGATGTTGCTGGGCGCGGTTGCGTTTGTGCTGCTGATCGCCAGCGTGAACGTCGCGAATCTGTTGCTGGCGCGCGCCGAGGCTCGACGCCGCGAGATCGCGATTCGCGGCGCGATGGGCGCGAGTCTTGGACGGTTGGCGCGGCAATTCGTCACCGAGGGCATTCTGCTCGCGCTGTTCGGCGCAGCTCTGGGACTGGCGCTTTCGTATGCAGGAATTCGGCTGGTGCAATTGACCAACGCCGGAGGAATCCCGCGAGCGGATGAGATTGCGCTGGACGGGCGAGTCCTCCTGTTTACGCTCGTGACCAGCCTCGTCACCGGAGCGCTGTTCGGACTCGCGCCGCTGGTCCCTCTAATCGTCAGCGGAATTTCCGGTTCGCTGAAAGATGCGGCAGGAAGTACGACGGCCGCGGGCGGCGCGCAGTTGTTCCGGCGCGTTCTCGTGGTGGGCGAACTGGCGATGGCGCTGGTGCTGCTGATCGGTTGCGGTTTGATGCTCCGGGCGTTCTGGAAATTGCAGGAAGTACACACCGGGATGTCGCCAGAGAACGTAATCACCATGCGAGTCTCGCTACCGAGCGGCACGTATTCGGACAATCCGAAGATCGCGGCATTCTGGAACCGGCTCGACGAGCGGATCACACACATGCCGGGCGTGCAATCGGCGGCTCTGGTCTACGGCCTTCCGCCGCTCCGTCCGCCAAATATGGACGACACCGGGATCGAAGGATTTGTCCCACGCGAAGGCGGCCCCATCCAAAACGTGGATTTCTATCAGTCGGTCAGCAAAGACTACTTCGCGACGATGGGAATTCGCTTGATGGATGGGCGATTGTTCGACGATCGCGATGTTGCGGGCGCCCCCGGAGCAGTCATTGTGAATCGCGCGATGGCAAATACGTTTTGGCCGGGACAAAACGCGGTCGGTCGGCGCGTGCAGCCCGGCATGGGGAAAGATACGCCATGGTTCACGGTCGTAGGCGTCGTCGATGACGTGAAGAACGCCGGACTCGACAGGCCTTCGGGAACAGAGCTTTACATTCCCTATAAGCAGGCCGCGCCGCTCGGCGTCAGCGACATGTACGTGGTGATGAAGTCGCAGTCGGGAAATCCCAGCAGTCTGGCGAGCCAGGTGCGCGAGCAATTGAATGAACTGGATCCCGCGCTGCCGCTGGCCGACGTGCGATTGATGGACGATGTACTGGAACGCGCCCAAGCGCGACCGCGATTCCTCACTCTACTGCTGACACTATTTTCGATCACAGCCCTGGCGATTGCGACCGTCGGAATCTACGGCGTAGTCTCCTACTCGGTGGCACGACGAACAAAAGAATTTGGCCTGCGCATGGTGCTCGGCGCGCAAACCGGCGACGTCCTCGGCCTGGTAATGAAGCAGGGCGCAGCCATGGTGATCGTCGGATTGGTAGCTGGGCTAGTCACAGCATTCCTGCTGACCCGCCTGATGGCCAGTCTGCTGTTCGCCATAGCGCCCACCGATGCCGCGACCTTCGCCAGCGTCACCGCACTGCTAGCTGTCGTAGCCCTAGCCGCCTGCTACATCCCCGCCCGCCGCGCCACCGAAGTCGACCCAATGGAAACCCTGCGCTACGAGTGAGGACGGACTCGCGCTAAACGTTTGAAATCTGAGCTTTGGCGCGGAAGCCCCAGAGCAGGAGCAGCGTGCAGGCTACTATCGCCAAGCCTACGCTCATGAAGCCGACCGTAATCACTTGTTCCTGCCACGGGAGTGCGTTGCGTCCAGCGGCAGTAATTGGAGAGAGCGCACCCGTGCCGAAGACACCGGCGAGCGCTGTGATGAACCAATTCATGTAGGTGCCATAGAGCGCGAGCCAGAATGTGACGGACTTTGGTGCGGTCGCGAGGCGGAGTTCGTTCCAGGCCGCGCCCAAGGCGAGCAGAAAAGTGCCGTTCATGACGCCTTCCAGGTGGGCGGCGAGACCCATGCGCATGTTAGCGAAATGCGTTTCGGCGAATCCGGTGAAGAGACCGAGCAGGAACAAAAACATGCCGTGCCACATCAAACGGCGATTTTGGCTTTTCATGGCGGAGATGCTCTCATCGAGGGAATCCGGCAGTCAACAACGAGGCTCGCACTCGATTGCGGACTAGCGGACGACCTTACGGGCGTGCTAGCGGACGAGGCCGGTTAGGGGGCTGCTGGCTGCAGCGTAAAGGCGTTTGGGCATGCGGCCGGCCAAGTGGGCTTTGCGGCCGGCGCTGACGGCTTCGCGCATGGATTCGGCCATGAGTTCGGCGTCTTGCGCTTCGGCGATTGCGGTGTTCATGAGGAGGCCGTCGGCCCCTAGTTCCATGGCTTGCGCGGCGTCGGAGGCGGTCCCGACTCCGGCGTCCACGATCATCGGAACTTCGGTGATGCGTTCGCGAAGGATGCGAAGGTTAGCGGGATTTTGGATTCCGAGGCCGGAGCCGATCGGAGCGGCGAGCGGCATCACGGCGGATGCGCCGGCATCGATGAGTTTGCGCGCGGCGATCAAATCATCGTTGGTGTATGGGAGAACTACGAAACCCTCTTTGACTAAAACGCGCGTGGCTTCGATCAGGCCCTCGGTGTCTGGAAAAAGCGTTTGCTGGTCGCCGATGACTTCGAGTTTGACCCAGTTGGAAAGGCCGACTTCCCTGCCGAGACGCGCGGTGCGAATCGCTTCGTCGGCGTTGTAGCAGCCGGCGGTGTTGGGCAGGATGAAGATTTTTTCGCGGTCGATAAAATCGAGGAGCGACTCTTTCGATTTGTCGGTGAGATTTACGCGGCGGACCGCGACGGTGACCATGTCCGCGCCGGATGCGGCGTGAGCGCGCGCCATTTCCTGAAAGCTGCGATACTTGCCAGTGCCAACGATGAGGCGGGAGCGAAACGCCCGGCCCGCGATGACGAGTTCGTCTGCCATTGTGTGTCCCCATTGAAAGTCTAAACGCGTTGCGCGCGGAGAACAAATTTGCCGCGTGCCTCGCTGCGGCGCCCGCCGAAAGGCCCACTGGCGATTCGCTAAAGGGACGGAAGAAATTCGCTCACGATGTTACGAGGATGGCTATTGCTTTAAATACAACCTGGGTAATAGCAGTGCTGAACCTATCAGAACGGAACAAATCTCGCGGATTCAGGCATCGGCACTGGACTCGGATGCATCGGTTCATACAGAGTATGTCTTGTCGGAATTGTGCCCGATTGGACGCGAAAGACGAATTGCTGTAGTTGTATAGAGTGCCCTGCAAAGTGTCGCTGCTGACATTTTTGCCGTTTGGTACGACTGTGTTTTACGAGTGAAAGAGAATCACGAATGAACTTGAGCGTCTTGAATGGAGTCATGTTCGCGGAACGCACCAACTGGAATCTTGCGCCCAATAAACTGAGCGAAGCGCTCGCAGCGCATCTTGCCGCGGGTAAGCGACTCTATGATTTGAGCGCGTCGAATCCGACGGAAGTTGGATTCACGGTGAATGCAGAGGCATTGCTGCACGCGCTGCAAAATCCGGCGGCGCTGACGTATGTGCCCGATCCGAAAGGCATCGTGCGCGCGCGGCAGGCCGTGGCGGAATATTACGCTGATCGCGGAGACGAGGTTTCCGCCGACGATGTGATTTTGACGGCGAGCACGAGCGAGGCATATTCGTTTGTGTTTCGCGCGATGTGCAATCCCGGAGACGAATTGCTGGTGCCGGCGCCGAGTTATCCGCTGTTTGGATTTCTTGCGGATATTCATGATGTGCGACTGGTGCACTATCCGCTGATGTACGACCACGGATGGCAGATTGATTTTCATGCGCTCGAAGGCGCGATTACGCCGCGGACGCGCGGGATTATCGTTGTAAATCCGAACAATCCGACCGGTCATTACGTGAAGCCGGAAGAACTGGCGACACTGAATGAGATTTGCAGTTCGCGCGATCTGGCGTTGATTGCGGATGAAGTGTTTTTGGATTTTGCGCACGAGACGAATGGGGCTCGGCGAGACTTGCTGAAAGCTCCGCGGCCGCCGCGACCCGGCGGAGACAAAAAGCCGCCGTCGCTGAGTTCAAATGCCGGCGCGCTGACGTTCACGATGAGCGGGCTTTCGAAAATTTCGGGATTGCCGCAGATGAAGGCGGCGTGGCTGGTGACGAGCGGTCCCGAGGCGCTGAAGAAACAGGCGCTCGATCGCATCGAGGTTATTGCGGACACGTATTTGTCGATGAATGCGCCGATTCAGCTGGCGCTGCCAGCGTTCCTGGATCAGCGGCACGGATTTCAGAAGCAGGTGCTGACACGCGTCAAAAGAAACCTGGGCGAACTGGATCGCCAGTTGATGCTGCGGAAGACATGCTCACGATTGGAAGTCGAAGGTGGCTGGTATGCGGTCGTGCGGGTGCCCGCCACGCGGACGGATGATGAGCTTGCCGTGGATTTGCTGACGAAGAAAGGCATCTACGTTCATCCGGGACATTTTTACGATTTCACGAAAGACGGTCATTTGATTGTGAGTTTGATCATGCCGGAGCGGGATTTTGCCGAAGGATGCCGGCAGATGTTGGGGATGTTCTGAAGAAGCTGAAGTAAAGAAGCAATGACGTAGTGAAGTAACGATTCCGGGTGCAGAGTTTCGGGGACGGCTTTGGCCGTCCCTTTTTGTTTTTGTAGAAAGAAAATTCGGCGGGAACTGAATGGCGATTTAGATTGGGCTAGGGGGTGTTGGATCTAAACCCCGCGATCTGGGGAAGCGATCGCGGCTACAGGGTGGCGCTGAGAAACTCGAATTCGTCGTTGCGATTTGGGTGACGTTGGGTCTAAACCCCCACCCTCATAAACCGAGGGTGGGGCACCCAGATGCCGGGTTCCGCTGGGGAGGATTTTTAGGCGATGGTGGGGCGGGGGTCGGTGACGTCGGAGTAGAGGGATTCGATGGCGGCGGCGAATTGTTGTTCGACGACGCGGCGTTTTAGTTTCATGGTGAAGGTGAGGCCGCCGTTGTCGAAGGTGAAGTCGTCGGGGAGGAGGGCGAAGCGCTTGATGGTTTCCCACTGCGCGAGATGGGTGGTGAGGCGGGCGACTTCGTCGTCGATGAGCTTGCGGACGAACGGGTGGGCGACCAGTTGCTGATTCGAAGCGAAGGCAATTCCCTGTTCGGCGGCTTTGGCTTCGACGGTAATGGGATTGGGGACGATGAGCGCGACGACGAATTTGCGCTGATCGCCGACGACCATGGCGTTGAGGATGTATGGGCTGGCTTTGAGCGCGTTTTCGATGGGCTGCGGCGCTACGAATTTTCCGCCAGCGGTTTTCAGCAAATCTTTTTTGCGATCGGTGATGAAGAGATAGTTGTCGGGATCGAGATAGCCGATGTCGCCAGTGTGGAACCAGCCGTCTTCGCCGAGGACTTCGCGGGTGGCGTCGGGGCTTTTGTAATAGCCCTGCATGACGCAAGGGCCTTTGGCGAGGATTTCGCCGTCGTGTGCGATGGAGATCAAAACGTTGGCGATGGGTTTGCCGGAGCTGCCGACTCGGTTTTTGGGATAGTTTGAAGTCAAAACGGGTGAAGTTTCGGTGAGGCCGTAGCCCTGATAAATGCAAACGCCTATCGCCCAGAAGAATTCGGCGAGGTCGCGAGAGAGCGGCGCGCCGCCGGAGAAGACGATGCGAAGCTTGCCGCCAGTGCCTTCGCGAATTTTTGAGTAGACAAGTTTGTCGGCGACGGCCCACTGAAGTTTCAAGGACGGGCTGGCGGAGCCGGTTCCGCAACGCCACTTCGCGGTGCGCTTGGCGACGCTCATTCCCCAATCGAAAAGCTTGCGCTTGATGCCGGTATTCTTCGTTCCCTTTTCAAGGATGCGCACGTACATCTTTTCGAAGACGCGGGGGACGGCGGCGAGGATGGTCGGCTTGATTTCGAGAAGGATTTTGGAAAGCTCGTTGACGTCCTCGACGTAGGCGATCGAGATGCCGCTGCAGAGCATGACGTAATCCATGGTGCGGCCGTAGATGTGCGCGAGCGGGAGAAAGGAAAGCGTGCTGTCGAGGCCGGGATTCATGTCGGACGTGACGCAGGAATCGGTGATGTTCGAACAGATGTTGGTGTGCGTGAGCATCACGCCTTTGGGCTCGCCGGTGGTTCCGGAGGTGTAGATGACGGAGGCGAGCTGGCCGGGGAGGACTTGTCCGGCGCGGAGGCGATACGCGGCGACTTCGGCGCCGCCTGCGGAGGCGATGAGCGTTTCGTATTTGAGGCACTCGTTGGGAACGTTGGGGCCGCCTTCGGCGACGATGATGTGGTCGAGCTCGGGGACGCTCTTGCGGCAGGCGAGGAGCTTTTCGAGTTGCTGAGCGCCGGCGACAACGATCACTTTTGCGGCCGAATGGTTGAGGATGTAGACCATGCGGACGGTGGATTCGTTGAAGTAGATGGGTACGGTGATGCCGCCTGCGCCGGTGATGGCGAAGTCGGCGGTGTGCCATTCGGGGCGGTTGGTGGCGAAAACGGCGACGCGGTCGCCTGGCTTGACGCCGAGTTCGACGAGGGCCATGGAGAGGCCGGCGACGCGGCGGAGGAGTTCGGCGGAGGGGATGGGGTGCCAGGTGTTGTCGCGGCGGAAGAGTTGGGCGCGCGGATTCGGGAGTGAATCGATCGCGTTCAGTAGACGTGACGGGAGGGTGCCGTAGGTCATGGGCGGTGGGGGTAATGTACCGTTTTGCGGGGGGAAATCCTAGGGGACGGATGGGCTAGGACTCGAAGAAAGT
The DNA here is from genome assembly GCA_036493835.1 of Candidatus Acidiferrum sp. Lineage (GTDB taxonomy): Bacteria > Acidobacteriota > Terriglobia > Acidiferrales > UBA7541 > Acidiferrum. The sequence goes on along the minus strand of DASXPD010000028.1, from coordinate 63,018 downwards.
TGATAGTTGAAAGTGGAAAGGGGCAAGAGGATTCGGTGGTGATTTTGATTTAGGCTGGGATTTGTTGCATTTAAACCCCGCGATCTGGGAAGCGATCGCGGGTACAGGGTGGCGACGATCGGGCTCGGCAGGCGGATTGGAGTGAGTGGGGCTGAGGCACAGACGTGAAGGTCTGTGCTAGCTTGGGAGGCGGAGAACTGAGCGATGGCTACGATTTCGGGGACGGTTGGGGAAGCGGCGGGGGGGTTGTCGAAGGGGCCGTTTCGGGCGGCGCGTGGGACTGCGATTTCTTGCAAGGGGTGGCAGCAGGAGGCGGCGCTGCGGATGTTGATGAATAACCTTGATCCGGAGGTGGCGGAGAATCCGGCGGATCTGGTGGTGTATGGCGGGACGGGCAAGGCGGCGCGGAATTGGGAGTGCTTTCACGCGATTGTGCGGACCCTGAAGGGGTTGGAGAACGACGAGACATTGTTGGTGCAGTCTGGGAAGCCGATTGCGGTGTTTCGGACGCACGAGTATGCGCCGCGCGTGTTGCTCTGCAATTCGAATCTGGTCGGGCATTGGAACAATTGGGACCGGTTTCATGAGCTGGATCGCGCTGGGCTGATGATGTACGGGCAGATGACGGCGGGAAGCTGGATTTATATCGGGACGCAGGGGATTTTGCAGGGGACGTACGAGACGTTTGCGGCGGCGGCGGTGAAGCATTTTGGCGGGTCGCTGGCGGGAAAATTGGTGGCGAGCGGCGGCATGGGCGGGATGGGTGGAGCGCAGCCGCTGGCGGCGACGATGAATGGCGCGGCGTTTCTGGGAATCGATGTCGATCCGGAGCGGATCAAGCGGCGGGTGAAGAGCGGCTATTGCGATGTGATGGTGAATTCGCTGGATGAGGCGCTGCGGATTTTGAAGAACGCGGTGAGGCAGGGCGAGGCGACGTCGGTGGGGCTGGTTGGGAATTGCGCGGATTTGATTCCGGAGATGGCGAAGCGCGGCGTGGTGCCGGATTTGCTGACGGATCAGACGAGCGCGCACGATCCGATCGGTGGGTATGTGCCGAATGGGATGGCGCTGGCGGCGGCGCTGGAACTGCGGAAGAGCGATCCGGCGGAATACAAGAAGCGGTCGATGGCGGCGATGGCGCAGCATGTTCAAGGCATGCTGGATTTGCAGAAGCTGGGCGCGGTTACTTTTGATTATGGAAATAATATTCGAACGTATGCGTTCGAACATGGCGTTAAGAACGCGTATGACTTTCCGGGATTTGTGCCGGCGTATATTCGGCCGCTATTTTGCGAGGGCAAGGGGCCGTTTCGGTGGGCGGCGTTGTCGGGCGAAGCGTCGGACATTGCGCGGACGGATCAGTTGGTGCTGGAGCTGTTTCCGGAGAATGAGCATTTGGCGCGATGGATCAAACTGGCGCAGAAGCGCGTGAAGTTTCAGGGGTTGCCGTCGCGGATTTGCTGGCTGGGATATGGAGAGCGCGCCAAATTTGGATTGGCGTTGAATGATTTGGTGGCGCGCGGGGAGTTGAAGGCGCCGGTGGTGATTGGGCGGGATCATCTGGATTGCGGGTCGGTGGCTTCGCCGTATCGCGAGACGGAGTCGATGAAGGATGGGTCGGATGATGTTGCGGACTGGCCGCTGTTGAATGCGTTGGTGAATACGGCGAGCGGGGCGTCGTGGGTGTCGATTCACAACGGTGGCGGCGTGGGGATTGGATACTCGCAACATGCGGGGCAGGTTTGTGTGGCGGATGGGACGAAGGAAATGGGGACGCGGATTGAGCGCGTGTTGACGAACGATCCGGGGATGGGCGTGGCGCGGCATGTCGATGCGGGGTATGACGAGGCGAAAGAGTTTGCGAAGAAGGCGGGCGTGAAGATTCCGATGGCCGAAAAGGCGAAGTAAAGAAGTAACGATGTAACGAAAGAAGATTTGGTCGGATATCGGTGGTTGGGCGAGTGTGCCCTGGCGCGACTTCGGCGCATCTCAACAGTGAGAACGACTAAGGAGGCGCTATGTACGTGATTGTGGGAGCAACGGGAAATACGGGATCGGTGATTGCGGAGGCATTGTTGGCAAAAGGCGAGAAGGTTCGCGCGATTGGTCGCGACAAGGAAAAGCTGGCTAAGCTGGCGAGCAAAGGTGCGGAAGTTGCTTCGGGCGATACGACTGACGCGGCGTTTTTGACGAAGGCGTTTGAAGGGGCGCGGGCGGTTTATTTTATGGTGCCGCCGAATATGAGCAGCGAGGACTATCGAGGGTTTCAGCGCAAAGTGTTTGAGGCGGGGGCGACCGCGATCGAGAATGCGAAGGTGCACTACGTCGTGGCGCTGAGCAGTTATGGTGCGGATAAAGAGTCGGGATGCGGGCCGGTGTCGGGCCTGCATGAGATGGAGACGCGAATTTCGAAGATTCCTGGACTGAATGTTTTGTTTCTGCGACCGGGATATTTCTTTGAGAATCTTCTTGGACAAGTCGGGGCAATTCAGGGATTTGGAGTGGTGGCGTCGCCGGTACGCGGGGATCTCAAGACGCCGGCGATTGCGACGGAAGATATTGCGAATGTCGCGGCGGAGCATCTGCTGAAGCTGGATTTTTCGGGGATCCAGACAAAGGAATTGCTTGGGGAGCGAGATCTTACGTACACCGAATTTGCGAAGGCGCTGGGAGATGCGATCGGGAAGCCGGATCTGCAGTACATGCAAATGCCGAACGAGCAATTTATCGGCGCGGTGATGCAGATGGGGATGAGCCGAAATTTTGCGGAGTCAATGACGGAGATGTGCGACGCGTTGAACAGCGGGCACATGGTGGGGTTGGAGGCGCGGACCGCGGCGAATACGACGTCGACGTCGATCGAGACGTTTGCGCGGGATGTGTTTGCGCCGGCGTTTAAGGGCGGCAAAGCGGCTTCGGCGTAGAGTTGAAGCAGTTGGAAGAAAAGTACGCAAGAGCAAATCGAAGAAAAAACGGATCGCGGTAACACCTAAGATCGTGCGGGCTCGGGGCGCAGCAATGCTGCGCCCCTACATTTTTGGGCGAAGGTTGGGATACTATCGGCGTCTTGGACGGGTCACTTCTCATTACAGGGGCATCGCAGGTACTGACGCTACGCGGACGCGGTCCGCGGCGGGGCGCGGCGCTTTCGAATCTCGGAATCGTTAAAGATGGGGCTGTGTTGGTGCGCGACGGGCGAATCGCAGCGGTCGGGGTGCGTTCGAAGATCGAAGCGATGACGGAGGCGAGTGGCGCTGAGAAGTTGGATGTCGAGGGGCGGGTTGTATTGCCGGGGTTTGTGGACTCGCATACGCATCTGATTCATGCGGCGAGCCGCGCGGAAGAATATGAGCTGAAGATTGAAGGCGCGAGTTATGAGGAGATCGCGCGCAAGGGCGGCGGGATTTTAAATTCGGTGAAGAAGCTGCGGGCGGCGACGGCGGCGGACTTGAAGGCGCGAGCGATTGCGGCGCTGCGGGAGTTTGCGGCGTATGGGACGACGACGGTTGAGGCGAAGAGCGGATATGGGCTGGATGTTACGAGCGAGCTCAAGATTTTGGGGCTGCATGAGGAATTGAATCGGGAGCAGCCGCTCGACATTGTATCGACGTTTTTGGGGGCGCACGTTGTGCCGGCGGAGTATCGGCACACTCCGGGCGGGCCGCAGCGATATGTCTCGCTGCTCGTGAATCGACTGATACCCGAGGTTGCGGAGCGGAAGCTGGCGGAATTTTGCGATGTGTTTTGCGATCGCGGAGCGTTTTCGTTGGCGCAGTCGGAGCAGGTGCTGGAGGCGGGCGCGAGTCATGGGCTGGCGCCTCGCTTACATGCGGAGCAATTGTCGCGCACGGGGGCGACGCAGCTTGCGGTGCAGATGGGAGCGGCGAGTTGCGATCACCTGGAGCAGGTGAAGGCGGCGGACATTCGGGCGCTGGCGAAGTCGAAGACGGTGGCGACGCTGCTGCCGGGATGCGATTTTCATTTGGGATTGAAGCAATATGCGCCTGCGCGGGCGCTGATTGATGCGGGGGCGATTGTGGGGTTGGCGACGGATTACAATCCGGGGACGAGTCCGACGCTGAGCATGCCGATGGTGTTGTCGCTGGCTTGCACGCAGCTGCGGATGACGCCGGCGGAGGCGATCACGGCGGCGACGATCAACGCGGCGTATTCGCTGCGGCGCGACAAGGAGATTGGGTCGATCGAGGCGGGGAAGATGGCGGATCTGGCGGTATTTGAGGTCGAGGATTATCGCGAGATTCCGTACTACTTTGGCGTGAACCACTGCTGGATGACGGTGAAGAAGGGCGAAATTATTTATCGAGCGGATGCGAAGCCTACGAATTGACGTGTAACGCGCCCTAGAGAACTGCCGCGGGCTGGCCGAGTCGGGCAAAATTCAATATCATGAGCACATACGACGGCGGGCTTATCTAAGGAAACCAGCGCAATGAAGCGATTGATTGAGTGTGTGCCGAACTTTTCGGAAGGACGCGACGCGGGCAAGGTGGACGCGATCGTGTCGGCGATGAGCGCCGTGCCGGGCGTTTATGTGCTCGATAAAGAGATGGACGCGGACCACAACCGGTGCGTCGTGACGCTGGCGGGAGAGCCAGAGCCGGTGGCCGAGGCGGCGCTGCGAGGCGTGGGTAAGGCGCTCGAATTGATCGATTTAACGGAGCATAGTGGGGCGCATCCGCGGGTTGGCGCGGCGGACGTAATTCCCTTCATTCCTATTTCAGGCGTGACGATTGACGATTGCGTGGCCCTGGCGCGGCGGGTCGGCAAGGAAATTTGGGTGCGGTATCGGATTCCGGTGTTTTTTTATGAAGCGGCGGCGACGCGGCCGGACCGGGTGAATCTGGAGAACGTGCGCAAGGGCCAGTTCGAAGGCTTGCGCGATGAGTTGAAGCGGAATCATGACCGGCAGCCGGATATTGGTGAGCCGAAGTTGCATCCGACGGCGGGGGTGACGGTCGTAGGGGCGCGCAAATTTCTCATCGCCTACAACGTGAACCTGAATACGGCGGACGTCGGCGTCGCGAACAAGATTGCCAAGGCGATTCGATTTTCGTCGGGCGGATTGCGGTACGTGAAGTCGATGGGCGTGGATTTGAAGGCGCGCAATCTGGCGCAGGTGTCGATCAATTTGACGGATTTTGAGCAGACACCGATGCATCGCGTATACGAGATGGTGAAGCGCGAGGCGGCGCGGTACGGCGTGATGCCGGTGGGCAGCGAGATTGTCGGGCTGATTCCGAAAAAAGCGATCGAGATGGCGGCGGATTATTTCTTGCAGGTGGAGAATTTTTCGCCGGAACAGATTTTTGAGAACAAGCTGGAGGGCGCGCTGACGGGAGCGCCGGCCGAGTTGAGCAGCAAAGACGGCAAGCTTGGGGCGCTGGCTCGTCCATTTATTGACGCGGTGGCGGCGCCGTCGGCTACGCCGGGAGGAGGCAGCGTATCGGCGTTGGCGGGAGCGCTGGCGGCGGCACTGGGACAGATGGTGGCGGGGTTGTCGCGCAAGAAGAAGGCGCAGCTCACGGTGGTCGATAAGCTGTCGGATGCGCTGGAGCAGATGCGAAAGATTGCAGATGAACTGACCGTGGCGATCGATCGCGATTCGTCGGCGTATGACGAGGTTTTGAAGGCGTTCAAGATGCCGCAGAGCGATGACGATGAAATCAAGGCGCGCAATGAGGCAATCCAGGTTGCGACGCGCGGAGCCACCGAAGTGCCGCTGGAAGTGGCAACGAGTACAGTTGCACTTTTCGAACGGATAGGACAACTTGCGGCTATCGCAGCCGCATCCATGAAGTCAGACTTAGAGGTAGCGCGGCTGATGGCAGCCGCCGGCGCCCGAGGGGCGTTGGCCAACGTCGAGATCAACCTCGACGGTATCAAAGACGCAGGTTACGCGACGGCGGTACGCGAGAAAGTATCAGCGCTGCGCGAACGCCTGGGCGAAATTTCCCGAATCAACGCCTAATCCGTCGTCAACCCACGCCGAGAATCGAAGGGAGAATCACATGAAGCGAGTTTTGACATTGGGCCCGAGGATGGGCTTGCGGCAGCTTTTAGCTGTCGTGGCGCTGGCTTCGCTGACGCTGTTTGCGCCGCGTCCGGCGCGCGCGGGACGGCTTGGATCCGACATACTGGCGCTGTTTCCAAAAGAAGTCGGCGAGTTTGCCTACGCGGACCTGAAGAAGGCGCGAGGGCTGCCCTGGTTTCCGCAGTTGCAGGAGCAGATGCTGCCGGAAAAATTCCGTCAATTTGAGAAGTTTCTGGCATCGGCAGGCGTCGATCCGAATACGCAGGTCGAAGAGCTGGCATGGGGACTGGTGGCGGAAGGCGTGACCGCGAAGACGGCTGGCGTGGGTAATTCGGCGGTGCCGACCGGCGAGCAGATCGTCGGCGTGGCGCTGGGGAATTACAATCCGGACTCGACGGAAAGCTACTTTAAGGCGCAGAAGCTGCCGACGTTCAAAGTGCGGAATTACACGCTGTATGCGTTTGGCAGCGGGTCTGGCGCGAACGACTTGTTTTTCTTTTTCATCGATTCGAGCACGGCGGCGTTTGGACATCGTTCGTTGCTCGAGAAGATGATTGAGGTGCGGTTCGGCGGCGCGGATGGATTGATTCGCAATGACAAATTTTTTCCGTTGGTGAATGAGGCGAACGGAACCGGCGTTGTCTGGGCCGTGTTGAATCCTGCGTATACGCGGCTTGCGATGCAACAGCTTGCGCCCGAGATCAATCAGTTCCCCGACGCAGCGAAGCTCGTGCAGCGCATGCAGAACATGATCATCAGCGTGGAAGCGAGCAGCGGAGTCGACGGCAAGTTTCAAGGAATTTGCAGCTCGGTGGACGACGCGAATACGCTGGGACAGCTTCTACAGATGGGGCTGATGTACAAGCAATATCAGTCGAAGCAGGACAATCCGGACATGGCGCAGCTACTTACGCAGGCGACGGTTACTCCGGCGGGCGACAGGATTGTTGTGCACATGACGCTCACCGACGACCAAATGGCGTCGCTGATCAAGCACAACACTTTCGCTCTCAAAATGTAAGCTTCTGCATCAAGAAGCGATTCGAACAGGAGCAGGGATCGATTCCTGCTCTTTCTTTTTTTTGGGGGGAGTTCCTAGCGGCTTGGGGCGCCCTGATTGATGAACTTTGTAAGCCGGATGATTCCGATATTGCCCTGCTTTTCATGCTGTACGCGGTCGACGCCGCCGAGCGACGTCTTTCCTTGGCCGGGACTCGAACCGCACTCACAGGACAAAACCACTTCCAAGCGATCAGACAGTTTCGAAATCTCGACAGTCAAGTGAGGATGATCCGGAGTCAGCAATTGGAAGGCATCGTTGCAAGCGGTGACGACGGCGGCCTGGAGCTGCGCGATGGCGTCGTTCTCCATACCGGCGGAGTCGGCCACGTAGCGCGCAACGCCACCTACCGCAGCGGCGAACCTCGGGTCGGCGTCGACCTGCAGCTTGATCGTTTTGGGCTCAGTGTCCACGGTCACCGCGTTCATTGGCGAGTGTTACGTCGCACGCCTCCCGGCAATCCGGGCAATAGTATAGCCCGTCGGAGCAGAGGCGCACCTTATCTTGGCCTTTGCAGATCGTGCAGTATTTCTCACAAACACAGTCCTGCTCGGTCTTGTCGCACTGACCGCAAACAATCGGGCCGGGCATGGGAGAGCCTCCGGAAAGAATGTACCTGACGGGGGCGCAAAGCGGCAAGCCGAGCACCGTTGATAGGATGCGAAACGTCCACTGTGTGCTTATCGCGATAGAATGGCGCTTGGCGCGTTCTTGGGTCGTTTCTTTGACGCGTTTTTGAGCGCGTGTTAACATCAATTTCCGCCCGAGGTTCTGCCCGAGTATGAGGAATGGAAGCCGAAAACTCGCCTAAAATCAGTGAGCTTCGCAAGACTCCTCTCAACGCGCTGCACCGGCGATTGGGAGCCAAGATGGTTAATTTTGGCGGCTGGGATATGCCCGTCGAGTACCCTTCCGTCGGCGGACTTGTGGCCGAACACAAGGCTGTGCGCGGGGCGGTTGGCATGTTTGATGTCAGCCACATGGGCGACATTCGCATTCACACTGGCAAGACGCCCGGCGGTGGGCTCGCGGCGGTGCAGCACCTCAGCATGAACGATGCGTCGAAGCTGGCGATCGGCCAGGCGCATTACTCGGCGCTGCTCTACCCTCAGGGAACGTTCGTCGATGATGTGATCGTCCACCGGCTGGGCGAAGACGACTACCTCCTGGTCATCAATGCGGGCACGCGCGAGAAAGACATCAACTGGGTTCGGGAGAATACGAAGGGCTTCGACTGCGTCGTCGAAGAACTGAGCGACAGCTATACGCAGCTTGCGATCCAAGGGCCGCGCGCGATCGATGTGATGCGGAAGCTGACGGACGCGAATCTCGACGTCATCAAGAACTACTGGTTCACGCACGGAACAGTCTGTGGACTTGAGAATATTCTAATCGCACGGACGGGTTATACGGGCGAAGATGGATTTGAGATTTACGTGCCGTCGGATCAGGCGACGAGCGAGAACGTCTGGAATCAGGTGATGGAAGCGGGGCGCGAATTTGGAATCGTTCCCTGCGGGCTGGGTGCACGAAATACGTTGCGGCTCGAATCGAAGATGGCGCTTTACGGTCACGAGATCAGCGACACGATTAATGTTTGGGAAGCGGGGCTCGATCGTTATTGCAAGATGGACAAGAGCGATTTCATCGGACGCGCCGCACTGGAAAAAGCGAAGGCAGCTGGATTGAAGCGGACGCTCGTCGGTTTGGAAATGATTGATCGAGGCATCGCGCGCGACGAATATTGCTGCTGCAGCGAATCGGGCGATGCGATTGGCGTGATTACGAGCGGTTCACCCTCGCCGACGCTGGGCAAGAACATCGCGTTGGCCTACGTGCCGCCTCAGATGTCGGCGGTGGACACAACGATATTGGTGGAGATTCGGGGGAATAGATACAAGGCGAAGGTTGTTCCGACTCCGTTTTATAAGCGGCCGAAATTAGCCGCGGCATCACCGGCGACGAAGACCGCGTAAACTCAATTTGGCTGCAGAGGCTCGGGCGGCGCGTGCCGAGCTTAAAAAGGAGCAATGGCATGGCGTATCCCGCCAATTTTCGTTACACGAAGCAGCACGAATGGACTGACGTGAAGGGCGATGTCGCGACGATTGGGATCACCGACTACGCGCAGCACGAACTCGGCGACGTTGTTTTCGCGGAACTGCCGAAGGTTGGTTCGAAGGTGGAAGCCGGCAAATCGTTCGGCACGGTTGAATCCGTGAAAGCGGTCAGCGAGATTTTTTCGCCCGTTACCGGCGAAGTCACCGAAATTAATGGCAGCCTTCACGACACGCCGGAAACGATCAACACCGACCCGCATGGCGCGGCATGGCTGATCAAAGTGAAGCTGGCGAATCCAGCCGAAGTGAAAGACTTGATGGACTCGAAGGCCTACGAAGCATTCATCGCGGACGCCGACAAGAACAAGGAAGCGTCGGCTTAATGCGCTATCTCCCGAAGAGCCCAGCGGAGCGGCAGGAAATGCTTGCCGCCGTGGGCGCGAAATCGATCGACGATCTTTTTTCGAGCATCCCGGAGCGTTTTCGGCTGAAGCAGGCGTTGAAGTTGCCCGGCCCGTTCTCGGAAGCGGAAGTCATTCAATATTTCAAAGAGCGGGCGTCGGAGAATTCGTTCGGATACACGAGTTTTCTTGGCGCGGGTGTTTACAACCACCTGCGTTCGGTCGTGACGGACGCGATTATTCAGCGTGGCGAATTTCTTACGTCGTACACGCCGTATCAGGCGGAAATAACGCAGGGGACGCTGCAGGCGATCTTCGAATTTCAGACGTTGATGTGCCAGTTGACGGGCCAGCAGGTAGCGAATGCCTCGATGTGGGACGGATCGACGGCGACGACTGAAGCTGTGCTGATGGCGGAGCGCATCACGGGACGCACGCGTGTCTTGGTTGCTCGCACGCTGCATCCCGAATATCGCGACGTGCTGAAAACCTACGCGAAGAATTGCGGATTGCACATTGAAGAAATTTCTTATGGCTCCGACGGCACGCTGGATCAATCGATTTTGAAGTCAATGTTGAAGGAAGACGTTGGCGCGGTCGTCGTGCAGTCGCCGAATTTCTTTGGCGCGATCGAACCGGTTGCGGCTTGGGCCGATGTTGTTCACGCGTCCGGCGCACTGCTGGTCACGACGATCACGGAAGGTGTCTCGTTGGGATTGGTCAAGCCGCCCGCCGAGGCCGACATCGTAGCGATGGAAGGTCAGAGCTTCGGTCTGGCGCCGAGCTACGGCGGTCCGTTCGTCGGCGTGCTCGCGTCGCGCGATAAATTTGTTCGGCAGATGCCGGGACGGCTCACCGGTCAGACCATCGACACGGAAGGCCGCAGAGGCTTCGTACTCACACTGGCGACGCGCGAACAGCACATCCGCCGCGAGAAAGCGACGTCGAACATCTGCACCAACCAGGCTCTATGCGCGCTGGCGGCAACGGTTCACCTCACGCTCCTCGGGAAAGAAGGCTTGCGCGAGATGGCGCACCAGAATTTGTCGAAGGCACAATTCGCGCTGGATCTGCTGACGAAAATCCCCGGTGTGAAACGTACGTTCACCGCTCCCTTTTTCAACGAATTCACGATTGAACTGCCGCGCTCGGCACGGATGGTGAATCACGATCTGTTGAAGGACAAGATCGTCGGGCCATTGCCGCTGGGGCCGTCATATCCCGAACTGACCAAGCACGCGCTCGTTTGCGTTACCGAAACTACGACGCGTGGCGATATCGAGCGCTTGGCTAAGAGCATCGCGCGTGCGTTGGAGCAGCCAGTTCAATAATTTCTGCGAGCAAAGCTCGATAAGGACACAGTGAGTCACAAGATCAAGAAAGCGACGCGTCATACCAATCAGAACGAAGGGCTGATCTTCGAAAAATCGTCGCCCGGCAAGCGCGCGTTCGAATTGCCGCCGCTCGATGTGCCAGCGGTCGACCCTGCAAAGTCTCTCGGTGCAAACCATCGCAGCGACGGCGTCACTGGATTTCCCGAGGTCAGCGAGATCGAAGTGATTCGTCACTTCACGCGGCTCTCGACGTGGAATTACGCGATCGATCTCGGCATGTACCCGCTGGGTTCCTGCACGATGAAATACAACCCGCGCGTGAATGAATTCGTCGCACGCCTCGACGGGATCGCGACCGAGCACCCGCTGCAACCGCAGGAGCTTTCGCAGGGCTGCCTCAAAATTTTGCAGATGCTGGAAAATTGCCTGCTCGAAATCACGGGCATGGACACGATCACGTTGCAGCCGGCAGCCGGCGCGCAAGGCGAACTGACCGGCTTGCTCTTGATTCGCGCGTATCTCGAGAAGCAAGGCAATCCACGCAAAGTCGTCCTCGTACCCGACTCCGCGCACGGCACGAACCCCGCGACAGCTGTCATCGCCGGCTACGAAGTCCAAAACATCAAATCGGAATCGCACGGGCAAATCGACGTCGAAAAGCTCCGCGAGCTGGTCACGGAAGACGTCGCGGCGTTGATGATCACGAACCCGTCGACACTCGGCATCTTCGAAGAGCGCATCCCTGAAATCGCAGAAATCCTACACGCGAAAGGCGCACTGCTTTACATGGACGGCGCCAACATGAACGCGCTGGCAGGCGTCGCGCGCCCAGGAGATTTGGGCGTCGATGTAATGCACCTCAATTTGCACAAAACTTTTTCGACGCCGCACGGTGGCGGAGGTCCCGGCGCGGGCCCCGTCGCGATGAAGAAAATCCTCGAGCCGTTCCGTCCGACGCCGATCCTCGTTGAAAAAGACGGTCACCTCAGGCTGGAACACGTTCGTCCACAGTCGATCGGCAAAGTAAAAGCATTCTCCGGAAATTTTGGCGTTCTCGTCCGCGCTCTCGCCTACATCCTCGCGTACGGCCCCGGCGTGCGCCAGGCCACCGAAGACGCGGTGCTCAACGCAAACTACATTCGCAAGCATCTCGAAGGCGTCTACGACCTGCCCTATTCCCTGCCCTCGATGCACGAAGTTGTCTTCAGCGACGCGATCCAAAAACGAAATGGCGTGAACACGATGGACATCGCGAAGCGCCTGATCGACTACGGCTTCCATCCGTACACTACCGCGTTCCCGCTGATCGTACCGGGCGCGCTGATGATCGAGCCAACCGAATCGGAATCGAAGGAAGAGTGCGACCTGTTCATCGATGCAATGAAATCGATCGCGCACGAAGCCGCGATGGACGCGAACCTCGTGAAAACCGCGCCACACACGACGCGAGTTCGCCGGCTCGACGAAGTCGGCGCCGCGCGAAATCCAATTTTGCGCTGGGATCCATCGCGACCGGATAAAACGCCCGCTCAGAAGAAGCACGACGTCGTCGAAGCCAAGCACCGCGAGCCAGCGCCGGTCACTCCGACAGCCTGATCCCAACATTGTGCAATCGTTAATTTAGTTCAGGGCACAGCCGTCATCGAACGCCCGCGACGCTCCAGTCGAACCTGATAACTTTTACTTGGAGCGACTTCCGTTTATTTCTTCCGATGACGCCCGCACCCGCTGCATGGCTACCTAAATCCGTCCTGCTGTTGCGCGAATACGATCGCCACAAATTCCTGAGTGATTTGATCGCAGGCGTGACCGTGGGCATGGTCGCCCTTCCGCTCGCCATGGCGTTTGCGATCGCGTCCGGCGTCACTCCGCAAGCCGGACTGTACTGCGCGATCGTCACCGGATTTCTGATCTCCGCGCTGGGCGGATCGAAAACGCAGATCGGGGGTCCGACCGGCGCTTTCGTCGTGGTTGTTTCGGGCATCATCGCCAAGTACGGCCTCGAAGGCCTTTTCACGATCACGATGATGGCCGGAGTGATCCTGCTGATCCTCGGGATCACCGGCATGGGCTCCGCTGTTAAGTATTTTCCCCGCCCGGTCATCATCGGGTTCACCAATGGCATTGCGATCCTGATCGCCAGCACGCAAATCCGCGATTTTTTCGGATTGAAGATGGATCACGTGCCCGGCGATTTCTTTCATCGCATGCGCGCATACGGGGAATCGTGGCACACGATTTCGCTGCCCGCGACGGTGCTGGCACTCACTTCGCTGATCATCATGATCCTTTGCTTGAAGTATGCGAAGCGAATCCCGGGAGCGATTGTCGTCACATTCGGAGCGACGATCGCGGTGACGATGCTTCATCTGCCGGTCGAAACAATCGGCACGCGATTTGGTGGAATACCGAGCGGATTGCCGTCGTTTGCGATTCCGAGACTGCACTACAACGTCCTGAGCCAGCTGTTGTCACCTGCATTCACCGTGGCGATGCTTGGCGCAATTGAGTCGCTCATGTCCGCGGTAGTTTCCGATCGGATGAGCAAAGACAAGCACAACCCAAATGTGGAGCTGATGGCTCAAGGTATCGCGAACATCGTCTCGCCGCTCTTTGGCGGACTGCCCGCAACAGGGGCAATCGCTCGCACCGCGACGAATGTGCGTGCCGGGGCAAAAACTCCAGTTGCCGGGATGATCCACGCGTTGACGCTGCTGGCGATCGTGCTCTTCGCCGCGCCTCTGGTGAAAAATGTGCCGCTCGCAGCGCTCGCCGCGATCTTGATGATGGTCGCCTACAACATGGGCGAATGGCACGAGATCCCCGAAATCTTGAAACTCACGCCGGCCGATATCACCGTCTGGATTCTGACGCTCACTCTGACGGTGGTCGCCGATCTGACGTTCGCGGTGGAAGTCGGTATGGTGCTCGCGGCGTTGACCTACATTCGAAAAGTTTCGCGTACGACGACCGTCGCCAGGGTGACTCGCGAATACGTTGAGGACTCCCGGATGCATATTCTTCAGGGCAAGGATATCCCCGAGTACGTCGCGGTTTTCCGAATCCACGGGCCGTTCTTGTTTGGATCGACCGACAAATTTGGCGATATTCTCGACGAGTTGCCGCAATTGCCGCCGATCGTTGTGCTCAGGATTAGGAATATGACGGCAATCGATGCGACTGGCCTCGGAGCGATCCGCGATCTCGCCGATCAGATTCACGCCTCCGGTAGAGCGTTGCTGTTGTGCGGTGCTCGCGAGCAACCTGCGCAGCTGATGAAACAGGCGGAGTTCGAACGGCACATCGGTATGCGGAATATTTGTCCGAGCATTCAAGATGCGCTCGCGCGGGCCGCCGAACTCCATAGCGAGGCTCCGGCGGCAGATGCGGGCGTGCTGGTCGGAACGAAACACTGAGTCCGACAGGGCCCTCCTCGACAAGGCCAAACGGATCTACGCAGCAGGCTTTATTTGGGTAGACGAACGGTATCTAGAATCGCGCTGAACGTTTTGTCGTAGTCGCTGTACTTCGGCTGTGGCGCGACACACAAAAACGACATCAGCCCTTGCGGCTGCATCACGGTGATGAGCCAGTCGGTTTCCTGCCCACCCACTGGCGAGTCGTTCGTGAGATACGTCGAAAGCCCAGCCTGCCCGTTCAGTCGCACCGACGATGCGCGCTGCACAATCTTCATGTTGGGATTCGACTTCTTCAGATCATCGATCAGCCGCTGGGTCGCGTTCGCAAGCGCGTTCGAATCGTTGGCGTCAATCTGTTCCGCGCGAGTATTAACGATGACTCCGTACGCGAGCGCTCCCTGCCCATCGCTTCCTTGCACCACGCCACCCTTCGGTGCGAACGCCGCCCCGCCGTCGCTCTCCGATACGCCCCAGTTGTCGGGATAACTGAGCGTAAACGCCGACGCTTTGTAATCAGAAAGATGCGCCGACGCCGGAGGAGGCGGCTGAGTTGGATCGGCGGCAGCCAACGCCGCGACCTTCTTCGCAACGGGGAGCGCGAGCGTCTCACGTTTTATCGCTTCAAACTCCGCCGAATCCCTCTTCGCATTCGGCGGAACGCCGCCCAGCTTGTCGATCTCCTCGTTCACACGCTCGACGCGATTTCCAGGATTCGGATGGTCTGAAAGGAATTGCGGCGGGTTCTTCCCTCTGGACTCGGCTTCGAGCTTCTCGAAAAACTGGGACATCGCCCGGGGATCGTAGCCGGTGTCGTACAAAACCTGCGTCCCGCTGACGTCTGCCTGCGTCTCGTCGGTTCGCGAATATCGCAGGAGAGCTCCGCCCGCGGTAAGGGCTGCACCTTGTGTTAACAGCGCGCCGCCGGTGCTGCCACCAAAGATTCCTCCCAAAATTCCAACCGCGCCTTGGGCGAATTCTGATTTGGTCGCCTGCGCCGTCCCATGCCGCAACGTCACGTGAGACAACTCATGCCCCATCACCGCGGCGAGTTGCGACTCGTTGTCGGCCGCCTCGATCGCACCGCGATTCACGAATACGTATCCGCCCGGAAGAGCGAAAGCGTTGATCGACTTATCGTTCACGCAATGAAATTCCCACGGATACGTCACGCCGCGCTGATCCAGCTTCGACACCAGCTTCATTCCAAGGTTGGTCAGGTACTGATCGATCTTGGGATCGTTGCAGAGCTGCAATTTTTGCTGAGTCGCGCTGCCCTGCATCATCAGCTGCGCGTTCTGCTTGCCCACCTGAATGTCGGTATTGGGAGAATAAATATTCCACGGCGGCTTCAACTGCGTCCGCTGGGCAAACGCGGGAACAGAATGCACCGCACACAAGACCAATATGAGTGACACGAATCGGGAAAGGCCTGGAAGGTAGCGACGCATAGTTGAGCCTATTCACCCAACTTTACACCCCGGCGTCGCAAAAAGAAAAAGCCCGGGCGAAAGTTCCGCCCGGGCCGTCGTACGTTGGGGAATTGTTTCGGCTTAGCGCGCGAGACGCGGAGCCGCTTCCGGCGCAACCGCAGGCGTCGGCGCTTCCAGCGACTTGCCGCTACGCGCCGCCGCTTTCGGAGCAGCAATCGCAGGCTCCAGCTTTCGAACCGGCATCGCGAGGTTTTCGCCTTCGCGCACGAAGGTCAAACGATCTTGCCCCTTGTCCCAATCGATGCAGACGAGGTCGCCGAGGTGAACTTGCTCGGTCGCGAGCAAATTCGCGAGTGGGTACACGACGTGGCGTTCGATCGCGCGCTTGAGATGACGCGCGCCGTAACGCTGGTCGGTACCTTCCTGAAGCAAAAACTCTTTGCCCGGGTTGGTCACGCGGAACAGGAACTGCCCCTTGGCCGTCTCGAGCACACGCTGCTGCACCTGGCCGAGTTCGATGTCGAGCACTTCTTCCAACTGTTCGCGCTTCAACGGATGGAAGCAGACAACCTTGTCCAGCCGGTTCATGAATTCGGGAGAGAACTTGCGGCGCGCCGCTTCAACCGCCGTGCGCTCGACCTTCTGGTTCAGCTGTGCATCAGGCTTGCCAGTCGGCTGCACAAAGCCCATGCCGCCGTTCATCAGTTCGCTGATTTCGCCGCCGCCAAGGTTCGACGTCAGGAAGATGACGGTCTGCGAGAGGTCCACGCGACGATTGTCGCCCAGCGTCAGCGTCGCTTTGTCGAGCATGCCGAGCAGCAATTGCCAGAGCGCGTCGGACGCCTTTTCGATTTCGTCAAAGAGCAGGAACGAAAGCTTCAGCTTGTCGGTGTGGCTCTTGGCCAGCTCTTCCTGCGTGATCAAAGGATGGGTCTCGCGGTGGCCGAGATAGCCTGGGGGCGAGCCGATCAATTTCGCGATTTCGTGTGAGTGCTGGAATTCAGCGCAGTCAACCTTGATGATCGCGCGCGCATCGCCGAATAGAATCTCGGCGGCAGCCTCAACGATGCGGGTCTTGCCCGAGCCGGTCGGCCCGAGGAACAGCAGATTGCCTACCGGGCGGCCGGGCGAATTCAGGCCGGCGCAAAACACCTGAAACATGTCGACCAGGGCCTGCACACCCTCTTCTTGCCCTACGATTTTCGAACGCAGCGAGCCGTGAAAGTCCCGGGTGTCGTTGCTGCGGATCGTTGGGTCCAGCTGTTGTCTTACTGCGGCTCTCATATCGATCTCCCCAGACCGCTGTCTCAGATGCCGGGCGGCTGGGTTAGTGCATGGAGCGTGCCATTTACGACATAACCTTATTCATTGTGGAACTCACCTAAAGTCAACAACATCCGTGAGTTGCACTTATGGAAACTGTCTCATCCGTTGAGACAGTGTTTCATCGAGGCGCAAAGTGAGAGAGACAAAACAGTTTGTGTCAGTCCTCAAACGACAAAAAAAGGCGGCGGGAACCAGAACAGAACGCAGGGCTTAAAGCGCTACTTTAGAAAATGCAAATCTGATGACGACTTTGCAGATTAGCCGGCAGCCAACACTGCGACGCCCGGAAATTCGTTCGGCGGCACCGCTATCCCATCGCGAAACGCTACCGTGCGGCCAGAATTCGCCGCTACACGCTCGCCGGGCACCACGATTCCTACTAGGTTCAAGGGATCGGCGGCAGAAACTGTCACCGATTCCCCAGTCTTGGCTAGATTTCGCGTGGCGCGCAGCGACTCCACCGCTAACGGAAGCCCGAATTGCTCTCCGAGGAAGCCGCTCACGAACCGTCCACCGCGAATTTCGCCGCGATCTTCGAGGCGTCTCATTGTGACTAGCACTTCGCGCCATTTCGGCACAATCGTCTCGCGGGCGAGAAGCTCGCGGAACACGATCCCGTAGCGCCTCAGAAGCATCCAGCAGGTCGCTTCGAGCGCTTTCGAACGGTCGACCATCTCACCGGGGAACAGCAGCGACCATCGACCGCCGGTTTGGCGAGGCACGGCACCCCGTCCGGCGCCGGTTTCGGAACGTCGTTTCGGGTCGATCAGCGCTCGAAGGTTGTCGAAGCCATCCGCCGTAAGGACGCCCGCCCCGACCAGCTCCCAGAGCGCTGTTTCGACCTCGTCTTTGAGCTTGCCGGTGGCGCGGACGATATCAGTGAAAAATGACGCGCCACGCCGCCTGAGGAAGCTCAGAACCTGAGAGGCGTCCTCGCTGAGGCTTCGGCACTCGTCTTCGCCCTCGGCGCGCCGCGGGATCATCCAGTCGGCCTCTTCCCGGACGAAGAAAGCGATCGGCGCGACGCTGGTTGGCGCAATCCGTCGCCGCTCAGAGGCAACGGCCTCCAGCGTCGACGCCAAGGTCGATGGATGTGGCGACACGCGTCCCCAGCCGAGCGCCCCGGTTAGGCAAAGCTGATCGAGCTGATTCGAATCGTAGTCGGCTATGCGCCGCGCCAGGATGTGCCGCTCCCAGCAGTTCGCCGGCGCTTCGAAGCCCTGTAGCTGCTGCATCACTTCGAGCGCACCTCGCTCACCGAGCGCCTGACTTCCCGGCGCGACGTGCTGCCAGCGCAGCAGCCAACGCATGAACTGCGCCGCATTGACGGACTCAACCTGTTTTCTCAGCGCACCCAGTGTCAGCCGATGAATGCGAGCGAGCCGTCGCCGGTCGCACCATTCGATATCCTCCGACCTAGCGCCGGTGAATTGCCCCCGCAGCACCGCACCGCTCGCTTCGAGCCGGAGCATCGCCCGCTCCAATTCGCTCCCCGCAAGCCCGGTAACTCCTGCAAGTTCTCGCACAGTGACCGGACCGCTATGCAGCATCCAGCCTGCGGTTAGGTCGAGAATGAGGTCGTCGCGGGTCTTTGCCGCAGTTGCCGGGATGGATGGCAAGTTCGATTCGAATGTCGCCCCGGCAAAAATCTGTTCGAATGCCGCAGCGCGCTCGGCCGCGACCCAATATTTGGCTTCTCCGACCGACGCCACCGCGACTCGTCGCTGAGCCGCCAAACGTTCGAACGCCGTCTGCCAACCTTCCGCTGCCGCGCGCACTCGCTCCACCAGCTTCCCGTGCGCGTCTTCAGTCCTGCCCGTCAACGGCAACGCAAACAGACTCAATAAAGCATCGTGCAGCTCTTCTTCGTCACGCACATCCGGCCACGCATCCGCGCAGACCTCTTCAATCGCCGCTGGATCAAGCCGCCCAACTTCCGACAGAACCGCCTCTGGCAGCATCCGCCGCATCTCGACAGCCCGCGCCCGTCGCTCCTCCAGCGGCGCGTCGTCCAGAAACGCATACGGGTTCGCATTCAAAATCTCATGCGAAAACTGTGAAGGAATGGGGGTATCGACCGCCAGGCATTGAATCTTCCCTTCGTCGATGTCCCGCAAAATCCGCTCAAGCCCATCAATATCCATCGCCTCAGTGAGAACGTCCTTCATCACCTCATCCACGAGCGGATGCGACGGAATCTTGATCTCGCCAACCAAATTCTCCGGACACGCCGAGGCTTCCGGAAACACCGACGCCAACAAATCATCCGCTCGAATCCGCTGAATCTGCGGCGGCACTTTCTTCCCGCCCTGAAACCGCAACAACGCCAACGCCCTTCCCGCATCCCATTTCCATCGCGTCGCAAACAGCGGCGAGTCCAACACCGCTTGCGACAAGACTTCTCGCACTGAGTTCGGATGCAAAAAGTGAAATACATCTCCCAGCGGAAAACTGTGTTGCTCCGCCAGCGAAATATTCAGCCCGTTATCGGTCGCCGCCGCCTGCAATTCGAAATTGAAAGATCTACAAAATCGTTTGCGGAGCGCCAATCCCCAAGCCTTGTTGATTCGGCCACCAAACGGCGCGTGAATCACCAACTGCATCCCCCCGCCTTCGTCGAAAAATCGTTCCGCAACAATCGTCGTCTGCGTCGGCACCGCTCGCAGCACTGCGCGCCCCGCAATGATGTACTCCACCAATTGCTCAGCCGCCGCATCCCCAACACAACATTCCGACTTAAGCCATTCGACTGCCGCTGCGACCTTCTCCGACGTGTCGCGATTCGCCCCAACTTCCACGTCATCCACCAGCGAGCTAATCGCCTCCCGCAAATCCGCCACCGCAGCCGACAACTCCGCCGTCCGTGCCGGCGCCTCGCCCAACCAGAACGGCACGCTCGGCGGCGCTCCATGCGCATCCTCAACCTCGACACGCCCAGCCGACGACACCCGCCGCACACGCCACGAAGTGTTGCCCAGCAGAAAGATATCTCCCGCCATGCTCTCGACGGCGAAATCCTCATGCAACGTCCCAACGACAATGCCTTCCGGCTCCGCCACCACCGTGTACAGCGCGTTCTCCGGAATCGCCCCGCCGCTCGTAATCGCCGCCAGCCGTGCTCCGCGCCGAGGCCTCAACATCCCGTTCACGCGATCGCGATGCAAATACGCGCCATACCGCCCCCGCCGCGCCGTAATCCCCTCCGACAGCATCTCCACAATCTTCTCGAACTCCGCCCGCTCCAAATCCCGATACGGATACGACCGCCGAAATCGTTCGAACAATTCCTGCTCGTTCCAATCCTCCGCCGCGCACATCGCCACAATTTGCTGCGCCAGAATATCCATTGGCGAATCTGGAATCTCGAGCCTATCCAGTTCGCCCTTTCGAATCGCCCGCACCAATGCCGCGCATTCCATCAACTCATCGCGCGTCGTCGCAAAAATTCGCCCCTTCGGAATTGCCCCGCGCCAATGCCCCGCGCGACCAATCCGCTGCAACCCAACCGCAATCGCCCGCGTCGAACCGATCTGGCAAACAAGCTCGACACTGCCAACGTCAATTCCCAGCTCCAGCGAAGCCGTCGCCACCAGCGCCCGTATCTGCCCTTCCTTAAGCTTTTTCTCCGCCGCCAGTCGCAACCTGCGAGACAAACTCCCATGGTGCGCCGCCACGTTGTCCTGACCAAGCCGCTCGCCCAAATTGTGCGCAATGCGCTCCGCCAATTTCCGCGTGTTCACAAAAATCAGCGTCGACTTGTGCGCGAGCGCCAGCCCGGCAATCCGATCGTAAACCTCGCCCCACATCTCGTTCGTCGCGACTGCGCCAATCTCGCTGTGCGGCACCTCGATCGCAATATCCATTTCGCGCCGGTGCCCAACGTCCACAATCACCGGCAGCGCCCGCCCGCTCCCCGTCAAAAATTCCGCCACCAACTCAATCGGCTTCTGCGTCGCCGACAACCCAATCCGCGCCAGAGGTCTTCCCGCAAGGTGTTCGAGCCGCTCCAGCGACACTGCGAGATGTGACCCGCGCTTGTCATCCGCCATCGCGTGAATCTCATCCACAATCACCGTCTCGACCGTTCGAAGCACTTCGCGGCTCTTCGTCGCCGTCAACAAGATGTAGAGCGACTCGGGCGTCGTCACCAAAATCTGCGGTGGTCGCGCGAGCATCGCTCGCCGTTCGCGCGCCAGTGTGTCGCCGGTGCGCACCGCCGTTCGAATCGTCGGCATCAGCAGCCCACGCTGCCCGGCAAGCTGCAAAATCTCGCCGAGTGGCGCCTCCAAATTTTTCTGAATGTCGTTTCCGAGAGCCTTCAGAGGAGAGACGTACACAACTTCAACTTGATCAAGCAGTTCGCCGCGGAGCGCCTTTCGAACCAGCCCATCAATACAAACCAAAAACGCCGCCAGCGTCTTGCCCGAACCGGTCGGCGCCGCAATGAGCGTCGCCTTTCGCTCCACGATCGACGGCCACCCAGCAATCTGCGGCTCCGTCGGCGTGCCAAATCGCCCGACAAACCACTCCTGCACAATCGGGTGAGCCCACTCGATGCCGCGAACACCCGTTCCGAATTCCAACTCCCCGTTCATACGACCAGATTATAGGCGCATCGCAAAATTTATGCCGACGCCAGGGGCTTAACTTTCGTCGCTGGTCGATCGGCGCCAGCCTGTAGCCGCGATCGTTTCTAAGATCGCGGGGTTTAGATCCAACAATATCCAGACCAGAACGACGACCTGCCAATCATTTCATGCGTCACAAAAAAACCGGAGCCGCCAGAAAAACCCCGACGGCCCCGATAAAATTCACGCTCAAAATAAAACGTGTAGTCCTACGACTTCTCCGGCCTCTTCTTCGCCTGTGGCGCAACCGCCGGCGCCGACGACGCAGCCGGCAAAACCGCCCGCGTCTTCTTCGCCTCCGCCACCGCTTCCGCTGGAGCATCCACCGTGCGGCCATCCTTCATATCGACCGCCGCAGCCTTCGTCTCCGCCGCCTCGCTTTCGTTCTGCACGAGCGCGCCTTCACCCTCGCGCACAAATGTCAGCGCATTGTGCACGCCGTCCCAGTCAATCCGCACGAGGTCGCCGAGGTGCACCTGTTCCGTCGCCAACAAATTCGCCAGCGGATAAACAACGTGCCGCTCGATCGCCCGCTTCAAATGCCGCGCGCCATAACGCTGATCCGTTCCTTCGCGCAGCAAGAAATCGCGTCCCGCATCCGTCACGCGAAAGAGAAACTGTCCCTTCGCCGTCTCCAGCACGCGTTGCTGCACCTGCCCCAGCTCGATATTCAGGACTTCTTCGAGCTGCATCCGTTGCAACGGATGAAACACGACCACCTTGTCCAGGCGGTTCATGAATTCCGGCGAAAACTTCCGCCGCGCCGCCTCAACCGCCGTCCGCTGAACTTTTTCGTCCAGCCCTGTTTCGCCTGCCTTGTCCTTAGTGGGCTGCACAAATCCCATGCCACCCTGCATCAACTCGGTAATTTCTCCGCTGCCCAGGTTCGACGTAAGAAAAATCACCGTGCTCGACAAATCCACGCGCCGGTTATCTCCCAGCGTCAACGTCGCCTTGTCCAACATTCCGAGGAGCAGCTGCCACAGCGCGTCCGACGCCTTCTCAATCTCGTCGAACAGCAAGAACGACAGCTTCAGCTTTTCCGTGTGGCTCTTGGCAAGCTCGTCCTGCGTGATGAGCGGATGCGTCTCGCGGTGCCCCAAATATCCTGGGGGTGAGCCGATCAACTTCGCGATTTCGTGGGAATGCTGAAACTCCGCGCAGTCCACCTTAACCACCAGTCGCGGATCGCCGAACAAAATTTCGGACGCAGCTTCCACGATGCGCGTCTTGCCCGAGCCGGTCGGCCCGAGAAACAGCAAATTTCCTACGGGGCGACCTGGCGAGTTCAATCCCGCGCAGAACACCTGGTACAGATCCACGAGCGCCTGCACGCCCTCGTCCTGTCCCACGATCTTCGACCGCAGCGAGTTCTGGAATTCCAGAGTCCCCGTGCTTCGCTGATTGGGATCCAGCGGAAGGATGTAGTCTTTCATGGCCGCCTCCTCACGTCCCGCGAACGGGACGTAATACCAAGTCGCTCGCGCTGATACCCGAACTGCGCCAGTTTTACCTGCAGCGTGGACTGCATCAGCCGCAACTGCACCAGCAGCTCATTCGCCACGCCCGACGACTCAGAAATCCGGAGGATCGGCGGAAATAGATCCGCAAGCTCCAAATTCAATTCGCGTAATCCGCGCACCAGCCTCAGCACCGCTGGCGAGTCCAGATTCGCGAGATCCACTCCGTTGCCGTTCACTTGCTCTCGCAGAGCTCTCCAATTCAGCTCCACGAACGGATGCTTCTTGGAAACTTCGCGCACCACTCGCTCGGTGATCTGCGCGTTTTCCCCGAGGCGAGCGAGATGAATCTGTCGAATCTTCTCGCCCCGGCGCACGTTGTGCACCAGATAGAACTTGTTCCCTTTGCGGCGAACAAACGCCATGGCTTTTGCCTCGTGCATCCAACTCGCGCGTAGTGTACATATCTTCCACTACACGCTCTAACGAATATTACGCATCATCGCTAGAAATGTTTCGCATTCGTAATGACTAGAACTTCCATCCGAATTTACCTTCGAAGATTCGAACGACGCATTCGAATTTTCGTTTGGTTTCATTCGTCTCACGCATCCTCTCGATTCGAACATTTCGCCCTTCCCTACTTTTCTATAAGTACGACACCGTCACTCAATTAGATGCCGTCGTTTTCGTGCGGTGCCAGAAACTTTCGGCCGGTGAAGTTTCGAACGTGTCGCGGCTTTGTAAATTCCCTCGCCGCTCGCTCGCCCGTTTCTCTCATCGGCCAACTACCTCACTTGGTTAAACCCGGCTCCAGCAATTTTGTCTTTCTCGCTATCGCACCGTACCGTTACCATTGCTGCAGCCTGCGAATTAGCCTCGTCTAGCGATGCAGAGGCCTAATTCGGCCCGAGTAAAATCCACAGCCCAAGCGGGAACTCAGGCTGAACCCCGACTAGGCAATTTTGACCTGAGCAAATTCGCCTGCGAGAATCTGCTGAGGAAATTCGAATGTCTCTCTGGGATCCGGTCTACAAGCTCGTGAAACAAATCCCCCGCGGACGGGTTCTATCCTATGGGGCCGTTGCGAAAGCCTTGCGCCTAAAAGGCGGCGCTCGCAGCGCTGGCCGCGCCATGTCGGCCACGCCGCAAGGTAAAGGCATCCCCTGGCATCGCGTCCTCAACGCCGCCGGCAAAATCGTGATCCGCGAGCCTTACTCCGGGCTACAGCGCAAACTCCTCGAATCCGAAGGCATCGAAGTCGTCGAAAATCGGGTCAAGATGAAAACCTACCTCTGGACTCCGCCCCGAAAAAAGACGAAAGAAAAGCGCCCCGCCAAACGTAACAACAAGCGAACCTCAAAGTAACTGCAACCACCTGGCGGTGCCAAAATGATTCTCTCAATCTGCTGTATGCTGTAAGTGTTACCCGACAATTGAACTCACGCGAAACTATGCCCGAACCGGTCATTCAGGTTGAAAATCTCATCAAGCGCTATGGCGAACTCGAAGCCGTTCGCGGCGTGAGCTTTAGCGTCAACGAAGGCGAAGTCTTCGGCCTCCTCGGCCCCAACGGAGCCGGAAAAACCACCACCGTCGAAATCCTCGAAGGTCTTCGCAATCTCGACGGCGGCCGCGTCAGTGTTTGCGGCCTCGACCCGCAGCGCGATGCCGCCAAGCTCAAAAACGAAATCGGCGCCGCGCTCCAGTCCACTTCCCTGCCCGACAAGCTGAAAACTTTCGAAGCAATCAAGCTCTTCGCGGGCTTCTATTCCCGCCGCCGCGATCCTGAAGAGCTCCTCAAGCGCTTCGGCCTCGTCGAAAAGCGCGACACCTTTTACAGCAAGCTCTCCGGCGGCCAAAAACAGCGCCTCGCTCTCGCCATGGCTCTCGTCAACAATCCGCGCGTCCTCTTTTTCGACGAGCCCACCGCCGGACTCGACCCGCAAGTCCGCCGCGAGATCTACGACATCATCGACGAACTTCGCCGCGAGAAAAAAACCATCGTGATGACCACGCACTACATCGAGGAAGCCGAGCGCCTCTGCGATCGCGTCGCCATCGTCGATCACGGCAAAGTCATCGCTCTCGGCTCGCCCAACGAGCTCAAGAACCGCTCCGGCGATAAAACACGCGTCGAAGTCCGTCTTACACGCCCCGAATCCGTGGAAACACTGAAGGCCCTCGACGGCGTCACCGATTGCCGCGATCTCAACGGCGGCTACGCCCTCCACACTCAGCGCCCGCCGCAAGCCATCGTCTCTCTCGTCAAATATCTAGAAGCCCAGGGCAACGAACTCGTCAGCCTCGAAATCGCCACTCCGTCTCTCGAAGACGTCTTCATCGAACTCACCGGCAGGAGACTCCGCGATTGAAACACTTCCTCACACTCACCGCGATGCGCATCCGTCTCACTCTGCGCAACAAAATGTTCCTCTTCTTCAGCGTGATCATGCCGTTCGGTTTTTTCTTTCTCTACGCCGGCGTCTTCGCCAAGGGCAATCCCAACATCATTCGATTTTTCCTTGGCCCCGTCGTAGCTCTCGCCGTGATGGGCAGCTTCTGGGGACTTAGCGCCGCGCTCGTCACTTTCCGTGAGCAAGGTATCCTGCGCCGCTTCCACGTAACTCCCGTCACCGCCGCCGACATGCTCGCCTCCAGCATCGTCGCCAACTACATCCTCACGCTACCCACCGTCATCGTCGAACTGCTTCTCTCCCGGCTCATCTTTCACGTCACCAATTTCGGCAATCTGTTTTCCTTTTTCATTCTCGTCACGATCGGCGTCGTCTCCTTCGCTTCCATGGGACTCATCGTCGCCAGCGTCACCAACACCATGCAGGAGACTCAAGTCCTCAATCAGCTGATCTGGCTCCCGCTGATTTTTCTCTCCGGCGCGACGATGCCCCTTCCCTATCTCCCGCTCGTGGCCCAAAAATTTGCGCTCTTTCTTCCCGCCACTTATCTCGTGTGGGGACTTCAAAGCTCGATCTTCTTCGGTCAGTCCACATGGAACCTGCTCATCGAAGCGTCGTCGCTGACTATATGGGCTGTGCTCGCATTTTTCGTCTCCACACAACTTTTCCGCTGGGAGCCCGAATCAAAAATCCCTCGCAAAGCGAAACTGTGGGCCGCCGCCACCGCGCTCCCATTCGTCCTTCTCGGCTTCTGGGAAAATCATCAGGGCACGTTGCTCCTGCAAGCGCAATCCGCCTACTACCAGGTGGAACACCCCGACAAATACAATCAGTCGCCGACGCAGCCCGACAAATCGAATCCCGCCGATCCACAACAAAAACCGTTCTGATTTTCGGGTGATCGCTGCATTTGCTACCCGCACCCACGTCCAATTTGGTTTTCATCCTCGCCGCATCCTTACTTCGCCTTCATTGACGCACCCAAATCGCTGCCGTATTCTCGAATTTGAAGGGTTCCACTCACAAAGGGAGCGAATCATGCCTGTAACGAAGACCGAAACGATTTGGCGCAACGGAAACTGGATCAACTGGGACGATGCCACCCTTCACGTCCTTAGCCACGTCGTCAGCTACGGCTCCGCGGTTTTCGAAGGCATCCGCAGCTACGACACCAAGCAGGGTCCCGCGATTTTCCGCCTCCGCGAACACATGCAGCGCTTGGTCAACTCCGCCAAAATTTATCGCATGGAGCTGCCCTACTCCGTCGAGCAATTTGGCAACGTCGCCACCGAACTCGTCCGCCGCAATAAACTCGGCGCCTGTTACGTGAAGCCGATCGTCCTCCGCGGCTACGGCGAAGTCGGCGTCAATCCGCTCAATTCTCCGATCGATTGCTACATGGCGTGCTGGACTTGGGGCGCGTACCTCGGCCCCGAAGCGCTCTCCAAGGGCGTCGAAGTCGGCGTCAGCTCCTGGACCCGCATCGCACCCAACACACTTCCCGCGATGTCCAAAGCCGCCGCGAACTACATGAACTCGCAGCTCATCCGCATGGAAGCTCAGTTCAACGGCTACACCGAAGGCATCGCGCTCGATACCGACGGCCACGTCAGCGAAGGTTCCGGCATGAACGTGTTCCTTGTTCACGACGGCACGCTCTACACTCCGCCGCTCGCCACAAGCATCCTGCCCGGCATCACGCGCGACGCTATCGTCACCATCGCCCGCGATCTCGACATCCCGGTGAAGGAACACGTCATCCCGCGCGAATTTCTCTACATTGCGGACGAAATCTTTTTCGTGGGCACCGCCGTCGAGGTCACACCGATCCGCAGCGTCGATCACATCCAGGTCGGCAAAGGCGTGGCCGGCCCAGTCACCCGCCGCATCCAGGAAGAATTCTTCGCCATCACCAGCGGCACAAAACCCGACCGCCACAACTGGCTAACCCCGGTCAACGCCCCAGTCTCCGCCGCCCGCTAAACTATCGGCGACGCAGTTCAAGAAGGGCACGGCATCGCCGTGCCCTTCTTTTTTGAACTTTACTTCGTTACTTCATTGCTTCTTTACTTCGCGGTCTCCGCAATTCTTTACTCCTTCGCATCCATCCCCCAACCGTCCTATCGCCATCAACCAACTCTTCCCTTACAATCCACGCCATGTACAACCTTCCCCAACGCCTCTCCGCCGAATTCCTCGGCACATTCGCGCTCGTCTTCTTCGGCGCGGGCGCCATTTGCGCCGATCAATTCCTCCACGGCGCAGGCGGACCCAATCTCTTTCTCATCGCCGCCGCACAAGGCCTCATCATCGCCGTCATGTACTCCGCGCTTGCCCACATCTCGGGCGGCCACTTCAACCCCGCCATCACCATCGGATTCTGGGTCACCAAACGCTCCAGCACCGTCGAAGTCGCCCTCTACTGGCTCGCCCAACTCGTCGGCGCGATCCTTGCAGCCTTCCTACTCAAAGCCGTCCTTCCCGAAGACGCCTGGCGCGCCGCCACCCTCGGCACACCCGAGCTAGTTCGCGACTTTCCCAGACTCTCCGCCATGATCCTCGAAGCCCTGGCGACCTTCTTCCTCGTAATCGTCTACTTCGCCACCAGCATTGACGAAAACTCCGTCGCCCGCCCCCTGGCCGGCTTCACTGTAGGCCTAACCGCGATGCTAGGCATAGCAGCAATCTATCCCTTCACAGGTGCCGCCCTGAACCCCGCCCGCGCCTTAGGCCCAGCCCTGGCCGCCAGCCACTGGGCTAACGCTGGCGTTTACTGGATCGGCCCCCTAGCCGGCGGCTTCCTCGCCGGCCTCCTCTACGACTCCCTCTACCTCAAAAAACCGTAACCCACGCACATGGCATGGACAGTCAGAGTTCAAAACGAGAACGGCGACCCTCTAGAGAATGACTTCGATATTGGCTTTGAGGCGATCCCGTCGGGCGATGCATACCCTATTTGCAGTTCAGTCGCTCGCTACTACGTAACGCTTCTGAATCCGCCCCAGTTGAAAACCTTTGTTTACGAGTGGGATAGCGCAGCCAAGGTCCCGGAATTTTCGCATCTAGAGAAATCCAGGCTCGTGAGAGACGTCGCAGAACGATGTTCAGACAACCAGCTCTACCTTCGATTCATGGGCGACTAATCGCGAAAGCGGCCAAGAACCACTAAACACTCCAGTTACGAAGCAAAACCACCCCTCACCCTCCCCCCGGCCAGTTAACTACCGCGCCACGCCCCCCAACCGCTGTTCTTGCCGACCCAGTACCCCAATGCTACTTTCACTGTATTGCGGCTTCTTGAAGGGTGTACTCCGAATGGCACTGAACATCGACGACCTCCTACGCCGCGCCGTAGAACAGAAAGCTTCCGACTTGCACCTCAAGGTCGGTAACCACCCCTATTTGCGCGTCGACGGCCTCCTCACGCCGCTCACCGACGTCGCCCGTATTACGCCGGAAGAAATGCTCTCCATGGCATTCAGCATGATGACCAACCGGCAGAAGCAAAAGTTCAAAGAGACCGCCGAGCTCGATATGGCGTACGGCGTCGCCGGCCTCGGCCGCTTCCGCGTCAACGTCTTCCAGCAGCGCGGCAACGTCGGCATGGTCCTCCGCGTCATCCCCACCAAGATTCGCACCACCGAAGAGCTCAACCTTCCCGCCGTCATCAACAAGATTTGCGAAGAGCAACGCGGCCTCGTCCTCGTCACCGGCACCACCGGTTCCGGTAAGTCGACGACCCTCGCCGCTATGATCGACCGCGTCAACGCCACTCGCTCCGATCACCTCATCACCATCGAAGATCCGATCGAATTCTTGCATCGCGACAAGCGCAGCTTCATCAACCAGCGCGAAGTCGAAGTCGACACCGCAAACTTCTCCACCGCGTTGCGCGCTGCACTCCGCCAAGACCCTGACGTCGTTCTGGTCGGCGAAATGCGCGACCTCGAAACCATTTCCACCGCGCTCCTCGCCGCCGAAACCGGCCACATGGTTTTCTCGACTTTGCACACCCTCGATGCCACGGAAACGATTCAACGTATCATCGCCGTATTCCCGCCGCCCGAGCAGAAACAGATTCGCTTGCAGATGGCCGCGACGCTTAAAGCCGTTATCTCGCAGCGCCTCGTACGCCGCGCCGACGATCAGGGCCGCGTTCCCGCCGTCGAAATCATGATCGCCACGGCCTACATTCGCGATTGCATCATCAATCCCGACAAGACGCGCCTCATCCACGACGCCATCGCCGCCGGCGGCAGCCAATACGGCATGCAGACCTTCGATCAGTCGCTCTTCGACCTCTACACCAAGCAACTCATCACGCTTGAGGAAGCTCTCTCGCGCTCTTCGAACCCCGACGAATTCAGGCTCCGCATCCAAGGCGTCCGCTCCGCCGCCGACTCCGCCCGCGAAGAGATGGAACGCCAAATGGCCGACTTCGAACGCTTCGCCCGCAAATAACCGATCGTGTTCACGCTCTACACTGGTTCCCGCGCAATGTTGTATCGCGCCGTCTGGGTCTTGGGCGCCGCCTCTGCCGCACTTTTCGTCGCTCTTCCCATCGCCAATCGACTCACTCCGAATGATTTCGCCATAGGCCTTCTGCTGAAGAGCGTTGAATATTTCGCCTTCGGCCTCGGCATCCTCGGCTCGCTTTTCTTCCTCTTACTTTTAGTCTGCGCAGACGTATCCAGAGCCATAAAACTGCGCGCCCTTGTCGCAGTCGCCCTACCCTACGTCGTTATCGCTATTCTCTGGTTTATCGCTAGGACTTCCACGCTGCCACGAGCGTAATCTTCCGGCGCCATCCACGATCCCGAGTATCATTCCATCTGTTCGTTTCTCACCTCACGCACGGAGCCAATTATGTTTCCTCTCGACTGCCTTCCCAATCGCCGCAGCTTTCTGAAAGCAAGCATCGGCCTCGCCGCTGCATCGGCGACGTTCGCATCACTTTCTGTCGCTCCCTTAGCGAGCGCGGCCGACGAAAACGACGACTCGTGGATCATCGGTCCACGTGCCGGATATTCGCCGCAGGTTGGCACGCTCGTCTCCCAGCTGCACTTCACGCGCATGCAAGTCGAACACAATGTCAAAGGGATGACGCAATCCGATCTCGACTTCTTGCTCGACGCGAAGGCAAACACGATTGGCGCAATGTTGTGGCACCTTGCCGCGACCGATCACTACTACGGCTTGAACACGTTCGACGGCTTGAAGTGGGATTCCTGGCCCGACGCAGAGAAGAAGAAGTGGGATATTCCGATGGGTCTCGGCGATCCCGCCCGAAAAGCGATCAAGGGCAACAGTCTCGATTACTACCTGAATCTACTGCACGAAACGCGCGAACATACGCTCGCCGAACTGAAGAAACGCGACGACAAATGGCTCATGACCGTCGACAAGGATTTTGGCGCGAACAACTACGGCAAGTGGTTCCACGTCGCCGAACACGAATCCAACCACGACGGCCAAATCAAATTTCTGAAGTCTCGCGTCCCCGGCGCGAAACCCGCCGCCGAATAACGGCTCGCAGCCGAAGTTCGAAAAAATCGAGCCACAAAAGCAAAACGGCCGAGCCAAAATTGACTCGGCCGCTTCACGTCTTCGGCGACGGCTGCTCCGACCGCTCTTCCCTGCTTACTCTCAACTTTCAACTGTCGACTGTTAACTCTCTTCGTTACGCCGATCCCATCAACTGCGGCGCAAGCTCGCTGGCAAATTCATCCACGCGTCGCGCGATCTCATCACGCACGTCGCGAAACTTCGCCTTCCGCCCCTCCGGTGGACCGTGTTCGTTCGCCGGATCAGCCACACTCCAGTGCAAAATATTTCGCGTGAACGGCCACACCGGGCTCCGCTCCATCGAATCGTCCGACATCGTCACCACGCACGCAAAACTCTCGCGCAGCGAGTCTTTCACCTCGCGCGATTCCTCCAGCAAAATATCCACGCCGACTTCCTGCATCACTTCAACTCCCATTGGGCTGGCATCGGGCGACGCCACAGCCGTGCTCGCTTCCAACAAGTTGTCGCCCAGTTTTCGGCGCAAAAACGCGGCCGCCATTCGACTTCTCGTGGCGTTACCCGTCGAGAAAAACAGCACTTTCGGCTTACGTTTCATTTGCACCTCCCACTTCCGGTCTACGCCTCCACATAGACCCCAGCAATAACCCATTCACTGTACGCCGGCTAAAATCTCCATCTTTTTCGGCACGAAAATTGCCCTCAGCAATTCGCTCGTCACTTTTTCACTGCGACCAACTCCACGGGCTCAAAAATCCCGCCCCGCATTCCGGCCAAGACGTTCTGCATCATCAGCGGCGCTTTTTCGCCCATCAGCAATTGCAAACCAAGAATCGGCGGACCGCCTTGCGCCACTCGCGCCATATTCCTCTCAAAAAAATCGATCCCAAACGCTCGCCGCCCCCGCTCGTGCACAACTTCAAATCCAACGGCCGACAGCGCCGCCCGGTAACCTTCGATATGAACCACAAAGCTCGTCGCCCCGCTCACCGCCCACGGCACCGGATACAAAATCGGCTCGTCGCTGATCCGCATCAAGTCATAGATCGAAAACCGCGCGCCCGTCTTCAGCACGCGCGCCACATCCTGAAACAACGCATTCTTGTCCGCGATGTTCATCCCGACGTGAAACATGTACGCCGCATCGAAACTCTCCGCGGCAAACGGCATCGCCAGCGCGCTTCCCTGCTCAAAGGAAGCCGCGTTCTCCAGATGCACCAATCGAGTCAAACTCCCAGCCGTCTGTACGAACTCCTCCGTCAAATCGATCCCTGTTACGCGCACGCCGTGCTCCGCCGCAAAATAGCGCGCCGGCCCGCCAACACCGCAGCCCACATCGAGCACCTTCATACCCGCCTTGAGCCCCATAAACTCGCTGAACGCCTTCGTCGCTTCCAATCCGCCGACGTGAAATTCGTCAACCGCCGCCAAATCCGTTGCCGCCAATTTCTGTGTGTCCAACCCCGCGCGCTTCATCGCGCCAAGAATCGTCTCCTCCAATTGTGGCCGAGTGTAGTGCGCCGCTACCGCCTTCGCTTCCGACATAACTCTCTCCTCGAGACTTTCCGTCTATCTCTCAACTCGCTCGCTACCAATCTTGATTCCGCGCTCCGCTCTTTCGTTACCTCTTTACTTCATTACTTCATTACCGCATTCTTCCCTCGTGTTCACTTCCACAAGAAAAGTCGACACCGAGCAGGAGCTTTACGACATCGCCCTGCGCGCCCTGATGCGCCGCCCGCACTCCGTCAAGGAGATGCAACGTATCCTCGACCGCCGCGCCTCCCACAAACTTCTCGCGCAAGTCGTCATGGCTCGCATGAAGGAAAACGGCCATCTCGACGACGCGCGCTACGCCCAGCAATTCACGCGCCAGCGCACCGAAATCCGCCGCCAGGGAAAATTCCGCATCACGCGAGATCTCCGCGCCCGCGGCGTTTCCGACGCCGACATCCAGGCCGCCGTCGAAACCTCCACCGACGAAAATTCTCAGCGCGAAGCCATCCGCCACCGCATCCAGCGCAAACTCAAACTCACGCGCGGCGAAATCTCCGACAACAAAATCGCCAGCCTCTACCGCAGCCTTCTCGCCGCCGGCTTCCCTTCCGACGCCATCCGCAAAGAACTAAAATCCATGACCTCCGAAGAAGTCCCCGTCGTTGAAACCGACGAGTTGATCGACCAATAGCCGCCGCACATGAGCGAACGCAGCAGCGCTGCGCCCCAGCTTGCCAAAATGTAAACCGCACCCTAGGGCCGCTTTTTCTTTCCCCGTCTTTATCCTCACGCCTTGATCCTCGCCAACACCTCGCCCGCAGCCCGCTCCCCACTCCGCACCGCCCCATCGATATACCCCGCCCAACGATCCGACGTCTCCGTCCCCGCCCAATGCACCCGCCCGTGCGGCACGCGAATAGTCGCTCCCACGCTCGACAAAATCCCCGGCGTCGGCGACGCCACATAACATCCGCGACTCCACGGATCCGACGGCCAATCCTGATCCTCGTAATCGATCGGATGCGCCGCCTCCGCTCCCCAAAATTTCACCAGCCGTTCCACCACCGCATTCTTCCGCGCTTCTTTTTCCTTCCCGGTCCATAACAAGGCGCCGCTCGCCTCTATAAATCCCACCAAAAATCCCGGCCCCGAATCGCTGGTCCCGCCATCTCCACAAACAAGATTGCTCGGCAACTCATCGCTCGTAATCAGCCCGCTGTATCCGCGCCCGCGCCAGAACGGCTTCTCGTACGCCACCCAATACTTGATCACCGACCCCATCGGCATGTGCTGCAACAAAATCTCTCGCTCCGGCGGCAAAATCGGTGCGTACTGAATCCGCAGCGCCAGCGGCGGCGACAAACAAACCACCGCGTAATCCGCGTGCCACTTCCCCTTGTCCGATTCCACCGTTACGCCCGCGTCGCTCTGCGAAATCGCTCGCACCGGCGACTCAAACACAATCGCGTCGCCCAATCCCTCGGCGATTTTCGACGCCACTCCGTGCATCGTCTCCTGCACCGTCCACGCCTGTGTCGAGCCCTGTCCAAAATTCGCCTGGCTCTCAAACGAATCGCCCGACCGCATGTAAAACAAAAAATACAAAAACGAAACCTGGTACGCGTCAGCCGTCAAAATCCCGCGAGACAATCCTCGCAGCGTCCCCAGCAATTCCGGATTGCTCGTATTTTTCGCAAACCAATCCTCGGCGCTCATCGTGTCGAATTCCCGCGCCTTCGCGGCTTTCCAAGGCGCATCGAGCGGCACGCCCTGGCCCAATCCATCAACCTCTTTGAAAATACGATCGAATTCCGCGTCGGTCTTTTTTCCAAATCCAAATGACGCACCCGATCCCTCGAATCGCCGGTGATTCGCCTCCGTAATGTTTTTCCCCGTCTCGAATTGCGGCGCCAGATGAAATCCAAACTCTTTGATCAATTCCAAAATCCGCGTCTGCGAAGCCGCCGCCCACATCCCGCCGACATCGACCTTTCGCCCAGCGATCTGCCCCGCCTTCACCCGCCCGCCGACACGGTTCCGCGCCTCCAGCACCACGACGCGTTTCCCCGCCCGCGTCAACGCCCGCGCCGCCGTCAATCCCGCGAATCCGGCGCCGACTACGACAACATCAACACGCCGCGCGTTGTCACCGGACCGAGCTGCCTGCGAATTGGTTGTCGCGCGCCGATCCGTTGTGTCACTGGATTTTGCAGTCTGCGGAACGGAGGCCATCGCGGCGCCGGTGCCAAGAATTTTTAGCAAATCGCGGCGACCCCAAAGTGGACCGTCTCCATCACGTCGCTTCGTCATGACGTTTTTCTCTCCGACCAGCAAATTGCTCGCACGCTATTCCCAACGCAGAGAACTGTCAACCGAGTTCCAAAGTGGGAATCCGGGAGGGGTACCCCCGGGGGGGCTTTTTTCGCAAGAATGTGAATTTAAACGGGTTGTGCGTGTAGCGGATGCAAGAATGTGAAACGAAAGGGTTTGCGCGATCGCGGAATTTGGCTCGTGAGGCGGTTGGTGAAAGGAAAGGAGTTACGGGGCTTGTCGGCAGGTTCATGGAGGAGCATAGCACAAGATAACCTATTTGTCAATAGGTATCGGTCGGTACTGTTCGAATGACTGGCGGTCATTCAGGCAGGGTTCAGGGGCCTGCGCGTAAACAAGGGCTACGATTGAGAACGGAAAAGCGACGTCGAGGGTAACGATTTGGCGGCGGCGAGCGGCGGGCTTGAACAAGTTGACGAATTCCGGATAGCGCAAGCGGGCGACACCGATGCAGATCCCAGCCCTTGTCGTCTGTCTTGCGTTCTGAACGGTGGCGATCTGGATCAGACTTGGCGGTGTTGAATCTAAACCCCGCGATCTGGGACGCGATCGCGGCTACAGGGTGGCTGCACTCAGGTTGTGGCAGTAGAGCGTCGCGAGGGGCGTTTTCGGATGTTCGAGGAAGGGATTTCTGTTGTCCCGGTTAGAGCTACGGCCTTGGTTAAGGTGGCGGGCGTCTGCGATAATTCCCTTTGCACCCAACCTAACTTTCGAGGCTGACTTGAGCGGCGACAGTCCCAACTTGAAGTGGAGCGGAAACAATATCCGCGAGACGTTTCTCAAATTCTTTGAGAGCAAGGGACACCGCCGCGTCCGCAGCTCTTCGCTCGTGCCGCATGGCGATCCCACGCTGCTCTTTACCAACGCCGGGATGAACCAGTTCAAGGATGTTTTTCTCGGGCTCGAAAAGCGCGACTACAACCGCGCCACGACCGCGCAGAAATGCGTTCGCGCCGGCGGCAAGCACAACGACCTCGAAAACGTCGGTTTTACGAAGCGCCATCACACGTTTTTCGAGATGATGGGCAATTTTTCGTTCGGTCCGGTCGGCGCTGTCGGCGACCAACAGACGTACTTCAAGGAGCTCGCGATTCCCTATTCGTGGGAATTGCTCACGTCGCCCGAATGGTTCGGCATTTCAAAAGACAAGCTCTACGTCACGGTGTTCGGCGGCGCTGAAGTTGTGCCCGGCATGCAGTTGGGTGTCGATGAAGAGGCCAAAGGCTTCTGGCTGAAACAGAATGTCCCAGCTGAGCGCGTCGTTCCGATCCCGGGTCTCAAAGATAATTTCTGGGCCATGGGCGACACCGGACCTTGCGGACCATGCAGCGAGATCTTCTACGACATGGGTGTGGAAGCTTCCGAAGAAAACCACACCGACTGCAAGTTTCCCTGCGAGTGCGGGCGTTACGTCGAGATCTGGAACTTGGTTTTCATGCAGTACAACCGCACGGTCGATGGGACGACGGCGACGGTCACTCCCCTTCCGAAGCCGTCGATCGACACTGGGATGGGATTGGAACGCACTGCGGCGGTGCTACAAGGCGTCATCTCGAACTACGACACCGATCTCTTCGTCCCACTTCTCAAGCGTGCCGCCACTTTACTCAATCTAGACTACGAGAGAGAAATGCGACTCGAGTCGCAAAAGGGTGGAGCCGCGTCGCTGAGAGTGATAGCGGATCACGCGCGGGCGATGACATTTCTCATATCTGACGGAGTGCTGCCGGCGAACGACGGCCGCGGCTACGTTCTTCGCAAGATAATCCGTCGAGCTCTCCGTCACGAGCGCCAACTCCTGAGAGATCATCCGTTCCTGAGTGAAATGGTCGAAGCCGTTGTCGATCTCATGAAAGGCCCTTACCCAGAACTCGTCGAGTCGATGCAGCGGGTGAAGGCAGTTGTCGGCACCGAGGAAAAAAGATTTACCCGAACGCTAAGCTCCGCTCTGACAAAGCTCAACGATTTGATCGAGGCAGCAAGGACTGGCCTGGACGACACATCCGACGAAGCCCTCGCCGCGACAGTGGTTGCGTCGTCGCCGGACCAAATCTCCTATCTCCGAAAAAGATCAAAGACCATCGATGGAGAAGAAGCGTTCAAGCTCCTCGACACTTACGGCCTGCCTCGAGACTTCATCGAAGACGCCGCGAGAGATGAAGGCGTCCCAGTAGATTGGCCGAGCTTCGATCGCGCCATGGAAGAACAGCGAAAGCGCGCACGTGCATCGTGGAAGGGCGCGCATAAAGAGGCGGCGAGTCCGGCGTTTGCGAAGATTGCGGAGACGTTCAAGACGGAGAAGGATTTTTACAACGCGACATCGGGCAAAGATATTCGCGTCGAAGCGATCATCGGCAAGAACGGTCCCGTCAACGAACTGAAGGCTGGCGAATCGGGCGAAGTCGTGCTCGACCGCACGCCGATCTATGCCGAGTCCGGCGGACAAGTCGGCGACACCGGATCTTTTTACGATAGCAACGGTTCGCAGCTTCTCGCCGAAGTCACGAGCGCTTACTACCCTGTCGGCGGGCTCGTCGCGCACAAAGTGAACGCGAAAGAAACTCTGCGAGTGGGCGATCGCATCTCCGTCATCGCTGATGCCGACCGTCGCGCGCGCATCATGCGCAATCACTCCGGAACCCATCTCGTTCACGCCGCACTACGCAACATTCTCGG
Organism: Candidatus Acidiferrum sp.; assembly: GCA_036493835.1. GTDB lineage: Bacteria > Acidobacteriota > Terriglobia > Acidiferrales > UBA7541 > Acidiferrum. The sequence goes on along the minus strand of DASXPD010000028.1, from coordinate 25,401 downwards.
CACGCACGTGAAACAGGCCGGCTCGCTGAACGCACCTGACCGCATGCGCTTCGACTTTTCGCATTTCGCGCACGTCGATGCCGAAGAACTGCGGGACATCGAGCAGCAGGTCAACGACGAAATTCGCCACAACACGGAAGTCGATACGACGGTCACAAGCATCGATCAGGCGGTCGCTTCCGGAGCGCTCGCCTTTTTCGGCGACAAATATCCTGAGAGCAACGTCCGCGTCGTGACCATTCCCGACGAACGCGCGCCGCGCGGCTTTTACTCCAAGGAACTCTGCGGAGGCACGCACGTTCATCGCATCGGCGACATCGGCGTGCTAAAGATCGTCGGCGAACAATCCGTCGCCGCGGGCGTGCGCCGCATCGAGGCGGTAACGGGAACTGGCGCCCTCGAGCATTTTCAAAAGCAGGCGCAGGTCTTATCGCAGGTCGCGACCAAACTCAACGTCGGCGAAGACGACGTTTTGGCCACCATCGAAAAGCTCTCGCAAACAGTGAAGTCGCTCGAAAAAGATCTTGAAACGCAAAAGCGAAAAGGCGCGCTCGGGCAACTCGACGAACTCATCGGAAAAGCGCAAATCATCAAGGGCGTAAAAGTGATTGCCGAAGAAGTGCAGAACGTCGATCGCGAAGGTTTACGACAGCTCGTCGATAGCTTGCGGCAGAAGCTGGGCTCAGGCGTAGTCGCATTGGGAATGCCCGACAATGGCAAAGTGGCACTAATTGCAGGAGTTACGAAGGATCTGACCTCTAAAGTCCATGCTGGCAATCTGATACGGGCATTGGCGCAACAGGTAGGCGGTTCGGGCGGCGGTCGCCCCGATCTCGCCGAGGCTGGCGGAAAAGACACAGCCAACCTCAAAAAAGCACTGCAGTCCGTATCAGGCTTAGTCGAGCCTTTGCTATAGTTTGCCTTGCCAGAAACGTGTCCTCCCGGGGCACCCGTTCGTACTATCGACACCCCACGGACCAACCCCTAGCATTTTAGAGGGGCCTAGTACTCCGCCCGACTTTTGCCATGACAACGACTTTAGAGCGCCTTCCCCGGCCAACGGTGTCTGAACGCGGTTTTCGCGCGGTTCGCAGCCGTTTGAGCGCCCATTTGAGGGCAGGATGCGTCGTTCTAGCCGCCTTTGGATTGATTGGCGCAAGCACGGCGAGCGCGCAGATCGCCAAGGTCACCGACGATAGCGGGCGGCGCTTCTGGGTCAACGCCGAGCCGGTTGTCACGACCAAGCTCGCACCGCGACCGCGCAACGCGATCTACATGACGAGCGAAGTGTCCTTTAGCGGACGCAACGATCGCCCGGCCGTCAGCATTGATCGAGACGGCGTCGAGCGCATCGTCCGCGAGGCCGCCGACCGGCATAACGTCGATCCCGCGCTGGTTCGCGCCGTGATCGAAACCGAGAGTAATTGGAATCCTTCGGCAGTTTCCCGCAAGGGCGCGGTCGGGTTGATGCAGTTGATGCCGACCACCGCACAGCGTTTTGGCGTGAGCGATTTTTATACGCCGCAACAGAACGTCGAGGCCGGTGTTAAGTATCTGAAGACGCTGCTGGAACGATATGATGGTAATCTCGATTTGGCCCTGGCGGCCTATAATGCGGGAGAAGGCGCCGTTGACCGGGCGCACGGTATCCCCCGCTTTCGAGAGACGCGCGACTACGTACAAAAAGTTCAGAATGCGTACTACAGGCCGGGTTCGGGGCGGCTTTCGTCAGGATTTACGGTTCGCGCCCGATCCATCCGCAAGAACGAAGATCCTTCCGGCCGCATCGTATTCACCAACGACTAAGAAGCTTGTCGCGCAGGAGAATTTTTTAACGCGCCGTGTAGCGCGTGGCGTTGGCCTTTGCATTTGCGCGGACGGCGGTGACGTTTTTGGATCTTGCGGCGTCGAATTGAGCAGCGGTCTCAGCAGCATTGCATTGAGCGGCAACAAAGCGGACGTTCCCGACGTTTACTCTTACCGTTCACCAGGGATGAGGTTTTAGATTCGGCATGGAAGTACGCTCTAGAATCTTTCACATGAGGTTCGCCCGGTTTTCGCCGGTTTTTGGGTCGCGCGTTTTAGGTGCGCGATTCTTGCGTCGCGGCGCGAAATTCCTGTTGGCGACCGCGTGCGCGATTCCCTTCTTTGCGGCGAACGTTCGAGCTGCGGAAACCACAAAAACTCCTGACTCAAAACGAGCGGCTGCGACCGCGCAGTTCGATCGCGCGGAAGAGCAGCGGTCGGCGCTGAATGAAAAACCGGCGAACAAGCGAGCGCTTGCGGAATACAAACAAGTCGTCAATACATATCGCCGCGTGTTTCTGATTACGCCGCGCGCGCCGGAAGTTCCGGAATCGCTTTCCGCTGTAGGCGAGCTTTACACCGAGATGGGCGATCGCTTTGGGCGGAGCTATTACCAGTCGGCGGTGGATTCGTATCGGTTTTTGATGCGGGAATATCCGGCGAGCAAGTTGTCGCAGGATGCGATGCTGAAAGTTGCGGGGCTGGAGAAGGATCAGCTCGGCGATCCCAGGGCTGCGGCGAAGATTTACGACGACTTTTTGAAGAAGTATCCGCATTCACAGCGACGGCGCGAGGCGCAGGAAGCGCGCGCGGAACTGGCGCTGACTCAGGGCACTGGCGGGAGTGAGAGCGCCGATTCTGGCAGCAAGAGTTCGCGCGGCAACGCCGTTAACGCGAAGAACAGCGACGATTCGGACGACGATAATGCATCGCCGACGGAAGGCGCGGCGCCGCTTCCGGCCGTCTCGCCGAGCGGCGGCGTGCCGCGTTTGCGGCGCATCACGACGAAGGCAACGCCGGATTCGACGCGGGTCACGATCGATCTTGAGGATACGGTGCAGTATTCGTCGGCGCGCATTAAGAATCCGGACCGCATCTTTTTCGATATTCATGACGCACGGCTGACGCCGGAAGTGGCCAAGGCGAGCGTAAAGATTGAAGGCAATCTGCTGACCGCGGTGCGCGCGGCGCAGAATCACGCGGGGATTGTGCGCGTGGTGCTGGATGTCAACGGCGTGAAGGAATACAACGCTTCCCTGCAGGACAATCCGCCGGCACTGATTATTGATTTGTATGCAAAGTCGGGCGGCGGGGCTTCGCGGACGGCGAAGACAACGAAGAATCCTCCCGTGGTGGATGCGAAGGGCGAAGCGGAGTTGGCGGATGTTTTGCCCGCGGGTCCGGCGAACGCTACGGGAAAAACCAAGGAGATCACGCCGGCGAATGCGCCGTCGGGGGTTGATGCGGCGGACGTGCCGGGAGACGCGACTGCGGGCAGCGCTGCAGCGAAGCACTCTACTTCGGGGACAAATTCTCGTACGAACTCCGGCGGTGGCTCTGGAACGGATTCTGGAGGCGCGACGACTTCCGCGTCGAATTCTCCGGCTGCTGCGGGCACGTCGAATCTGCCGTCGTCGCTGGTGCGGAGTGATGCATCGTCGAAAAAATCGAAGAAGGGTGCGAAGCCCGATCTGATTCAGCCTGCTTCGTCGGCACAGCCTACGCGGGACGGGCAATCGACGCTGACACGTGCGCTGGGATTGAAGATTGGGCGAATCGTGATCGATGCCGGACACGGCGGGCATGACACCGGAACGATCGGTCCGACCGGACTGATGGAGAAAGATCTCTGCCTCGATGTCGCGCTGCGACTCGGGAAAATTATCCAGCAGCGATTGCCCGGTGCGGACGTTGTGTATACGCGGTCAGACGATACGTTCATTCCGCTGGAAGAGCGGACGCATATCGCGAACGAGGCGAAGGCGGATTTGTTCATCTCGATTCACGCAAACTCGTCGCACGATCACGGCGCGCGAGGGATCGAGACTTATTATTTGAATTTGAAGGGCTCGCCGGATGCGATGGAAATCGCTTCGCGCGAAAACGCGACCGCGAACGAGAGCATCCACGACCTCGACGACATCATTAAAAAAATTGCGCGCAGCGAAAAGATCGACGAGTCACGCGAATTCGCCTCCGACATCCAGGACTCGCTATCGAAGCGCATTCAGAAGCAGTACAAGCCGGTGAAAGATCGCGGCGTGCGCAAAGCACCGTTTGTGGTGCTGATTGGCGCGGATATGCCGTCGATCCTGACGGAGATTTCGTTCCTCAGCAATCCCTCGGACGAGCAGCTTTTGAAGAAGCCGGAGCACCGGCAGCGCGTCGCAGAAGGGCTTTACCAGGGCGTCGCCAGCTACCTGCAGAGTCTGAACAGCATGACCGGAATTGCGCCCAGGGTACCCGTCTCGCCCGCCGCTAAATCGACTGCGGCCGCTTCAGTTGATTCACCCCGGAACCAGCGTTAGTCTGATGGTGTCTAATTAAAGTTGGCCAAGTTGAATTGATGCGACCCCGGTTTGCACCTATTGTCGTCACAGCCGCCTTTTTCCTCATAGTGCCACTCCTCCGCGCCGCCGACGTCCAGTGGCCTGCGAGTCTTGGATCGTGGACGGTTGGTCCTGCGCAGCCGAAGAATTCTTCCGACGCGAATAACTCGAACCTCCGGCAAGGGTTTATGCAGGAAGCCGGCCTGAAAGAGATCGAAGTCCGGGCTTATAACAATGGCGGGAAGAAGGCTCGCCTCACGCTCTACACCTTTAAGGACTCCAGCGGCGCTTACGAGGCGTTCAACGTTCTGAGTATCCATGTCTTCAAGGCCGAGCCTGGCTCGATACCGTTCGCGCGGACCATCTATAAGAGCAACCGAGTGCTGGACATCGCCAGTGACTCCACGGTCGAACCCGAGTTGGTGGACGATGCCGCAAAATGGGTGCAGTCCATTTCCGACGGAGTATCTGCTCCTCCTATCGCGAGTTACCTGCCAGAACAACATCGAGTGCTTGGTAGCGACCGTTATGCACTGGGGCCCGTTGGCTTTGGCCTGGCGGCCGAGGTTGACCATGCGAAGTCGTCGATCCTAAAAGATGTAGTGGGCTTTGGGTCACACGCCGAAGCGATTTTCGCGAACTATAAGAACGGGAAAGACGAGGCGACGCTGCTGCTGATTGACTATCCAACGCCGCAACTGGCGGAGTTGCATTTGCGGCATTTGCAGCGGGCGCTAGCGGACGCGAAGTTGACGGATAGCAGCCTTGAACGGAAGGGATCGCTGCTGTCGATTGTCCTGTCGCCGACTTCGCAGGAATATGCGAAGAAATTGCGCGGGTCGGTGAATTACGAGACGCAGGTGACCTGGAACGAGGCTGCCCAGACGGCGACCGATCCGCCCATCTTGAGCACGGTGGCCAAGATTTTCATCGCGACTGGAGTGTTGATGGTGGTGACCGTGGTGATCGGCATCGCGTTTGGTGGGGTGCGGATCATTACGAAGAGGCTCTTTCCGGGGAAAGTGTTTGATCGGAAGGATCGGATTGAAGTGCTGCAGCTGGGGTTGAGCGGGAAGCCGATCGATCCGTCGGATATGTATTAGCCGGGGCCCCGGCTCACCTTAGAATCCAAGCCCCACCCTCACACACCGAAGGGGCGACACCCGACAATCGCCAGCCGCGGTCGTATCATCAGGTTGAATCGTCCGCTCCTCTTAGTGGCCCGTACTCAAATAAATTTAGGACGAAGTAACGGATTTTTTTGGCTGGCGTCTAATTCAGTCACAGTTTGGGTGTGTCTAGGCAGAGCAGCTAAGTTCGCGTAGGATTTAGAGTTGGGCGGTATCAGGCCTTGCAAGTGCGAGCCGCTGTGTATGTCAGGCGGGTGCCTACGGGAGATCCGGGTCGTATGGTGGAATCACAAGAGATTTTGAAAGTGAAACGGCGAGAACGCGGCAGCCTCGGGGCTGCGGCGGCAGCCTTGGCTGTGGCATCGGTCTTCGCGGGCGCGGTGGGCTGCGGGAAGACTTCGGCGGGCGGTGACGCCGCAGGTGCGATGCAGGCCATGCCGGTGCAGGTTCAAGTCGCGAAGACGCAGAAGATTCCTGACGAGACCGAGTATTTGTCGATCCTGAAGTCGCGGAACTCGTCGACTATCAATCCGCAGGTCGAGGGGCAAATCACGAAGATTTTCGTGAAGTCGGGCGACCGGGTGAAGCCGGGCGAACCGCTGCTACAGATCGATCCGTTGAAGCAGCAGGCCACGGTAAGCAGCCAGGACGCGGCGCGCGTGGCGCAGGAAGCGAACCTGAACTACGCGAAGATTCAGCTTGACCGGCAAAAGCGTTTGTACGATGCAGGCGTGACGCCGAAGCAGGATCTCGACAACGCGCAGACCACGTACGACGCGGCGCTCGCGCAGCTGAAGTCGCTGGAGCAGGCGGTCACGTCGCAGCAAGTGGAACTGCACTACTACACGGTGGCGGCGCCAGCGAATGGAATCGTGGGCGACATTCCGGTCCGCGTCGGCGATCGCGTGCAGGTGACGACGCTGCTGACGACCGTGGACGAGCCGGGGCCAGTCGAAGCCTACATCTATGTGCCCGCGGATCGCGCACGCAATCTGAGAGTCGGCATTCCGGTGCATCTGGTCGATACGGCGGGCAAGGACCTGGCGGATTCGAAGATCACTTTTATTTCTCCGCAAGTCGATACCGATACGCAAACGGTGCTGGCAAAGGCGACCGTCGAGAACTCGAGAGCGACACTTCGGATCGCGCAGCAAGTGCGAGCGCAGCTGATCTGGGGATCGCACGAGGGCACGGTGATCCCGATTCTGGCGGTGACGCGCATCAACGGCGAATTCTTCGCGTTTTTGTCAGAGCAAGAAAATGGAAAGGCCGTGGCGCGACAGAAGTTGCTGAAGGTGGGCGACACGATCGGCAACGACTACGCGGTCGAAGACGGCATCAAGGCGGGCGATCACATCATCGTGACGGGATTACAATTTTTGCGCGATGGAGCGCCGGTGATGGAGACCGTGGTGGACGGGCTGGCGGCAAAGGGGATGCCAGGAGCGCCGGGTAAGTAGCTGTGTGAGACAGCGTTGCGTGAAGTTGACGCCGGGCGGAGTCCTTCGAAGCTCAGGATTTTCAACAAGCCCGGCCCCTACAAACGGCGGGTCTTAATCGGAAAGATTCTGACGGGGTGAGTTGACCAGTGTTTGTTGATTTCTTCATTCGACGGCCGGTGTTTGCCACAGTTTGCGCGCTGCTGATTGTTTTAGGCGGGGCGATTTCGATTCCTTCCCTTCCCATCGCGCAGTTCCCGGATTTGGCGCCGCCACAGGTGGTCGTGTCGAGCGCGTACATCGGCGCGAACGCGCAGACGGTGGAATCGGCGGTTACGATTCCGCTGGAGCAAGCAATCAACGGCGTGGAGAAGATGAAGTACATCACGTCGAGCAGCGGCAACGACGGGACGAGCCAAATTACGGTGACGTTTGACGTGAGCCGCAACGTCGATTTGGCGGCGGTGGACGTGCAAAACCGCGTGAGCCAGGCGCTGGGACGCTTACCGGACACGGTGAAAAATACCGGAGTGATCATCACGAAGCAATTGGGCGGATTCGTTTTCGGCGCGGGCGTGTATACCGAGAACGGTCAATACGACAGCCTGTTTCTGAGCAATTATCTTGATATTTATGTGAAGGACGCGGTCAAGCGCGTGCCGGGTGTCGGCGACGCGATTATTTTCGGCGAGCGCAAATATGCGATGCGGTTGTGGCTCGATCCGGCGCGCATGGCGCAACGCGGGTTGACGGCAACGACGGTGATCTCGGCGCTGCAAGAGCAGAACGTGCAGGTCGCTGCGGGCGAAGTGGGGCAGCCGCCATCGAAGGATGGACAATCGTTTGAAATCAGCGTGCGCGCGATCGGGCGGCTGACCGAGCCCTCGGAATTCGACAACATCGTGCTGAAGTCGGGCACTGACGGTACGCTGGTGCGATTGAAGGACGTGGGACACGCGGCGCTAGGCGCCGAAAGCTACGCTTCCCTGCTGCGTTTTAACGGGCACGACGCGGTGGGCCTGGCGGTGACGCAACTGCCAGGCGCGAACGCGCTGGATGTCGATAAAGCGGCGAAAGAAGAATTAAAGCTGCTGTCGAAAAATTTCCCGCCTGGGATGAAGTATGCGGTCGCTTTCGATTCGACGACGGTGGTGGGCGAGTCGATCAAAGACGTGTTGCAGACGCTGATCGAAGCGGTGCTTCTCGTGATCGTCGTGATTTATCTGTTTTTGCAAGACTGGCGCAGCACGTTTATTCCGGCGATCACGATTCCAGTGTCGTTGATCGGGACATTTATGTTCGTGAAGCTGTTTGGATTCTCGATCAATACGCTGACGCTGTTTGGAATTACGCTGGCAACGGGATTGGTCGTCGATGACGCGATCGTCGTGATCGAAAACGTCGAGCGGCACATCACCGAAGGAATTACGGAGCCGCACAACGCGGCTTCGGTGGCGATGAAGGAAGTCGCGGGTGCGGTAATCGCGACATCGCTGGTGCTTGTGGCGGTGTTCGTGCCGGTGGCGCTGTTTCCCGGAACGACGGGCATTCTGTTCCGGCAATTCGCGCTGACCATCGCGTTCTCCGTTTCGATTTCGGCGTTCAACGCACTGACGCTGACTCCGGCTCTGTCTGCGATATTCCTGGGACATCACCGCGAGCGCGCGCAGGGCGCGTTTTTCCGGTGGTTCAATCGCGTGGTCGAATCGGTGACGAACGGCTATCGGACGACGGTGCAACACGTCATCGGATGGAGATTTGCGGCGTTGCTCGTATTTGTGGGCGTGCTAGGAGCAACGTACTGGATTTATCAGCTCGTTCCGCGCGCGTTCATCCCTGAAGACGATCAGGGATTCATCATGTTCATCATCCAGGCGCCGCAAGGAGCTTCGCTGACGTATACGCGCGATATATGCGCGAAAGTCGAGCAGGTGCTGGCGAAGACGCCGGAGATTGCGGCGGCGTTTACGGTCGCGGGATTTAGCCAGGCGGGCAACGCACCGAACCGCGCGATTATTTATGCGAACTTGCAGCCTTTCGATCAGCGCAAGGGCGATGCGCATTCCGCACAGGCTGTGATCCAGAAATTGCGCGGGCCGCTGTTTGGAATACCGGGCGCGCTGGTGGTGCCGTTCAACCCGCCGGCGGTGCAGGGCTTGGGGCAGTTTGGCGGATTTTCGTTTCAGGCTGAGGATTTGGGTCGCAACTCGCTGCAGACCATCGCGAACACCGCGAATACGCTGGTGGCGCAGGGCAACTCTGGCAAAGATTTGACCGGCTTGTTCACCAGCTTTACCGCGAACGATCCGCAATATCTGGTGCGCATCGATCGCGAAAAGGCGAAGAGTTTGCAGGTGCCCTTCAGCCAGATTACCGACGCGTTGCAGGTTTACATGGGCTCGGTGTACGTCAACGATTTCGATTTCAACAATCGCTCGTATCGCGTGTACGTGCAGGCCGACGAGGCATTCCGCGCGCAGGCGAAAGACATTCGCCAATATTATTTGCGGTCGGATACCGGGAAAATGATTCCGCTCGATAACGTGGCGTCGATCGAGCAGACGGCGAATCCACAGGTCATCACGCACTTCAACTTGTTCCGCTCGGCGGAAATCGACGGAAACGCGGCGCCGGGACGCAGTTCGGGCCAAGCGATCGAAGATATGGAAGCGCTAGCGAAGAAAGTTTTGCCGAACGGCATGACGTACGAGTGGAGCGGATTGTCGCTGGAAGAATTGCAATCGGGCGGCAAGGCGACGCTGCTGTTTGGGCTTGGCTTGGTGTTCGTCTATCTGACGCTGGCGGCGCAGTATGAGAGCTTCGTGCTTCCGTTCATCGTGTTGCTGGCGGTGCCGGTCGCATTGCTGGGCGCGATCGGATCGCAGGCGCTGCGCGGATTGCAGAACGATGTGTTTTGTCAGATCGGGTTGGTCATGCTGATCGGCCTGTCGAGCAAGAACGCGATTTTGATTGTGGAGTTCGCGGAGCAACTGCGCGAACAGGGGATGTCGATCATCGATGCCGCGGTGGAGTCGGCGCGGATCCGGTTGCGGCCGATTCTGATGACTTCGCTGGCGTTTATTCTTGGCGTGGTGCCACTCGTGTTTGCTACGGGCGCGGGACGCGCGGGGCGTATCTCGGTGGGTACGACGGTGTTTGGCGGGATGATCGCGGCGACCACGCTGAACTTGCTGTTTATACCGGTGCTGTATGTGTTGGTGCGGAGCCTGGTGCCGAGCCGGCGGACGACGCATGCCGCGGTGATCGCGGCCGAGCCTGCGGATTAGATTTCTCTTATCTTCTGTCACATCGCTGAAGTTTTTGCGCTTCCTGCCGATTGAGTAGGGTGAGTCGCAGTTTTTCTAAAATTCGGCCTACCAGCCTCGGTCGTGGAGCAGGAGTCCCCATGTCGGTCAATCGGATTAGTCAATCGCACGCAAATGAAGCGGAAGCCGTCCAGAATGTGAATTCGCAGAAGTCGCAGAATACGGCGACGAAGGCGAATGCTGTGGATGGGCAGAAAGCGCACGCTCAGGCCCAGGTGCCGGCTCAGACGCAGCCCAAGGCGACCGCAGACAATAATGCCGGGCAGGAACAAGGCCGGCAGCAGAACACGAGGAACGATACCAACGGAACCCGGGTGAACGTGTTCGCTTAGGCTTGAGCGATTAATTGGTAGCGATTGCCTATGCGGGCGTCGCGGTGTAGCAGATTGCCAGTAGTGAGTGCCTGGGGCGCCGAGTGATGACAGCCGGCGCCCGGGAGTCCTCGACAAGCTCCCCAACAGCTTTTTCTTCAATCGATCCACATCCCGCCTACATCCCGCCTCCCCGACCCGCCCGATAATGTTGTGACGTCGTGTTGACGATTCGTTGACAATCGCCCGCTCCGCTCTACGTATTTTTGTTAACGAATTGTCTCGTTTTTGTGAACTGGACGGCTTGCTGCCGTCATTTCGGCATCCTACGACCCAACTGGTCGAGGGACGCGTTGAAATCGAGATTCGGACCGCGGGCTACCCGTGTAGCACTACGGTTTGTCGCGCACAGGAAATTTGGCGCAGCCGTCATCGTTAATGACTGGGCTTAACCATTAGCGCGTGCGACAACCGGCGGAATAAAGCAGATGGAACACGGGTCTGACAAGTTGGAGACAAATCGTCGGCTTTGAGTATTCGATACCCAGGTAAGGCTAAACTAATCGGCACGAGCGTCGCAGTCCAAGGAGGCTGTTTCTCATGACGTACCCTTCTCGCCGCGCCTTCCAGCGCACAGGCAGACTCTTTCCGGGGATTCTGGGGTGCGTCCTTTTGTGTTGTAGCCCTGTCGCGTTTGGGCAGGCACAGGCGGCCGGCACGACCGCGCCACCGACGGCGCAGAGCACGGCGGAGATTTCGGAGAAGATCGAGCAGCTGACGCGCTCGCTGGACCAGACGCAGGTCGAGCTGGCACAGTCGCGCACCGAGATTCAGGAGTTGCGCGCGGCGTTGAAGCAGGTGCTGGAGAAGATGAATTCGGGGGCGAGTGGCGCGACCGGGTTGTCCGCTGACTCTGGAGTGCAGCCCTCGGATCAAGCTTTCGCAACTACAGTCGGTGGCGCCCAGCAGGCTTCGATCGCTCAGCCGTCGAAATCCATGCCAGCACAGATCTCGCAGGACGATTGGGAAATCCTCAACGAGCGGGTGGACGAGCAGCGGCAAGTGAAGGTCGAGAGCATGTCGCGCTATCGCGTCAAGCTGTCGGGGCTCGCGCTGTTTACGGCGTTCGCGAATTTTGGGCAGGTCGATAACACGAGTTTGCCGAGCATCGCGCTGCCACCGATTCCGGGATACTCCGCCGGCAGCGTCGGGGCTTCGGTGCGGCAATCGATCATCGGGTTGACCGGCTATGGACCGACACTCTTCGGCGCGCACACGAGCGCCGACCTCCAGATGGATTTCTTCGGCGGGGTGCCGACGACCTATGGAGGAAGCAGTTCTGGCTTGGCCGAACTACGCCTGGCACGTTTTCGCATGGATTGGCGGCGGACGTCGGTTGTCGCCGGCCTCGACTATCCCTTCTTCGCGCCAAATCTGCCGACGAGCTATATGACCGTGGTCGTGCCGGGCTTCGCGTCCGCGGGCAAGATGTGGTCTTGGACACCGACAATCCGGGCCGAGCACCGATTCGACGGCGCGTTTTCAGCATTCAAAGTGGAAGCGGGCTTCCTCGATCCGTCGTCGTACAGCTACTACGCGCCGAACACCAACGTTCGCATTACCTCGCCGACAGAAAATTCGCGGCAACCGACTTATGCGACGCGAGTCTCAGCCAGTACAAATTCAGAGGATCGGCCCGCGACGATCGGATTCGCGGCGGTCTATTCTCCGCAGCGATTCGTTGGCGGATACGACGTCTCCGGCTGGGCTGGAACGATGGATTGGCGATTTCCGTTGATTCGCCGAACGGAACTAAGCGGCGAATTTTTCACGGGACGCGGTATCGACGGATTTGGCGGCCTACCCCTCAGTCCGCTGCGTCCTTCCGACGCGATCTACTACGCATCGGTGACGGCGCCGCAGTTGGCGAGTATGGGCGTCATCGGCGGATGGACACAGTTCAAATACCGGCTCGATGCGCGCAATGAATTCAACGTGGCGGTAGGCACGGGTGGACGAAACTCCAGCGATCTTCGGAATGCGGCGGCGACGGATTCGTTTTTGCTCTCGGTGCCGGCGCGCAATCAGATGCTGTTCGCGAATTACATCTTCAAGCCGCGTTCGGACTTGATTTTCTCGGTCGAGTACCGGCGCCTGCGGACGTATGACGTCAACGAGCCGTCCAATTCCGCGAATCAACTCGGGCTTGCAGTTGGATTCCTTTTCTAGCGTATGAGAGCCGACTCGAACAATTCGCGGCTTCTGTTGTGCGCGCTCGCTGGCATCGGCCTAGTGATCGGCGTGAGCGCTTTCGCATTAAGATCGACCAGCGCGAACACGCCCAACGCGCCCAAAACCGGCCTCGCATCCGCGGCCAGAACACCCGCCCGCGCCGATGAAGTCACCGGCGAAGTCACCCTCACGCAATCCGGCTCCGATTCCGCTCCCGACGCGTCGCAAGTCGTCGTGTGGCTCACTCCGATGGGTGCCACGACGATGTCGCGCACCATCGACAAGCCGCGCTATCGCCTCGTGCAGCGCAATAAGCGATTCGAGCCCGGTTTGCTTGTAGTGCCCGTCGGCAGCGTCGTCGATTTTCCCAACGACGATCCGTGGTTTCACAATGTGTTTTCTCTCTATCGCGGCAAGCGTTTTGACCTCGGCCTGTATCAGGCGGGCGCGCAACGTTCGGTTCGATTCGATCGTATCGGCCCGTCGTATTTGTTCTGCAACATTCACCCCGAGATGACCGGCGTGGTGCTTGCGGTCGATTCGAGTCTTTACGCGATTTCCGACAAGACGGGCCGCTACGCGATCAACGGCGTGCCGCCGGGCAAATACACGATGCGCATCTGGTACGAGAACGCCAAGCCCGAGTCGCTCGCCAGCCTGCAGCGCACTGTCGTCATCGATGACGCCACGCGCGCGCTGCCAACTGTTTCTGTCCCTGTAGTGAGGCAAGTGCAGAAGGAACACAAAAATAAGTATGGGCAGGATTACGATCCCGACGCGATGAATCCCGATTACTGAGCCGAGATTTCCAGCGTCGATTCGAGTCCACGCACGTCAGACAGGCAGCAGGCCTAAAATCAAAACTGCCGGTCGGCGTGAAACGAATTCATACGAAGAACGAAGGACGGAGCTATGGAAACTGTACTCGTCGTAGAAGACAGTCGTGCAATGCAGAGAACACTGCAGCGCCTTTTGGAAGCCGATTCGCTGAGCGTGCAGATCGCTTCCGATGGAATCACCGGACTCGAATATTTTCGCAGGCAGCAGCCGAACGCCGTGCTGCTCGATCTCAAACTACCCGGCCTGTCGGGCAAAGAGCTGTGCCGCGAATTCAAGTCGATCGCGTCATCGGTGCCGATCGTGGTGCTGAGCGCGAACGCCGAGGTCGAAGACAAAGTGCTCTTGCTCGAGCTTGGCGCGGATGACTACGTCACCAAACCGTTCAGCCCGCGCGAATTACTTGCGCGCGTGCGCCGCGCGATGCGACGCGGAGTGCCGAAGGGACCGCAGATGTCCAGCGTGCCCGAAAAATCCGTCAGCCACGAAATCCTCGTCTTCGGGGAAGCCAAAGTCGACTTCACCAGCATGGAAGCCGAGCAGGCCGGCAAACCGGTAACGCTAACCGCGCAGGAATTCAAGCTGCTGAAATTCTTCGCCGCTTCACCCGGCCGCGTGCTTTCGCGCGACGAACTGCTCAACGAAGTGTGGGGCTATCAAAACTATCCCTCGACGCGCACCGTCGACAATCACATCTTGCGCCTGCGCCAGAAGCTCGAACCCGACTCCGCAAATCCGCGATATTTCCTGACCATTCACGGTGCTGGCTACAAATTTGTCCCCGGCGCCATCGGTGCCGCGACCGCTCAATGACCCTACGCCGCGCCGCCATGTCGCATCTTCGCCTCCGCACGCAGCTGTTCTTGGCTACGCTGCTGACGATCTGCGCGCTGACGGGCGGATTATTGCTGATCATCCGGCACACGGTGATTGTTGAAACCGATCGCCAGGTGCGCGACGGCACCGAAGATTCGATCCGCGCGTTCGAAGGCGTCCAGCATCAGCGCGAGCGTCAGCTCTCCAGCAGCGCGGCGATGATTGCCGACTTGCCGCCGCTGAAAAGTCTGATGACCACCGGCCATCCGCCGACGATTCAGGACGCTTCCACATCATTCTGGAAGCTCGCGGGCAGCGATCTCTTCGTTCTCGCAAAACCCGATCGCGAAGTCGTCGCGCAGCATGTGACCGATCCCGGATTTCCTCCGGAGGCCGCCGAGCGCGATTTGAAGCGCTCCGTCGACCAAGGCGACACCGCCTCGTGGTGGTACGACAACGGCCGCCTCTATTGGGTTTTTCTCCGCCCGATCACCGCCGGTTCCGGTTCCGAGTCGCAGCAACTCGGCATTCTCGCGATCGGCTATCAGGTGAATTCCAGCGTCGCGCAACAATTGGCGCTCGTCGCGCAAAACCAAATCGCGCTCGCCACCGAGAACGACGTCATCGCATCGACGCTGCCGCAAAAAGATGAAGCGCAGCTCGCCAAACTCATCCGCGATTCCGATCCCCAGATTCGTCCCGAATCGACTGAAATCAAACTCGAAACCGATCGCTATGCAATCTCTTCCGTTTTACTTCACGGCGCGCTGCCGTCCCCCGTGCGTTGCTACGTCATGATGCCGCTCGCACCGGTCGACTCGTTCATGAGCCGCCTCACGCGCACGATCTCGATTCTCGGTGTCTCCGCTGTCGTATTCGGCGCGCTTCTTTTCGGCTTCGTCTCACGCACCATCACCAAACCGCTCGACAATCTCGTCGCCGGCGTCCGCGCACTCGCCGCCGGCGACTACACCTACTCAATCGTCCCCGAAGGCACCAGCGAGATCGCCGAGCTAAGCACCGCCTTCGCAAAAATGCGCAGCGAACTCGCCGCATCGCAGCAAAAGCTCATCGAAAACGAACGCATCGCCGCGCTCGGCCGCGCCGCCAGTTCCCTTTCGCACGACCTGCGCCACTATCTCGCCGCCGTCGTCGCCAACGCCGAATTCCTTTACGAAGCCGACGAGTTGCACCTCGACAAGAGCGAGATCTACAAAGAGATTCAAACCGCGTCGACGCAAATGACCGACCTGATCGACTCGTTGCGTGAACTCGCCACGCAGCGTTCTGCAATTTCGCCTCAGCCCACCGATCTCGATCAAATCGTGCGTCGCGCCGTCGAAGCCGTCCGCGTCCGCCCCGAATTTCGGTCTCGCACAATCTCTCTGGTCGCCGCTGGCGCCACCGAAGGCGTCTTCGATCCGAAAAAACTCGAGCGCGCCTTTTTCAATCTCGTGCTCAACGCCTGCGAAGCAACTCCCGACACCGACGGCCGCGTCGTCATCGATATTCAAAATCGCAAAGACACCTTCGAAGTCCGTGTCATCGACCAGGGCTGCGGCGTTCCGTCGTCGATTCGCGCCACCGCTTTCGATCCGTTCGTCAGCTCCGGCAAACCCAACGGCACCGGCCTCGGCCTCGCCATCGTCACCAAAATCGTGCAAGACCACGGCGGCTCCGTCGCACTCGAGCGCAGCTCCGAATCCGGCACCGTCATGCTCGTCCAACTCCCCCGCCAGCCAATCCCCGTCGCCTCCCACAGCGATTCCGCCTTCGCCTGATCGCCGCACGACGGACGCCTTACCTTTCCCACGAGATCAATCGAAGGATTGTAGGGGCGGGGTTCACTCCGCCCGGCGTCAAAACGACCTCGATCGCACAACCGCGCGCGATTCTGCGCGGTATTTTCGCAGCCGATCTCGACTTTGACGAAGGAAACGAAATTCAGGGAGGAAACTGCAACCACACTCACCGCAAAACTTTGGAGGCGCGGGCGGGAATCGAACCCGCGAGTAGCAGCTTTGCAGGCTGCCGCCTTACCACTTGGCCACCGCGCCTCATCCCAGTGACGCGCGCAGTCACGAAAACGCACGCGCCACCGTGAAACTCAATAAACGCAAATCCAACTAAGGCGGTTTTACTTCGCCCCACCCGCCGCCGCAACCGCTGTGCCCGAAACCGTCTCGTTCACTACCGGCGCGCCGATCAGATTACCCCACTCGGTCCACGACCCATCGTAATTCTTCACGTTGTCGTAGCCCAGCAGATACTTCAGCACAAACCACGTGTGCGAACTGCGCTCACCGATGCGGCAATACGCAATCGTCTCGTCCGCGCCACCCGTGACGCCCTTGCCGCCATACAAAGCCGCAAGCGCATCCGCCGACTTAAACGTGCCGTCCTCAGCCGCAGCCTGCGACCACGGAACATTCGCCGCTCCCGGAATATGCCCCGCGCGCTGCGCCGTCTCCGACATTCCCGGAGGCGCGATCACCTTGCCCGTAAACTCGTCCACCGACCGCACATCCACGAGATGTCCCTTCGTCTTGCCCTGCACCACCGCGAGCACTTCGTCGCGACGCGCGCGAATCGAATCATCCGCCTCGCCCGCCTTATACGAAGTCGCCGTCACTTTCGCCGCGTCAGTCGTCAGCGCGCGCTTTTCTTCCAGCCACTTCTTGCGCCCGCCGTTCACGAGCTTCACATCCTTGTGCCCGTGATACTTGAGTTGCCAGAACGCATACGCCGCGAACCAATTGTTATTGTCGCCATACAGCAAAATCGTCGTGTCGTTCGAAATTCCCGACTTCGACAGCAACGCCTCCAGCCCCTCTTTGCTGATCAAATCGCGCCGGATGTTGTCCTGCAGCTGCGTCTGCCAATTCCAGCCCACCGCGCCGGGAATGTGCCCCTGGTCGTACGCCGTCGTATCCACATCCACTTCCACCAAGCGCGTATTCGGCGCGTTCAAATTCTCAGCCACCCATTCCGTCGAAACCAAAACTTCTGGATGCTTATAGTCCGCCATTCTTTTCTCCTCTTTCTTCGTTGTCGCCATCACTCTTCCGAAATTCGCGGCTCGAGGAACGTCGAGCCTCCAATCCACAAATCGCAACCTCCCCAAAAACAAAAAACCCACCTGCCATCTCTTGGCGGTGGGCTCACAGAATCGAATTCAGCTTTCGGGCAGCTAATCCGTTCGTTTCGCCTCGCCAGAGAACACACACATACAGCACAGACAGCAACAAGCCGTCTCGCGCCGTGTCATCTGGGTAGAAGCGTTCACGTGAAAAGCATACACAGGACGCATCCCTGGCGCAAGAGCACGAAAAGCTACCTCGCGATCTCCGCCTCAATCGCTCCGCCCAATTCCCGCGTCGTCGCCGTCCCGCCAATATCCGCCGTTCGCGCGCGCCCGCCCGCCAGCACGGTCGCAATCGCCTTCTCAATCGCGTCCCCCGCCGCACTCTCGCCGAAATGCCGCAGCATCATCGCCCCCGACCAGATCTGCCCGATCGGATTCGCAATCCCCTTTCCAGCAATATCCGGCGCCGATCCATGCACCGGCTCAAACATCGACGGAAACTCTTTCTCCGGATTCAAATTCGCCGATGGCGCAATCCCGATCGATCCCACCACCGCCGGCCCAAGGTCCGACAAAATATCCCCAAACAAATTCGATCCCACCACCACGTCAAACCAATCCGGATGCCGCACAAAATGCGCCGTCAAAATATCGATGTGGTATTGATCCGTCTTCACGTCGGGAAACTCCTTCGCCACCTCGCGAAAAATCTCATCCCAGAACGGCATCGTAAAAATGATCCCATTCGATTTCGTCGCCGAAGTCAGATGCTTCTTCCGCGTGCGCGCCAGCTCAAACGCATAGCGCACAATCCGTGTCACTCCCAGCCGCGTAAAAATCGCCTGCTGCACCGCCAATTCCCCAGGCGTGCCTTCATACATCCGCCCGCCGACATTCGAGTACTCGCCTTCGCAATTTTCCCGCACGATCACAAACTCGATCTCGCCCGGCTTCCAATTTTTGAGCGGCGTTTCGATCCCATCGAACAATTTCACCGGCCGCAAATTCACGTACTGCTGAAACGCGCGCCGAATCGGAATCAGCAATCCCCACAACGAAACGTGATCGGGAACGTCCGGATGCCCCACCGCTCCCAGAAAAATCGCCTCAAATCGCCGCAACTGCTCGAGCCCGTCGTCCGGCATCATCTTCCCGGTCGCGACATACCGCTCGCAGCTCCAATCAAACGGCGTCCACTCGCAGCGAAATCCAAATCGCTTGCCCGCCGCATCGACGACACGAATCCCCTCGGGCACAACCTCCTTCCCGATCCCATCCCCCGCAATCACCGCCGCTTTGTACGATCTCATCGCCCCTCGCACCTACTCAAAATTGTCATCCCGACCGAAGCGAGCCCACGCATTTTCTTCGCGTTCGCTCCCGCGAACGCGTGGGCTCGCGCAGTGGAGGGACCTCGGCACCCAAACTCAACCCATGCGCGATCGATGAGACCCACTGACATCCCGAGCACTCACCGCGCCGTCCGCTCCACCGCCGCAGTCTTCAGCCCCAATGTCAACGCCCCCGCAGCCAGCATGATCAATCCCAAAAAAATAAATCCCGAATTAAAATTTCCGGTTCGCTTGTTCAAATACCCGATAATCAGCGGCGCAAAATACGCGCCCAGATTCCCCAGCGCGTTCACCAGGCCCATCACCGAACCAACAATCCGCGTCGGCAGCGTCTCCGTCGGAATCGCCCAGAACGGCCCCATCGGCCCGTACAATCCGACGCCGCTCAGCGACACAAACAAGAACGCCAGCACGATCGAATGCGAACTCGCCGCCACGGCCAACAACAAACAACATCCGCCAAACGCCATTCCAAACGCCGCATGCAGCCGCCGTTCGTGCGCCCGATCCGACAAACGCCCGATGACGAGCAACCCGAGCGCCGCAACGATGTACGGTAGCGTGACCAGAATTCCTGTTGCGAGCCCGCTGAGTCCTTTAAACGCCCCCATCGCGCTCGGCAGCCAGAACAACAGTCCCATCTGTCCCGCGACAAAACAAAAATAAGCCGCCGCAAGCAAGAACACCTGCGGCCGCAATAAGTCAGAAAGAAACGATCCGCGCGAAGCTGCGCTTTCGAGTCCGCCGGCCTCTGCTCGCAACGTCGCCACGATCTGCTCGCGCTCCGCCTCCGGCAGCCACTTCGCGTCGTCGGGATGATCCTGAATAAACGCGAGCCAGATGATCAGCCACACGAACGGCAGCGCGCCCTCGGCGATCAACATCCATCGCCAGTTCCAGTGATCCAGCACCCATCCCGAAATCGGGGACGAGATAATTACTGCACCGGGCAAACACAGCAGCCACAACGCGTTCGCGCGCGCCCTCTCCGCTTTCGAAAACCAGTGCGACAGTAAAATCAGCGTCGCCGGAAAAACGCCGCTCTCGGCCACACCGAGTAGCAACCTCAACACCAGCATTTCGTGATACGTGCGTGCGAATCCGCATCCGACCGCGCACACCGCCCAGAACACCAGCAACACGCTGATGAATTTCTTCGGGCTCCAATATTTCGCCAGATGCCCGCCAGGAATTTGCAGTGCGAGGTATCCCCAGTAAAAAATCCCAGCGACCTTGCCGGCCTGCACCGGATCCAATCCCAAATCGTGGCTGATCCGCGGCAATGCCAACGAAATATTCGTCCGGTCGATAAACGCAATCGTGTACATCACCAACGCCACCGGAATAATCCGCAGCCACCGCCGCGAAATCCCGTCGCGCACTCCGGCCTCGGTACCCGATGTCGTCACGGACATAGCCTCGGACTCTATCACTCCCCAACCGTTTGTAGGGGCGGTGCTTGCTCCGCCCGGCCATCGCGTCTTGTCTCGAACTCCCGCGAAGCATCGAGGTCTATATGGAGTGCGGCGGCTCGCCGCCGCTTTTACGGTCGATCCCCTGCAACAGACGCGTCCGTCACGCTCGAATCTCACCCCTGCTAGCACCTTCTCTTCTTCACCGTCGTACACCCGCGCTAAAATCCTCTCGGAGGCCCCACCCATGAACATCCAAGACTTCCGCCGTCTCGCCCTCTCCCTCCCCGGCGCCGAAGAAAGCTCCCACATGGGCTCCGCCGACTTCCGCGTCGGCGGCCGCATCTTCGCCACCCTCGCCGCTGCCAAACTAGGCTACGGCAACATCATGATCACTCCCGATCAACAAGCCGCCTTCGTCGAAGAACTCCCCCAAATCTTCATCCCCGTCCCCGGAGGCTGGGGACGAGGCGGTGCCACACACGTAAACCTCGCCGTCGCGAACGAAGACGTCGTCCTCGGCGCACTCCAAACCGCCCACAAACTCCGCCTCGAGAAAAACGCAAAAGTTGACTCGAAATCTCCAGCCGCGAAACCAAAATCCAAACCAATCCCGAAGCCTAAGCCCGTTCGAAAACCGAAAGCGTCCAAATCGAAAGCACCTCGTTCGAAACCCCGTTCGAACAAGTGAAAGCGCAAAATCGCCATCGATCACCACAGAACCAATGATTCGAATACGATAAATAGGTTGACAAAGCAGTTAATCTATGCTATCCTCTTCTGTGTTTGTCGGCCCCTCCTCGATTGCAATCCCTTCGTTGCGGCTCCCTTACCTCACCACTGTGTCTCAAGAGTGTCGCCGCAACCTATTCAGCCATCGGCATTTGCGCATTCCCGTTTTCGCTCACTTCGCTAACCCTCTCAATCGAGACACCTTCCCCACTCTTACGAAAATCATGGGGGTACGTACACCGTGACCACAATTGACCACACCTCACTGCAAGTTCCGACGCCCATCTCCGCCTGCTCGAACCTGCCATCGCCCAAGATCGCCTCCTCTTGGCACGTTCGTGTAGGGGCGCAGCACCGCCCTGCCCTGAGCTACGAAGGGTGCGCCCCAGCTTGCCCGGACGTAATCCACGCCTCGATCTGTTTCTTCCTCTGCATTACGTTTCATTTCTTTTCCCTTCATTTCCTTTCGCCTATAGTAGACTTTCGCGCAGCCATCATAAAAGGGGCTCTCTGATGAACTCGAGCATCAAGCAAGCACTGCGATCTGCCACCGCTGCCGTAGCCATTTTCGGAATGATCGCAGCCGGCTGTTCGCAAAAAGAAACGACCGCGGAAAAGACCGATGCCGCGCCAACGAAATCCAAAATTTCCGTCAAGCCCAGCCCGCAAGGCATCCTGATCTCCACCGGCAAAGCGCAGTTCACTCTCGCTTCCGACGGAGCCCTCACCGCAACGCTCGATCAAAACGGCGCGCCCTCCACCCTGGACGCATCCTCCACGCCCAGCAGCACTGCCCCGGTAGTGACCATCGCAAAGAAGGAATACGCCGGCGCCACGCTCGACCTCGAACACGCCAAACTCCGTGAAGCCGCCGGAAAACTCGGCAAATTCGGCGAGCAAATCGAAGCCACAGGAAAAATTCCTGGCACCGACCTCGAAGAAACCGTCACCGTCGAGGTCTACGACGACTTCCCCGGCGTCGCGCTACTCTCCACGCGCCTCCTCAACACCGGCAAGAAAGACGTCGCGCTCGACTCCGTCACGCTCCAGCGCCACGCTTTCGACGCCAGCGTCACCGACGCAAAACTTGCCCCGCACGACATGTGGACCTTCATGGGTTCCAGCCTGGAGTGGGGCCGCGATGAAATTTTCCAGATGCCCGCGAAATTCACGCAAGAAAATCCGTTCGGCGCTCCGGTTTCAGTCGGCGGCGACCTCGGCAGCGCGGGCGGCGGCATTCCTGTCGTTGCCTTCTGGACGCGCAACATCGGCGAAGCCATCGGCCACATCGAAACCATTCCTCTCGTCATCGACATTCCTGTCCAAACCGCGAAGGACGGCAAGGTCGAAGCCGGCGTAAAAGTTCCTGTAAAAACCACGCTGAAGCCGAACGACGTCTTCTCTTCTCCGCGGACGTTTCTCGCGATCTACAGTGGTGATTTCTACAAGCCGCTCAGCACCTGGTCCGACGTCGTCGAAAAAGAAGGTCTTACTAAGACGTCGAATAATAACGAGGATTACGCGGTCGCGTGGTGCGGCTGGGGCTACGAATTCGGTGTCACCACCAAGCAGATGCTCGACACGATTCCGAAGCTGAAGGAACTCGGCATTCACTGGGCAACGCTCGATGACGGCTGGTTCAACAACTACGGCGACTGGGGCCCGCGCTTGCCGACCTTTGCCAACAACGCGATTCCAGACATGGTGAAGCAGTTCCACGATCAAGGAATCAAAGTGCAGCTCTGGTGGTTGCCCCTCGCGGTAGAGGACGGCCACTACGGATACGGCGGCCGCAAGTACGTCGAGGCCGACGTCTTAAAACAACATCCCGAATGGCTGATTCTCAATAAAGACGGAAAGCCCGCGCGTATGGCGCGCAATCTCGCCACGCTCTGCCCTGCTGTTCCCGGCGTGCAGGAATACTACAAGCAGCTCACCACGCGTTTCATCAAGGATTGGGGATTCGACGGCTCGAAGCTCGACAACATTTATTCCGTGCCGCAATGCTACAACCCGGCACATCACCACAAATCGCCCAACGATTCGATTTATGCGATGGGCGACGTCTATAAAGTTATTTTTGAGACGACGCGCTCGCTCAAACCCGACAGCGTCACGCAGAGCTGCCCGTGCGGTACTCCACCAAGCCTCGCTTGGCTGCGCTACATGGACCAGGCCGTCACCGCCGATCCAGTCGGCTCAGTCCAGGTCCGCCGCCGCGTCAAGATGTACAAAGCGCTGCTCGGTGCACGCTCAGCCGTGTACGGCGATCACGTCGAACTGACGCGCATATCGAACTCCACCAAGGATGAGCAGGATCTCGGCGAAGATTTTGCTTCGACGCTCGGAACCGGCGGCGTGCTCGGTACAAAATTCACCTGGCCCGACTACGGGCCAAAGTTCAAAGAGGTTTATCTCAACAAGGAAAAAGAAGATCACTGGAAGAAGTGGATCAGCCTCTATAACCAGAAACTGTTGTCGAAGGGCGACTTCCGCGATCTCTACGTCTACGGCTACGACGTTCCCGAAGCCTACGCAATTCAAAAAGACAGCGACATGTACTACGCATTCTTCGCGCCACCTTCCGAAGATGTCAGCGAAGGCGGAAGCACCGGAACACTGCAGGCTGCCAAGAAAGAAAAGATGACCAAGCCCGCGCCGCAAAAATACAGCGGCGAAGTCGAACTGCGCGGCCTCGAAGCAGGCAAAACTTACAAAGTCACCGACTACGTCAACCAGAAGGACTACGGCACAGTC
Organism: Candidatus Acidiferrum sp.; assembly: GCA_036493835.1. Lineage (GTDB taxonomy): Bacteria > Acidobacteriota > Terriglobia > Acidiferrales > UBA7541 > Acidiferrum. Next base: position 1,617 of record DASXPD010000028.1, on the reverse strand, counting down.
ACCGGCCCAACCGCCAAAATCAAAGCCGATTTCACCGGCAACCTGTTGCTGGAAGCCGCGCCACAGTAAATTTGGGGCCATTTTTGAAGGAGACGGAAGTAACTAGTTTCCAGTTTTAGGCGAGACAAATCGCGGCGCGTTTTTTGCGATGAATCCGTCGCGGTAGGTGGCGTCGCGAAACGCTTCGGTGCCGCCGCCACGCGTCGTCGATAACGCTGCGATCACGTTTCCAAATGCGAGGCAATCTTCGAGGCTCGCGCCACGAACGAACTGGTGCAGAAAGCCGGCGTTGAAACTGTCGCCGGCGCCGACCGGATCGACAACTTCGACGGAAAGCGGCAGCGCCGTGAAACGCTTGTCGCCGCTGACAACCATCGCTCCCTTGGAGCCGCGCTTTAGAACAAGCGCCTTCACTTTTTTCGAGAGAATCTCGATGGCCTTCTCGACATCGTCGTCGCTGACACCCGCCATGCGGCACGCCTCGTGTTCGTTGGGCATCAGCAAATCGAGATGCGGAAATATTTTCTGAATCTCGGGCGTCCAGCGATCGTCGGGATCGTCATTGGTGTCGAGCGAAGTCGTCAAGCCCGCGGCTTTTGCCTCTCGAAAAATTTGCTCGAGGCTCGGCTGAATCGCGGCCTGCAAAAAGTACGACGCAACATGCAGATGCTTCGCGTCGAAAACGTACTTCAGATCGAGATCGGCGATGCTGTACTGCGCCATCGTGCCGGGATAGGTCAGGATGTAGCGTTCCCTTCCCTGCGGCAGAATCACGGTGAGGCCGGTGATTTTTCCGTCGAACTTGCGGACGCGGGTTAAATCTATTTTTGCTTCGGCCAAGCGCTCAATGCAGATTGGGCCGAGCGAATCGCTGCCGATACTGGAGCTGAAACCGACGGTGCTGCCAAGTCGCGCGAGATTGTGCGCAAAAATCGCGGACGAACTGCCGAGCGTGAGGCTTAAATTTGTTGCGAGATGTTCGCGGTCGAGTTCCAGTTTCGCCGGCAAGCCGTAAAAAATCAGGTCGAGATTTAGTTCGCCGATCACGCTGACGTCAAATTTGGGCACCGCAGCGATCTCCTTTGCTCTCAACTTTTTCTGGCCGCCGAATCGGTCGCCATCGGACCGAGCGCTGCAAAAGCAAAAACATCGACGCGCAGCGAGCGCGTCGCGCCGAGATTGAACTGCTCGCTAGACGAGCTTCACTTCGACGTCGGCTTCGCGCAGAACTTTCAAATCTTTTCTCGGAATGCGCTTGTCGGTGATTGTTTCGTGCACGGAACTCGTCGGCATGATCAGTGACATGCTCCGTTGACCGAACTTGCTGGAGTCGCAAACGACGACGACGCGGCGCGCGGATTCGGCCATCACGCGATTGACGCGGGCTTCGAGTACGTTCGGCGTCGTCAAGCCGTAGCGCACATCGAATCCATCGACTGCGAGAAACAACAGATCGGCGCTGAGTTTTTTCAGCGATTCTTCGGCGAGCGGACCGACCAGCGAGAACGAATTTTTGCGCAACACGCCGCCGGTCAAAATCACTTCGACCGAAGAGTCGGCGAGTTCCGCGGCAATGTTGGTGGCGTTCGTAATCACCGTGAGATTTTTAATATTTCG
>DASXPD010000027.1:0-231756 GCA_036493835.1 Candidatus Acidiferrum sp. | reverse complement strand
CGGCGAGTTCGAAGCCATCGATTTCGGGCATGCTGACGTCCATGAGGACGACGGCGATATCGTTTTTGAGAAGAAGGTCGAGCGCCTGGCGGCCGGACGTCGCCTTGATTAGATTTTCGCCGAGTTCGCCCAAGATAGCTTCGTAGCTGAGAAGTTTCCCCGGCTGATCGTCCACCATCAGAATGTTGACTTGGTCAGGTCTGCTCATCTTGATCCCCGGTCAAATCTTCCCTGGTCGAATCTATTTTGTAGCGCCATCAGGTTAACGATGCAACCACATGCGAAGAGCCGAGAGAAGCTGTTCAGTATTTACAGGCTTCGCGAGGTATTCGGATGCGCCCGCTTCGAGGCACTTCTCGCGATCGCCCTTCATGGCTTTCGCTGTGAGAGCGATGATCGGCAAGCGGCGCAGCGCCGGATTCTGGCGCAGCACCTGCATGGTTTCGTAGCCGTCCATCTCGGGCATCATGATGTCCATCAAAACGATGGCGACATCGGGCGTGGACTCGAGCGTCGAAATCGCCTCGCGGCCGGTGCCGGCAGTGAGAACGATCATGCCGCGGCGTTCAAGCACGCTGCTGAGCGCGAAGATGTTGCGCACGTCGTCGTCGACCACGAGCACTTTGCGGCCGACGAGCGCATCATCGGAACGATGCAAGCGGTCGAGCATCTTTTGCTTTTCGGGCGGAAGATCGGCGACGACGCGATGGAGGAAGAGCGCGGTTTCGTCGAGCAAGCGCTCGGGAGATTCGACGCCTTTGACGACGACGCTGCGCGCGAGCGTGTGCAGGCGAGCGTCTTCTTCGGGCGACAAATCCTTGCCGGTAAAAACGACGACCGGAAGATCGCCGGACGGCGTGTCGCGGAGTCGCTCGAGGACTTCGAAGCCGGTCATGTCGGGCAATCGGAGGTCGAGAACCATGCAGTCGAACGTTTCCTGAGAGACGGCGCTGAGCGCATCCACGCCGGTGGCGGCGACGGAGACATCGATGTCGTGATGACCGAGAAGCTCACGAATGCTGAGTTGCTCGGCGGGATTGTCTTCGACGACGAGAAGGCGCTTGAGACGCGGGACCGTGTAGTCCTTGATTTTGCCGAAGGCGAATTCGAGTCCTTCCGGAGTTGTCGGCTTGGTGATGAACGAGAATGCGCCGCGCGAGAGGCCGTGTTGGCGGTCTTCGTCCATCGTGAGAATTTGAACGGGAATGTGACGCGTGGTCGGATCCTGCTTCAAGTGATTGAGAACGGTCCAGCCAAGCATGTCTGGAAGAAAAACGTCGAGCGAAACGGCGTTCGGGTGAAATTCGCGAGCGAGTGAGAGAGCTTCGGCTCCGCGCGATGCGACGAGGACTTTGAAGCCTTTGTCGTGCGAGAGATCGCAGAGGACGCGCGCGTAATGCGGATCGTCTTCGACGATGAGCAAGATCGGATCGTTGACGCCAAGATTTGCGCGATCGTCGGGAATTTGCTCCGGCACGTGGGCCGCGGCGCTCGCGGTCGAGAGATGCATCGGCGACGGCGGCAAAGTGATGCGGCGATCGCTCGGTACCGCTACGCCCGACGACGGACCGACATAAGTTTGCGGCAGGAAAAGCGTGAAGGTGCTGCCGGTGCCGGGCACGCTGTGCAATTGAATTTCGCCGCCAAGCAGGCTGGCGAGTTCGCGGCTGATGGCGAGACCGAGTCCAGTGCCGCCGTACTTGCGGCTTGTGCCGGCGTCGGCCTGCTGGAACGCTTCGAAAATGATGCGCTGCTTTTCGGGAAGAATGCCGATGCCCGAATCGGTGACTTCGAACGCGATGACTGCGCCCGCGCGGCTGAGAATTGGGTGCTGGTCGCTCCAACCGTAGTCGGAAATGCGCACCGAGAGTCGCACGCTTCCTTGTTCCGTGAACTTGAAGGCGTTGGAGAGCAAGTTTTTCAGAACCTGCTGTAGACGCTTCGAGTCGGTGACGATGCTGCGCATCAGCTCGGGATCGGTGTGAATTTCAAATCCGAGGCGGCGATGGTCCGCTTCGTGACGGAACGGGCGGCCGATCATTTCGAGCAAGCTGGCGAAGAAGACCTCTTCGGCCTCGACGCTAACGGTGCCGGACTCGATCTTCGAAAGATCGAGAATGTCGCTGATCAGGTTGAGAAGGTCGGTGCCGGCGCCGTGAATGGTGCGCGCGAACTCGACTTGCTTCGGCGTGAGGTTGCCGTCGGGATTGTCGGTGAGCTGCTGACCGAGAACGAGGATGCTGTTCAGCGGCGTGCGCAATTCGTGCGACATGTTCGCGAGGAATTCGGATTTGTACTTGGAAGTGAGCGCCAGCTCCGTCGCCTTTTCTTCGACGGCGCGGCGTGCTTGCTCGATTTCCTGGTTCTTGCGTTCGACTTCGACGTTCTGTTCGGCGAGCTGCTGTGCTTTCTGCGCGAGCTGCTCGTTGGTTTGCTGCAATTCGCCCTGCTGTGTTTGTAATTCGATGGCGAGCTGCTGCGACTGCTTGAGCAAGCCTTCGGTCTGCATCGTAGCTTCGATCGAGTTGAGCACGATGCCGATACTCGACGTGAGCTGTTCGAGAAACGCGAGGTGCGACAAGGTGAACGCGCTGAGCGATGCGAGCTCGATGACCGCCTTGACACGATCTTCGAAGAGAATCGGAAGAACGATCACGTTTCGCGGAACGGCTTCGAAGAGACCCGAGCGAATCGGCGTGGCGCCCGACGGCAAGTCGGTGATCAACATGCGGCGCTTCCCTGCGGCGCACTGACCGACCAAGCCTTCGCCAATCCGGAGATGATGGCGATGGCCGCCTTCGGCAGCGTCGGCGAACGAAGAAAGCAAAACCATTTCGGAACTGTCTTCGGATTCCATCTGGTAGATGACGCCTTGTTGCGCGTCGACGAGCGGAGCGAGTTCAGAAAGCAGCAGGCGACCGACAGTGGTGAGGTCGCGCTGACCTTGCAACATACCAGTGAAGCGAGCGAGGTTGGTCTTGAGCCAGTCCTGCTCTTTGTTGCGGTCGGTCGTGAGCCGCAAGTTGTCGATCATCGTGTTGATGTAGTCTTTGAGTTCCGCGACTTCGCCGCTGGCTTCGACTTGAATCGAACGCGTGAGGTCGCCCTTGGTGACGGCAGTGGTGACTTCGGCGATCGCGCGCACTTGGTTCGTGAGGTTGTCGGCGAGCAGGTTGACGTTGCCGGTGAGATCTTTCCATGTGCCGGCGGCGCCGGGCACGTTGGCCTGACCGCCGAGGCGGCCTTCGACGCCGACTTCGCGGGCGACCGTGGTCACCTGATCGGCGAACGTCGCCAGCGTGTCGGTCATGTTGTTGATGGTTTCCGCGAGCGCGGCAACTTCGCCCTTCGCGTTGACCGTAAGTTTTTGCGTGAGTTCACCGTTCGCAACGGCGGTGACAACCTTCACGATGCCGCGCACCTGCTCGGTGAGGTTGGCGGCCATGACGTTGACGTTGTCGGTGAGATCTTTCCACGTTCCGGCGACGCCCGGGACTTTCGCCTGACCGCCGAGTTTTCCGTCGGTGCCGACTTCGCGCGCCACGCGGGTGACTTCGGCGGCGAACGCGTTGAGCTGGTCCACCATCGTGTTGATGGTGTTTTTCAACTCGAGAATTTCACCCTTCACGTCGACTGTAATTTTGCGAGACAAGTCGCCGCGCGCGACGGCCGTCGTGACTTCCGCGATGTTGCGGACTTGAGCCGTGAGGTTGCCGGCCATCGCGTTGACCGAGTCCGTGAGGTCCTTCCACGTGCCGCCAACTCCGGGCACGTCGGCCTGACCGCCGAGGCGGCCTTCGGAACCGACTTCGCGCGCCACGCGCGTGACTTCCGCGGCGAAGGAGCGAAGCTGCTCGACCATCGTGTTGAGCGTTTCTTTGAGCTGAAGAATTTCGCCGCGAACGTCGACCGTAATTTTGCGAGACAAGTCGCCGCTGGCAATTGCGGTCGCGACTTCCGCGATGTTACGCACCTGGCCGGTGAGGTTGCTGGCCATGAAATTGACGTTGTCGGTGAGATCTTTCCACGTACCGCCGACGCCGGGCACTTGCGCCTGGCCGCCCAACTTTCCTTCTGTGCCGACTTCGCGAGCGACGCGGGTCACTTCGCCGGCGAACGCGTTCAACTGGTCCACCATCGTGTTGATGGTGTTCTTCAACTCAAGAATTTCGCCGCGGACATCGACCGTGATCTTGCGAGACAAGTCGCCGCGAGCGACGGCCGTCGTGACTTCCGCGATGTTGCGGACTTGAGCCGTGAGGTTGCCGGCCATCGAGTTGACCGAGTCGGTGAGGTCCTTCCACGTGCCCGCGACTCCAGGCACGTTGGCCTGACCGCCGAGGCGTCCTTCGGAGCCGACTTCGCGCGCCACGCGAGTGACTTCGCCGGCGAACGCGTTGAGCTGGTCGACCATCGTGTTGATGGTGTCTTTCAGCAGCAAGATTTCGCCGCTGACGTTGACCGTGATTTTCTTCGAAAGGTCGCCGCTCGCGATTGCGGTCGAAACTTCCGCAATGTTACGGACTTGACCAGTAAGGTTGCTGGCCATCGAGTTGACCGAGTCGGTGAGGTCCTTCCATGTTCCCGCGACACCGGGCACCTGCGCTTGACCGCCGAGTTTTCCGTCGGTGCCGACTTCGCGAGCGACGCGCGTGACTTCCGACGCGAACGAGCGCAGCTGATCCACCATCGTGTTCAGCGTGTCTTTGAGTTCGAGGATTTCGCCTTTGACGTCGACCGTGATTTTGCGCGAGAGGTCGCCGCGCGCAACGGCGGTTGCGACTTCTGCGATGTTGCGGACCTGGCCGGTGAGGTTGCTGGCCATGAAGTTGACGTTGTCGGTAAGGTCCTTCCAAGTTCCGCCGACGCCGGGCACTTCCGCCTGACCGCCGAGTTTTCCGTCGGTACCGACTTCGCGCGCCACACGCGTCACTTCGCCGGCGAACGCGTTCAGCTGGTCCACCATCGTGTTGATGGTGTTTTTCAACTCAAGAATTTCGCCTTTTACATCGACGGTGATTTTGCGAGATAAGTCGCCGCGCGCGACGGCCGTCGTAACTTCGGCGATGTTGCGAACCTGGCCAGTCAGGTTGCTGGCCATGAAGTTGACGTTGTCGGTGAGGTCCTTCCACGTACCCGCGACTCCCGGCACGTTCGCCTGACCGCCGAGACGCCCTTCGGAACCGACTTCGCGAGCGACGCGCGTTACTTCTCCGGCGAACCTGTTCAGCTGGTCCACCATCGTGTTGAGCGTTTCTTTGAGCTGAAGAATTTCGCCGCGGACATCGACCGTAATTTTGCGAGACAAGTCGCCGGTCGCGATGGCCGTCGCGACTTCCGCGATGTTACGAACCTGGCCGGTGAGGTTGCTAGCCATGAAGTTGACGTTGTCGGTGAGATCCTTCCACGTGCCGCCGACGCCGGGCACTTCCGCCTGGCCGCCCAACTTCCCTTCCGTACCGACTTCGCGCGCCACGCGCGTGACTTCGCCAGCGAACGCATTGAGCTGATCCACCATCGTATTGATGGTGTCTTTCAACGCGAGAATTTCGCCCTTCACGTCGACGGTAATCTTGCGAGACAAGTCGCCTCGTGCCACGGCCGTGGTGACTTCCGCGATGTTGCGAACCTGAGCTGTGAGGTTGCCGGCCATCGCATTGACCGAGTCGGTCAAATCTTTCCACGTGCCCGCGACGCCCGGCACGACCGCCTGACCGCCAAGTTTTCCGTCAGTGCCGACTTCGCGCGCCACGCGCGTCACTTCCGACGCGAACGATCGCAGCTGGTCCACCATCGTATTGATGGCTTCTTTCAGCTGCAAAATTTCGCCACGCACGTCGACCGTAATCTTGCGAGACAAGTCGCCGCTCGCCACGGCCGTCGCGACTTCCGCAATGTTGCGCACCTGGCCGGTGAGGTTGCTGGCCATCGAGTTGACCGAATCGGTGAGATCTTTCCATGTGCCCGCGACGCCCGGCACCTGCGCCTGACCGCCGAGCTTACCGTCGGTACCGACTTCGCGCGCCACGCGCGTCACTTCCGACGTGAAAATGCTCAACTGCTGAATCATCGTGTTGACGATGGTCGCCGAACGCAAAAATTCGCCTTCGAGTGGGCGGCCATCAACGTCGAGTCGCACGGTCTGTGTCAAGTTTCCTTGCGCGACGCCCGCGATTGCGCGCGTAACTTCCGTTGTAGGCCGCAGCAAGTCCTCGATCAGCGTGTTGACCGACACTTCCATTTCGCCCCACGCGCCTTTTGTCTGATGAAAGCGAATCCGTTCGCGCGTTCTTCCCTCTTTACCGACGACTTGTCCGGCGCGCTTTAACTCTTGAGAAATCTGCTGGTTGGTGGAAACGATGTCGTTGAAGGTGTCTGCAATTTTTCCCGCGAGCCCTGTCCACGAACCCGGCAAGCGCACCGACAAATCGCCGTCGCGCATCGTTTGCAAGCTCGCGAGGATCGCGGCGAGTTCCGGCGACGAGACGTGGCCATTACCCGTGCCATTTCCTTCGACTTTCGCCTCTACAAGTGGCGGTGGAATCGTCGACGTCGAGCTGGCCTTTGAGCTCGACGAACTCTGGTTACTGCGCTTCATGCTGTTCTCCAAGCGATGGAGCAGGCTGTGCGCGCCCTGCAGACACTCTTACCATCGCGGCCGCAAATGCCGGTGTTTCGCACCAATGTGAAGGAACGCCGCGCCCTCAGGCGGCGAAACCTACGCAGGTCCTAGACCTATCTGCACTGGATACCACAAATGAATCCAAGCCAACCTACAGTGTTTGCTGTATAGGGGTCCCTTGGTTACGAGCGGATGAATCACGTTTTGATACTTGTTCGTTAGTTCAGTACGACGCGTTAGTTAAGTACGACGCCTCAGTTCAGTACGATGATCGTGTCGATAGGGTCGCGGAGGCTCTCCGGGACGCGGAGCAGCAGGCCGCCGTCGAGAGTTTTCATCTCGATTGGCGTATTGGAGTGGTAGAGATGGGCTTGTTTCACGCCTGGAACGGCCGGGAGAGCGAGGTGTTCGTCTTTCAGATCGAGGATGTGCACGTAGGTTTTGCCGTCTTTTTGCGTCGAAACGCCCCAACTTCGTGGCGAGATCGGTCCGCCGCGCGTTCCATAGACGGTTTCGCCGTTCTTCGCCGTCCATTCGCCGATGGCGTGCAATCGTTCGATGAATTCGGGTTGAACCTGGCCGGTCGGCATCGGGCCGATATTGAGAAGAAAGTTCGCGTTCGCACCAGCGGCGCGCACCAGATAGTGAATCAGTTCGTTCGCGCTTTTGAAATTCTTGTCGCTCTTGTTGTAGCCCCAGGCCCCGTTGATCGTTTCGCATGTTTCGAGCGGCAGATGGCTGATCGATGTCTGGTTAAAGCCGGCGGTGTTCGAACCCGGCAAATCCTTTTCGAACATTTGAAAATCTTCGCCATCGAACGGCGTGTGATGGTGATTGCTGCCGATCAGTGCGGCAGGTTGGAGCTTGTGAATCAGCGAATAAGTGCGCTGCAGCTGCCAATCGGCGTCGGGCTTGTCCCACATGCCGTCGAACCAGATTCCGGCGACGTCGCCGTAGTTCGTGAGCAACTCCGAAAGTTGCGCGTCCATGAATTCCAGATATTTATTGAAATCGCCGCCTTCGGGACGCCCGGAGGAATGCCCCGTGCGGCCGAGCGGGTAATAGTCGGGGTTATGCCAATCGAGCTGCGAATGATAGAAAAACAGCTTGATGCCCTGCTTGCGGCATTCTTCCGCGAGTTGTTTCAGCGGGTCCTTCGCGTAGGGCGTCGCGTCGACGATATTCCATTTGTTTTGCTTTGTGCCGAACATCGCAAATCCGTCGTGATGTTTGCTCGTGATCGTGATGTATTTCATTCCAGCGGATTTCGCCAGCGAGACAATTTCCGCGGCGTTGAATTGCGTCGGATTAAATTGTGGCGCGAACTTTTCGTATTCGACGACGGGGACATGCTTCTGCTCCATGTACCATTCGCCGTCCGAAGGCACGCTGTAGACGCCCCAGTGGATGAACATGCCGAATCGCGCGTCTTGAAACCACTCACGCGCTTTAAGATTCGATTCGGAGGGCTGATATGTCTGCGCGGCCAACGGCCGATTTCCGACGCCGGTCAAAAAAACCGCCGCGACAAACGCAAGCGTCAGAAACGCCAATCGAGTGATCTTCATGTTCTCCTCAGGCCCGCGAGCCGGCTGCGATGCGCGGCGGCCTAAATCCCTGCACGGCGAAATACAACACGTACGCGTAGCAAACCAGCGGCACGAAAAATGCCGTCTGGATCGATGTTCGATCCGAAATGTAGCCCATCAACATCGGAAACAGCGCGCCGCCGATGATCGCCATCACCAGAAGCGATGAACCGCGCTTGGTGTGCGCACCCAGATTCTTCAGGCTGAGCGCGAAAATCGTCGGGAACATGATGGAGTGGAAGAATCCGATCAACACCACGGCCCACACCGGCGTTTCGCCGGTCATCGTGATCGCAACTCCGCCGCAAACAAACGCAGCCGCTGCGAAAAGCGCGAGCAGTTTATTCGGTGCAATGCTTTTCATCGTCGCCGAACCGGCAAATCGCCCGATCATAAATCCAAGCAGATGCCATTTGAGATAATTCGACGCTACCCTTTCAGGAGTTCCCGGAAGCGCATGCTGCACGAACCGAATCACAAAGCTCGTCACGCCGACTTGCGCGCCAACATAAAAAAACTGAGCCAGCACTCCACTGATCAAATGCTTTTCGCGCCAGATGCTGCCGACAGGTGGAGCGACCTCCTCAGCGATCACATCCGCATCAGCAGGTAGACTCTCCCCGGCTTCCTTTATTTCCGGCAGCTTCGCAAAATAAATCAGCGCCGCCACGACCAGGAAAATCGCAGTGATCCCGAGATACGGTCCCTTCACGCGGCTCGCCTCGAGCGCCGAGTACGCATCAAGCTGATCCGTCGTCATCATTGCAAGCTGCGCCGCCGTATATTCGATCCCCGACAAAATAAACGCCTTACCAATAATCGGCGTGACCAGCGCGCCCACCGCGTTGAACGACTGCGCAAAATTCAGCCGCCGTTCCGAAGACGCCGCCGGTCCGAGAATCGTGACGTAAGGATTTGCGGCCACTTCCAGCACGCCTTGTCCGCACGCCATCACAAACAGTGCCAACAAGAAAAATCCGTAAACTCGAATCGACGCTGCCGGAATAAATAGAAACGCCCCGAACGCGCACGTCAAAAGCCCAGCGAGAATTCCTCGCTTATACCCAATTCGCTCGAGCAGCCACCCCGCAGGCAGCGCCGAGAAAAAATACCCGCCAAAAAATGCCGATTGAATCAGCGAAGACTGCAAATCCGTAAGCGAAAACGCCTTTTTCAGGTGAGGAATGAGGATGTCATTGAGATTGACGCCAAGCGCCCACAAGAAGAAAAGGCTCGTGATCAATATGAAGGGCACGGCAAAGCGCCGTTCCGTAAGTGGCGCGGATGTCGAGCTGGATGCATTGGCTGCGTCAGTCATGGGATCAGTCGTCAAAATATTACGTCAGTGCCCGATCGAGATGGACGTATCCGCCATCCACATATAGATGTTGCCCGGTAATATGCGAAGCCTGCGACGACAGCAGAAACACAACCATCGAAGCAATTTCGTTCGCGTCCGTCATTCGCTGCCCGAGCGGAATCTTCGACACGATCGTCTGCCGCTTCACTTCCGGATTCGGAAACGTGCTCAGCCACTGCCGATACAACGGCGTCATCACTTCTGCGGGAATCACCGCATTCACGCGAATGTGAAACGGCAGAAGCTCGGCCGCCCATTCGCGGGTCAACCCGAGAATCGCGCCCTTCGCTGCCACATACCCCGACGTCCCGCCTTGTCCCGTCACCGCCGTCTTCGAGCCAATATTAATGATCGATCCCCTCGCGTCCTTCAAGAACGGGAGCGTGAAGTGCGCCATGTTGTAGTAATGGAGCAAGTTTCGCTCGAGTGAGCCAACAAACTGTTCCGGCGTCCCGCGTTCGAGCCCAACGCCATCGTTGATCCCCGCGTTGTTCACCAACGCGTCGATTCGCCCGTGTGTTTTTGCGACGCGGTCGATCGCCTCACGGCAACTCTGCGCCGAACACAAATCGATCGCCACAAACTCAGCTTTGCCCCCGCCGTCGCTAGCGCCGCCACGCAACTCGCTCGAAATCTGTTCGCCAGCTTCCTCGTCGCGATCGAGGACAACCGGAATCGCCCCTTCGTGCGCGCAAGTCCGGGCGATCGCCGCGCCAATTCCCTTCGCGCCTCCCGTAATTACCACAACTTTTCCGCCCAGCTGCAAATCCACGAAACAATTCCCCTGTCACGCCTCGTCACACTTCAGCCTGAACAGCGCACCACGAGCGCCGTCAATTCTCAACGCGAGCGCCGAGAGCATACATCAGGTGAATTGACGCGGTTCAATATAAATGGTTTAACCGAGTAGCCCATCAGACCGGCGGCACGCTCGAAACAATCAACTCCGCAACCAGCGATCCGGCCCACGAGAGGAAACGCATGAAACGCTACGGCATGTTGATCAAGGTCAAAGAAGACTCGATCGCGATGTATAAGGAACACCACACCAAGGTTTGGCCCGAAGTCCTGGCCACAATCCGCGCCTGCAACATCAAAAACTATTCGATCTACCTGAAAGACGATTTCCTCTTCGCGTATTTCGAATATCACGGCGCCGATTACAACGCCGACATGAAAAAAATGGCCGCCGATCCCAAAACCCAAGAGTGGTGGAAGATCATGATGCCGATTCAGGTGCCCATCGACACTCGCGCCGAAGGCGAATGGTGGGCGCAAATGGAAGAAGTCTTCCACACCGAATAGCGCGACGAGTCAGCCCGTCGACCCGCCGACTGTTCGAATCGCCGCTACTTCGCGCCGGCGCCAGATGCGGTCGATGCCGCCGCAGCCGCCGGCAACTTCCCGCCCTCAAACGTAATCCGAAACGCCGACGCAAACTTCCCCGGCGCATGCGCCGGCACGTGAACGTGCAATCCATCGCCCTTCTGCTCGAACGAAATCTCATCGCTCGCACCCAGTAACGAAACCGCAGCCACCTTGCCGCCAACGCCAGTCCCCAGCGACCGAATCACCGCCTCCCCGCTCGCCGGCCATCCAAGTTCAATCGCATACAGCGTCGACCCTTTCGTCGTAAACCGAAAATCCTCAGCGCTATAACTCACAGTATCCGTATCGTGAAACGACCCACCAGCAACCTTCGTCGGCCCTTCGCCAAACTTAGTCCACGGCCGCGTCCTATAAATCGCATCACCGTTCACGCTCAGCCACGCCCCAACTTCCCGCAACACATGCTGCACCTCATCCGGAATCGTCCCATCCGATCGCGGCCCAATATTCAGCAGCAAATTCCCATTCTTGCTGACAATGTCCACCAACTGATGCACCACAAATTCCGGCGACTTAAACGTGTCATTCTCGATGTATCCCCACGACTTGTTGCTTACCGACGTATCCGTCTGCCAGTGCAGCGGCCGAATATCGTCAAGCTGCCCGCGCTCGAGATCCAAAACCGCCGAGTGCTCCTGAATCGCGTAATCCTTGTAGTTGATCACGCCGACGTGATCCCCATATTTCAGCGAGCTGTTGTAATAAAACGCCGTAAACTTCGTCAGGTTCGCGCGCACCGACGGCTGCCCAATCCACCAATCGAAATACATGATGTCGGGATGATATTTCTCGACGATTTCCGCCGACCGCGCCAGCCAGTCATCCGTCCACGCCTGCGACACAAACGTGAAATCGTTCGACACCGGCGTCCCGCGCCGCGCCTCCAGCCAGTTATGCGCCGGACCATACAACGCCGCGTACTGCGGATCGTTGACGTCCGACGAAATCGCCCGCCCGACGCCCAAAAAGAAATTGTGCTCCACGCGATGCGACGAAGCGCCAAAATGCAATCCCTCCGCGCGCACCGCCTTCGCCAAATCTCCAATCACATCGCGCTTCGGCCCCATCTTCGCCGCCGTCCAATCGCTCAGCCCGCTGTCATACATCGCGAAGCCATCGTGATGCTCCGCGACCGGCACCACATACTTCGCGCCTGCCTCTTTAAACAACGCCGCCCACTTCGCCGGATCGAACCGCTCCGCCTTAAACGTTGGAATGAAATCCTTATATCCGAACTTGTCTTGCGGCCCGTAAGTCGCGATGTGGTGCTTATATATCTCCGAACCCTCGTGATACATCTCGCGCGGATACCACTCCGAGCCAAACGCTGGCACCGAATACACGCCCCAGTGAATGAAAATCCCAAACTTCGCATCCGCATACCACTCAGGCACTTCGTATTTCTGCAGCGACTCCCAGTCAGCCCGGAATGGCCCTTCCCCGTCGGCCCGCGCCACATCCCCCAGCAACGTTTGCCGCGCCGCGTCATATTTCGCGCTGGCCTTTTGCCATACCTGATCGATCGCGACTGGATCCTGAGTCGCGGTAGGCGACGTCGCACCCGGCGATTGCGACCGCAGCACCGTCGCGCCAAAGCCCGCAACAGCCAAACCGACCAGACCCACCAGCCCCAATATCCGCCATTTCGTCATCATCTCCTCAATCCGCCCGCTCGCCTTCGAATCCAGCAACGCGCGTCCCATAACCGCGCGCCAGTCTACGCGAAATCTTCGGCAATTACGCCGGTATTGCATAGTTGGCCTTTAAACCAAAGTTCCATTGACCCCGCATCTTCGTACCCCTAATTTGGCCTACGTGGGGCTCTGCCCCGTCCCAGACATGCGTAATTCGAATCTCAATTTTGTCCCCCCCTCGCTCGATCCCGGCGAGAACGAGCTCGAGCAGGAACTGTCGCTGGTCCAAAAGCGCGACTCCTCGCTCAGCCGCTACTCCGTCTTCGTCAGCCTTTTGATGGTCGGCGCGATCATCACGCTCGCTGCCATGGCCGCCCACCAGGGCGCCGGCACTTTCCTCAAAGTCCGCCTCACCGAAGCCATATTCGCTCTCATCGCGCTGATCGTTCTTTTCAACGTCTACACGATCCGTCAGGAATTTCTGATCAAGCAGTTGCGCGCCCACCTTTCCGACAAGCAGGCGCAATTCTACAGCCTCCGCAATCTGTCGATGCTCGATCCGCTCACCGGTCTCTACAATCGTCGTTTCGCAGAGCAGCGCCTCACCGCCGAAGTTGCACGCACACAGCGCATGGGTCATCCACTCGCGCTCGTCCTGCTCGATCTCAAACAGTTCGGCCTCATCAACGAGCGCCTCGGTCGCGACGCCGGAGATCAGGTCCTGCGCGAATTCGGCGCGCGCATAAGTTCCGTCATTCGCGGCTCCGACCTTGCGGTTCGTCTCGACGGCAACACATTCATGATGATCCTGCCAGAGTGCGCCGACGAACAATTGAATCGGGTGCTGTCGCGCCTCACTCCCTTCGAAGTCCATTGGAAAGGCCATGACATTCCGTTGATCTTTGCCTCATCGAGCAAGCAATATCAGATCGGCGAAAGCTCCGACGAGTTCGTCGCGCGCGCCGAACAAGGTCTGGTAGTAACCAAGCGCACGGGCGCCAAGGCTCCGCACTTCGAAACCCTCACGCTGTAGCACCGCACAGGCTCTCTGCTTGTGCTTCTTCCGCTCGCCAGGTCTTGTAGGGCCGGGCTTCAGTCGCAGACCCTGACGAAGGAAGGGCCCGCCCTTGCTCGAGGTTCGCAACCAATCAGCCTGCAACACCTCGCCCCTTCGCCATCTTCCACGGATCACGGCGCACGGATCACGGCGCACGGATCACGAAACACGAATTCCTCCTCTCCGTTGTACAATCCCCCTTCATCCATGGAGGAAATGGCAGATGGCTCTTCCCACCGACAAGCACTACACCGCTCATGTTCTCGAGCGCAGAGAGCTATCCGAAGATTTGTGGCTGGTAAAAGTCGATCCCGGCGGGCCGTTCCCTTTCAAGGCTGGCCAATACGCAACGCTCGGCGTCGATAGCGGCGAAAAACGCATCGAGCGCGCGTACTCCATCGTCTCGTCGCCATACGAAGAGGGCTTCCTCGAATTCTTCGTCGAACTCGTTCCTCAAGGTGAACTCACGCCGCTTCTCTATAAGCTGCAAAAGGGCGACAAGCTCTACTGCCGCAAAATCGCCAAAGGCCGCTTCACTCTCGATCTAAAAAGCGGTCGCACAAATCACTTGTGCCTCTCCACCGTCACGGGAATCGCCCCCTTCGTCAGCTACGTGCGCACCCTCTATCAGGATTGGAAAAAGCGCGACAGTCCCATGCCCGGCGATCACAAGATCTACTGCCTGCAAGGCGGGAGCCGCTCCTGGGAATTCGGTTATCGCGAAGAACTCGAACGCATCGCCGCCGAAGTTCCATGGCTCAAGTACGTCGCCACCATCAGCCGCCCGTGGGAAGACGCAAACTGGCACGGCGAAACCGGTCGCGTCGACGATCTCGTCCGCAAATACGCCGACGAATGGAATCTCAAACCTGCCGACACCACCGGCTATCTCTGCGGTCACCCCAGCATGTGCGAAAACGGCATGGGAATTCTCGCGCGCGCCGGCTGGCAAAAAGGCACCCTCTTCGAAGAGGTCTACTTCATCCCCGGCAAAGAAGCCACTGAGTAGTAGGGCGGCAAGCCGCCGAGTAGCTCGGCGCGTCATCCATTAAAAAACGCCGTCATCCTGAGCGAAGCGAAGGATCTCAGCATTAAACACCGCTACAAATCGATCCGTCGTCTCCGCATCCGACGCAACGCCTTGCACACTCTCCGCGTCCCACAAACATGACCCCATCGACAATCGCCCTTCCTCTCGGTGTACAATGCCGCGCGGTTCGGCCCTGCCACTCGGCTCCTTGGGAGGCCCTTCAATGATCGTTGGTGTACCCCGAGAATCTTTCCCGGGGGAACGTCGAGTCGCCCTAGTTCCAGCCGCCCTCGCGAACCTCTCCAAAATCGGCCTGGAAGTCATCGTCGAATCCGGCGCTGGTGTCGAAGCCGGTTATCCCGACGCCGACTATTCCGCCAAAGGCGCAAGAGTAATTTCCGATCGCGCCGAAATTTTTCGCACTGCCGACATCATTCTCCAGGTTCTGAGCCCCGGTGCGAATGACAAGACCGGTGACGCCGATCTCGCGCAATTTCGCCCCAATCAAATCGTGATCGGTTTCTTCCGGCCGATGAATTCCGTCGACGTGCTGAAAAATCTCGCCGAGCGCGGCGTCACCACGTTCTCCGTCGAATTGATCCCACGCACCACGCGCGCGCAAAGCATGGATGCGCTCTCGTCTATGGCGACCGTCGCCGGATACAAAGCCGTCCTCATCGCCGCTGACATCGTTCCCAAATTTTTCCCGATGCTTACCACCGCTGCGGGCACCATCACTCCCGCACGTGTTCTGATTCTCGGCGTTGGCGTCGCCGGCCTGCAGGCCATCGCGACTGCGCGCCGTTTGGGCGCCGTGGTTTCCGCCTACGACCTTCGCCCCGTGGTGAAAGAACAAGTCCAAAGCCTCGGCGCCCGGTTCGTCGAACTTCCGCTGGAAGCAAAAGACGCCCAAGATGCTCGCGGCTACGCAACCGCACAAGACGAAAGCTTCTATCGCCGCCAGCGCGAACTGCTCGGCAAAGTCATCGCCGACCATGACGTCGTCATCACCACCGCCGTCATCCCTGGCAAAAAAGCACCGACCCTCGTCACCAAAGAAATGGTCGCGGGCATGGCGCCGCGCTCCGTCATCATCGACCTCGCCGCTGAGCGCGGCGGCAACTGCGAATACACGCGCCCCGGCGAAAAAATCTCTGTCGAGAAAGACGTCACCGTCGTCGGATGGTTCAACCTCGCCAGCACCGTTCCCTTTCACGCCAGCCAGATGTACGCGCGTAACCTCTCGACGTTCCTCGCACTTCTCGTTAAAGACGGCAAGCTCAACCTCAATTTGAAAGACGACATCCTGCGCGAAACTCTTGTCACCCACGGCGGCGAACTCGTCAACGCGCGCCTCCGCGAACTTTTCCAGTTACCGGCCCTTGCTGCGAAGGAGGAAACTCCGCAATGAAGTTGGATCTGCTCACTGGCCTTTACGTTTTCATGCTGGCCGCGTTCATCGGATTCGAAGTCATCCGCCGCGTCTCGCCGCTGCTTCACACGCCCTTGATGTCGCTCACCAACGCCCTCGACGCCATCGCCGTCGTCGGCGCCATCATCCTCGCCGGTGAACACAAAACCAATCTCGCCGCCATCCTCGGCACCATCGCCATCATCGCCGCTACCAGCAACATCGTCGGCGGCTTCATCATCACCGACCGCATGTTGAAAATGTTTAAGTCGAGCGGGCCCAAGGCCGGTGCATCGACTGGCGGATCGGCGAAATGACAACCTTCTTCTCGACCGACACGCTGATCGAATCCACCTACCTGATCGCCAGCGTTCTCTTCATTCTTTCTCTCAAGTGGCTCAGCTCTCCGGCAACCGCTCGCCGCGGCCTCTTCGCGGGCGAAGCGGGCATGGTGCTCGCCATCGCCGGCACTCTGCTGCACGCGGGCATCATCGACTACAAGCTCATCGCGATCGGTCTCGTCGTCGGCACTATCATCGGCATTCCGCTCGGCAACGTCGCGATGACCGCCGTCCCGCAGCGAACCGCGCTCAGCCACGCCTTTGGCGCACTCTGCGTCACCGTCGTCGGCACCGCCGAGTTCTACCTCCGCGCCCCCGACATCAGCCCGTTCATGATGGCTGTCCTCTCGATGGAAGTAATCCTCGGCTCGCTGACCTTCACCGGCAGCCTGATGGCCGCCGGAAAACTGCAAGAAGTCCTCCCCCAGCGCCCCATCACCTACAAAGGCCAAAATTTCGTCAACGCCCTGCTCTTCGCAATCGCGCTCGCCGTTGCCGTAATTCTCGTCATCCACCCTGACCAGATCCGCCTCTTTCCGATCATGATCGTCATCCCGCTCATCTTCGGCGTGATGCTCGTCATCCCCATCGGCGGCGCCGACATGCCCACCGTCATCTCTCTTTTGAATTCCTACGCTGGACTTTCCGCTGCGGCGATGGGCTTCGTCCTCAACAGCAAGCTCCTCATCATCGCCGGCGCTCTCGACGGCTCTTCCGGTTTCATCCTCTCGGTCATCATGTCGAAAGCGATGAACCGCTCGTTCACCAACGTTCTCTTCGGCGGCTTCGGCCAGATTCAAGCCGTCGCAGGAGGCGCAAAGGAAGCTCCGCCCGTCCGCAGCGCCACGCCCGAAGAAGCCGCCGGCATCCTCGGCGCCGCCAGTAAAGTCGTGGTCGTCCCCGGATACGGCATGGCCGTCGCGCAAGCGCAACACAAAGTCCGCGAACTCTACGATTCGCTCACCAAGCGCGGCGTCGACGTCACGTTCGGCATCCACCCAGTCGCCGGACGCATGCCCGGCCACATGAACGTGCTCCTCGCCGAAGCCGACATCCCCTACGACAAGCTCCTCGAGATGGATCAGATCAACGGTGATCTCGCGCAAACCGATGTCGCCCTCATCATCGGCGCCAACGACGTCACCAATCCCGCCGCGCGCACCGATCCCACCAGCCCCATCTACGGCATGCCCATTCTCGACGTCGACAAAGCCCGCACCGTCATGGTCATCAAGCGCAGCATGGCCGCCGGTTTCGCCGGCATCGACAACCCACTCTACTATCTCGACAAAACCCTCATGCTCTTCGGCGACGCCAAAAATTTTGTCAGCAACATCGTCCGCGAACTCACCGGCGGCAGCCACGGCAGCTGACTTTCACAAGTCACGATTCGCATCGAATTTCCGTTCATCCGCGCCCGTCGATTCTCCGTATTCATCTTATCGACGTGAAAACTTTCTCCATCGACCGCACCATCTTCCTCCCCCGCCCCATCGCCGAAGTCTTCCCCTTCTTCGCCGACGCCCGCAATCTCGAGCGCCTCACTCCCATATTCCTCAAATTTCACGTCGTCACGCCCTCGCCCATCGCCATGCATCCCGGCGCCCGCATCCGCTACAAACTCAGCCTCCACGGCCTCCCAATTTCCTGGGAGAGCGAAATCACCACCTGGGAACCACCTCACCGTTTCGTCGACGAACAACTCCGCGGCCCATATCGTCTCTGGCGCCACGAACATCGCTTCGTCGCACAAAATAATGGCACCGAAGTCTCCGACCACGTCGACTACGCCGTCCTCGGCGGCTCCCTCATCAACTCTCTCTTCGTCGCCCCCGACGTCCGCCGCATCTTCGACTACCGCACCCAAGTGCTCCAATCCCTCTTCAAATAAGCACGCGCAAACGCGTTTGAGCGCGAGTGCAAGCGCAATCACGCGCAACCTAGCCCAGCGCAGTCGCGACCAGACACACCCGCACAAATCGCCAAACTCCAGCCCCAAATATTTTATTTGTAGTGGAAATTACTGAAGTGTTGCAGACCGACGCAAATCCTACGCCGCCCGCGTCGCCCGAATCCGCGAAGCCCGCGTCGCCGCCGGCCGATCCGTTCCCGAGTCCGACGCTTCCGCCGCTGCACCCGCTCCCGAGTCCATCTTCTGCCGCACCCGCCGCATCGACAACCCAAACCATCCGCGCGGCGGCATCGCATCCCATCCCGGTTTCGGATGGCGCATATTTTCCCGCTCGCGCAACGCATCCAGCACGAACGAAATCGTCGCAAACAGCAGCAGCAAATTAATCAGCGAACTCGGTTCGAGGTGTAAAGCGTGGTCAAGAATCCAAGTCAACAGTAGAATCATTCCTACGATTACGAGCATGGAGTTTCCAATCACCCCGGCACCGGCGTTCGAACGTTCCGCTGACGTTCGCAGCAACCCATCGCGAAAGTCCGCAGACTTCAAACCAACCGGTCCAGAAGAAATTCTCCGTCGTGCCGCGCTCTGCAGCGACCGCTGCTCGGCTGGGATTTACGGCGCGTAACCCTGGGAGAGACTCCAAAAGTATAAGCGGCACCCCCGCGACAGTACGAATAGTACGAAGTCGCTAAATTTTTAGTACCGCATGTATAGGACTACCTCGCGCAGCCGATAATCGCGCATTTCCAACGCGAAACCGTCTCAACTCACTCGTGCCTCGCTCCGCCAGTGCGCCGCCACCAATCGAATCTCTTCGTACGTAATCTCCGTCGGCAACGCATCCTTCAACGCCCTCAGTCGCTCCGTGCCAATCTGCTTGCAGGCTTCGCGAATTTTCTCCAGCCTCTCCCCCGTAATCCACTCCGCGCGAAACGCCACTTCGCCGCTCTCCACCATTTCCGAAACCATCGACACCACGCTCGCCAGCTGTCGCCCTCGCGCCTTCGCAATCTCTTCCAACGTTTTCCCCTGCGCCAGCAATTGCAGAGTCTCTTCCGCCGGAGATACCGCCGCCTTCTTGCTCGCCGCCGCGCGCGCCCCTTCTTCGAACCTCTTCAACTCCTGCAAAATTTCCGCGCCATACTTCTCCACCTTCTTTTCGCCAAATCCCAACACGTTCATCAACTGCCCCGCCGTCGACGGCCGCACGCGGCACAACGCATCCATCGAGTTGTCATTCATCACGATGTACGCCGGCATTCCCAATTCCTTCGCCTTCTTGCTCCTCCACGCTCGCAGATGCTCGCGCAATTCCGGATCGACTCCCGTCGCCGCTTCATCATCCGCAAACTCTCGAAACTTTCGCGCATCTTCGCCCACGCGTGAAGAACCCGACGCCCCCGCCCCCGCCGCCGCAGCCATCCCTCTCCTTTTCTTTGACCGCCTTCCAACCGGCGCAGCCACCGGCTCCGCCAGCCACGACGGCATCACGCCACAAACATCGCACGCGTTACACCGCTCCCATTTCGGCTTCTCGCCAAAGTGCGAGCAAATCCGCATGTGCCGGCAATCCATCTCCTCCACAAATCGCCGCACCGTGTTGTATCGCGACCACGCGCGCTCCTTCTCCTCCAGATCGCTCAACTTATTGATGAAGTACGCCAGCAGCCCCGCATCTTTCTTCTGCCACAACATCACGCAATCCGCCGGCAACCCATCGCGCCCCGCGCGTCCCGCCTCTTGGTAATACTGTTCCACCGATTTCGGCAGTGACAGATGGATCACCGCTCGCACCGCCGCCTTATTAATTCCCAATCCAAACGCGATCGTTCCCACCAGCACGCGGACTTCATCCGCCATCCACTTCTCTTGATTCCGCCGCCGGTCCTCGCTATCCATCTGCCCGTGATACGCAATCGCCGGGATCCCTTTGCCCTCCAGAAAATCCACCGTCTCTTCCACCGTTTTAATCGTCGGCGCATACACAATCAGGTTGCTGTCTCCATACGCGCGCAACGCACGCAGCAGCAGCGTCTCCTGCGTCCCCGATTCGCATTCCCTCACGATGTACCGCAGATTCGGCCGGTGAAAGCTCGCGATGTATTTGTCCGGCTCGCGCAATTTCAATTGCGCAATGATGTCGTGCCGCACCTGTCGCGTCGCGCTCGCCGTAAACGCCGCAATCGCGCACCCAGGAAAATTCGCCCGCAGCGAACTCAGTTGCCGGTACTCCGGCCTAAATTCGTGCCCCCACTCCGAAATGCAGTGCGCCTCATCGATCGCAAAAATCGAAATCGGCACCTTCCTCAGCCACTCCACCGTATCCGCCCGCGCCAGCCGCTCCGGCGACAAATACAACAACCGATACTTCCCCGCGGCCGCCTCGCGCATCACGCGGCTCTGCTCGCTCGCACCGACCGTGCTGTTCAGCGTCCCCGCCGCAATCCCCATCTGCGTCAACTGCGCCATCTGATCCTGCATCAGCGCAATCAGCGGCGAAATCACCACCACCGTTTTGTCCGGCAACAATGCCGCCGGCAATTGGTAACACAACGATTTTCCGCCGCCGGTCGGCATCACCACGCACGCATCTCGCCCATCCAGCAGCGATCCAACAATCCGCTCCTGCATCGGCCGAAACGAGTCGTAACCCCAATACCGTTTCAGCCCCTCGAAGATTTTCGCCTGATTCATCTTATAAAGAGTGTAACGTACTCCTCCGAGTGACTGCTCCGCGCGCAGTCGCAACAAACGCGCAGCGGCTCAATTCTTCAGCACGAAAATGCCGAAGCCTTCTCGTTCCACTCAAGCTCTTTTCCGAAAACTACCCACGATCCTGGTTTGCTTTGCCCTCATCGGTTGCGCTCCGCGAAAGCCAATATCTTCGACCGCTCCCTCATTCCGATTGACCTCCGTCAACGGCAAGTCGCTTCTCCTTTCGCCGGCCATTCCCGTCCAACGGCCCCTCGGCCTATCCATCTCCCTCACGCTTGCCGCAAATAAAGAACTCTCGGCGATTCCCAGCGCGTGTTCGATAGCGAGAGGCATGTTCAGCGTCGAACGGGACACCGGCGATTCGAACTTTCGCGTTTTCCTGGCGCCCCCGAACAAGTGGCTCGGTCCGAATATT
The DNA here is from genome assembly GCA_036493835.1 of Candidatus Acidiferrum sp. Taxonomy (GTDB): domain Bacteria; phylum Acidobacteriota; class Terriglobia; order Acidiferrales; family UBA7541; genus Acidiferrum. The sequence continues at coordinate 210,278 of DASXPD010000027.1, read as the reverse complement.
CTTATTTCCGATGAGATCGACGTCTTCGAGCAGCTCTATGATTTCCTCGCAGACGTCGATGCTGCCGAACTCGCCGGATGCTTCGCCTCGTCTGAAAGCCCGGTCCGCGATTACATTCTCCAAAGCGTCCCCACTCCCCCAGCCGCCAGCCTCTTCAACGCCTACGGTTACCGCATCGAGCGCAGCGGCGTAGACCTCAAGCCAAACCTGCGCCTCAAAATAGAACGCGCTTATTTCAGCAACGCCGAAAAGTCCGACAAAAATTATCTCGGCATAAGCAGCGTCTTCTTCGACGTCACAAAGGATTCCCAAGGCTCGGTACGCTTCCAACAAGCGCAAGCGCTCCAGTATTCCCCCGCTTCCCTAGCTCAAAGCGACCACGAAGGTTCCCGCGATCTCGCCATCCTCGATCTGAAACCGCAAAATCACTACCGCGTCCTGTTCTACACACACGAGGTCCCAACCGATCAAAACTTCTCAGCAGCCCTCATCGGCGCCGACGATTCGTCTCACCTGGATCAATTCGAACAAACCATCCGCGCCCACGCCGACGCGTCGTGCATTCCGTCAACGCGCGAGGACCTGCAGTGTATGGAGTTTCGCGGCTTCGTAACCGTAAGCGTTCAAATCAGAATCGAACTGAACGGACAACCAAAATTCGTCGACTGGGGCACCAGAGTAAAGGACGTCGTCCCACCCAAATCCCGCAAATCCCTAAAAATCCAACGCCTCTTCGCCAACTCCTACTTTCCCGTTCAATTCAAACGCTCCGACCCTAACATCCTCGACCTAGCCCTCGTCGGCGCCGACCGCCTCACCTGGTAGCGCCGGTCACCTGAGCCCGAGCGGCATCCCTGCAACCGGTTTTTCCTTTTCTTGGCGCGGATCCTCTTCAAAACCATCACCCAAACTGTCATCCCGACCGAAGTGAGCCGATGCCTTTTCCCCGCGTTCGCGTCCGCGCGAACGCGTCGGCTCACGCAGTGGAGGGACCTTGGCTAGTATTCATGACCTTCGCCAAAACTAAGTGACAACCGCTTCCAACTTGCCGTTTCTTCAATTCGACCCCCCTACTTCCCACTCACCTGCGCTTCGATTTCCGTCGTAATCACCGCCCCCGCCCCAATCTCCACTTCCTTCCCCCTCCCCACAAACCTCCCCAAAAACTCCGCACTCCTCCAATCCCCGTCCCACCCATCCTCCACCGCAATCAACCGATACCTCCCCGGCACAACATCCTCCATCCGAAACGACCCATCCGAGTCACTCTGGTCCACCCGCATCAAATTATTCGCATCCTCAAACTTCTCCGGCACCAACGCCACCAATACTCCTTCCGCCGCCGCTCCATTCTTCACCACCCGCCCGCGCACCCGTGCCGCCAACCCCGCCACTACCTTCAGCTCAACATCCCGCCCCGGCTGAACCTCGACCCCCGCGCGCGTCACATCCGCTCCCTCCGCGCGAATTCCAACCGCGTCATTCGCACCCTCGACCATCTCCGGCACCTCGATCCGATATGTCCCCTTGGCCAACTCTTCCCGAAACTCAAACTCGCCTTTCGCTCGAACGGCAGCCGCATACGTCCTCTCACCGCGCCCATAGACCAGCTTCACCGTCGTCACCCTCTCCCTCACTTCGCTTGCAACCTCCAGCGTGCCGCGAATCACCGTTTCCGCCGGGTCATCACTCGGTTTCCCGGTCAGATTCAGTGACGCCACGTGCGCGCTCTCGCCCTTTCCGTTCCACTCCGACCGTACGACCTCGAAACGGCCTGGCGGCACTCCTTCGAGTTCAATCTCTTTATCGCTTACCGACGCGAGGATGTCCGTCCGTTCTGCCACGTCGTCCGCGATGTACTGCTCCACGGTAATCGCTCCCATATTTTTCCAATCGCTCACCTGATGCTCGATCGTAATGTGCCGCGCCCGCGCCGGCGCGATCGACACGTTCGCCGTCACATTCTCTCCGCCGGTCACCGGAATTCGCGTCGCCGCATCCGCGTCCATCGCCGCTGGATAAAACGTCACCGGATACACCACGTCCGTATCCACGTCGCCGGGCAGCGCCTCCGCCGACCCAAATGACCCGTGAGACACATCGGCGTACCACACGCGTGCAGTCACCGCCACCACATACACTCCCGCGTTCAAATGTCCGAAGCGGTACGCACCAAGATCATTCGTGTATTTGCTCGCTCCTCCCGTCAGCCTCCGTCCTCTGCCTGTGGTCGCTTCACGCAGCAATATCACCCGCGCATTCCGTACCGCATCGCCTCGTTCATCCAACACCTGCCCTGCGATCGACGCGCCCAACTTCATCGCGAACCGCAATTCGTCCGTCTTCAACCCCGGACCAACGACAATCGCCGTCGAATACTGTTCGTGCCCCTTATATGCCTGCTTCACGTACCCGCGCCGTCCGGCCAACAACGTGTAACGGCCCGCCGTCAGTCCCTCAAATGAAAATCGCCCGTCCGTTCCGGTTGCATACGCCTCTTGCACCTTTTTCCCATCCTGCGACTCGATCGAAACCTCGGCGCGCGCCAGTGGCTGCCCGCTGACCGCATCCATCGCAACTCCCGCGATCCGATAGCCCGCGCTTCCCGTCGGACCGCTCGTCGTTTGCGTTCCCGCAACCACGCTGGCAGCAACGATCCCCATCGCAATTCCCGCCAACAAACCCCGCACTCGTCCGCCTGCCATCACGGTTCCCCGCCCTCGACGCGCGCAAACTCCAAATCCACGGTCGCTTTATCATTGGGCCGCAACGTCACTTCTTTCGCCTTCGCCAGATACTTGCCCATTACATCGCGCTCCGCATAGGCGAAGTCATCCACTCGGTCCACCGCCACCATCCGATAATTTCCCGGCGCCAGATTCTTGAAGTGGTATTGCCCTTGCATCGCCATCGCCACTTTCGCCCCGCGGTCCGTCCCCTCCGGAATCGCGATCGCCACCGCCACTTCGTTGACATCCTTGCCGGAAATCTTGCCTGTCAACTCGGCGCCGTCGTCCCGCAATCGCACCTCGATCGGCGGCACTGCGGCGCCCTCCCCCACAACCAGGTCGTCCCGCTGCAAGTCCGTCAGCCCCGACTGAGCCGACTCCACGTACAATCCCGCCAACGCTTGCACCTCCACGTCGTACGTCCCCGGTTCAACGTCCCTTATCGATGCCCTCCCCGGTTCGTCCGTTTTTTCCACCTGCGATCGAAATCTCGGGAACGGGCTCGGATCGCCTCTCAAACGCATCAACACGCGCGCCCCATACGGCTGGCCTGGCCGAAGAATGCCATCCGAATCGACGAGATAATTCGAATCTCGGTGCTGTCCTTCCTTCGTGTGTTCGATGTGCACGTCTACCGGGATCACCGGACAAGGCGTCATCGCAAGCCGCATCCCAAATACGTCCCGCGTCAAATCAATGTGCTTCACGAACACCGCGCACACTTTTTTTTCGTAGTCGGAATTTTTTGCGCGAATGGTGTAGCTCCCACCCGGCACCAGCGCCATTTGAAACTCCCGATCTGGCTTTTGGTATTCCGTTTGGCCCACCTGCTGCTGGGCGCTGTTGATGATCTTTAGCGTTGGAGGTCCGGGCAGTGGATTTCCGGTGATCGTTCCACGGATGTGGAAAAACGGCTCGAGCGCGAGCCTCATATCCAGTTCGGCGTGCTTCCCCGCGGTCAGGTCGATCGCGCTTGCTGTCGAATAGTCCCGGCCGCCGCCGTAAAAAACTGCCGGGTAACCGAGCGCCGTGTGGCCCCTCTGGCTGTTTCGCGACGCGACTTCCTCACTCGGTCCCGCCAGCACGAAATACCGCCCAGATGCTAGGCTCGCGAACCGGAATCTTCCCTCTTCGGTCGTAGTCGCGCGATCCTGCAGCCGCGGCGTCCACTTTCCTTCCAGCGCCGATTCGAAAATCAGCTGCACCGTCAATCCCTCGATCGGCTCGCCGCTCTCATCGACAACCTGTCCCGCAATCGTTCCCTCCGGCGTCAACTTGATCGTGATGTTCGCTCCCGGCTCGACCGTGATCGTCTGCATTCCTCCCATCGACGAATATCGATTCGTTCGAATACTTCGTGGCGAAAAATACCCCGGCCTGTGTGCCTCGATGTTTCCTTCCCCGATCTCTCGAAGCCCTTCAATTTCGAACCGTCCATCCTCTCCGCTTATCACCCTCCGAGTCGGTGACCTCCCGTTGCCGTCCAAAACCACCAGAGCATGCCCAATCGGCTTCCCCGTAGCCGAATCCACAACCGTCCCCCCAATCGAAAACTCCTGTCCACCACTCTGCTCCGAAGGTTTCCCCTCTTGCCCCTGATCCTGTTGCTGCTCCTGCTCGCCCTCATGCAGCGAACTCCGCTCACCGTTCGCCGCCTTCGCTCCGCCATCCTCTGCATTCGCCGCCGTCGCGCAGGCAGCGGCCGCGTTCGCTACAACCGCGCACGCAGCCAAGATCGAACTCACTGCCAAGACGATCCCCCATCGCCGAAGCATGCTCACCAGTTACCTCCGCCGTACCGTATCCAACCTCTATCACCCTCCGATGTCAATTCCCCAACCCGCGTTGGCCTGCCCACCTCGCAACCCCGACCCAGCCAACGCCGCTCGCACTACGACCGTCCCCGACTTCGCGGAATCAGCCCACCACAGTCAATATGGAGTGTGGCGCCCCTGCGCCGCTTTCACGGCCGAGTTCACACCACACCCCTTAAATCGAAGTAAATCCAGTCCTCCCCACCACTTCCGCGCCATTCCACCCAAATCCTCCGGTGTCCCCCGTACACTCCCGCCGCCTCCAACACCTTTAAAATCACATTCTTGCGCAGCACGCACCCGCAACCACCCTAGAATCACATTCTTACAAAAACACCCGGGGGTGGGGGCCCTCCCGAATCCCAACCGCTCAACTTGACTTCCGCCCCATTCGCAGGTATCCACCAAACGCACCAAAACTCCGGAGCTCCCGTGACCTGGACCCAAAACTACGACCCCGCCAGCCACTGGTGGCTCTCCACCCTCATCGCCGCAATTCCCGTTTTGATACTCCTCAGCGCCCTCGCCATCTTCCGAATCAAAGCCCATTTCGCCGCCCTGATGGGTCTGACCGCCTCACTCCTCATCGCCTGCACGATTTTCGGTATGCCCGCGAAAATGGGCGCGATGTCCGCCGTTTACGGCATCCTCTACGGCCTTTTTCCCATCGGTTGGATCGTTCTCAACGTCATTTTCATGTACGACCTCACCTGCGAAGCCGGCCACTTCAAGGTCCTCCAGCAAAGCCTCATGGGCATCACGCAGGACCGCCGACTCCAACTCGTTCTCATCGCATTCGCCTTCGGCGCATTTTTCGAGGGCGCCTGCGGCTTCGGCACTCCCGTCGCCGTCACCGCCGCCATCCTGATCGGCATCGGCTTCAAACCATTGCAAGCATCGGGTTTATCGCTGATCGCAAATACCGCGCCAGTCGCATTCGGCGCTCTCGGCACTCCGCTGGTTGCCCTCTCCGGTGTCAGCGGCCTCAGCCTGATGCAGCTCAGCGGAATGACTGGTCGCATTCTTCCGTTTTTTTCTTTGCTCGTTCCGTTCTGGCTGATTTGGACTTTCGCCGGTTTCGACGGAATGATCGAAGTTTGGCCCGCCACTCTCGTCGCCGGACTTTTTTTCGCCGTCCCGCAATTCCTGATGTCCAATCTCCACGGTCCATGGCTCGTCGATGTCGTCGCTTCGGTTTGCTCGATCGCGGGAGTTACGGTTTTATTGATGTTTTGGCATCCGAAACGCATCTGGGGACTCGAAGGCCACGAATCCGATCGCGCCGCGCGCGGTGAACACGGCCACCCGCGCGCCGCCGTAATCAAGGCGTGGATGCCGTGGCTTATCCTCAGTATTCTCGTTTTTGTTTGGGGACTTCCGACCACGAAAGCATTTCTCGATCACGTTTCGAGTCCAAAAATTCCGATCGCGTATTTGCACAATTTGTCGCTGCGAGTTCCTCCCGTCGTCACAAAACCCACGCCGGAACCCGCCATTTTCCTGCTGAATTGGCTTTCGGCGTCCGGGTCCGGAATTCTTCTGTCCGCAACTATTTCCGGCTTTTTGATGGGATTCGGACCGATTCAGCTCGCGCGCCAGTACGCAAAAACGCTGTATCGCGTGCGCTTTTCGCTGCTCACCATCGCCGCGATGATGGCGATCGGTTTCACCACGCGTTACTCCGGAATCGACGCGACAATGGGACTTGCATTTGCGCGCACTGGAATGCTTTATCCGTTTTTCGGCACCATGCTCGGCTGGCTCGGCGTCGCGCTTACCGGCTCCGACACCGCTTCCAACGTTCTATTCGGCAGCCTGCAACGCATTTCTGCGAATCAAGTCTGCGTATCGCCCGTACTGATGTGCGCTGCAAACAGCGCTGGCGGTGTGATGGGGAAAATGATCGACGCGCAAAGCATCGTCGTCGCGAGCACCGCGACGGAGTGGTATGGCCACGAAGGCGACATTCTTCGTTACGTCTTTTTTCACAGTCTTGCATTAGCCGCGCTCGTCGGCATCCTCGTTTTTCTGCAAGCCTACGTCCCGCCGTTTACGAGAATGGTGATCCACTGATGCGAAACAGCGAACCGATTTTTTGTTCCCGCTTTACATCCGTATTTCGTTACTTCAAGCTTTTCTCGTGAACTCTGCGATTGCCAATCGATTACGCGAAATTGTCGGGCCGCGCGGCCTGATTACTTCCGCCGAAGAATTGCGCACGTACGAATGCGATGGGCTTACGAATTTTCGCGTGATGCCGCTTGGAGTTTTGCTTCCGGAAAATACGGGGCAAGTTCAGGCGATTCTGAAACTTTGCTACAACGAGAAAATTCCGTTTGTCGCGCGCGGCTCTGGAACGGGGCTCAGCGGCGGCTCGCTGCCCGTTGAAAATGGAATTGTCATCAGCCTGACGCGCATGAATCGCATTCTCGAAATCGACATTCCCAACGCGCGCGTCGTCGTCGAGCCCGGCGTGATCAATCTCGACGTCTCCACCGCCGTCTTGCCGCGGGAATATTTCTATGCGCCCGATCCATCGTCGCAATCGGTGTGCAGCATCGGCGGCAACGTCGCCGAAAATTCCGGCGGCGCGCATTGCCTCAAATACGGATTCACCACGACACATGTTCTTGGACTCGAGGTCGTGCTGCCCGACGGCTCGCTCGTCCATCTCGGCGGCAAAACGCTCGACGCTCCCGGTTACGATCTGCTTGGCGTGTTTGTCGGATCCGAAGGAACGCTCGGCGTAGCGACAAAAATAATTCTCCGCATCGTGAAGCGCCCGGAGTGTGTGCAGACGCTTCTCGCTGCCTTCCCTTCGACGAATGAAGCCGGCGCAGCGGTCAGCGGCATCATTGCTGCGGGAATGTTGCCTGCTGCGATTGAAATGATGGACAACCTCGCGATTCAAGCGGCCGAAGCTGCAGTTCACGCAAACTATCCGAATTGCGGAGCGTTGCTATTGGTTGAACTCGACGGACCGTTCGCCGAAGTTGAATCGCTAATGAAACATGTCGATGCAATTTGCCTCGACAACGGCGCTTCCGAAATTCGCGTCGCGCAATCGGAAACCGAACGCGCGCTCGTATGGAAAGGCCGCAAAGCGGCGTTCGCGGCGATGGGCCGCATCTCGCCGAATTACATCGTGCAGGACGGCGTGATTCCACGCACGGCGCTGCCGAAAGTGATGAGCGAAATCGATCGCCTCAGCAAAGAATCCGGGGTGCGCGTCGCCAATGTATTTCACGCCGGCGACGGAAATTTACATCCACTCGTACTTTACGATCGACGCATCGCGGGACAAGAAGAGGCAGCCGAAGCGCTGTCGTACAAGATTCTCGAAATCTGCATCGCGGCGGGCGGTTCGATCACCGGCGAGCACGGAGTCGGCGAAGATAAAAAACGCGCGATGTCGAAAATGTTCAGCGAGCCCGATCTTGAAACGATGCAGCGTGTGCGTTGCGCGTTCGATCCGGAGCGACTCGCAAATCCCGGCAAGATTTTTCCAACACCGCGCCTCTGCGGCGAAAAGCCAGGCAAGTATGTTCCGCACGAACTCGAAACCTCTGGAATCGCGGAGCGTTTCTAGCCATGGACGCGAGCGTTTCCGCCGACATCGCGCAAAGTATGGCCGCGTTTGAAACCACCGCGCGCGCGATTGCTGACGCAGACAATGTTCACGCTGCAACAAGCGATGATCGCGTCACGAACGCGCAGCCGCAACTCGTCGCCGCGCCTGGCAACGAACAAGAACTCGCGCGTATATTGAAAACTGCGAACGATGCGGGACTCGCAGTGATTCCCCGCGGCGGCGGCACGAAGTTAGCGTGGGGAAATCCGCCTCAACGCGCGGATGTTGTTCTCTCCACCGCGCGACTCAACGCGATCGTCGAACATGCGCACTCCGATCTGACGGTGACGGTCGAAGCGGGCTGCACGCTGCAGCAACTTGCCGAAACGCTTGCAAAAGAAAACCAGCGACTCGCGATTGATGGACTCTGGCCGAGTCGCGCGACCATCGGTGGAATTCTTTCGACCAACGACAGCGGCGCGCTGCGTTTAGGTTTTGGTTCGTTGCGCGATCTCGTGATCGGCATCACGCTCGCGCTGCCCGATGGCACGCTTGCGAAAAGCGGCGGTAAAGTTGTGAAAAATGTGGCGGGCTACGATCTCCCGAAACTTATCACAGGCGCGCTCGGGACGCTCGGCATCATTACGCAGGCGACGTTTCGTCTGCATCCGATGCCGAAGGAAGCTCGGACGGTCTCGTGTTTGGCTCGCGATTCTCGCGAGGCTCAACGTTTCATTCTTGCTATCCAGGATTCCAAGCTGGCGCATTCTGCGTTGCAAATTCGCTTCGTTGAGTCGATGCAGCCGCAAGTTGATGTTTTATTTGAGGCGACGGAAGTGGGCTGCGCTGCTCAGGCGGAGCAATTGAAGAGACTCCTCGGCTCTGCGGCTGTGATTGATTCAGGACCGGCGGTTTGGAAGGCTCGACAAGAGCTGTATTCGGAAGCGAGTGCAAATCTTGCCGAGATGGGGCGCAGCAATGCTGCGCCCCTACACGAACCTGCCGGTGAAGCGTCTCTAGCGCGCCGCGCGCTCGCGAAGATTTCGGTGCTGCCGACTCAAATCGCCGAGGCGTACGAAACTCTTGCAAAGCTCGCCACGGCGAATGACATGCGCTTCAGCGCGGTGTTCTATGCAATCGGCATCGGAACGATTTATTTGTCGGCGGCTCCTAACGATCTCACGGCGACGCTACAGAACTTTCGCGGCAAGGTTGAGACGCTTGGTGGGTCGCTCGCAATCGCACATCGGCCGGATGCGATGCCGCTGATCGACGCTTGGGGCAACGCTGGAGATGCGCTGGAACTGATGCGCGCTGTGAAAAAGCAATTCGATCCGAAATCGACGCTGAATCCTGGGCGATTTGTAGGTGGCATCTGATGCCGGATGGAATCGCAGGACCGCCTCCAACGCAGCCGTCGGATAAGCCGTCGTCAACCGGCGCGTTTGACGCGCATCATCCACCGGCGCCAGAACTCATCGACCAGTGTGTGCATTGCGGTTTTTGCCTGCCTGCTTGCCCGACTTACAAATTGTGGGACGAAGAGATGGATTCGCCGCGCGGGCGCATTTATCTGATGAAGATTGCGGCTGACGGTAAAGCGGAAATGAATTCGCAATGGGTCGGGCATTTCGATACTTGCCTCGGCTGCATGTCGTGCATGACGGCGTGCCCTTCGGGCGTTGACTACAGCAAATTGATTGAAGCCACGCGCGCGCAGATCGAACGTAACTACAAACGCAGCGCATTCGAGAAATTGTATCGGCGGATGATTTTCGCGACGTTTCCGCGGCCTGATCGATTGCGACTGCTTCGCTTTCCGCTGCTCGTCTATCAGAAATCCGGATTGCAGTCGCTGGTACGCGCCAGCGGTGTCTTGAATTTACTGCCGAAGACATTGCGCGCGATGGAAGCGCTGATGCCGACGCTGAAATCGAGTGAGCGCGTTCCCGAACTGACGACGGCGCAAGGGGCGAAACGAGCGCGTGTCGGTTTGCTGCTCGGATGCGTGCAGCGCGAATTCTTTCCACGCGTCAACGCGGCGACCGCTCGCGTGCTCGCAGCCGAAGGTTGCGAGGTCGTTGCTCCGGCCGACCAACCGTGCTGCGGCGCACTGATGGTACATGCGGGCGAAGAAGAATCCGCTCTGGCGCTCGCTCGCAAGACCATCGACGTATTCGAGCGCGCCAACGTTGAATTCATCATCACGAATGCGGCCGGGTGCGGGTCGAACGTGAAGGAATACGGGCATCTGTTGCGCGACGATCCTCAATACGCCGCCAAAGCGCGCGCGTTCGCCGCGAAATGCCGCGACATCACTGAATTTTTGGGAGAGCGCGTGCCAAAGGCAAAGCGACACCCGCTAAAACTGCGCGTCGCCTATCACGACGCTTGCCACTTGCAGCACGCGCAAGGAATTCGCGTTCCGCCACGCCAATTGCTTGCGCAGATTCCCGGAATCGAGCTGCTGGAAATTCCCGAAGCGGCGATCTGCTGTGGCTCGGCGGGAATTTATAATCTCGTCCAGCCTGACGCGGCTACAACGCTGGGCGATCGCAAGGCGGAATTGATCGCGCCACTGAAACCGGATGTCATCGCGACGGGAAATCCGGGCTGCCTGCTGCAGTTGCAATCTTCACTGGCTCGTGCGGGGCACAACATTCCCGTCGTGCACACGGTTCAGCTTTTGGATGCTTCCCTTTTGGATCGCTTGAGCGCTTCGAGATCGGCCTCGACCTCGGCGTCTTCCGCGTCTTTGACCACTTTGTCGGATTCCTTCTGACGCTCGATGAGCGTTTCGAGCAATTCCATCGGATGCAGTATCTTTCGCTCGAAGCCGGCGTGCAACTGTTCGGTGCAGGACGTTCCGCTGGCGATCAGCTGACGCGCGCCGCCGTCGCGATCCTGCTGCACAACCTGGCCGAATAAATCGGCGCCGACCGCAAGACTCAAGTCATAGAAGTCTTTTTTGTAGCCGAAGCTGCCTGCCATGCCGCAGCACTCGACGTTGGAAGTGACCACGTCGAAGCCAATGTCGGTGAGCAACTGGACCGTCGGCTCGGCAGCTCCGATCGTTTTTTGCTGGCAGTGGGCGTGATAGAAAAGGCGGTGACCGACTTTCGATTTTGAAATGTCGAAGACACCGGCCGCTGGACGTCCGGTGGCTTTGAGAATTTTCACCACGTATTCGACGGGATCGAATGCGCGTTTTCGAAAGCGTTCGAAGCGATCCTTGCTATCGAGCAGACGCGCAAAGTCGCGGCGGAACATCGAGAGTGAACTGGGTTCGACGACAACAATGTCGCGGCCATCGCTGACGTGAGGATCGAGTTCACGGGTCGCGGCGCGCGCATGCTGCTTGGCCGTCGCGATCATGCCCTGCGACATTGCGGCGCGGCCTTCGGGGACGCACTCGCTGACGACGACGTCGGCGCCGAGTTCGCGCAAGACGTTCAACGTCGCAAGACCGCGGCTGGTCATACCGTAGTTCGTGAACGCTTCGGCGAAAATCACGACTTTAATTTCGCGGCCTTTGCTGGACGGCGGCTCGATGGCTTGCGCTTCCTGGACAAAGGTGTACTTCGGAAATGGAGGCAGCGTGCGGCGGCGATCGACGCCAAACCATTTTTCCATCATCACGCGGGCAAAGCTGGTATTGCCTTCATCGCTGGAATCGGTGCGAATCGAAGGCTTGCGCCCGGCGTCGAAGGAGTTCGCGACCGAGGCAAAGCGGCTGCCCCACTTCGCGAAGTAGTGATAATTGCCGAAAAACATTTTCGAGACGGGCGTTGAGCGATCGACTCGATCGGCGTCGCTCATCGAGCCAAGCACACTCTTTATGGCAGTCGAGGGCTCGGTCTGATTCAAGCGGTTGCCGAGATTCGCGTTGAGCCACGGAATGTCGATGCGTACGGGGCAATTCTGCACGCAGCGCGTGCAACCGGTACAAAGCTCCGCAAAGCGCGCGTTTTCGAGTTTGCTGGTGCCGGCTTCCCAGGAGCCGCCGATGCCACCCGAGTATGTTTCGCCGCCAAAGGCGTGGCCGCCGACGGTCTGAAAATTAGCGCACGAATTCAGGCAGGCCCCGCAGCGAATGCAATTGAGCGCTTCGTGAAATACGGGGTCGTCGCGCATTTTCAAGCGGCCGTTGTCGATCAGCACGAGATGGAATTCGCGCGGTTTGAGCGCTTTGCTTGCCATCGCGAACGGCGGATCGGCAAGCGGAGGGCTGATGAAGCTGGTGTAGACCGACATGCTTTGCCCAGTCGCACTCATCGAGAGCAACTCGAGGAACGGAGCCATCTCTTCACGCGTCGGAATAATTTTCTCGATGCCCGCGATGGCGATGTGAACCGGCGGCGCGAAACTGGCGAGGCGAATGTTGCCTTCGCTTTCGACGAGCATGAGGGTGCCGGTGTCGGCGGCGATCAGATTGGCCCCAGTGACACCGACGTCGGCGTGCAGAAATTTCTCGCGGAGAATCTGGCGCGCGAAAAAGGTGAGCGCTTCGCCAGTGTCGAGCGGCAAATCGGTTTCGTACTTGCGCTTGAAGAGAGCGGTGATGCGTTCTCGGCTGTAATGCAGAGCGGGGGCGAGAATGTGCGACGGCTGCTCGTCGGCGAGCTGAAGAATAAATTCGGCGAGATCGCTTTCGACGACTTCGATGCCATCGCCCTGAAGAACATGATTGAGGTGAATTTCCTCGGACGTCATGCTCTTGCCCTTGACGACCATTTTCGCGGCGCGCCAGCGGCAAACGTCGAGTATGTAGCGACATGCGTCCGCGGCGGTGTTGGCGACGAAGACGTGGCCATTGTGCGCGCGGACGGAATTTTTCAGTGTCTGAATGAGCTCAGGAAGATTGGCGATCGATTTGTCTTTGATGCGGCGCGCTTCGTCTTTCAGATCGTCGTAATCGGGAAGATTCGCCGCGGCGCGGTAACGGTTTTTGTTGAAGTGCTGCGTGTTGGCGCGAACCGTGGAACTTTCGATATCGAGCGCCATGCGAATCGCGCGCAACAAATGATCTTTGTCGCTTTTATTGGCGACGTCGCGAGGCGTGTCGACTTTCGGCGCGGGAGGCACCGCGGCCGGCGTGATCGATGGGCTTTTGGAGTCGATATCCGCCATGGGCTCACTCTAACAAAAGAATCAGAACGCGATGAGGGCCGTGAACGCCGACAACGAGCGGCCCCATGTCCGCAGTGGCGCTTGGGCCCGTGATGAAAACGAGATTTCGCTTGAGGCTTTCGCCATCGAACATATCGGGATTGAAGAGGTCGCGCGGGCGCTCGATGATGCGCTCTTTCGCGAGCAGGATGATGTTGAGCGGCATGAGCAGGCTGGTGGCGGCGACAAGAGGACGGCCAAGCGCGACGCAAACCGATCCGGTGCTGGCGACCGCGGCGAAAGCTTCGGTGATGCCGACGTCGGCGACGGCGAGTTCGTCGTCGTGAGGCTTGGGGATGACGCCGGCGAGGCCGCGAAGACCGTCGACGAGAGGAACGGGAAGGAATTCGGGCTCGGTGAGAACGATGCCTTGCGCTTTGCCGGTGGCGAGCGCGACGACGTCGCGAAGTGCGACGGGAGTTCGCTTGACGCGCCAGACCATAGCGGCAGCTTCGGTGGCGTGCTCCTCAAAGGTCGCGGCGAGATCGATCATTTGTAGTCGGGATATTGTGCAAGGACGAAGCGCGGAAGTCTAGGTGGGGATGTGAGGGAAGGCAGCGGGGGCGGCGGTCATAGCGCTTAGCGATTGCGCTTGGCGCTTACGCTTAATGATATCCGCGATAGAAGAAATAGGCGGTCATCGAAAAGCCGACGACCATGACGGTGGTGCGAATCCAATGTTGAGGCGCTTTCATCGCGTAGTGGGCACCGAAATAACCACCGATGACGGCGCCGACCGTCATGACGGCGGCCTGCGGCCAGAGAATCGCGCCGGTGAGGACGAAGGTTACGGCGGCGACTCCGTTGATGATTGCGCCGAGGACGGTTTTGAGCGCGTTCATTTCGTGGACGTCGGTCATGCCCATCGCGGAGAACATGGCGAGGTTCATGATGCCGATACCGCCGCCGAAATAGCCGCCGTAGATGGCGACGATGAGTTCGAAGATCGAGGCGGCGAGGAGGGCTTTTGTGGTGGCGTCGTGCGAGACGCGCACGGAGATGCGGCGCGTGAGGTACCTGCCGAAGGTAAAGAGTAACGTCGCGCCGAAGAGGAGCCATGGGAGGACGCGAAAGAATGTCGATGCGGGCGTTTTGATGAGGAGGAGGGCGCCGAGAATGCCGCCGATGATGCCGGCAAGGACGAGCGGGATCATGACGCGGCGCGAAATGTTGAGGCGGCTGCGGTAGGCGCCGCCGCTGGCGGTTGCGCCGAGCCAGAGCGCGAGAGTGTTGGTGGCGTTGGCCGGGATCGGCTGGACGCCGGTGAAGAGCAGTGTTGGAAATGAAATGAAGCTGCCGCCACCGGCGACGGCATTGAGAGCGCCGGCGATGGCGCCGACGGCGCACAGGAGTAGTCCTTGGCGGATGTCCAAGAGGAGTTTTTATCATGAACGCGTGGGAGGGGCTAGTTTGCGTGGTCGCGTGAGGGGGACGTGCGATGGCTGCGCGGTGACTACGTGTTAGTGCGGCTGCGTACATTGAGCTTCGGGTGCAGGTTGGAGTGGCGTCCGTTGACGGGCGCGTTGAGCGGTAGCATCATCTTTTGGCTGAAATGTCGGCTGCAAATTTCAATCGGAGCCTCTCGTGGCCAAGTCTGCCAAGAAAAAATCGAAATCGAAGCCGAAGGCTGCTGCAAAGCCGCAAGGCAAAGAGACGGTTCTAAAAGCTGTGGCGGCGAAATCCGCCCGCACGCCGGCAGTAAAGCCGGAAGTGAAGAAAGACGGGCCGTTCCCCAAAGAAAACGAAGCGCAGATTGCGGTGCACTGGAAGGAAGAGGATCTTTTCTTCCCCTCGGCGAAATTCATCGGGCAAGCGAATCTGAACGATCCGGCATTCGTAGCGCAATTCGACGAGAAGAATTTTCCGGAATGTTTTCGCACATACGCGGATTTGCTGGACTGGGATCACTACTGGCACACGACGCTCGATACGAACGATCCGCCGTTCTGGAAGTGGTTTGTCGGGGGCAAGCTGAACGCCTGCTACAACTGCGTCGATCGGCATCTCGCTCAACACAAAAATAAAGCAGCGCTGATTTTTGTGCCGGAGCCGGAGCACGAAGCGGCGCAGGTGATCACATATCAGGAGCTGTATCGCCGCGTGAACGAAACTGCCGCGATGCTCCGCGATTTCGCCGGACTGAAAGCGGGCGATCGCGTCACGATTCACATGCCGATGATTCCCGAGCTGCCGATAACGATGCTCGCGTGCGCGAGGCTCGGCGTGATTCATTCGGTGGTGTTCGGCGGATTCAGCGGCGAAGCGTGCGGATTGCGCGCGGCGGATTCTGGCAGCCGCGTTTTGATTTACGCCGACGGCTACCATCGCAACGGCAAGTGGGTCGATCACAAGGCCAGCGCCGACATCGCGGTCGAAACCGCGGTGAAAGAAGGCCAGCCGATCGACAAAGTCTTGGTGTGGAAGCGCTACCCGCGGCATTTCCGTTCCGAATCGCCGATGATCATCGGGCGCGACTTTTTCATCGAAGACATCCTGCACGACTATCACAATCACATCGTCGAGCCGGTTTCGCTTGATGCTGATGCGCCACTCTTTTTGATGTACACGAGCGGCACGACCGGCAAGCCGAAGGGCTGCCAGCATCGCACCGGCGGATATCTTGCTTATGCGGCGGGCACTTCGAAGTTTTATCAGGACATCCACCCGAACGATGTGTACTGGTGCATGGCCGACATCGGATGGATCACCGGGCATTCGTACATCGTGTACGGACCACTCGCGTTGGGAGCGACGAGCGTGCTGTACGAAGGTGTGCCGCAGTTTCCCGACGCGGGTCGGCCGTGGCGCATCGCCGAACGGCTCGACGTCAACATTTTTCACACTTCGCCGACCGCGATTCGAATGCTACGCAAAGCCGGCGGCGACGAGCCGAAGAAATACGACTATCACTTCAAGCATATGACGACGGTCGGCGAGCCGATCGAGCCCGACGTCTGGCGCTGGTATCACGAAGTTGTCGGAAAAGGCGAAGCCGTCATCGTCGATACGTGGTGGCAAACGGAAACCGGCGGATTTTTGATCACGACGAAGCCGGCGCTCGACGCGATGAAGCCGGGCAGCGCGGGACCGGCAGCGCTCGGAATTTATCCGGTGATCTGGGACGAAAACGGAAATGAACTGAAAGCTGGCGCGGGCACGGCGGGAAATATTTGCATTCGAAATCCGTGGCCGGGAATCATGCAGACGATCTGGGGCAGCCCGGAGCGCTTCGTGACGCAGTACTACAAAAAATACTGCAAAGATCCGAATAGCAAGAACTGGCGCGACTGGCCCTACTACGCGGCGGATGGCGCGGTACTGCCTGCCGATGGCTACTATCGCATCCTCGGCCGCGTCGACGACGTCATCAACGTCGCCGGTCACAGGCTCGGAACGAAGGAAGTCGAATCGGCGTGCTTGAGTATTTCCGACATCGCGGAGGCAGCGGTCGTTCCCGCGGTCGATGAAGTGAAGGGGCGCGTGCCGGTTGTCTATATTTCGCTGAAGCCGGGAGTCACCGCGTCAAAACAGATTCAGGACAAGGTGACGTCGACGATCGAGACGATGATCGGAAAAATCGCTCGACCGAAAATGATTCATATCGTGCCCGATATGCCGAAGACGCGCAGCGGAAAGATCATGCGCCGCGTGCTGGCGGCGATTTCGAATCACATGGATACCGGCGACATTACAACGCTCGCAAATCCCGACATCGTCGAGCAGATTCGCGAAATCGTACAGGGTCGACAGAGAGCGCCACTTCAGGATGGTCCTGCAGACATCAAGCTGTTCGGCGAAGACGCCTGACATTATCTGGGGCCGCCGCAGTCCTTCAGCCTCAGCCGATCGTGTACGCGAATTCGTAGTTGTGTTTCCCGCCGGCAATGATGATGGTCATCGTGCCAGCGATTCCCGTGAATTCGCCCGTGCCGGAATCAGGAACAACCGTCACGCTCAAATGCGGTGCGTTGCGCGTCATCGTTCCCGTATGCTGCAAAACAAAGCTCCCGCTGCGGCCGCCGAGCTTCGCGGTGACTTTCTCCATCGCAACGTAACCCGCCGAGCCATCTGTCGCAGACCGAAACCCGAGCATCTGCCCGCGGCTTGTGCCCTCCAGATCGCCTGAAAATTTCTTGTCGAGCGTGAGACGCCCGATCGCGGTGTCGTCGCCAGCGTCCGATCCGACAGGAGTCGCTTTTACTTCGAAAGTACCTTTCGCCATTTCCGACATAACGTTCTCCATGCGGTCCACGCAGAGAATTCTCTCTACGCATCGATTGTCTCACCATCGGCGGCAGAGAGAGTGCAGCCAAATTGTTGTCGCTATCAGTTGGCGCTTGAGGTCGAATCGCACTTCTGCGCGCGGCCCAGCAGAAAATCGCGCTCTCGTGCATTCTGCGTCAGCGAAGCGCCGCGCAGAAATTCGTCCTGCGCTTCGGCGAAGCGCCCCAATTTGAAAAGAAAATCCCCGCGCACGCTCGGCAGCAAGTGATAGTTCTTGAGAGCTCCGCTCGCCACCACCTGATCGATCAACTCAAGTCCCGCCGCAGGTCCAAACGCCATCGAAAAGGCAACCGCGCGATTGAGTTCCACAATCGGTGAAGGCGTAAGTTGCGCCAGCGCATCGTAGAGCGCAGCGATGCGCCCCCAGTCGGTATCGTCGCCGATCCTGGCACGCGCGTGACATGCCGCGATTGCTGCTTGCAGCGCATACGGGCCTAGCGCCGCTCCCAGCTTTTCCGCGCGATCGAGTTCGCTTAGCCCGTGACGAATCAACACGCGATCCCACCGATTTCGATCCTGATCGAGCAGCAGAATCGGCTCGCCTTTCGCATTGGTACGCGCGTGCATGCGCGACGCCTGAATTTCCATCAGCGCCACCAATCCGTGGACTTCCGCATCATTCGGTACAAGTCCGGCCAGTATGCGGCCCAACCGCAACGCCTCTTCGCAGAGTCCCGGCCGCATCCAGTCTTCACCCGCAGTCGCCGAATAGCCTTCATTGAAAATCAGGTAGATAACTTCGAGTACAGAAGCCAAGCGCGCATTGAGATCAGCGCCGCGTGGAATTTCAAACGGAACGCGCGCCTCGCTCAGCGTCCGTTTCGCGCGCACGATGCGCTGCGCGATCGTCGGCTCCGGCACAACATACGCGCGCGCGATCTCCACAGTCGTAAGCCCGCCGAGCAATCGCAGCGTCAACGCGACGCGAGCTTCGGTCGATAAAACCGGGTGGCACGAGATAAAAACCAGCCGTAACAAATCATCGCCGATCTCATCGTCCAGATTGTCGGATTCGTAGTTCGCCATCGCGGACTCTTGCTGGCTCTTCAACTCACGGCCCAGCTCTTCGTGCTTTCGCTCGAGCAGCTTGTTCCGGCGAAAATAGTCGATCGCGCGATGCTTGGCAGTCGCCATCAGCCACGCACCGAGATTGTCGGGAACGCCAGACTCCGGCCATTTCTCAAGCGCAATAATCAGGGCGTCCTGCGCCAACTCTTCGGCCACACCCACATCGCGAACGATGCGAGTCAGCCCGGCGATCAGCCGAGCCGACTCGATCCTCCATACCGCTTCGATCGCTTTGTGTGTGTCGCTCACAATTCACGTGGGGCGGCGCCAATCTGCACGCCGGTTGCCGGTCAACTTGCCGCTTTTGCGGAGACGTCCGCTGGCATCTCGTAAAGCTGGCGCAGTTCGCACTCGCCATCGCCCGCGATCTTCATGAACTCCTTCACGTACTCGATCGCCTCTTCTTTCGAGTTCAGTTGGAGAATCGCAAATCCACCAACAACTTCTTTTGCCTCGGTAAATGGCCCGTCATGCACCGAAGCCTGTCCATTCGCCTGGCGGATTCGCGCGCCGAGCTGGGACGGCAAACAACCTTCTGTCGCCACAAGCTTCCCCGATTTAAACCCTTCTTCGATCAGCTTGCCCATCCGCTCCATCTCCGCCTGGGTCGGACCTGTATTTCGCTCCGCTGTTTTGTAAATGCTCAGAAATTTCATCGTAGTCTCTCCTTTTTTGATTCATCGACGCGATTTTGCGTCGACAAACTACTTCCTGCCTGCCATCAGCAAGTTCTACCGGCGAGAACTGCGAATCTCGCCCTCACTTCTACAACGAATCACCAAATAAGAATCGACTTGCATCTGTCTTCGTATCGCTCGCCTTACTTCTTCAGCTCCCGCGCCTCTTTCGACATTTCCTTGTACACGTCGCCAGCTTGCTTGCCCGCCTTCCTCGCAGCCTCGACCCTCTCTGTCGCCGGGAAGTCTTCTATCTCAAAAAACTGTCTCACTTCGATTTCCACCTCGTCATCCGTACCGTGCGCCACCGGAGCTCGCTTCGCCCATTCGATCGCCTCTTCCAGCGACTTCACTTGAACGATCCAATATCCGAGCACCAGTTCCTTCGATTCCGTAAACGGCCCATCGAGCACGGTCTTCTTCCCGCCCGAAAACTTGACCTTTGCGCCCTTCGAGGTCGACTGCAAACCACCCATGTCGAGCAGGATTCCCGCTTTCGCGATTTGTTCGTTGAACTTGCTCATCTCTTCGAACGCTTCCTTGTTCGGCGGTTTGCCGGGCACTGGATCCTTGCTCGCTTTGATCATCATGATGAATCGCATCGTTCTTTCTCCTGGATAATTTTCAGCGGCCGTCGAAGCTCCATTCCCGGCCTCTCTTCTACATCGAACCGGCGATTTCAAAATCGACACAGTCGAAAAATTTTCTATCGGCTTCCGCGCTTTTAATCGTCCCCAAACTCAATAAACTGCCGCACTTCGATTTGAGTCTCCTGACCCGGAGTAAACGGAGCTCGCTTCGCCCACTCGACGGCTTCTTCGAGCGAATTCACCTTGATAAGCCAGTAGCCGCCGACCAGTTCTTTCGATTCGGCGAATGGTCCATCGACGACCGTTTTCTTTCCGTCCGCCGAAACGTTGAGTCGCGCTCCCATCGAACTTGGATACAAGCCCGCTGCATCGACCAAAATGCCCGCTTTCGCTTGCTCCTGGTGGAATTTCACCATCGCGTTGATCGTCTCCTCGCTCGGCATCTTGCCGGCCTCGGAGTCCTTGGTCGCCTTTAGAATCAGCATGAATTTCATCTTCTCTCCTCCGTATGAGTCTCAGAGGCCGGCGAAACTCAATTTCCGGCCTCACTCTTACATCGAATCAGCAACCCAAGAATCGACACGCAGTCAAAAGATTTTGCGACTCTCTTACTTTTTCTGCTTCTGCATCTCTTTCGAGAGTTCGATTTGCTTATTCAGTCCCTCGCTCGGCGGAAAGTCTTCCATTTCAAAAAACCGGCGCAGTTCAATTTCGCATTCCACGCCAGGATGCGGTGACGGCGCGCGCTTCGCCCACTCGCGTGCTTCTTCGGGCGACTTCACCTGGATGATCCAATATCCGGCGATCAGTTCCTTCGACTCCGCAAACGGTCCATCGACCAGCGTTTTCTTTCCATCCGCCGAAAATTTCACACGCGCGCCCTGCGAGGTCGCCTGCAAACCCGCCGCGTCGAGTAGAATCCCCGCCTTCGCGAGCTCTTCGTTGTACTTCCCCATCGTTGAGATCAACTCCTCGCTCGGCATCTTGCCTGCCTCGGAGTCTTTGCTCGCCTTCACGATCATCATGTATCGCATCGTCTTTCTCCTGAATGAGTTTCCCGCGGCCGCAAACCATAATTCCCGGCCTCACTATCACGTCGAACCACAAACGCCGAAATCGACATCCGCCGAAGAATTTCCCCAAAAAATTCGTCCGGCGCCCTAATCTACTGCAAACGCGAAGCTTACGCCCAGTGGAGGCAACCCGAAACATCTGAAACGCCGCCTATTCTTGCTCACATCTAACCAGTGAAGCTCGACGTTGCGTCGCGCTCAATGCTGTCGCCGGGTGAACGTCACGCTCCGCCTTTTTCAGTTATCATAGACGTGCGAATTCTCGAAAGGACCGCCGCATGGCCATCTCCGGAGGCAACTCCTTCAAAACGCGCGACACCCTCAACGTCGGCGCACAAGCCTTCGATATTCATCGCCTCGAAAATCTCGAAAAACAGGGCATCGCGAGGCTCGCGACGCTTCCCTTCTCACTTCGCGTTCTCCTCGAAAACCTTCTTCGCTTCGAAGACGGCCGCTTCGTTCATCCCGAAGACATCAAGGTGCTCGGCTCGTGGACTCCCGGCACTGCGCAAAAAGAAATTGCGTTCATGCCCGCGCGCGTCCTTTTACAGGATTTCACCGGCGTGCCCGCCGTCGTCGACTTCGCCACCATGCGCGAAGCGATGAAAAAAATGGGCGGCAATCCCAAGCGCATCAATCCGCTCTTCCCCGCCGAACTCGTCATCGACCACTCCGTGCAGGTCGATCATTTCGGCGGCGCCAACGCTTTCGGTCTCAACGCCGAACTCGAATTCCAGCGCAACGTCGAGCGCTACGCATTTCTCCGCTGGGGCCAGACTGCGTTTCAAAATTTCAAGGTCGTCCCGCCAGACACCGGCATCTGCCACCAGGTCAATCTCGAATATCTCGCGCGCGTCGTCTGCGCGATGCCCAGCGGCAATAAGTTTGAAGCGTATCCCGACTCCGTGGTTGGCACCGATTCGCACACCACGATGATCAACGCGCTCGGCGTTTTCGGTTGGGGCGTCGGCGGCATCGAAGCGGAAGCCGCGATGCTCGGCCAGCCAAGCTCGATGCTGATTCCCGAAGTCGTCGGCTTCCGCCTGCACGGCAAGCTCAGCGAAGGCTCAACCGCGACCGATCTCGTTCTCACCGTCACCGAGATGCTGCGCAAAAAAGGCGTCGTCGGCAAATTCGTCGAGTTCTACGGCACCGGCCTGTCGAGCCTCAGCGTTCCCGATCGCGCCACGATCGCGAACATGGCGCCTGAATACGGCGCGACGATGGGCTTTTTTCCCGTCGATGCCGAAACGCTCGCGTATCTCCAATTCACCGGCCGCTCGCACGAACAAATCGCGCTCGTCGAAGCTTATTGCAAGGAACAATCGCTGTTCCGCACCGACGCGACGCCCGATCCCGCATTCAGCGATAAGCTTGAACTCGATCTTTCCACCATCGAGCCGACCGTCGCCGGACCGAAGCGCCCGCAGGATCGCGTCTCGCTGCGCAACGCGAAGTCGTCGTTTACGAAAGTTGTCGGCGACGCTCCGTCGAAACACGCGGAGGTCAAAAATAATGGCGACTCATTCGATCTCTCCAGCGGCGCCGTCGTCATCGCCGCGATCACCAGCTGCACCAACACGTCGAATCCGTCGCTGATGCTCGGCGCCGGCCTGCTCGCGAAAAAAGCCGTCGAGCGCGGTCTGCAGATCAAGCCATGGGTGAAGACCAGCCTCGCGCCCGGCTCGAAAGTCGTCACCGACTATCTCGCCGCCAGCGGCCTGAACGTTTTCCTCGATAAATTGAAATTCAATCTCGTCGGCTACGGCTGCACGACGTGCATCGGCAACAGCGGTCCGCTTCCCGACGCCATCGGTGCCGCAATCAAAGACAACAATCTCGTCGCCGTCGCGGTCCTCAGCGGCAATCGCAATTTCGAAGGCCGCATCCACCCGCTCGTTCGCGCCAACTATCTCGCGTCCCCTCCGCTCGTCGTCGCCTACGCCCTCGCCGGCCGCATGGATCTCGACCTCACCACCGAACCCCTCGGCAACGGCTCCGACGGCAAGCCCGTCTTCTTGAAAGATATCTGGCCGACGCCCCAGGAAATCGAATCGACCGTTCGCAAAGCCGTTACCACCGACCAATATCTGAAACAGTACGGTGAAGTTTTCGAAGGCGACGCGCACTGGAAATCGATGAAGGTCCCCGAAGGCGATCTCTACGCGTGGGATCCGAAATCGACCTACATCAAGCTGCCGCCCTATTTCGAAAACATGCCGAAGCAACCCGCCCCGCTCGCCGACATTCACGACGCGCGCGTGCTCGCGATTCTCGGCGACAGCGTCACGACCGACCACATCAGCCCCGCCGGTTCGATTCCCGTCGATTCACCCGCCGGAAAATATCTCGTCGCCAATGGCGTCAAGCCGCATGAGTTCAACTCTTACGGCGCGCGCCGCGGCAATCACGAAGTCATGGTCCGCGGCACGTTCGCCAACATTCGCCTCCGCAACCAACTCGCGCCCGGCACCGAAGGCGGCTGGACGCAATTCCAGCCCGGCGACGAAAAAATGTCGATCTACGACGCCGCCGTGAAATATCGCGAGGCAGGCGTTCCGCTCGTGGTCATCGCCGGAAAAGAATACGGCTCCGGCTCGTCACGAGACTGGGCCGCAAAAGGCACGCGCCTCCTCGGCGCCCGCGCCGTCGTCGCCGAAAGCTACGAACGCATCCATCGCAGCAACCTCATCGGCATGGGTGTTCTCCCGCTCGAATTCAAGCCAGGCGAAACGCGCGAGACCCGCGCCCTCACCGGACACGAAATCTTCCACATCGACGGCGTCGCCACGCTCGCGCCGCGCAAAGACATCCAAGTCACCGCGAAATCGCCCGACGGCGCCGAGAAAAAATTCACCGTCATCGCCCGCGTCGACACCCCCGAAGAAGTCAACTACTACAAACACGGCGGCATCCTCCAATACGTCCTCCGCCAAATGCTGTAAAACCCAGCGGATTATTAGCGCAGCGTCTTGCCAACTTTGCCTTTGTAGGGCGGGGCTCGCTCCGCCCGGCCACTGCGTCTTGTCATCGCGTCAGCCGCATTTCTCGACGGCCGCCCCGTAGTAGAATCCGCGCCATGCTCAAATCACTCGTGCCGTTCGCCCTCTTCCTGCTCCCCTCGATCGTCATCGCCCAACAACAACAACGTCCCCCCATCACCATCGCCATCCGCGCCGGCCGCCTCATCGACGTCGACCACTCCCGCGTCCTCGCCAACCAAATCATCCTCATCCGCGAAAACGGCACCATCGACTCCATCAGCGCAAATCCAGAAATCCCTCCCAACGTCCAACTCATCGACCTCTCCACGTCCACCGTCTTCCCCGGCCTCATCGACTGCCACACCCACCTCGCCGACGGCTCCCAGCAAGGCAACATCGATCCCATCTACCAGCTCAAACACACCGCCGCCGAAATGGCGCTCGAGTCCGTCCCCAACGCGCGCGTCTTCCTCGAATCCGGCTTCACCACCGTGCGCGACGTCGGCGTCTACCGCGCGCTCACCGACATCGCTCTCCGCGACGCGATCGCCAAGGGCTACATCGTCGGCCCCCGCATGTTCGTCGCCGGCGCATACGTCACAATCTCCGGTGGCGCCGGAGCCATGACCGGCTTCGCTCCCGACATCACTCTCCCTTGGGATCTCCGCTACGGCGAAGCCAACAGCCCGTGGGAAGTCCGCCAACGAGTTCGCCAGCTCGTGCACGACGGCGCCGACCACATCAAAATTCTCTCCTCCGGCGCCGTCCTAACTCACGGCAGCAATCCGCAATCGCAAGAGTTCACTCCCGAAGAACTCGCCGCCGCCGTCGACGAAGCCAATCACTTTGGCCTCCGCGTCGCGTCCCACGCCCACTCCCCCGAAGGAATCAAGAACGCCATCCGCGCCGGCGTCGCGTCCGTCGAACACGCCTCCCTCATCGACGACGAAGGCATCGCACTCGCCAAACAGCACGGCACCTATCTCGATATGGATATCTACGACGAGGAGTGCATCCAGGAGGAAGGCAAAAACGGCAGCATGACCGCCGACTTTCTCGAACACGATCGCAACTTAGGCGCAACCCATCGCGCCAATTTCACCAAGGCGTTGCACGCCGGTGTAAAACTCTCCTTCGGCACCGACGCCGGCGTCTGCCCCTACGACCGCAGCATCAATCAATTCGCTTTCATGGTGAAGTACGGCATGACGCCGATGCAGGCCATCCAATCCGCCACAACGAGCGCCGCCGACCTGCTCGGCAAATCCGAAATCCTCGGCAGCATCGAGCCCGGCAAATACGCCGACATCGTCGCCGCCCCCAACAACCCGCTCGACGACATCCGCGCCATCGAGCACATCACCTTCGTCATGAAAGAAGGAAAAATCTACAAACAGTTGAAGTAACACGATCCGCTCGCCGTAGACTCTGCGGGGTTCTGTAGGGGCGGGCTTCAGTCCGCCCTCGATCCTCATCTCTCACGATCCGCCATCCGTGCGATGGTCTTTTCCTTGCGAGCGCCGGACGAAATCCTAATCTCTTCCTTCCCTCTTCTGCGCCATCACCAACCCCCTCGGCGTGGGCAATAACAAGACCGATAAAAACCCCTCCGCCTCCATCTTCTTCGCCGCTTCCCGCACTGTCTTCACCGCCGAACTCGCGTCATGCATCAATATCAATCCATACGGATTCATCATCGGCAAAAATCGCCGCACTTCCTGCTCCCGAATCGCCACATCGCTATCGCTAAAAAATAAATCGATCTTCCCCTCAACTTTCAATTCCAGGCTCGACGCATTCCGCGCGTCAATCCACTCGCCCAATCCCGACGCATCAAATCTCGCCTTCGCCGCCGCATGCACCTTCGGATCGTATTCACACGTAATCACGCGCCCAACGCCGTTCTCCTTCAGCCCCTCCGCGATCCGCAGCGTGCTAAGCCCCGAAAACGTTCCCGTCTCCACCACCACTTCCGGCTTCAGCGTCTTCACAATCGCCTTCAAAAAATCGAGCACTTCCACTTCTGCGCTCATCGAGTCATACATGTGCCAGCGCTCCGGGTGCGGACATTCAGGTGTCGGTCGGTGATATTCCTGCTGCAAGACATCGCCAGCCACGGCGATGTGACTCAAGATGCGGTGTTCTTGCTTAAGCGTGCGCCACTGGCTTTTAAGACGCCAAAGTAACACCAGTCCCGCGATGATTGACGCGACGCTCGCAGCCTGTGCGTTCGACATCCCCAAAAACGATCGCGGGTTGATACGAATAATCTCAATCGCAAAACGCGCAACGCCCGTCAAAATTAAATAATTCGCAAAAATTTCGCCTTTGGCCTTCGGACCGCGCAGCGTCTTCTTCCCCATGTGCCACAAGAACGCCGCAATCCCCAGCCAAATAAAAAATTCATACAACGGCGTCGGATGAACCCGCTGCGTCGTCGGCACAACGCCATTCGGAAAACTCATCCCCCACGGCAGCGAAGTCGGAATTCCATAATCGCCGTCGCCCGACAGCAAACATCCGATGCGCCCGATCGCGTAGCCCACGCACGCCGCGGGCGAGCACATATCCATGAATTCCAACACCGGGATCTTCAGCTTGCGCGACAGATACAGCAGCGCAAAAAAACCGCCCAGAAATCCGCCGAACCACGCAAATCCATATCGACTGAAAAGCTGCGGCCACGGATCGGCAAAAAATTCGCTCGGACTCTCCAGCACGTGATACAGCCGCGCGCCCAGCAGCCCCGCGATCCCCGCAATCCCAATGATCAAAAACCCTTCGTCGCGCTTCCCGCCATACCCCGGCAACTTCTCCAGCGATTCCCGCCGCCGGTCAAACTCCGCCTGCAACACGTACGCCGCCACAAACAGCGCCGTCGCCACCATCAACCCAAACGTCGGTATCGTCAGCGGCCCAAGATGTAAAAACGGAATCATTCAGCAGATACCCTCAGAAATTCGAAAAACACAAATCGTCCGTCCAATCTAGCTCACCTCAGATTCAAAATTCACCGGCGCGTCCAGATACAACGCGATCACTTCGCCGTTCCTGCCCAAAACGACAATCTTGTTCCGCGCGAATCCCATCCCGCACCGTCCGCCACACCTAAAGCTCCACATCAAATCAAGATTCGCAACGTACACGCCCTCGTAGGAATCCTCGCCATGCTTGTACCGATCCAAATAACGAATCGCCGCTTGATAATCCAGAATCGTTGCCTTCACTTCAACGCCCGACGGCATTTTCCGATCCTTCTCTGCCGCGAGCACGACGTCATAGTAATAGCGGACGGCACGCGCCGTAACCGTCTCCGTCTCCATAATCTCGTCGTTCCCTGGCGCTCCCCATAGCGGCTCCAAAGTGTCGTTCAATTTCCCAAACGGCCAGCCTCCCCATGTCCGGAAGAGCTGGTGAATCATTACTGGCGGCGCCGGATAAACCGCCTCCGCTTTGCGCAGCATCGTTTCTTCCGTCAGATTCGCATACGACCGCGCAATCTTGAGATTTCCAGTGAGCGTTTTTCGATCAACCTGCGGAAGCTCAATCGTCAGATCCGGCTGATACACAACGAACCGCCCCTTGTCGTCGCTGCTCAACGATTTCAGATAGCGAACGAAGGGCCGCTTCGGAGCATTCATCTCCAGCCAGTCCTTCGCCTTTTGAACGTTCGCCGGATCCCCACCCGGAGCTTGCTTTACGAATCTCGCACAAGAATCGTAAGCATCGCCCGGCGATTTCCCCATGTCCGACGCGCAAGCCTCGAACGAATCATCACCGCTCACCGCCGTATCCCGCGAAAAACACACGCCCATAACAGCGACAATTCCAACGAACGCTGTGGTGAGAATCGCCGCTCGAAAAACGCGGCTCGTCAGCGTGGAGGCAAACAATCGCATCGTCAATCAAGCAGTATACAACCACCCTGTAGCCGCGATCGCCTCCCAGATCGCGGGCCTTTCCGCTCCCCACCACAAACCCCTCCGCCTCCACAAATTGTCCCTGGGTGCCGCACCCTCCTGGTTTTAGGAGGGTGCGGGTTTTGACTTTTCCTACGCCGCCCACCGTCTAATATACTTCCGCCAGATTTGTCCTCGAACATCCCCAATTTCAAACGCGACGAAGCACTCGGCAAGTGAAAGGAGCTTCAGCCCGTCTCCTCCTCGCCCCACTACCCCGCCGCCCGCGTACTATGCACAAACCGAATCCTCCACTTCCCATCCTTCTTCTCCAGCACCATTGACTCCAACCACGTCACCTGCTGCGTCCCCTTCGCATTCTTCACCGATCCCTTATTGATATACGTGATCCACGCCACATCCCCCACCACATGCACTTCCGGCTGCGTCACATTCCACTCATACACATACCCCGCCGCATGCTGCTTCTGAATCGCCTGCATCAACGCATCGCCATCAAACCGCATCCCGTTGTCATACGCATAAAAATCCGCCGTCGTCACCGCATGAAACTTCCCCAAATCATCCCCAGCCGCCGCCACAAACACCGCCTTCACCGTCTCCACCACCTTCGCATCCTCAGCCAACGCCCCCGTATTCTGCGCAGCCACAAGCCTCCCGCACACCAACACCGCAACTGTAGCCATGACAGCGATCGCAACTCTCGCGCCTCTCGACAATTCACTCATCGCTTTCCTCACCTGTCCGATGATTTCTGCTTCGAATCGCAAATTCTATCCCACGTCCGCTCCCACCTGGTAAGACCCAGCAATCCACAATTCCCTTTTCGAGCAATCAAGTGTACGGGCGCAGCACTTCCCAGTCCTGAGCCGTCGAAGGGTGCGCCCCAGCTTGGCTAGGCCACAGCCCCCACCCATCCGTCTCTTCCGAAACCCCTTCACCCCGCTTAACCATTCGAACAACACAATACCAGTTGACATTTAGTAAACTCCGCGCTATACTGCCCCGTGAAATCGCATTCCCTCCCCCGCCTCCCGCTCTTCCCCTCGAAAGTCGAACCTCAAGCGAAACTCGTCCGCACCGTAACTCACACAAACGCAACCACTTCTCCACTCCCATTTCTCACATCCCTCCAACCCATTCATTCCAAGCACTTTGCGCACTCTTCCAAAAACACCCGGGGTATACCCCCAGAGCTTCCCATTTTGGAACCGCCTCCCCTCCGGCGCACCCGCCTCTGTGATACCTTGCTCCCCGCTCTTCCAAAATCTTCCGGAGGCTCCGCAATGAACCGCTGGCTCTTCAGCCTGCTCTCGCTCCTGCTCGCCCCTTTTCTAACAACGTCGGCATCCCTCGCCGCCGACTCCTACCCGATCGTTCTCGAGCACGACGTCAAAGTCGCCATGCGGGACGGCATCCTCCTCCACGCCGACATCTACCGCCCCCAGGCCGACGGCAAGTTCCCCGTCCTTCTCGTGCGCACACCATACGATCGCCGCAACGAATCCGAGATCGGCGTTCGCGGCGCCCAGCGCGGTTTCGTCGTCATCGCCGAAGACACCCGCGGCCGCTACGCCTCCGAAGGCAAGTTCTACACCTTCATCAACGAGCCCAACGACGGCTACGACACGATCGAGTGGGCCGCCGCACTGCCCTACTCCAACGGAAAAGTCGGCATGTTCGGCGGCAGCTACGTCGGCGCCACGCAAATGCTCGCCGCCATCACCAATCCGCCGCACCTCGCCGGCATCTGCCCGATCGTCACCTCCAGCAACTATCACGAGAGCTGGACCTATCAGGGCGGCGCGTTCGAGCAGTGGTTCAATCAATCCTGGACGACCGGCCTTGCGCAAGACACGCTGACGCGAAAATCGATGAGCTCCTCCAACGCCGCCGAAGGCATGTGGGAGCTTCCGCTCACCAGCTATCCACTTTTCAACATGAACGCGCGCAACGCCACTTCCACCGAAACGCTCGCGCCCTACTATCTCGACTGGCTCGCGCATCCCAATTACGACGACTATTGGAAAAAAATCGCGATCGAAGAACATTTCGCCGACATCCACGTCCCTGCTCTGCACGTCGCCGCCTGGTACGACATTTTTCTCGGCGGCTCTCTGAAAAACTATCTCGGCATCAAAGCCCACGGCGGCAACGACGCTGCGCGCAACGGCCAGCAACTCATGGTCATCGTCGGCGGTCACGCCGGCAACGGTCCGAAAATCGGCGATGTCGACTTCGGTCCTGCTTCCAACATCAGTGAAGACGACGTCATTCTCGAGTGGTACGACTTCCTCTTCAAAGGTGTGCAGAACCGTTTCGCCGACGGCAAGCCCGTGAAACTTTTCGTCATGGGCGAAAATAAATGGCGCGAAGAAAGCGAATGGCCGCTCGCCCGCGCGAAAGAAACGAAATATTTTTTACATGCCAGCACAGCCGCGAATTCCGTCCGCGGCAAAGGCGCTCTCTCAACCTCAGCACCAGCGAAAGAAGCTTCCGATCAGTTCACCTACGATCCCGCAAAACCCGTGCCGACCGTTGGCGGCCCGCTCTGCTGCGACAGCAATCACTGGGCGCCGGGTCCTCGCGACCAGCGCGCCGTCGAATCGCGCGACGATGTTCTTGTCTACTCCGCTGCACCCTTCGCACAAGACACCGAAATCACCGGCCCCGTCAGCGTCGAACTCTTCGCCAAGTCTTCCGCGCCAGACACCGACTTCACCGCAAAACTAGTCGACGTTTGGCCCGACGGCTTCGCGCAAAATATGACCGAAGGCATTCTCCGCGCCAGCGTTCGCGATTCGCGCGAGCATCCGACGCTCATCACTTCTGGCGAAATCTACAAATTAAGCATCGACCTCTGGGCCACCAGCAACGTCTTCAAAAAAGGCCACACCTTGCGCCTCGAAATTTCGAGTAGCAATTTTCCGCGCTTCGACCGCAACCTGAACACCGGTAACCAGCATCCATACCTGGGTCGCCACGGCAATTCCGGCGAAGCATTTACGTCCGCAACGAACACGATCCTTCACGACGCCGATCATCCTTCGGCGCTGACGGTGTCGATCGTTTCAGCGAAATGAGGTCTTAAAAAATGTTTCGTCGTCAGTTCATCGTTACGGGAATCGCTTCCAGCGTTCTTGCGTCGGCGAAGCTATACGGCGCTGTCCACGGCCAAGCAGCAAACGCGACGCCGCAAGCACCGGCGGCAAACACCAACGTGCCCCCGGATTGGGTAAATCCCTTTCCGCCCCATCGCGTGATGAACAACCTCCATTACGTCGGCAGCGAAGGCTTGGCGTCGTACCTCGTCACGACGCCTGACGGAAACATCCTCATCAACAGCAGCCTCGAACAAAGCGTTCCACTCATTCAGGCAAGTATCGAAAAACTCGGCTTCAAATTCAGCGACACGAAGATTCTGCTCATCAGCCATGCGCACAGCGATCACTGCGCTGGCAGCGCCAAAATCATCCAGATGACCGGCGCGAAATACATGGTCATGACCGAAGACGTTCCCGTGGTCGAGTCCGGCGGCAAGAAGGATTTTCAGTACGGCAAGGACCCGGGCAATTGGTATCCGCCGGCGAAAGTCGATCGGTCGCTGAAGGGCGCGGAATCCGTAAGGCTCGGTGGCTCCGTGCTCATCGGCCACAAAACTGCCGGTCACACCAAGGGCTGCACGACGTGGACGATGGAGATGAAGGACGAGAAAAGTGGAACGGTCTGCGACGCCGTGATTGTCGGTAGCCCCAACGTCAACCCCGGCTACAAACTCGTGAACAATGCGGAATTTCCCACGATTGCATGGGAATACGAACACGCCTTCGCAGTCTGGAATCAGTTTCCGTGGCCCAACATTGTTTTTCTCGGCGCGCACGGCGGGTACTACGACATGAAGACGAAGTACGCGAAGCTCAACAACGGCGGCGAAAATCCCTTCATCGACACCGCAGGCTACAAAGCCTACATCGCCGAACGCGAAGCCGCCTTCAAAGAAGAACTAAAAAAGCAGCAAGCCGCCGCTAAGAAATAAATCGAGACGACTTAGGCGAGTTTCTTGCGTTGCCAAAGAATGAGGCCGAGCAGGAGCCAGATCGCCAGCGCGATGTATTCGGCGACGGTGAAATGGCCGGGAGCGAACGGCAAGAACTTCATTGCGACGAGCAAGAACGCTGCGGTTGCTCCGAAGATTGCGATGATCCGCAAACGCGTCGCAGGCAACACGTGGCTGCGCAAAACCAGGACCATCGAGACGCACGAGGCAAGCCAGCCGAACGCCGAAGCGGCGCTGCCAACCTCAGTCACCGGCACGAGCAGCGCGTCGCCGAGGAACAACGCGACGAGCGTGCCGGCGCCGATGATCAAAATCGCGTTGCTCGGTGTTTGAAATCGTGGATGGACGCGCGAAAAAGTGGACGGAATCGAGCCGTTGCGGCCGAAGGCAAAAATCATTCGCGTCGATGCGGCAAAATTTCCGTTGAAGCATTGGAAGAGGCCGAACATCGCCATCGTGAAAATCAATTGCACCGGCCAGTGCGCACCCAGCCCATGCTCGAAGGCGATCGCGGTCGCGAATCGCTTCCCTAGTAGGCTCTGCCACGGCGCGATGTACGACACGGCGAACAGAGACAGCGCGTAAAACGAAACGCCGATGCCAAGCGCCATCGCGATCGCCGTCATATACGTTCTGCCGCGCAAATCAGGATTCGCTTCCTCCGCGTATTTCGGAACCGACTCGAAGCCAGTCAGAAAATACGGGACGATTTGCAGTGTCAGCAAAATCGAAACCAGCGGCGTTGCGTGAAAAACAGGATGAAGATTCGCCGGAGTGCCGCGCGCCGTGCTGATCGCAACGAGCGCAATGAAAATTAGAAGAACGACGCTCGTCATTCCTTTCTGAAAATTCGCGCTCAGGCGAATGCCGCGATAGTTCAGGAAAGTGAGAAACAAAGTCAACGCAACGCCCAGCACAAGCCGCCAGAAAAATACTGGCTGTCCTGAGACACGGTAAACCTCGATGGAATCGAGTTGCGGAAAAATGTACGCCGCGATTTTTCCGAGCGCGATCGCTTCCCACGGACACACGATGAAATACGCGAGCAGCATGATCCAGCCCGTGAAGTAACTGACGACCGGCGGAAAAACTTGCGCCGTGTACGCGGCCTCGCCCGCCGCATCCGGCAAACGCAGCACCCATTGGCCGTACACGTAGCCGACTGGAAGAAGAACGATGCCGCCGAGAACGAATCCAAGAATCGCGCCGAGCGGTCCGCCGCGACCGAGCCAATCGTCCATCAGGACGAGCCAGCCCGTCCCGATCATGGTGCCGAACGCCAGCGCGAAATAATCGTGCAGCCTAAGTTTGCGAGCGAGTTTTGGAGCCTTGTCGAGCGTCGCCATTACAGAACGCAGAGAAGCTCGTATAGAAGGTTCGCGGCGAGGAGGCTGGTGATTTCGCCGGTGTCGAACGAAGGAGAAACTTCGACGAGGTCGCAACCGATGATGTTGAGCCCTCGGAGAGCGCGCACCAGTTGCAGGATTTGATGGCTGGTGAAGCCGCCGACTTGCGGCGTGCCGGTGCCGGGAGCGTAGGCGGGATCGACGCAATCGATGTCGAGCGTCACGTACGTCGGCTTGTTTCTAAATGCGGCGAGATGGCGCTTCACCGGAGCCATTCCCTTTTCGTGGAATTCTTCGGCGGTGACCATGCGGACTCTGTGCTGGCGCGCAAAATCGAAATCGTCTTCGGCATAAACCTGGCCGCGCAAGCCGACTTGCAAAACGCCGCCGTCATTGAGCAAGCCTTCCTCGAACGCGCGACGGAACGGCGTGCCATGGGAATACTTGCTGCCGAAATATTCGTCCCAGAGATCGTTGTGCGCGTCGAACTGAATCAAGTTGACCGGCCCGCCGTGATATTTGCTGATGGCGCGAAGAATCGGAAGACTGATCGAATGGTCGCCACCGACGCACGCGGTGCGCGCTCCGGCAACGAGGATCGGCGTGATGCCTGCCTCGATGCGCCGGAAAGAATCTTCGATCGAAAGAGGATTTACAGGGAGATCACCGAAATCCGCGATGCGATGTTTCTCAAACGGATTGATTTTTAAAACCGGATTCCACGGGCGAATGATCGCCGACTGCACGCGCACATAGCGCGGACCAAATCGCGGACCGGGACGATACGTCGTGCCGCCATCGAATGGGACGCCGACGATCGCGACGTCGAGCTCGTTGGGATCGGTGATGTTGGGCAGCCGGCAGAACGTCGGAATGCCGGTGAAGCGAGCGTATTCGAGAGCGTCGGTCGGTTGTGGATGCGGAAGGCGGAACTCGCGGGCGCGCTTGAGCTTAGGCATGAAACGGAGATGTTAGGTGCGAGACTCTGGCAAGTCAATTGTGGATGGATGGCTCGGGCGTTCATGCGGCGTTCACTTGGGCGTAACAATCGAGGGCGATTCTGGTTGTGTCCTCAGGGTAGCCGCAGGGTGGTTCATACCGGGCCGGGACTTTTACGACGTGCATTCAAAAAATTGCTCGAGCTGGATTTTGAGGCTTACTGCGCTCGTGTGCGCGGCATGCGCACTGTGTATTTTTTCCGCCAGCGCCTACGCGCAAACGGCAAACACCAAGAACGGCGGCGCGGCTTCGTCCAAGACAAATGAGAAGACGACTGACGCGGCTGCAACAAAGAATGCGGCCAACGGCGACGGGGGATGTTTTCGCGCTCCGATCGGGTCGGAAGTGCCTGAGCCAGAGGATTTGCGCAGCGTTGATGGGACTCTGAAGGTTGATCTGGCGTTTCGCAGTTTTGTCGATTCCAAGGGAGAGGTGCGCTATTGCTACGTCACACCGAACGGGAAACAAGCGCCGACGCTTCGGGTCAAGCCGGGCGATACGGTCATTCTGAATTTCAAGAACGAGGCAACGGCCGCACCGCGAGTGAGTCGAACGGAGGTGGCGAACGGACAGGTGGGCGCTGCGATGTCTACGCCGGGCGGAGTAAACCCCGCCCCTACAAAGGAGAGTCCGGGCGCGGCAGCGAGCGGAACGACGACTGAACATGGATCGATGAAGATGAGCGGCGCGGACATGGCCGCGCCTTGCGCGAGCGGCGCAATGAAGGCGACCTCGACTAATCTTCACTTTCACGGGCTCACGGTTCCGGCAAAGTGTCATCAAGATGATGTGATGCGCACGCTGATCGAAACCGGGAGCGGGCCTTACGAATATAAATTCCAGATTCCGGCGGACGAGCC
Source organism: Candidatus Acidiferrum sp. (assembly GCA_036493835.1). Taxonomy (GTDB): domain Bacteria; phylum Acidobacteriota; class Terriglobia; order Acidiferrales; family UBA7541; genus Acidiferrum. The sequence continues at coordinate 175,137 of DASXPD010000027.1, read as the reverse complement.
TCCGGGATTGTATTGGTATCACCCGCACATTCACGGATTCACAAAAGCGCAGGTGTTGGGCGGCGCATCGGCGGCGCTCATCGTGGAAGGCATCGAGCGCGCGATTCCGGATCTCGCTGGTTTGCCAGAACGCGTGCTGATCATTCGCGATCAGAATCTGGCGAATCCGGATGCGGCTCCAGTGGATGGCACGAAGCTACCGCCGGTGGTGCTGGATGCCGACGGCGACGTGATGAATACAGGCACTGGAACCGGCAAGCCCGCCGAAGACTTGACCATCAATTACGTTCCCGTTCCCTATCCGAATTATCCGCCGGCGACAATCACGATGAAGCCGGGCGAACGGCAGCTGTGGCGCGTGCTGAACGCTTCGGCGATTACGTATTTGAGTTTGCAGATGCTGTTCGGGCCGCAGGCGCAGGCGGTGGAAGTGGTCGCGCTGGACGGCGTGCCGATCCATCCGAAGAGCGCGGGACTGAATCAATATATTTTGCTGACGCATTTGGGAATTCCTCCCGGCGGAAGAATTGAATTTGTGATGAAGGGGCCGCCGGAAGGAACGAAAGCTTCGCTGGTGACGCGCAGCGTGAACACGGGCGCGATGGGCGAGAACGATCCGAATCGAGCGCTCGCGAATATGGTGGCGAAGGCGGATGCGCCGGAACCGCAGTCTTCGCTGACGAAAAATCCGACGCCGCTGCCGGCTTCGTCGACGACGTGGCTGCGCGACGTGACGCCGGTACGCGTGCGGAAATTGTTTTTTTCGGAGACGCCGCTAGATCCGAAGGACCCGAACAGCCCGACGACGTTTTATCTGACGGTGGATGGCGAGACGCCGAAACCGTTCGATCCGACCTCCGGTATTCCGAATATCGTTACGCACCAGGGCGACGTGGAGGACTGGATCCTCGAGAATCGCAGCCAGGAGTTGCATGCGTTTCACATTCATCAGGTGCATTTCGCGCTGATGGAATTTTTTGGACTAGCCGTGAATGAGCCGTTTTTACGGGACACCGTGAACGTGCCTTACTGGGATGGGAAGAATCCGGTTTATCCGCGCGTGCGGTTACGGATGGATTTTCGCGATCCGAACGCGGTGGGGACGTATCCGTATCACTGCCACCTGTTGGAGCATGAGGATTCGGGGATGATGGGATTGATTCGGGTGGAGGCGGCCAAGTGATTTTTGTCGCGGCGGAAAGTTTTGTGGTTGGGATCGGTTGAGATCCTTCGGCGTCCTGCCGACGCCTCAGGATGACAGGTTTTTAGTTGATCGGTCGAAGTCGACGTTACCCGCATAGAGTTTACGCCTGCGAAAATCTCGAGAGCTCTACTGAACGTCAGCAGCCAACTTTACAAAGAATATGCGACTGAATTTATCCGAGATTTTTGCTCTGATGAGTGTTCGCGCTGAAAGTTTTTTTCTGTGGACGAGATTTTTACAAGCGTGAAGGAAGGTTCACGCGGTTGTCACACGGGGCTAACACGAAAAGCGTATCAAAAGGACGCAATTTTTTATCGGACCTTCGCGTGGTCGCATTCCCTGTCCCGTGTGGCGGCGCGAAGTGTGGGGTACGCTCAGCTTCAACTCTTAAAGGAGAGTTCATGGTTCAAAAGAATTTGCGCTGGATGGCGAGTCTGCTGCTTGCAGCAAATCTCGCAGGAATGACACCGGGCACGACGTTCGCGGCGCCCGGAAACAGCAAGGGCGGGACGACAACGACACCGATCAAGCACCTGGTGGTGATTTTCCAGGAGAACGTTTCGTTCGATCACTATTTCGCAACCTATCCGCAGGCAGCCAACAAGAGGGGCGAACTGAAGTTCAAGGCCAAGGCGGGAACACCGACGGTAAATGGATTGACTCAGGGATTGCTGGACCACAACCAGAACACCGACAAGGGCGGAACGGTCTACCAACCGGTGCGATTGGATCCGAGCCAAAACTACACCTGCGACATGAACCACGACTACACGCCGGAACAACAGGCGTTTGACAGCGGCTTGATGGACAAGTTTCCCGAGTTCACGACGACACCTTGCCCGGCATCGACCTTTTCGGATGTTTCGGGTCTCGGAGCAGGCATCGTGATGGGCTACTACGACGGAAACACGGTTGCGGGTCTGTGGAACTACGCGCAGAACTTCGCGATGAGCGACAACTCGTTCGGCACGACGTATGGTCCTTCGACCCCGGGCGCGATTGAAGTTGTGTCGGGCATGACGGGCGGAGCGGACCTGAACGCGGAAGCTGGCGCGGTTGCGGCGGGCGACGTGGTGACCACGACGTCGGGCAGCACGACAGCGAGCGCGGTGATCGGCGATCCGGATCCCTGGTATGACGATTGCAGCGGCGCGGAAAAGATCGGCATGCTGGCGACGAACAAAAACGTTGGCGATTTGCTGGGCGCCAAGGGCATCTCTTGGGGCTGGTTCCAGGGCGGCTTTACGCCGACCACGGCAGCCGTTCCAGCGAGCGGCAACACGCCGGCGACCCCGGCGGCTTGCAAGACCACCACGAACCGCATCGACGGGACGCCGGAAGCGGCATACAGCGCGCACCACAACCCGTTCCAATACTACAAGTCGACCTCGAACCCACATCACCTCGCGCCGAAGAACGTGAATGAAGTGGGCCACGATGGCCAAGCGAATCACCAGTATGACCTGACGTGGTTCCAGAAAGCGGCGAAGGCCGGGAATCTGCCGGCAGTCAGCTACCTGAAGGCGAACCGCGCGAATGATGGTCACCCGAGCAACTCGTCGCCGTTGGACGAGCAGGTGTTCGTCGTGAACGTGATCAACTTTCTGCAGACGCTGCCGGAATGGGAAGACACGGCAGTGATCATCTCTTGGGACGACTCGGACGGCTGGTATGACCACGTTATGCCGCCGATCATGAACCAGTCGACGAGCACTGCGGATGCGCTGACCGGCGTTGGGATGTGCGGCAACGGCTCGGGCTCGCTCGCGGCGCAGCAAGCGCGTTGCGGCTATGGCCCACGGCTGCCGTTCCTCGTTGTTTCGCCCTATGCGAAGAAGAATTACGTGGACTCCACAGTGACCGATCAGAGCTCGGTGGTGAAGTTCATCGAAGAGAACTGGGATCTGCCGCAGATCGGGAACGGATCGTTCGATCAGATCGCGGGACCGATCGACAATATGTTTAATTTTAACAATCAGCGGTCGGATAAGGTGGTTTTGGATCCGATGAGTGGGCAGGTTATCGACTAAGAGTTGGTTTTACGGAGGAGAAGTTCGGATGGGCCCGCGTTGCGAGTTGCGATGCGGGCTCGTTGTTTTTTTGGGGGCGAGATACGGGCGAGAAGAGGCAATGGCGCGGAATTTTGCGCCAAGATGCATCGGCCGGGCGGAGTGAACCCCGCCCCTACAAAAAGCAAGATAGTCGGCCCGACAAAGGCGAGGGGCGGAGGTGTTTCATCTAAACCCCGCGATCTGAGAAGCGATCGCGGGTACAGGGTGGCGTTGTACACTTTGGGGATTATGAAGACAAAGAAGCTGCTGGATGAGGCGAGGAAGTTGGCGGCGCCATTTTGCGTTCGGAATGGGAAGAAATTCCGGTTGAAGGATTTCTCACCGGGCGATACGCAGGGGGTGAAGTCGAAATCGCACGCAGAGAAATTGGTGGCGGAGAGTAGCGCGGCGGCTAGCGAGATGCAGGAACGGCTTTACGCGCAGGACCGTTGGTCGCTGCTGCTGATTTTTCAGGGGATGGATGCGGCGGGGAAAGATGGCGCGATCAAGCATGTGATGTCGGGCGTGAATCCGCAGGGATGCGATGTGTTTTCGTTCAAGCAGCCGACGGCGGAGGAGCTGGATCACGATTTTTTGTGGCGGTGCCACAAGGTGGTGCCGGAGCGGGGGAAGATCGGAATTTTCAACCGGTCGTATTACGAAGAGGTTTTGGTGGTGCGGGTGCACCCGTCGACGCTGGATGGCGAGAAATTACCGGACAAATTGATCACGAAACATATCTGGGACGAGCGGTTTGAGGACATCAATGCGTTTGAGCGGTATTTGACGCGGAACGGCGTGATGATCCGGAAATTCTTTTTGCATATTTCGAAGGAAGAACAGAGGCAGAGGTTTTTGTCGCGGTTGGACGATTCGAAGAAGAATTGGAAGTTTTCGATGGCGGACATCAAGGAGCGCGGGTTCTGGAAGGATTACAAAGAGGCGTATGAGGAGATGGTGCAGCGGACGGCGACGGAGCATGCGCCGTGGTATGTGGTGCCGGCGGATAACAAATGGTTTGCCAGATTGATCGTGGCGTCGGCGATTGTGGAGGCGCTGTCGGATTTGGATTTGAAGTTTCCGGATGTGGATAAGAGGAAGAAGAAAGAGTTGGATGGGATAAGGGAGGCGTTGGAGGAGGAGAAGAAGTAGGGGGAGAAAGACGTACGCGCAAATTCTGTTTGCGAACGGCTGATGGATGGGTGATGTTGAATTTAAACCCCGCGATCTGGGAAGCGATCGCGGGTACAGGTTGCGGGTTCAAATGGTTGTTGCGCGAGTCTGAGATCAAGCCAAGGTTCCTCCACTGCGCGAGCCGACGCGTTCACGAGAAGTGAACGCGAAAGAAAAGGCGTCGGCTCGCTCCGGTCGGAATGACAGTTTTAGTTCGTGGTCGCAAAAACAAACACTGAGTTTTAGATCTTGCTGAATGGGGCGCAGCGGTGCTGCGCCCGTACATGATCTTGCCGACCGTTTTGCTAGCGACAGGGGGATGGCGAATCCACATCTTTCGGCTTCGACGCTCCGCATCCGAAGGAGAGCTTCGGATAGGTGTAGCGGAGGGTGGAGGGCATTTGGTCGCTGCGCGAGCGGGTGTTGAAGTCGAGTTGGTATTGCTGGTGCGTGGCATCAGCGGGATAGGCTTTGTCGTCGGGATAGGGGTATGAAATAGGGCCGTGGTGGGGCAAGGGCTCGACGGTGAAGGCGTGGGCGGCGTAGAAGTCGAGGTCTTTTTCGAAGCCGTCGGCGTAGAAGAAGTAGTCGCGGGTCCAGCCTGCCGGGAGTGGCGAGAGATTTTTCGGATCGAAGTCGAGAGCCATGCCTTCGCCGGAGCTGAAGACGACGAAGCGGTCGTCGGATTTTTTCAGTAGGTCGAAAACATTACCGTAGCGGGTGTAATTCCCTGCTGCGTGGGCGTAAGGGCCGGTCATGCTGCGCTGGGAGTAGGAGTACATCGTGTCGCTGGCGGGCGTGAGACGGATTTCGCGCGGGTAGCCCTGGAATTCGAGCGAGGCGTCGGCGAGAGGGACTTCAGAGACGCGGGCGTCGTTTGAGTCTTGCGTTTGATCGATCCGAATGGAATCCCAATAAATTTTAAGATTGTTGACGATGCGGATGCGGCGCGTGCCTGGCGGAAGTTTGCCGGTGAGATCGGTGACCATGGTGCGCGCGAGGCCTGCGGGGAAACCCATGTCGTCGATGATTTTTTTCCAAGCGCCGGTGGCGTCTTGCGCTTCGACGTAGGGGGCGATGACTTTTATGCCGGCTTGATCGGCGGAGTACATGGAGGTGGCGGTGAAATAGTCGGTGTAGCCGTCGAGGATGAGCCGAAGAGGCTTGTTCGCGTCGATGGGGCCGAGGTCGAGTTCGACGAAGTGGAGTTTGGCGAAACCGGCGAAGGGGAGTTCGTCGAACTGGGTAACGTATTTGCGATCGTGCTTCGCGAGGAGCGGGAGGACGTCGCGGCCTTTGTCGTCCCACGCGCCTGCGGGTGGATGGCTTGTGTTTGCGCTTGTGGCGATCACTTTGAATTCGGGGAACGGCGGGTTGCTGGCGAAGCGCTCGTTGGGGAAAACGTCGTAGCCGGCGGGATGATCGATCGCGAGCAGGCGGACTTGATCGAGGTAGACGGTTTCTTCCATCGGCTCCATGAAGCGGAAGCTGAGGAGGCCGTTTTTCGAGGGCTTGAGGCTGCGCGCGGCGACTTTTAGATATTCGTCGGGATCAGGGACGTCGCGTTCGTTGGGTGCGACCCAATGACCGACGACGCCGGGGCCGATCATGTCGGCGATGAATTCATATTCGTGGCCGTTCCATGCGAAGAGAACGGGGCAGGAGCTGCCGCGGCGATCGAGTTCGGCAATGGACTGATCTTTTTTGGCGGGGAGATTTATTTCGTCCTGCGGAACGCCGGTGGGCCAGAGGAGGCGGACGACTTCGGCGTTCTTTTCGTTTTCGAGGCCGGCGAGGATTGAGGGTGCGTTTTGGCCGAGATAACCGGAGGCGCCGGGGACTTCCCACTTTTGATAGAGAGCGCCGGCGTAGAGTTCGACTTTTGTGCCGATGGCGGATTTGTTGTCGTTGAGGCCTTTGAGGTCGATGCGCATCCAGGAGTGTTGATTGGCGCCGTCGCCGCGGAGATAAATAGGCGCGCCGCCGAGTTGCGTAACGATGAGGTCGGGATTGCCGCTTAGCGTCGTGTCGGCGATGGCGATGGCACGTGGTTGCGTGAGTTTTACGTTTGCAGCGTCGAGGTGGACGTCTTTGGTGACATCGGACCAGCCGGCGTTGCCCATGTTGCGGAGGAGGCGGAGTTCGCCGGGGGCGTTGTTGGTGCCGGTCGGGGTGGCGGATTCGCCGGCGGCGATGAGATCGAGCCAGCCGTCGTTGTCGTAGTCGAATGCGGCGATGCCGTAGCCGCCCTGCCAATTCAAGTCGGGGAGTTTGACGCGCTCGAGGCGTTTGCCATCGACATTGCGCCAGAGGCTGATGCCGGGCGCGCCTGCGTGGGTGAAGGCGAGATCCATCCAGCCGTCTTTGTCGAAATCGAAAGAGACGACGCCGACGGCGGGCGGGAGATTTTCTTTTTTGAAGTCGATGGCGGCGGCGAGCGGAGTGAATTTGCCTTCACGCGGATTTATGTAGACGGAGGCGCCGGCTTGACCGCCGGCGAAAATGAAATCGATGGCGCGATCGTTGTTGAAGTCACTCGTGGCGAGGCCTGCGCCGGTGGCGTCGAAGTTGAGAGCGGTTTCGGCGGAGACGTCGGTGAAAGTGCTGTTGCCGTTGTTGCGCCAGAGGATGTTGCGGGCGGCCTCCGTTGCGGAGCGCGCGGCGGTGGGATTCATGGTGACGTAGAGGTCGAGGTCGCCGTCGTGGTCGTAGTCGACAAACGTGAGACCCACGCAGCCGGGCTGGCGGCGGATGCCTACTTCTTCGGCGACGTCTTCGAATTTGCCGTCTTTGTTGTGGAGGAGATGGACGCCGTCGGCGAGACAGACGGCGAGATCGGTGTGGCCGTCGTTGTCGTAGTCGCCGGCGACGCAGCCGAAGCCCGCGCCAGAGAGTTTGATTCCGGAAGATTGCGTGACGTCGGCAAATTTTCCTTCGCCGAGATTGTGGAGGAGGCGGGCGGAGCCGTCGTCGGTCGCGCTGACGAGGAAGAGGTCGGGCTTGCCGTCGTTGTCGAAGTCGAAGAAGCAGGCGCCAGTGCTGGCGGGGAGTGTGCTTGCGGTGAGCGGCTGCGGAGTGAAATTGACTTTGATCGGCGCCGAAGCAGCGGTGAGCGTGCTGTGGGGGAGTTCGGCGAGCGAGTAGCGGCCCTGGTCGCCGTAGCCGGCGCCGAAGGGCGTGCCGAGATGCTCGGTGGTGATTTTCTGGAAGCGGGCGAGATGTTCGCGCGCGGCGGCGGCGTCACCCTTGCGCTGGTATGCGCGGGCGATGCCAAATTCGGCGGAGGCGTGGAACGGGAAAGCTTCGAGCGCTTTCTGGAAGGCGGCGATGGCTTCGTCGTAGTGCTGCGACTGCGATTGGAGATAGCCGACGAAATAATTGGCGTCGGCCTCGGGGGTGAGTTGCGTTACGTGGGTGAAGGCGGCGATTCCCTTTTCGATTTCGCTGGAATCTTTGTAGACGAGGCCGAGGTTGTACCAGGCGTAGGGATCGTTGGGGAGTTCTTTGGAGGCTTGCTCGAGGGCGGCACGGGCGGGATCGAGTTTTTGCTGGCTGAGGAGAGAGACGCCGAGATTGACGCGGGCGATTGCAAATTTTGGGTCGGCGGCGAGGGATTTCTCGAAATATTTTTGGGCGTCAGCGAATTTTTGCTGGTTCATGTAGGCGACGCCGAGGGTGTTGAAGCGGAGGGCGTCGGTGGAGTCGGAGGGCGGGGCGGGAGTGGCTGCAAGCGCGGACGGTGGCTGAGCGGCATTCGTGCTGGAACTGTAGGAGGGTCGCAAACGGAGGCCTGACGCGCCGATAGCGATCATAGCGGCGGTGATTGCGAAGATGTACAGAATTGGACGCGAAGGAATTCGTGGCATCAGGAATTGTTCCCGGCTTTGCTGAATGAGATTCGAGTTTCGATGGCTTTGTTGCCCCGCACGAACGCTGGATTGATTGTCTGGGCTGAGTCCGGCAGCGTCAATGATTTTGATGCGTGTTTTTGGCGATGGCGGGAGTTGTTTGTGGCGGACGCATCTGTGGCAGACACATTGTCGTGTACGATTTGCAGTGAGCTTTGGATGATGGAGCGCGTTTGCAATGGGACGTCCGACAAATTTATGAACGTTTCGAACTATTCGACGATTGCGGAAGTGACGGCTCACGTTCGAGCGCGAAAGGTGTCGCCGGTGGAATTGGTTGAGGCGACGCTGGCGCGCATCGAGAAGCTGGATCCGAAACTCGGCGCGTTTATGCATTTGGATGCAGGCGGCGCGCGAAATCAGGCGCTAGCGGCGGAGGAAGCCGTTACGCGAGGTGAGGCGCTCGGACCGCTGCACGGCGTGCCAGTGACGGTGAAGTGCAATCTCGACGTGGCGGGATGGCGTTGTCCTGCGGGATCGCCGTTGCGGGCGGATTATGTGCCGACGGAAGATGCGCCGCTGGTTGCGCGACTGCGGGCGGCGGGCGCGATTTTGTTGGGAAACACGAATACGCCGGAATTTTTGATGGCGTGGGAGAGCGACAATCCGATTCGCGGCGGAACGAGCAATCCGTGGAATCTGGCGCACTCTGCGGGCGGATCGAGCGGCGGGGAGGGCGCGGCGATTTCGTCGGGATGCTCGTTTGGCGGAGTCGGGAGCGATGGCGGCGGATCGATTCGTGTGCCGGCGCATTTTTGTGGGATTTGCGGGCTGAAGCCGACGCCTGGGCGTGTGCCTTCGACGGGACACTATCCGGCGGGCGCGGGTGCGTTGTCATGGCTCGGCGTTGTGGGACCGATGGCGCGGACGATTGCGGATGTGCGGGCGATGTTTGAGGTGATCGCGGGGCCGGATGCGGGCGATGCGCTGTCAGCGCCGGTGCCGGTGATGGACTCCGCTCGTGTGAGCGAGCGGCTAAAAGGGATTCGAATTGGCTTGCTGGAAACTGACGCGCTGGGAAAGGCGACTGCGGAAACGGAAGCCGCCGTTCGGCGTGCCGCGAAAATTTTGGAGGGTGCAGGATTTACAGTCGAACCGTTTCGACTCACCGGACTCGATCGTGTAATCGAGTGCTGGTGGTTTTTCTTCGGGCCAGTCGTTGCGCATCTCTTGGCTGGGGAAGTGAAGGGGCATGAAGCGACTCTCAGTCCAATTTTTCAGGAATATTTTTCGGTGGCGCTGCCGAAAAAGCCTTTGAGCGCCGACGCGATTCTAGCGGCGCGGACGGATCGCGATGATCTTCGCGCGGAGATTTTGCGGCAGATGCGGGATGTGCCGATTTTGCTTTCGCCGGTGTCGACGGAACCGGCGTTTCGTCACGGCGGGGGAAATTATCAGCTCGGCGCGCCGCATTGTTATCGCGACACGATGCGGTTCAGCCAGTGGACGAACCTCACGGGATTTCCTGGAGCGACGGTGCCGCTGGGAATGTCGCCGGAAGGATTGCCGATTGGCGTGCAGGTGATTGGGCGACCGCACGAGGAAGAGTTGGTCTTGGGCGTGGCCGAGAAGATTGAAGCCGCGCGTGGTTCTTGGGTCGCGCCGCCGATCGATTGATTGCTGGCCTGGCATGCGCCCCGCCTAGGCCGAATAAAAACGCCTGGAAGCCCTTCCTGCATCAGGGTAAACCGGCGCTACCGAAGATTTATTGCGGCACTGCACCGGAGAGTTCCGGATTTCGAACGCGATTATTATCCATCGATGACGGCTCGATGGTTTCTTTGGCAGCGGCAGCGTCGAGCATATTTTTCGAGGTCGACAACTCTTTCTCTGCCTCTTCGCGCCGACCGAGCTTGAGCAAAATGCGACCGCGCACGAAATGAACCGTCTGGCTATCGGGCGCGAGCTTCAGCGCGACATCGATTTCGGTTAGAGCCTGCTGATATTTTTCGCGCTGCATGTTGATCTTCGCCAATCCGAACAACGACGCCGGCATTTTGGGATTGAGTTTCAGCGCTTGCCGCAAGGCTTGCTCCGCGGCGTCGTAACGATTCAACTTCAAATAAAGCTCGCCGAGCTGCTCGTAGGCATCCGGTAGATTCGGTTCGCGCGCAATTTCTTTTTTCAGTTCGGACTCAGCGGCGTCGTTGTTGTCGTTTTTCATGTACGCGATGCCGAGGCCGAAGTGAACGTAGGGCAAATCGGGGTTGGCGGACGCCGCCTTTTGCAGTTGTGCGATCGCTTGTTCGGATTCGCCGCGATTCAGATAAGCCTTGCCGAGGATCAGGTGAAACTCGGGCGTGTCGCCGGCGATTTCGACGAGGCGCAGCATCGCTCGCTCGTCCACTTCTTTCTTTCCGGCGCGGTGCGCCGCGATTCCCAAGGCGTAGAGATACATGATGTCGTTCGAAGAAGCCGACCAGATGGGCTCGAGGGTCGAGACGGCATCGGAGTAGCGTTCGGTGTAGAGCTGGCACAGCCCCAACAGATAGCGCGCTTGGGAAGAGTCGGGCTGACTGCGCAAGACCGATTCGAAAGACGGCATCGCGCCAACATAATCCTCGCGACGATACTTCACGAGGCCGATGTTCAGCCGGATCCCGGCCATCTTGGGATCAAGCTTTTCCGCTTTCTCGAGGAGAGTGAGGGCGTGGTCCCATTGCTGGCGACGCATGGCGATAACGCCAAGATTGGCGTAGGCGGGTCCGGCCTGAGGATCGATCGACAAGACTTTCCGAAACGATGCGTCGGCGGTCGCCAAGTCTCCTGTTTGCAACGCTTGCTGGCCCCGCGCAAACGCGGAGGCGGCTTCGGCGCGCGGGTTCGCGGCCGAGGGGGGTGGGTCCTGGAACCCGCTCGCGTAAGAAAGCGACGCGGCGAGCAGAATGAGCACCGACCATCCGCAAAAGCATTGAAGAAACAGATGTTTCCGCATCTCTGCTAGTGTCCAACGGCCCTCGCCCGAGTTCAAGCGTCCACAAAACCGATTCTTCTCGAACAAACTGTGGATTTGTCGTGAGCGATGCGAAACCGAGTAAGGAGAATTACAAAATGTCGCTTGACAGTCCATCGGGATTGGCATATTAATTCGTTTTAATAAGCCAATTTGGTGCTAATTCCCGTCGAGTGGTGGGGGATGCACATTTGAATCGTTCGCGATGTCGCGGTGACTCCAGACCCGCGAGCCGTAGACCGTTTCTCCCTCACGCAGAATTCAGATAAGAAAACCGGAGGTTTCAAAGTGAAGGGAAATCTGTCTCGCCACTCCTCGACGCGCACGGTTGTGTTTGGCAAATCGTTCGTCGCCTGGATGCTGGCTTTTGCAGTACTCAGTTTGGTTGCGGCAACGAAATTGTCCGCTCAGGACACCGGTTACATTGCCGGTACAGTGAGCGACAAATCGGGCGCCGCGATCGCAAACGCCACGGTGGTCATCGCGAACGTGAGCGGAAGCTCGACGCAAACGACGACGACTAACAGCGACGGCGCGTACGTCGTCGCGGGGCTGCCGGGTGGAAGCTACAACCTCACGGTTACCGCCACGGGATTCCAGAAATACACGGCGAACGGTGTGGTGCTCAACGTCGGATCGAAGATTCGCGTCGACGTGCCCCTGACGGTCGGCTCGGTGTCGGAAGAGGTCGTGGTCACCGGCGAGAGCGTGGCGCAGGTAGAGACGACATCGGCCGCGCTGGGCACAACAGTTACGGGCAAACAGATCCAGCAGCTCGAGCTCAACGGACGCAACTTCACACAGCTCGTGACCCTGACCCCTGGCGTCGTAAACCAGACCGGCCAGGATGAAGGCACCGTTGGTATCAACGGCAACGTGCAATACAGCATCAACGGCGGCCGCACCGAGTACAACAACTGGGAACTCGACGGCGGCGACAACATGGACAACGGCAGCAACGCAACGCTGAACGTTTATCCGAACGTCGAAGCCATCGCCGAATTCAAAGTTTTGACCTCGAACTACGGCGCCCAGTATGGACGCAACGGTTCGGGCACGATCGAAGTCGAAACCAAGTCGGGCGGCAAGGCGTTCCATGGCAGCGCGTTCGAATATCTGCGCAACGACATCTTCAACGCGCGCGACTGGGAACAGGGCGCGGATCCGACGCAACCGAAGGCGCCGTACAAAAAGCACGACTTCGGATACACCGTCGGCGGCCCGGTCTATATTCCGCATCACTACAATTCGGACCGCAACAAGACGTTTTTCTTCTGGTCGCAGGAATGGCGCCGTGAGAAGAACCCGTCGACGGTACTGCAGAACGTACCTTCCGATGCAGAGCGCGGCGGAAACTTCTCGGACATCTGCCCCGGCGCGGACTGCCCGAACGTGCCGAACGTAGCCGCTGTGCCGATTTCCACGGTAGGCTCATCGCTGCTGGCGCTGATCCCGAGTGCGAATACAACGAACGGCATCAACGCTGCGACGGGCGCTCCGCTGCCCGCTTTCACAAACACGATCTCGCTGCCGACAACCTGGCGCGAGGAACTGGTCCGCGTGGACCACAACATCACCGACAACTATCGGCTGACCTTTCGGTACATTCACGATTCGTGGTCGCAAATCACGAACCAGCCGCTGTGGGGCATCGGCACTTCCAGCTTCCAGAACATCAATACCAACTTCGTCGGGCCTGGCACGAGCTTTGTGGCGCGCTTGACGGCCAACGTCACGCCGACGCTGCTCAACGAGTTCGTTGCCAGCTATACGGCGGACCACATCGACCTGACAGCGATCAACAACCCGGCTCTGCCCGGTACGTTCCCGATGGGTACGCTTTTCGCCAACGGACTCGGCGGGAAGCTTCCGTCGATTGCGGTGAATACAAACACGGTGTATGGGGGCGGATTCGGTCAGGACACGGGTTACTTCCCCTGGACCAACGCGAACCCCGTCTACACGTATCGCGACAACCTGACGAAGATCTTCGGCAAGCATACATTCATCTTCGGCGCTTACTTTGCAGCAGCGCAGAAGAACGAAGAGAACACGACGAACGTTCAGGGCATCCTGACGTTCGATCCATCGTCGCCGATCAGCACCGGCAACGCCTTTGCCGACTTGCTTCTCGGAAATGTAGCGAACTACTCGCAGGGCAACCAGCTCATCAAGTATTACAACCGCTACAAGATCTTTGAGCCATACTTCCAGGACGACTGGCGCGTGACCAAGAAGCTGACTTTGAACCTTGGGCTACGTATGAGCCTCTTCGGTACGTATCGCGAACGGTATCAGAGCGCCTTCAGCTTCACGCCGGGCGCGTTTTCGGCGGGTGCGGCTCCGGGAATCTTCAACGATCCGGCCGACGGCGGGAATCCTCTGAACGGTTCTCTCGTGGGCGGCAATCCCTTCAACGGCATCGTGCAATGCGGCGGCAAGGGCGGGACAGGCTCGATTCCTGGGCCGATCCAGACGCAGTTCCCCAATGCGACCGTTGGAGCCAACAGCAACGCAGGCTGCTTGCAAGGTCATCTCTTCAATCCGGCACCGCGCATCGGCTTCGCGTGGGATCCGACGGGTGAAGGCAAGATGGCGATCCGCGGCGGATACGGCATCTTCTTCGAACATACCAACGGCAACGAAGGCAACAGCGAGTCTCTCGAAGGCTCCGCGCCGTTGGTTCTCACCTCGCAGCAATTTAACGTGACCGGATATAACAACATCGGCGCAGGCGGCGGCGTGCTCTTCCCGCTCTCCTTCACGCAGATTCCGACCAAGGCGATCTGGCCTTACGTGCAACAGTGGAACCTCAACGTACAGAGAGAGCTGCCTGGCCACATAGTTGCGTCCGTCTCTTACGTCGGCAGCAAGGGCACGCACCTAACGCTGCAAAATAACGCAAACCAGCTTGTTCCCGTAGCTGCTGGGAACAACCCGTTCCCGGCCGGCACGCCGATCACCGACGCCGACTGCGGCAACTTTGTGCAGAACGCGTTCGGTATCCCGGTGGGGGCAACGCTCGGAAACGGCACGGTGGTTCCCGGTGCCGCGGTTTCGAACCTCTGGGTAGCATGCGGCAACAACCCGGATCCACTTCGCACATCGTTCCCAAGCGCGAGCAACATCACGAACTTGGAGGACACGGCGAACTCGATCTATCACTCGTTGCAAGTCTCGGCGCAGCGCACCGTAGGTGCACTGACGCTAAGCTTCTCGTACACCTACAGCCACTCGATCGACGATTCGTCGGATCGCTTTGACAACGCGTTCGTGAACGCGTTCGACGTGGCAAGCAACCGCGCAGCATCGAACTTCGACCAGCGGCACAACATGGCGATCAGCTACGTTTACGCGCTGCCCTTCGCCAAGTCACCGGGACTGAAGCACACGCTCCTCGGCGGCTGGCAGGTGTCGGGCATCACCGTAGCGCAATCGGGCACGCCGTTCAGCGTCACCAACGGCACCGAGTTCGGCGACAGCGCAGGCGTCGGCAATGGCGTTGGCACCGGGTCGCGTCCCGACCTCGTCGGTGATCCAGGCAGCGGCAGCTTGACCGACACCGGTGGTGAGCGTGGCCCGCTCTATTTCAACCCCGGAGCGTACGCCGTTCCGACCGGACTGACCTTCGGTAATGTCGGGCGCAACACTCTCTATCTCCCCGGCCGATTGAACTTCGACTTCGGCACATTCAAGCGCTTCGCGATCAACGAGCGGAGCGGCTTCGAATTCAAATGGGAGACCTTTAACCTCTTCAACCACACCCAGTACAACGGGATCAATTCGGCTCTGGATACCGACGACCCAGGCGCGAATACAACCAGCTCGGGTTTCATGCACCTGAACTCGACGCATTTGCCGCGCATCATGCAGTTCGGTCTGCGGTTCTACTTCTAGTCACGGTCGCCAGGTCGTCGTCTTTGACGGCGACTTGAGATCCAACCGGGCGGCGCTTTTTTCGGAAAGCGCCGCCCGATTCTTTTGTATACTCGCTGCGTTCGACCAAAGGAGAGTGTAAACGCCATGAAGCGACGCACTTTTATCGAAACGTCTCTCGCGACTGCCGCTATAGCGGCCGCGCCTCGCGCGCTGTGGGCAGGAGTTCCGCATCACATTCAACCGATCGGGTTGCAGCTTTACACCGTGCGCAACCTGATGAAGGCGGACTTCGACGGGACGATCGCCGGCGTTGCGAAGGTCGGCTACAAGGAAGTCGAGTTTGCCGGATATGACGGCAAGACGCCGAAGGAAGTGCGCGCTGTGATCGATTCGAACGGGCTGACCGCGCCGTCGGCACACATTCCTTACGAACAGATCGAGAACAAGTGGCCTGAGACGCTAGAAGCGGCCGCGGTGGTTGGGCACAAGTACCTCGTTTGCCCGTGGTTCGAAGTGAAGGACCGCACCGCCGACGGTTATAAGAAAGCAGTCGAGCTATTCAACAAAGCGGGTGAGGCGAGTCAAAAGGCTGGGATTCAATTCGCGTATCACAACCACGGCTTCGAATTCGAAAAGACGGAAGGACTAGGCGACACCCTTCCACTGGATTATTTTTTGACGAAGACCGATCCGAAGCTCGTGAAGTTTGAGATGGATTTGTGCTGGATCACTGTCGCTGGGCAAGATCCGGTGGCGTATTTCAACAAATACCCTGGGCGGTTTCCGTTGGTCCATGTGAAGGATTGGTCGAAGGAGGGTGCGGCGAATCCGGAGTATAAAGTGGCGGTCGGGCACGCGGTTGCAAACGGCCACCTCGCGAATGTTGGTGAAGGCTCGATCGACTTCAAGCGGATTTTCGAGCACTCGGGAAAGGCGGGGATCAAGCACTACTTCGTCGAGAATGACGAGGCGAAGGGGCTGGACGATATCCGCGTCAGCTATAACTATTTGTCGAAGCTGGAAGCGTAGTTCCGACCGCTGGAACCGCTAGCTGGATTCATGGGGCGCGGATGTCGCGCCCCTTTTGTTTTTAATGTTTCGTTCGAACCGGGTCGCGCTTTTCCATCTGCACGATTGGCAAGACTTCGCCGTTGTCCATAGGAACGTCCATCTGCTTAACGGGGACGTATCCCTTCACTCCGAATAGTTTCACGCCGGTTAGCGTGGCGCCCATTTCGAATCGCGTGAAGCCGGCGGCGCGGGCGGCATTTTCACACGCATCGAGGATCAACGTGCCTACGCCTTGGCGCGCCCATGCTGGATGCACAAAAAACGCGCGAATTTTCGCCGCGTCACGAGACGGGTCGAGCAAAGAGTCTTCGCGGCCACTCCACTGGTCGCCGCCGAAGAGCGTCTTTCGCTTGCTCCAGCCGCCGCAACCCGCGATCGCCGGCTTGCGCGTGTCGCCGTTCAGCGCGTCCGATGCGTCGGCGACGAGATACGTTCCGTCGGCGATTAATCGGCTGTCGACTCCGAACACAGTTCGCAAGGAGGCTTCGCGCTGCTTCTCGGTGTAATCGCGGGCTTGTAACTCGCGCACCGAAGCTTCGATCAGCTCGCGCAGAGCCGGCACCTCGTCGTGCGTCGCCAGTCGAATCCGGATGCTCATGGTGCGAAACCCTTTCACGCTTGCCGCGTCCATACTAAAGGGCTTTTGTCGCTCGACCTGCGGTCTTTTTAAAGATTGGAAAATTCAGGACGCGCCGCTAGGATAGCTGCCGCTTGCCGCGACGCGCTCACTTCCCGCGAAGGTGCCTATGAACATCGCCCGTACTCTGTGTATTCCTGCGCTAGGACTTCTGTTCTGTGCGTCCGCTCGGCCACAATCTTCCAGCGAACCTTCGCTTCCCTATTCGCCGAGTTTGAACCTGGAATCGATGGACAAGTCGATCGATCCCTGCGCGAATCTGTATCAATACTCGTGCGGGCGTTGGAAGACGCAGAATCCGATACCCGCGGATCAGACATCGTGGAGCGTCTACGGCAAGCTGTACGAAGACAATCTGAATTTTCTTCACGGGATTCTGGAGCAGGCTTCCGTTACGGGCGGCCAGCGGGACGCCGTCAATCAGAAGATCGGCGATTTCTACGCCGCGTGCGTCGACGAAACCGCAATCGAAAAGCGCGGCATCGATCCGATTCGCCCCGACCTCGAGCGCATCGCCGCGGTGAAAACGGCGCATGACCTCGCGCCGCTGCTCGCATATCTCCACACAACGATGGGAGGGCGCGTCTTCCTTTTCGCCGGCGGATCCGATCAGGATCCCGACAACTCGGAGCAAGTGATCGCATCGCTGGATCAAGGCGGACTCGGTTTGCCCAATCGCGACTACTACACCAAAGACGATGCGAAATCGAAAGAGGCACGCGATCGCTACGTCCAGCACATGCAGAATGTATTCGAATTGCTGGGCGATAACGCCGACACGGCGAAAGCCAACGCGCAAGTCGTGATGAAGATGGAGACCTCACTGGCGCGGGCATCGCTGACACCCGTCGAGCGCCGCGATCCTTACAAGCTCAAGAATAAGATGGATCTCGCCGGTCTGAAAAAGCTCACGCCGAACTTCGATTGGGACGCCTATTATGCAGACTGCCACTATCCATCGCTGGCGGTTCTCAACGTGGCGTCGCCTTCGTTCTTCAAACAGCTGAACACCGATCTCAAGGGCGAATCGCTCGACCACTGGAAAACGTACCTGCGGTTCCACGTGGCCGATTCGGCGTCGCCGCTCTTGTCGTCAAAATTTGTGGGTGAGAATTTCGCGTTCTATCGAAAGTATCTTCGCGGCGCCACGGAAATGCAGCCGCGCTGGAAGCGCTGCGTCCAGTACACCGACCGCAACCTGGGCGAGGCGCTCGGCCAGGCATACGTTCGCAAAGTTTTTTCGCCGGAGTTGAAGCAGAGCACGCTCGAAATGGTGCAACGCATCGAAACTGCGATGGAACAGCGCATCCGCAATCTCGACTGGATGAGCCCCGAAACCAAGAAGCAAGCGCTGGTGAAGCTGCACGGCATCCGCAACAAGATCGGCTACCCCGATAAATGGCGCGACTACAGCAGCGTCAGCATCTCACGCGATGATTTCGTCGGCGACGTCCGCAACACCGTTGCATTCGAACAGCGCCGCCAAATCGCAAAAATCGGCCAACCCGTCGATCGCAACGAATGGGGCATGACTCCGCCGACCGTCGACGCCGAATACAATCCGCAAATGAACGACATCAACTTCCCCGCCGGCGTGCTGCAGCCGCCACTCTATGACGCGAAGATGGACGCTGCGCCGAACTACGGCGATACCGGTGGAACGATCGGCCACGAATTGACGCACGCCTTCGACGACGAAGGCAGCCAGTTCGATGCAACCGGCAACCTGAAAAATTGGTGGACGAAATCCGACCGCGAGAAATTCGACGAGCGCACGAAGTGCGTCAGCGACCAGTACTCTAGCTATGTCGTCGTGGACGACGTCCACATCAACGGCAGACTCACGATGGGCGAAGACGTCGCCGATCTCGGCGGAGAGATTCTCGCGTACGTCGCGTGGAAAGCCGCGACGGCGGACAAGGATTTGAAACCTGTCGACGGGCTCACACCGGAACAGCGGTTCTTCATCGGCTATGCGCAGTGGGCTTGTGCGAACGAGCGTCCCGAAGATTTACGGCTGCGAACGCAGGTCGATCCACATTCACCCGCGCAATACCGCATCAACGGTGTCGTCGTGAATATGCCGGAATTCGCCGAAGCGTTTCACTGCAAGGCGGGTCAACCGATGGTGAAGCCGAGCGAAGCGGTCTGCCGCGTCTGGTAGCTGACAGATCAATCGAATCGCGCCAGCTACCGCAACCAAAAGCTAAGCCTGGCGCTCCGGCACCGGCGGGCACCCAGGAAACTCATGCACCGACGTGTTCCCGATGTACTGCAAATCCGCGATGCCAATTTTGCTCGTATAAAACCCGTCGCACGTCATATCGCGCAGCGCCGCAAAAAACGCGATGCCCTGTTTCAGCTCCGGCTTCGCCTTTCCGTTCTGTCGGTAAGCTATTGAGTCGAGAGTGGTCTTCCGCTGCTCCGGCGTGCACTCCATATACACTTTGCCGAATTCGTCGATGCAGTGGTTATCGAGCCACATCAACCCGCCACCGAACTGCGTCTGAAATTCGACGTTCTCGCTGGTAATCAAATCGATGAACTCCGGCGCGCCGGCTTCGACGGCACCACCGGATTTCTCATCCTTGGGAATGATCGTGTCGCACAAGGAAACGAGTGCCTCGTACTGGGGCGGAGGAAAATACTTCGGCACATACTTTCCGGCTCCCGCCGCTTTTTCCTTTTGAATCAGATCATGCGCAAATTCAGCGGCCTGCGCCGGGATCATCGTCAAGACCGAGCCCGCAGTCGCGCCCAGGGCAAACGAACGCAAAACGTCTCGTCGCGAAATACCGATTTTCGCCATCAGATGTTTCCCTTTCCAGCTTCGCTCAAGAGATATTCGGAAGCGCGCCACGAAAGAGCCATGATCGTCAACGTCGGATTCTTGTCCGGGTTGGTTACCAGCGGCGCGCCGTCGGTCACGAAAATATTCTTCACGTCGTGCGTCTGGCAATATCCGTTCAGCACCGAGTTCTTCGGATCGGCTCCCATCCGCGCCGTGCCAACTTCGTGAATAATTTTCCCGCCCGCAGCGATTCCGTATGCGTTTGGTCCGTCGATCGGTACCTTCGTCAGATACGTTCCGCCCGCCATTTCCACAATGGAGCGGAACGTTTCCTGCATGTCCTTCGCCTGCCGCAGTTCGTAGTCCGACCACTTGAAGTGGAATCGCAAGACCGGGATACCGTACTCATCGACGACGTTCGAGTCGATTTCGCAGTACGTATCCGGATTCGGAATCATCTCGCCGCGCCCCGAGAAGCCAATCGTCGTCCCATAGTTCTTGCGCGCTCTTCGCTTCAGGTCGAGGCCGTAGCCCTCTTCGTGGTAGTTCATCTCATCGAATATTCCGCAGCCCGGCAATTCGCGTCCGCCGCCAAACTCAATGTGATACCCGCGAGGAAAATCGTTCTGCCGATCGTATTTCCACCACGGCATATACATGTGCATGCCGCCTGTGCCGTCGTGATTGTGCGGCGTCATATTTTCGAGCTGCGGGAAATATCCCTGGCCGTCGCTGCCAACCGAATCCGTAAGATACCGGCCGACTGTGCCCGACGAATTCGCAAGTCCATCCGGGAACGACGCCGATTTCGAATTCAGCAACAATCGCGCTGACTCGCACGCGCTGGCCGCCAGAACAACTGCACGAGCATTGACGCGCTGCTCCGTTCGCGTTTTCTTGTCGATATACGAAACGCCGGTGGCTTTGCCGTCAGGCCCAACGAGTACCTCGCGCGCCATCGCGCCGGTGATCATCGTCAGCTTGCCCGTCGCCATCGCCGGTGGAATCAGTACCTGGCTCGAGCTGAAGTTCGACGCTGTCGTGCATCCGCGCCCGCATTGCCCGCAATAATGGCAAGGCAGTCGCCCGTTCACCGATTTCGTCAGAATCGCCAGCCGAGCCGGAATGCAGGTGACATTGAGCCTGTCGCAAGCCTTCTTGACGATCAGCTCTGTGCAGCGCGGTTTCGGTGGAGGCAAAAACACGCCGTTGGGCGCGCTCGACACATTTTCATGCGTCCCAAACACGCCGATGTAACCTTCGACTTTGTCGTAGTACGGCGCGATGTCGTCATACGAAATCGGCCAATCGGAACCGAGTCCATCGCGTGTGTACGACCGAAAGTCAATCGGCGCAAATCGGAGCGCAATTCTTCCCCAGTGATTCGTGCGTCCGCCCACGATGCGCGAACGAAACCAGTGAAAATCCGAACCCGGCGCCGAAGTATACGGCTCGCCTTGAATGTCCCACGATCCGTTCGGCGCCAGAAATTCTCCGAAGTCCTGCGCTTGCCTCCCGCCGACACCGATTCCGCGATGCGGCAGATCATAAGGCCACACGAACATCTTGAAGTCTTTTTCCGGATGAACGTCAGGTCCCGCCTCAAGCAGCGCGACGTTCATGCCGCCTTCGGTCAGGATTTTCGCCGCCATGCCGCCGCCGGCGCCCGACCCCACCACGATCACGTCATACGTCTTCGGCGAACGAATCATCTGCGCCATCAAGTCGCTCCCTTGTGCACAAATCGCGCTAAATCGTTACAAACGCAACCGAGTCGCGCCCGCAACCTCAACCGCCCGCCAACTCAGCTCGCGAGAATCTCCGTCCGCACATTCTTCAACACATACACCGCGCGCTCGACTCCCACGGCTCCCGGCAGAATCGGATCCTCATTCTCGATGCTCAACATCCCGTCATACCCGATGTCCATGTACGCCTGCACAATCGCCTTCCACAATCCGGCGCCATGTCCATATCCCACCGCGCGGAACGTTTCCGACGCCTGCGGCAAATCCGCTTTCTCCGAAGCGAAATTCAGCACGCCATACTTCGCCACATTCTCAGGAAAGAAAACCGTGTCCTTCATGTGCGCGTGATAAATCGCACCCTGCTTTCCGAGGAAGCGAATCACTTCCACCGGATCGCATCCCTGCCAGAACAAATGGCTCAAGTCGTTGTTCGCGCCGATCTCTTCGCCCACCGCTTCGCGCAATTTCATCAACGTCCGCGGATTGTAGACGACGAAGTTCGGATGCATCTCCAGCGCAATCCGCCGAATGCCGTGATCGCGCGCGAATTTCGTCGCTTCCTTCCAGTATGGAATGACCTTTTCTTTCCACTGCCAATCCAGCATTTGCCCGTATTCCGGCGGCCATCGATAGGTGATCCAGTTCGGCTGCGCATCCGTCGGCGTGCCCGCCGGGCAACCCGAAAACGTGACGATCGTCTTCACATCGAGAATCTGCGCCAACTGCACCGTCTTTCGGAACGATTCCGCATCCTTCGCCGCATGCGCCTTGTCGGGATGCACCGCATTCCCGTGGCAGCTCAGCGTCATCACGCGAATGCCTTTGTCTTCAAACTTTTTCTGCCACGCCTTAGCTTTCGCCTTGTCGGCAATCAACTCATCCAGCGGGCAATGCGGATTGTTCGGGTATCCGCCTGTGCCGACTTCCACCGCTTCCATTCCCAGCCCGCTCATCGTTTCAAGCATCTGATCGAGCGACAAATTGTCGTAAACCGGATCAAACACGCCGATCGGAATCTTCTTCTTCGCGCCGCCGCTCTGGCCGCGCGCGGCATTCGAACCTTCAGCGCTCATTGCAGCCCCTCCACCGAAACCCGGCAACGCCGACGCACCGACCTCGCGCGACGCCGCCGACGCGATCCCCGGCAATGCAGCCGCCGCAAGCAAGCTACCCCCCGTCGCCGACAGAAATTTTCGCCGATCGATGCTCGTTTCTTTCCGCTCGCTGGACTTCAAGGTCGCCTCCGCGGCACATCAATATTGAATCGTGTGAACGGCGGCATTATATACGCGCGTTTTGCACGAAGGGAGATTTTCCGTTTTGTTTTTTGAAATCGCAGCCGAGCGATAAGAGAGGACTAAGTAAAAAGACAGAATTGCAAACGGCCTAACGCGCGATCAGCCCGGCCGTCGCGGAGTAATAGCATTCAACGCCGGAATCGAACGCGGCGCCACCAACACCTTCGCCGGCGGCTGCTTCTTATTCTGAATCGCGTCGACGAGCATCTCAATCGCTTGCCCTGTGTTCGGCGGCACAAACACCGTCGCCGCAAGCTGCCCCGTGCGCACCCAAGCTTGCCCCGTGTTCGGCAAACCATCGCATCCGATGAACGGCAACTTCAGCCAACGATCGCGATCCATCTCGTTCGGCAATTCCTGAAATGCTTTACGCGCGCCCATCGCCATCGAATCGTCTTGCGCCGCAACCGCATCAATTGTCGATTTCTGCGAAGTCGTCAGCTTGAGCCATGACCGTACCGCACGCAGCGCGCTCTCTTCCGTCCACTGCGCCTTCAGCAATGTCGCTTGGATATTCGCGGGCTTCGTCTCCTGCATTCCTGTGGTGCGATCTTTCGCCGCCGAATTTTCCGACGGCCCCTGCACATAAATCACCGACCCGCCCTTGGGCAGCAGCGCCGCCAACTGGCGCCCCTGCAACCTCCCGATCTCGACGTGGTCCGAAGTCACACCAAACATTGGCGAGTTCGTCGTCCGACGCAACTCCTCGATATACGCCGCATCGCGATTCAACACCGCCCAGCCGATTCCCGCCGTCGCAGCCGCCCGCGCGACCTGTGGTAGCGCAGTGCCTCCGACCGGCTCGAACACCACCGCATCCGGCCGTAATTCCGCTGCGGCCTGCACAACTTTCAGAATTTGCGTGCTTTGATTGATCGCGTCATTGTCGGCATAAATAATTTCAACCGACACGCCGAGGCGGCTCGCGGCTTGCTCCGCGGATTGTGCCTGTTCAATCTGGTAGTCGTTATCGTTGGTCGTCAGAGAGACGACAATACGCAGTTTTTTCGCCATATCGCTCGGTCGAGCCGTCAGAAAGATTTCTCAGGCTATACATTACAACGGACCGCCGAGCCCAGTTGCAAATCCTTTGTTTTGGGTGCGCCCCGTATAACAACTCCGCGAAAACGTACTTATCTTTCAACACGGTACCAGCGAAGCGGGAGTCATTCGGAAGACAAACAGGAAGGATTGGTAGCCCGGACGGGAGTCGAACCCGTAATCTTCACCTTGAGAGGGTGACGAGTTAACCGGTTACTCTACCGGGCCACGCGCAACAGTTTATCGTGTTCGGCCAAGTTCAGCAATCGGACCCGCAGGTCAGTCACCCGATTCTCCATTTAGAAATCGTAGGGCGTTTTTCGTTACTTCATTACTTCATTGCGTCTTTACTTCAGCTTTTCGTCAATTCCGTCACCGCCCGATGCGCCTGATCAATCGCCTCATTCGTATACGCATTCGCCCCCGCGTCCGAATTCGCGATCGCAATCCGCCCAAACGGCGCGCGCCCAATCACCCAGGGCTTCTCTTCTTCCTTCCACTCCGGGTCAAACAAATAATTCGGCGTATACGCATACCCATGCGCCCACCGATTCACCGTGATCGCCTCGATGTCACGTGCCGGATCAAATCCAGCGCCGCCCAGCATCCGCCCCAACTGGTCGCGAATGTTGCGTTCGAACGTCGCAAACGGCGTTCCCATCAACTCCACACGCCCCGCTCGATACTGATCGCGCATCGGCAATCCCGGCTGGCACGGTGTCCGCAGCATGAACAACACCATCGGCTGCTCCGGATCGCTCGGAAACGCGTATTGCCCGATGCTGACCGGAAAATCCAGCGCCGTGTACGTGTGATACCCGCCCGGCGCCACGATTTGCCGCACGCCCAGCTTCGAAAACGAAGTCCAATTTCGCAGCGCCACATGCGTATAAACAAGCGGCGTCTTCACCAGATACGCCATCGCCTCTTTCTGCTTGTCGGGCAGCTCCGGGCAAATGTACGGGATCATCATGTTATAGCAGGCCAGCACGCAGTTCTTGGCTCGCACCGACTGCAACACCCCACCGCGCGAATACGTGATCTCGACTTCCTTCGCGCCGCCGCTGCCCACGCCACCGCTCGCCGCGACATGCGTGACATGCACCGCCGTGCTGTTCAGCCGCAGTCGCACGCTCGCATCTTTCTGATCGAGCTTGCTGTAATCCGCCCGCGCCGTAACAACATCGTCCATCGTGCTGCCCGGCATCGCCCCTGGAATCAGCGCCCGCACCAGCAACCGCGCCACCGACGCATTCCCATCCGGAAAATGAAAAATGTACGGCTCTTCCTTCTCCAACTCCGGCAGCCCCAGCCCCTGAAATCCCGCATACAAAAACGACTCGTAGTCGTCCGGCGAGCCGTAGCAAGACAGCGCCGACACCGCATCGATCCCCACACCATATAAATCGTGCGGAAAAGTCTGAAAGAATTTCAACGCATCGGGCGTCAACTTACAGAACTTCGTCAAATAATCCGCATAGCTGATCGACGCAAGCTTCCGCTGTTTCTGCTCCAACGAAAGCCCATCCAAGTAATCGACTTTTTCGGTGTAAACGCGCGCGATGTCGCGCCGCACCGCGTCCGATAGCGGCGCCTTCGCCAAAAATTCCGGCCACGGGGTCACGTTGAACCCAGTTAAAAACCGGTCTTCGCCAAACGTCTCTCTGTCAAAAAACGCCGCCGTCCCCAATTTCGTATAAAGTTTCCGGTCGTAATCCTTGTAGAACCTCTCGACGTCGATCCCAATCTCCGCAATCAACTGCTTCGCCACCGCGCTGTACAGCCCCGGGCTCTCAATCGACTGCGTCCCGCCATAACTCAGCAGCATCCGCCCGCCGGCCGTAAACTCATTCCGCTTCGCATGCCCGCCAAAATCGTCGTGATTATCCAGAATCAGAATCCGCGCGCCGTTTCCCGCCACCTTGCGAAAAAAATAAGCCGCCGCAAGCCCGCTGATCCCACCGCCCACCACAACCAGATCGTACGTGTCATCAACGCGCGCCGCCGGCCCGCCCGCATCCCACTTCTTTCCATCGCGCAACCCGTGCGCATACGTAAACGACCCATCGTGATTCCCGCGCATCCCCGTCAGCGCAGGCGGGTAATACCCCGCCCCCTTCTCCGCCCCATCGCCGCCGTCGCGACCAAATCCTCCACCACCGAGCCCCGCATTGACTCCCTCGGCGTCAAGCGCTCCCGCCGACAGCAGCGTCTCCCCAGCCAAGGCTCCGCCCACCCCAACCGCGACGCCGTTCAAAAAATCGCGCCGCGAAATCGGGCACTGCATGCCCAACTCCCGATCCTTCTTCTCTTCACTCATCAAATCGACCTAACGGAAGGAACCACACTGCTACATCATTCTACGACCGAACCCCGCTCGCCCTGAACTACGAATAGAATTTCTCGCCAGACCGCACTCCCAACGATCGCCTGCGCAACCTATATGGAGTGCGGCGGCTCGCCGCCGCCTTTGATCCCGCCGCCTGAGGCCAAACCATCCGTAGCAGCTCAACTTTGCGATCTAAGGGTTTTCTTCCCAATCACCAGTGACCAGTCACTAGCCCGGCGGCCACCCAAACTCCCGTCCCCCCAACAAATGCAAATGCAAATGAAACACCGTCTGCCCCGCCCCCGCTCCGCTGTTCTCCACCGTCCGATACCCATCCGTCAGCTTCAACTTCCGCGCCAACTCCGCCGCCACCAGATGCATCTTCCCGATCACAGCCGCATCCTCAGCTCCCGCTTCATTCAACGACGCAAAATGCTTCCTCGGAATAATCAAAATATGCGTCGGCGCCTGCGGCCCAATATCCTCAAACGCAAACACATCGCCATCCTCATAAACAACCTTCGACGGAATCTTCTTCTCCGCAATCTTGCAGAACAAACAATCCGCGCTCATCAGTTCTCTCCCGGCTCCGTGCCGTTGTCCACGCGCCCGTTGTCCACGCGAAAGACCAGCGGCTTCACGCCTTCGCGCGCATGCAACTCTTCGCTCATTTTCTTCGCCGCGTCCTCACCCGAAATTTTCCCAACGTGCACGCGATAAAACGCCCCGCTCTTCGCCGAATTGAACGACTGTATCTCCACCGACGGATACGCCGCGCTCAGCCGCCGTTGCAGCCGCTCCGCATTCGCCCTATCCTTAAACGCACCCACTTGAATCGTAAACGTCCCGTCATTCGGATCGATCGCCGACAAAATCTCCAGTTGCACCGGCACCACGCCCGGCCCGACCGACTCAATCTGCTTCGCCGCCGCGTACGACAAATCAATAATCCGATTGTCCACAAACGGCCCGCGATCCGTAATCCGCACCGTCGTCGACTTTCCATTCGTCCTGTTCGTCACGCGCACCATCGTGTTGAACGGCAGCGTCCGATGCGCCGCCGTAAATTTATACATGTCGTACGTTTCGCCATTCGAAGCCTGCCGCCCATGAAACGGCGCGCCATACCACGACGCTTTTCCTTCTTCGTAAATCGCCCCGCCTTCATGCGGTTTTGGCGCCGCAGCCGCTGGCGCAGATGGCGCCGGCCGATTCGTCGGCTCAGGCATAGGTTGAGGCCCACCAGGCTCAGGAGTGGTATTCGTCGGAGGTGGCGCGCTCGCCACAGGCCTTCGCCCTCCGCATCCCGTAACAAAAATCGCCGCGACGCAAAGCAACGCCGCCGGCAAAAACCACCGGCCGTTCAATCGGTCATGCAATCTGAATGTAAAAAAATCCGCGCCGAATTCGACCATCATGCTCGAACCGCGCTCATGACTGCGAATTTTGCGACTCCGGTGAAGGTGGTGGAGTTGCAGTTTCCGGCGCCGACGGACTACGCCGCGCCATTCGCGCTTCCAGCTTCTTCGCAAATTGGTCGAGCTTCCCCGACACATCGCGCAAAAACGATGCCGTCCGCTTCTCCGTCTCCGGCGCAATCTCTTCATCCACGTAGCGCCGCAGCCGTTCCATCTCAGCGTCAATCCGACGCCCAATCTCTTCGAAGTTATCCATTGCGAATGGCCTATTTTCTCTTAGTCTCAGAGCGCGCGAAGAAACCGCCCCAATTAAAAGTTAGGCCGTATTCCCCCCAGTGTCCACCATTTTTCCAACGCCACCCTGTAGCCGCGATCGCTTCTCAGATCGCGGGGTTTAGACTCAACATCACCCACGCCAAAACATTCGCCACCGAACCTAAACACTTGCAACCGTACGCCCCCCCACCGCGTCTGAGTCCATGACCCATTCGAATGCGCCCCTTTCTCACTCTGACACTCCTGCTGTCTCTCGCCACCGTCACCATCGCGCAGCAACCGGCCGCCCAACAACCCGATCCCCAAGTCAAACTCACCGTCCGCTCCAACCTCGTCATGGTCCCCGTCTTCGTCACCGGCCGTGACGGCAACGTCGTCTTCGGCCTCAACGCTGAAGACTTCGTCCTCACCGACAACGGCGTCGCGCAAACAATCGCCATGGAAGACGACACCGACGCCCAGCCCCTAGCACTCGCCATCGTCGTCGAAACCGGCGGCGCAGGTGCGCGTCATCTCGACGACTACCGCGCCCTCGACTCGATCATGGACGCCCTCATCGGCAACGTCGAGCACAGCATCACCATCATCGGATTCGACAGCAAACCGCACATCGTCCAGCCCTTCACCGCGACCACCGACCAAGCCTCTCGCCAACTCGCCAATCTCAAAGAAGGCGACACCGGTGCCGCCATTCTCGACGCCGTCGCCTTCGCCGTCGACCAACTCCGCACCCAGCCCCCAAGCTATCGCCGCGCCATCCTCCTGCTTAGCGAAACCATCGATCAGGGCAGCGAAACAACTCTCGACGACGCCGTCCACCTCATGAGCGACACCAACACCGCCATCTACGCCTTCGCATTTTCCAGCACGCACTCCGCGGTTGCCCACGAAGCCTCCAAATTCGACAGCCACAATCCCGGCCCCGCGCACGGCTGCTTCAGCAGAAAGGGCGCCGACGCCGAATACGAAGGCCACTACAGCAAGCAAGTGCTCGACTGCATCAGCCAGCTCGCTCCGCCTCTTCGCCTCGCGACCATGGCATTCATCGCCGCGCGCGGTTCGCTGAAAGTAAAAACGGCCGAAGCGATCGCGAATCTCGCCGGCGGCCGCTTCTTCCCTTTCAAAAACGAAAAAGATTTAAAAACCTCGCTGATCGCCCTTTCGAACGACATACCGAACTACTACGTCATCAGCTTCCGTCCCACCACGCCAACTCCCGGCATCCACGCCCTTCAAGTCGGTACCGCCCATCGCGGCCCCTTCAACGTCGAAGCCCGCCGCGAATACTGGATCGACGACGACACCGAGAAACCGGGCACACCAACACTCGATCCATCTCCAGACTAACTCCCAAATTTGTCATCCCGACCGACGTAAGCCGACGCTTTTTCTATCGCGTTCGCTCTGAGCGAACGCGTCGGCTTGCACAGTGGAGGGACCTTGGCTACACCTCAACCGAAGCACTCACCCTGTCACGTGCTCCCAAGGCTCGCGTCACGAAAGTAGAATTGTCCAATCAATCTAAAATGAAGGAAGTTGTCGAGCCACACTCAACGCAAAATCGCGCGCGAAATCTTTAACCAATAAGTTTGGTTCGTAGAGACCGTGTACATCACAAACGTCTGCGCCACCATGAATGCTGGAAGCGCGTACTTATACACGACGTGAACGCGCCGGTTGACGATCCAGTCGCGCACCACTCCCAGAAGAATCAGCGAATCCACCCCAGCGTAGAAATAGTTTTGAAAGAATCCAGGAAATCGCCCCCAGCCCGCCGCCGTCAGCGCGCAAGACGCAATCAACACTAACCGGCGGTGATACTCCGGTTTCTTCCGCCAGTAAATCGCCAGCGCAAATGCAGTCGTAAAACAAGCGATGTCATTGAACGGCACAAGCATAAATGCCGCCGCATCGGAGTGTGCGTCGGCCATCATCTTGATTCGGTTCATCGTGATCGCCGTCGAAATTCCCAGCGCCGGAATCACCACTCCCAGCGCGACTCCAAACCATCCCGCCATACGGTGCAACCGCACGTTGTGCGTTCGCACCAGCGCCGACTGAAAAATAAAAAACGCCAGCCACCCATAAAAAATGAACGCGTGTATGTAGAGGATTGTCGGCGGCGGCGTCTTCGGATGAATAATCCGCGCACCCATCGTCAGGCTGAAACCGCCTACCACGACCGCCGTCATCAGCAGCGACATCGCAAAATAAAAATGCGTATCCCACAGGCCCGCGCGCTTCTTTACCGCGCTCCCTGCGATTCGACTCGGCGGAATTCCGACCGACTGCGGCGAAGTAACTGACATGAATTGCCCGCATCCTACAGCAATGCGCTTTCGAATGACCACTCATCTTTATATTTTCAGGAACCCGCCGGTGCCCCACCCTCGGGTTCTGACGGTGGGGGTTTAGACTCAGCCCCACCCAAACCCTCCAACTCGCTCCAACTCTCTCGTCTCTCCCCCTTCCCTTTCAGCTTTCAACTGTCGACTTTCGACGTCCTCAAATCCTTAACCCAATTTCCGCTATCATAGACCGCTGCCCAATCGCCCAGGAGGACAGTTGCCGCTCCCCTATCAATGGCAATACCGCCTCGACCGCTGGAAAAACTCCCTGCGCGGTCTCTTCGGCGGCGGTGGGAATCAAAATCCGCGCCCTCAAATCTGTCCCGCGTGCGGCTCGCTCGTCGGCATCAACGCCACCCGCTGCCATAACTGCGGCACCAATCTCCGCTTCTCGATGGCCAA
Organism: Candidatus Acidiferrum sp.; assembly: GCA_036493835.1. Taxonomy (GTDB): domain Bacteria; phylum Acidobacteriota; class Terriglobia; order Acidiferrales; family UBA7541; genus Acidiferrum. The sequence goes on along the minus strand of DASXPD010000027.1, from coordinate 144,610 downwards.
AGTCAGCAAAGGCCTCTCCGAACTTTTCGGCGGCCACGCTCCCGTCACAACCATCCTCCTCATCGTCAACGTCATCATGTTCGCCGTCGAATTCATGGCCATGGCCGCGCATGGCCAGGGCGGCGGCCTCACGATCGTCTGGGGCATGGGCGGCGAATCCGCCTACCGCCTCGGCGCCAGCTTCCCTTTCTCCATCTTCGTCATGCACGAGTGGTATCGCCTCATCACCGCCACCTATCTCCACGGCGGCCTCATCCACATCGGCTTCAACATGATGGTCCTCATGGACATCGGACCCGTCGTCGAAGAGCTCTACGGCTCCGCCCGCTACTTTTTCCTCTACACCGTCACCGGCGCCGTAGGCTTTTTGGTAAGCGCATACGCCACACACTTCTCCCTCGGCGCGAGTGCCCCTATCCTTGGTTTGGTCGGATTGATGCTCGCGGTAACGACGAAACGCACCGGGCTGCAGGTGCAACAGCTGCGCGCGCGCTTAATTTCCTGGGTTGTAACCCTTTTTGTCATTGGTCTCATGCCGGGACTTAGCGTGGACAATTGGGCGCATGGCGGTGGATTCGCAGCTGGCTTTTTGCTCGGACGAATATTCGCCGACCACGAACCCCGCACCGCCAGCGAACTCCGAGTCGCCCAAGCCCTCGGCTTCCTCACCGCCGTCGTCGTAGTCTCCAGCTTCGTCCTGATGATCCTCCACTACAACGACCGCCTCCCCGGCTCCTAGCCGTCGACCTTCTCCGTGTACGGGCTCAGCGCTGCGCCCCAAGTCCGCACGATGTCAGCCTCGCCACTCTGTTTTCTTTGTGCTTTCGACTTTCAACTCTCAACTGTAAACTTCCCTCTCACCCCATGGACCCCCACTCCATCGTCGTCATCTCCCTCCACACCCCCAAAGAAAAAGTCTGGGGCGAACTCCTCAGCCTCAACACTGCCGGCGTCACCATCCGCGGCATCGACCTCAACTCCTTCGACCACTTCATCCGCCAGATCAACGAGCCCGACAGCGAACGCGTCGGCGTCCCCACCCTCTTCTTCCCCATGACCCGCATCGAGCGCATGACCATCGACGAACCCAGCGGCTCCATCCCTTCCATGGACGAACTTTTCTCTCGCAAAGTCGGCCGCCGCCTCATCGACTATCTGGCCCAGTTCGCCTGAAACGCGCTATTCTCCCAGCACATGCAACAGCGACGACGGATCTTCACCGTACCCAACCAAATCACTCTGCTCCGTCTCGGTTTCCTTCCAATTTTTCTGACTCTTATCGCGTATGAGCGTTATCGCTGGGCCCTTCTCGTTCTCGTAGTCGCAGGCCTCAGCGACGCCATCGACGGCCTCCTCGCGCGCAAACTCAATCAACATTCATCTCTCGGCGCGTACCTCGACCCTATCGCCGACAAACTCCTGCTCTCCTCATCCTTCATCATCCTCGCCTATAAAACGCGCATCGCCTGGTGGACCACCATCATCGTCATCAGCCGCGACATCCTCATGCTCACCGTCGCCGTCGTCATCATTCTGATCTCCGGCTACCGCCCATTCCCGCCAAGCATCCTCGGCAAGCTCACCACCTTCTTCGAAATCGTCTTAGTCTTCACTGTCGTCCTCACCGCCGCCTACCCTCAATTTCACTCGCGCCTGCTCCACAACGCTTTAGTCGACATCGTCACCTTCTGCGCCGCCGCCTCCGCCCTCCACTATTCCTTCCTGGTCACACGTCACCACCCGCCAGCCCAAACCGCCAGCATCGAATAACCTCGCCTCAAGATTTGGATTTTAGTGAAAGTAGATTTAGGAACGTCGCGACCGCATTGCTTCGTCAGGGCACGGCTTCAGCCGTGCCGAAAAACGCTCACCAAGAAAGGGGGCTTCAGCCCCTGAGGGCTCTTCATATTACGTCCCACGATCCGCAAAACTGAAAGCCGGGTGACCCACCCTCGGTTTCTGAGGGTGGGGATTTAGATTCCAAATCGCCCACAACCATCCGTAGGGGACTCCTGTCTCTTGCCCCCTTTCGACTTTCAACTGTCGACTGTCAACCTCTTCGTTATTTCCTTATCTCATTACTTCTTTATCTCGCCGACTCAAACGCCTGCCCCAACCACCACAACGCATCCCTCAAATCATCTTCCGAATGAATCTCAAACGAATGCCATCTCTGCGCCTTGATATTCGTCCCCGTCCCCAATCGCAGATCCCGCTGCGCGCGGTCCGTCTGCGCCTCCGACATCGTCTTCAATTTAAAAATAATCGCATTCGCCGACCCAATCGCCCGCGTTACTGGCAGCGCCGCAAACACCGCCCCCTCTCGGTAATACCCCAACATCCCGAACATGGCCCTCGTCGTCACACCCGGCCACGTCCGTACTTCCTCCCCCAGCATCGCGCACAAATACTTCATCTCATCACTGATCCGCGCCATTTTCGGCCGCGGCCGAGCCGCCGCCGGACGTGAAGCCACCGTGCGCGAAGTTCCGCGATTGCGGCTACCTTGCGCCTTGCCCTTCTGCTTCGTTCGTACCCGCTTGTTCTTGGAAGTTCCGCGCAAACGCGTAGCCTCTGCTACTGCGCCGCGACCGGCATCTTCGCCGGCCCGCCGGGTGGGATGACTAACTTGGGTTCCGTTACCGCCTGCACCTGCTCGATCGTCGTGTCCGGCGCAATCTCTCGCAGCACCAGACCTTCCGGCGTCACATCGATCCACGCCAATTCCGTGATGATGTGATCCACCACCTCCACGCCCGTCAACGGCAGAGTGCACTTCTTCAAAATCTTCGGCTTGTTATCGCGCGTCGCGTGTTCCATCGTCACAAACACGCGCTTCGCTCCCGCCACCAGATCCATCGCTCCGCCCATTCCCTTCAGCATTTTTCCTGGGATCGCCCAGTTCGCCAGCGTCCCCTTCTCATCCACCTGCAAAGCGCCCAGCACCGTCAAATCCACATGCCCGCCGCGAATCATCCCAAACGAATCCGCCGACGAGAAATAACACGTCCCCTTCAACTCACTGACCGTCTCTTTCCCGGCATTGATCAAGTCCGGATCAACCTGCGCCTCCGTCGGATATGGCCCCACTCCCAACATCCCATTCTCCGACTGCAAAATCACTTCAATCCCCTCCGGCACATAATTCGCCACCAGCGTCGGCATGCCAATACCCAGATTCACGTAATACCCGTCGCGCAGCTCCAACGATATCCGCCGCGCAATCCGCTCCCTCTTCTGTTCGTCAGTCAGCGCCATTCACCGACCCTTGAAATACAGAATCCAAACGAAATACCCGACGGCAGACACAAAACCAAATACCTGGAAGGCGTAAAACGCCCAAAACAGCTCACTGTCCTGCTCCACTTCCTGGCCAAAAAACCTGCTTCGATAAATCGGCCGACCCGTCAAAAACTGATAGACCAGGATACCGAGCCAAGCCACGCCAAAAACAAAGAGAAACCACATTTAGGTCTTTCGAAGCGTTCGCCTTTCGATTCGCTTTTCATACCTCACGCCCTGAAAAATCGCGTTCACAAAAATCCCCGGCGTATGCACGTTATCCGCATCGAGCTCGCCCAACTCCACCAACTCCTCAACCTCCGCGATCACATACTCCGCCGCCGTCGCCATCATCGGATTAAAATTCCGCGCCGTCTTCCGGTAAATCAGATTCCCCCAGCGATCGCCCTTCCACGCTTTCACAAATGCAAAATCCCCGCGAATCCCGCGCTCCAACACATACGGCCGCCCATCAAACTCCCGCGTCTCTTTCCCTTCTGCCACCATCGTGCCCACACCACTCGGCGTGTAAAAACCCGGAATCCCCGCCCCACCCGCCCGAATCCTCTCTGCAAACGTCCCCTGCGGATTCAACTCCAGCTCCAACTCCCCGCTCGTCACCAACTGTTCGAACAGCTTGTTCTCCCCCACATAAGTCGAAACCATCTTCTTAACCTGCCGATTCTGCAGCAACAACCCAATCCCAAACTCGTCCACCCCAGCATTATTACTAACAATCGTCAGATCCTTCGTTCCCTTGCGCCGCACCGCCGCAATCAAATTCTCCGGTATCCCACAAAGCCCAAACCCACCCATCAGAATGGTCGCCCCATCCCGCAACTTCTCAATCCCCACATCCGCCGACCCAATCCGCTTGTCCACGCAGTCTCCGCTCGTTCGCCCCAAAGTGTACCCACAACCCCAAACCCAAGCCAAGCCCGGAGCCACAAACTCTTGCAGGTCGGATTGGCACCCGACGCCCGCTTCCAGATACGTGTCATCCTGAGCGAAGCGAAGGATCTCAGCAGTCAACCACTGCTCGTTGTCTCCGTAGACGTCGGTGGGTCCCATTACCTACTTGACAAACATTATGAATATGCTACAATCAGCCTGGTAGAAAACCACGTTCCGACCAAAATTCCCAAATCAAAACAAAAACCGTTCCGCCGCCACCCTGTAGCCGCGATCGCTACCCAGATCGCGGGCCTTTCCGCTCAATAAGGCGAATCAAACGCGAAACGCGCGACTATCCAATCGCATCATTCCAAACAACTTATTCACTCTTTACGAATTCCCATTCCGGGAATCGGGCAAACCGCTGATTCCAATCAACTTCCCCACTCTGCGCAAAACATAGGGGGTATGGCATGCACCATACCCCCAAAATTGAGCGTCAGCGGTCCGATGCAAAAATCCCTAACGCCTCGGAGGCCCCCCAATCCCAACCAGTTTCGGCGTAGCCCCCGGATCGACCGCCACCGTCAACGTCGCCACATACCCATCCGACAGCTGCGTCGAAGTAATCGCCGTCAACTTAGCAACGGACCCGCTTCCACTCTGCCCATCAAATACCATGTCGTCCTCCAAAGTAGTCCGGCGCACCTTATTCCCCGAATACGGATGCGTCGCCTCAACAAATCGGCTGACATCCTCCGGAAAAAACAGCTGCCCCGTATGCGCCACATGCCCTCCCGCATACACCGCAACTCCGGGATGCGCCGCATCCGCCGCCGCAGGCTTCGTCGCACCGCCTCCGACATGCACCTTCATATGGATGTGATTCACGCGCCCCGGATAGTGCCCCGGATAAATCGTCGTGAACTCCACGATCCCTTTCGCGTCGGTAATCTGCACGCCGCGCAAAAAAACGAGATCGTCCGTCGTATGCGGCTTCGGCGGCATTCCACCGGGACCGCCCGGCCCCCGCATTCCCGGCCCGCCCGGCCCACCCTCTGGTGGCGGCCCCGGTAGCATCTCGCCGCCGCTCGGACCATCGCCAAGCCCACCATTCGGCGGAGGCCCCGGCGGCCGTCCTCCCGGAAATCCCGGCCCACCACCCGGCCCGCCGGGTCCGCCAGGATTGATCTTCGTATATCCCGAATAAACTCCGCCCGCATCGCAATGCCAGATGTCAAGCGCCGCATTCGGCAGCGGCGCGCAAGTTTTCGCATCAACAATCGTCACGCGCACGCGCAGCGGCACTCCGATTTTTCCTTCGGTGATGTCGCTGCGCAAGATTTCACGGTCCACGTAGTACGGACCTTCTTCCTGTTCCGGATTAAACACGCAAGACGCCGGCTCCGCCGCGCGCAGCCTCAAACTCTTCGCAGCCAGCGGCAAAGCAGCCGCCGTCGCCGCGCTGTTCCGAATAAATTTGCGACGTGTCCATTTTCTCTCGTAAGACATTCCTTCTCCTTAGGCGACCTGTGAGGCGTTGTACTAACTTCCGTCCGCCAGCAAAAATGGTTCCTGCGATTTTCCCGGCCAATCTTCTTGGCCGATTTTGTTGGCGTTTTTCTTGGCATTGACTCGAAAAATCAGCATGATAGGTGCACTTAAAGCCGCGCTGACGGAACCTCTCGTGCCCAGGCATCCTTCAGCCGGTTGATAAAAGTACGGTCTCTCGAGGATGGTCTAAAAAATATGCAAACCCATGTCGGTTCGCGTATCTGGCGTGCAACGCTCGCTGTCGCGGGGATTTTTATCTTCGTGATGCTCGTAACTTTAATGGCCGCAAACAAGAGGGCCATGGCGCAACACCGCATGCACGGCGTCGGCGAAAAAGTCGATCGCAACCATCCATGGATGAATCCCAAGCTCTCGCCCGACGAACGCGCCGCGATGGTTCTGAAAGAACTGACTCTCGACGAAAAAATTGATTTGCTCCACGGCATGGGCATGCCTGGCTGGCCGCGCGACGTGCAAAATCCTCAGCCCGAACTCGGCAACGGCGGCGCCGGTTTCGTACTCGGCGTTCCGCGCCTCGGCATTCCCTTCATTCAAATGAGCGACGCCGCGTACGGTGTGCGCAGCAGCGGAGAAAATGGCCGCTACTCCACAGCACTTCCCGCGAACGTCGGCGCGGCTGCAAGCTGGGATCCCGAAGCAGCGTGCTCCTACGGTCGCCTCATCGGCAAAGAATTGCGCGCGCAGGGCTACAACATGACGCTCGGCGGAGGCACCAACATCACGCGCGAGCCGCGTAACGGCCGCACGTTTGAATATCTCGGCGAAGACCCGATCCTCGCCGGAACGCTCGTCGGCAATCTGATGAAGTGCGAACAGGCCGAACACGTCCTCGGCGACATCAAGCACTATGCCGTCAACGATCAGGAAAACGGCCGCAACGAAGTTGACGTGCTCATCGGCAAGCGCGCCATGCGCGAAAGCGATCTCCTCGCCTTTGAAATCGGCGTCGGCATTGCAGACCCCGCAGCGGTGATGTGTTCTTACAACGCCGTCAACGGCGACTTCGCCTGCGAAAATAAATATCTCCTCACCGACGTTCTGAAAAAAGAATGGGGATTCAAAGGTTTCGTCGTATCCGATTGGGGCGGCACTCACAGCACCGTGAAAGCATCCGCCGCAGGACTCGACAACGAAGAGCCGCTCGACGAATTTTACGGCGCGAAAATGAAAGAAGCCGTCGAAGCCGGCAAAGTTTCGCAGGGCGAACTCGATGAACACGTTCGCCGCATTCTGCGCTCGGAATTCGCCGCCGGCATCGTCGATTTTCCGACGCAGAAGAGCGTCCCTGACATCCTCGGCGGTCTCGAAACCGCACGAAAAATCGAAGAATCAAGCGCTGTTTTGCTGAAAAATGAAAAAGATATTCTTCCGTTGAAAGCGTCCGCGCTGAAATCGATCGCGATCATCGGCCCGCACGCCGACGAAGGCATGATTTCCGGCGGCGGCTCTGCGCAGGTCGACGCGCCCGGTCGCCCCAACGCAGGCTGGCAGGCGCATGTGTGGTTTCCAACGTCTCCGATGAAGGCCGTCATGGCGAAAGCGCCAAACGCCGACGTGAAATTCGCATCCGGCGAAAATATTTCACATGCCGTGGCGCTCGCGAAAAAATCCGACATCGCAATCGTCTTCGTTTATTGCTGGATGGCCGAAGGCATGGACCTCGAAACGCTCACGCTGCCCGACAAACAGGATGAAATCGTTGCGGCCGTTGCAGCGGCGAATCCGAAGACCATCGTCGTGCTCGAAACCGGCACCGCAGCAAGGATGCCTTGGGCCGATAAGGTCAATGGCATTCTCGAAGCGTGGTACGCCGGCAGCGACGGCGCAAACGCCGTCGCCAACATTCTGTTCGGCGACGTAAATCCCAGCGCCAAGCTCCCGATGACATTCCCCAAGAGCGACGCCGATCTCCCGCATCCGACGCTGGTGAAACCAACCCAAGACCAACTCGGCGAAGCCGCCGTAAATAAATCCGGGGAAGCCAAACCAACGTTCAGCGTCACCTACGACGAGGGCCTGAAAGTCGGCTACAAGTGGTACGACGCCGAAAAGAAACCGGTCCTCTTCCCCTTCGGCCACGGACTTTCGTACACAACATTCTTGTATTCGGGATTGAAAGTTGCGCCCGGCAAAAAAGTCACCGACGTTTCATTCACAGTGAAAAACACAGGCCAGCGTGACGGCGCCGAAGTCGCCCAGGTCTACGCAGCATTACCAGCCGCAGCGAGCGAACCACCAAAGCGCCTCGTCGGCTGGAGCAAAGTCTGGCTCAAAGCCGGCGAATCCAAACAAATCCGCGTCCCCATCGAATCCAAATACCTCTCCATCTGGGACGACAGCGCCAACGAGTGGAAGCTCCTCCCCGGCACCTACGAAATAATGGCAGGCGCCTCTTCCGGCACCTTGCCGCTCCACGACAAATTCGACCTGAAGTAGAAACCTCGCCGTCGTCACTCTTGTGTTCGTCACTCTCTGTAGGGGCGGGGTTCACTCCGCCCGGCGTCAACACGACCGCCACCGCCCGCAGGGCGACTCTTCGTACGGGCGCAGGACTCCTGCGCCCCAGGCCTGCACGATCTCAACTCGATGAAATCTTGGTTTTCGGAATTTGCTTCTTGTAGGTTTTCCCTAAAAACTGCGCAGCAACTTATACAACTCATTCGCGGCATCAAAATCCGCTTCCAACTCACGCGTAGCCAACCGCTCTCGCAAATCATCAATGCGACGCGCCAGCAAATCCAGCGAAGCACTCAACACTTCGCGATTCGTCAACACAATGTCGCGCCACGTGCTGTAGGGACTCCCCGCCAGCCGCAACGTATCGCGCAACCCGGGCCCCGCAACGGTGATCGGCAGCCCATTTTCATCAAGCCGGTCGTACAAAAACGAAGCCAGCGCCACAGCCACAAGTTGCGGCAAGTGCGACGCAAGCCCGACCGCGTAGTCATGTTGCCGGGAACCAAGCCAGAGCGGCCGCGCACCGATTTTCTTCAGTAATCTCAAGAACGCATCCACCCGCGCGTCCTTCCGCAACACTTCGCCGCGTTCGGGCTGTGGGTTCAAATCAATTTGGAATTCCGAGCCCGCGAATCCTTTTCCCGACTCACGCGGCGCCGAACTCGTATTTTCCTGCGGACTATCCGCGATCAACGCATACGGCGCGTTCTGAAACAGATCGGCATCGGCGTGTGCGATCCCAGGTTGCTCGCGTCCCGCCATCGGATGCCCCGGCAAAAACAGCGGCGCGTCGGCAACCGCAAAAAGCTCCCGCGCGGCTTGGGTGATCCGCAGCTTCGTGCTGCAAGCATCCGTAATCAACGCTTTTCGCGGCGCAACCCGCGCCAACTCAGGCAGCAGATCGAGCGTCACGCCGATCGGCAACGCAACGTAAATCAAGTCGGCATCGCGCAGCGCCGGCGCGATGTCCCCCGTCAGCGTTTCGTCGAACGCCTTCGTATCGTGCGCCGATCGCGCCACATCCGGTCGATCCCATCCCGTAATGTGCAGCTCGGTCGCGTACTTACGCAGCGCGAGCGCGAACGAGCCGCCGATGAGCCCCGTGCCAAGTATCGAGATGCGTTGGATGATGTGAGCAGTCATGCGGGGAGTATCAAGCGATCTTGCGGCCGATCGCCGGGGCGATCTGCCGAAGCTCATTCATCAATTGCGCGAACTGCGGCGGATCGAGAGACTGCGCGCCGTCCGACAGCGCGTGGTCCGGATCGTTGTGCACTTCGATGAGCAATCCGTCCGCTCCCGCAGCCACCGCCGCGCGAGCCATCGGTGGCACCTTGTCTCGGCGTCCCGTGCCGTGCGACGGATCGCCAAACATCGGCAAGTGCGAAAGTTTTTTAACGACAGGTATCGCCGCAATATCAAACGTGTTTCGCGTATACGTCTCAAATGTGCGAATTCCGCGCTCGCACAAAATCACGTCGTAATTTCCACCTGCCAAAATATATTCTGCGCTCAACAATAATTCTTCCAACATCGCCGACATGCCGCGCTTGAGCAGTACCGGCTTGCGCACTTCTCCCAACGCCCGCAGCAAGTGGTAGTTCTGCATGTTGCGCGCGCCCACCTGAAAAATATCCACGTAGCCCGACATCATCTGAATCTGCGACGGGTCCATCACTTCGCTGACGGTGAAGAGACCGACTTTTTCCGCCGCCTCTTTCATCAGCTTCAAACCTTCTTCGCCCATGCCCTGAAATGCGTACGGCGAAGTGCGCGGCTTGAATGCGCCTGCGCGCAAAATCTTCGCGCCGGATTTCGCAACGCTTTCCGCGACGGAGTTGATCTGATCGCGCGACTCAACGCTGCACGGTCCTGCCGCGATCACGATGTCGTTCCCGCCAATCGTTACGCCGCGTCCTAAATTGACGATAGTGCCCTCGGGCTTGAACTGCCTGCTGGCTAATTTGAACGGCTGCGTGATGCGCATGACTTCGCGCACACCGTCGAGCAACTCGAAATCGCGATGATCGAAATCGCGATGTACGCCGACGGCGCCGAGCACCGTGTGCGATTCGCCGGTGGAGCGATGCACGTTAAACCCGTTGGAGACCAGGCGATCGATGACGTGTTGGATCTGCGCGTCGGTCGCGCCCTCTTGCATTACGATGACCATGGCTGGCTGGTGTTTCCCTTCCCTTTTTAAATCCAAGAAAAATTCAAACGTGCTTGAAGCTGAAACCTGGGTAACTGGGGCGCAGCAGTGCTGCGCCCCTACACAATCTTGCTGCGGCAAAAATCGTGGCCGACAGAGCGATTACTTTTTCTTCCCGTCTTCGGGCGAATCTTTGTGCATCGCTTCGCGTTCGGCGCTGCGCGCTTCGTCGATGATGCGCTCGAACAACCTGCGAATCGCGGCATCGGAAAGCGGGCCACGGTTTTCGCCCTGCGCGTTCTTGACGACTTCGCGCTCTCGATCGGGCTGATAGAGCGGGAGATTTCTCTCCTGCTTGAGCTTGCCGATCTCGAGCGCGCAATGCGAACGCTCGTTGAGCAACTGCACGAGTTTGCGATCGATCTCATCGATGCGGCGCCGCCAGTCACTGAGATCGGTCATGGCGCAACCTCGCGACGCGACAAACCTTTTTTGCCGGCTTCTTTGAGGCTACGAATCTTCGCGCCGAGCGCTTGCGCTGCGGCATCAATGGATTCCGCTTTCTCAATTTCCGAAACGAGCGCCGAACCAATCACAGCAGCGTCTGCGAGTCCGCCGAGAACGGAAACGTGACCCGGCAATGAAATTCCGAAGCCGACCGCGATCGGAATATTCGTGTGCGATCGCACGCGGCGAATCAATGCCGGAAGATCGTCGGGCAGCGAATCCTTGGCGCCGGTTACGCCGGTGCGTGAGATGAGATACAGGAACCCGGAGGTTGCAGCCGAAATTATCTTGATGCGCTCGTCATTGGAAGTTGGCGCGGCGAGGAAGACAGTGTCGAGATTGTGGGCTGCAAGAATGCGGCGATAGTCGACAGATTCTTCGGGAGTGAGATCGGTGGCAAGAACTCCGTCGGTGCCTGCGGCGGACGCGGTGGCGGCGAATTTTTCTATGCCCATCTGGAACATTGGATTGTAGTAGCCGAAAAGAACGATGGGGATTTCGCTGGCAGCGGAATTCGATTGGCGGATGCGGCGCACGAGTTCGATCACGCTCGCAAGTGTTGTGCCTGCTTTGAGCGCGCGTTCGGAGGCGCGTTGGATTACGGGGCCATCGGCGAGAGGATCGCTGAAAGGAATGCCGAGTTCGATGACGTCAGCGCCGCCTTCGGCGAGGGCGATGACAAATTTCAGAGTCGCGTCGAGGGACGGATCGCCTGCGGTGATGTAGGCGACGATGCCGAGTTGGCCGGCTTCGCGCAGGGTGGCGAAGCGTTGGGTGATGCGTGTGGAATTGGCAGTTTGCGCGGTCATTTTATTCGAGTGCAACATCTTGCCTGAGGCGGCGGAAACGGGCAATCGTTTCAGTCGATCCTCGGCACACGGTGAAACGCTTGCTGACTCTTACTTCTGAGATCCTTCGCTTCGCTCAGGATGACGACCGCAAAATTTGCGCAATCACTTGAGGAGGCGCTTATAGGTGTCCATGTCCTTGTCGCCGCGGCCGGAGAGGTTAAGGATGATGAGATCGTCCTTCGACATTTTTGGCGCACGTTGAATGAGGCCGGCGACGGCGTGGGCGGATTCGAGCGCGGGGATGATGCCTTCGGTGCGCGCGAGCAGGCTCGCGGCGGCGACGGCGTCGTCGTCGGAGACGGCGGAATATTCGGCACGGCGTTCGTCGGCGAGCCAGGCGTGCTCGGGGCCGATCGCGGGATAGTCGAGGCCGGCGGAAATGGAATGCGTGGCTGCGATTTGGCCGTCTTCGTTTTGCAGGACGTAGGTGTAGGTGCCTTGCAGCACGCCTGGGCGCGCGCCGGTGAAACCTTGGGCTGCGCCGAGGCGAGCGGCGTGTTCGCCGAGTTCGGTGCCGCGGCCGCCAGCTTCGATGCCGACCATCTTTACATCACTGTCTCGCAGGAAAGCGTAGAAGAGGCCGATTGCGTTGGAGCCGCCACCGACGCAGGCGTAGAGATGAGTGGGCAAGCGCTTTTCGGCGGCGAGAATTTGTTCGCGCGCTTCGCGTCCGATGACGGATTGAAAATCGCGCACCATCGTTGGGTACGGATGCGCGCCGAGAACGGAACCGAGGAGATAGTGCGTGGTGCGAATGTTGGTGACCCAATCGCGCATCGCTTCGTTGATGGCGTCTTTGAGCGTGCGGCTGCCGGAATCGACGCCGACGACCGTCGCGCCGAGCATGCGCATGCGCGAAACGTTGAGCGCCTGGCGGGCCATGTCTTCGGTACCCATGTAGACGACGCATTCGAGGCCGAGATGCGCGGCGATGGTGGCACTGGCGACGCCGTGCTGGCCGGCGCCGGTTTCGGCGACGATGCGCGGCTTGCCCATTTTTACGGCGAGCAAACCCTGGCCGACGGCGTTGTTGATTTTGTGCGCGCCGGTATGGAGGAGATCTTCGCGCTTGAGATAAATGCGCGGGCCGCCGAGATGTTTTGTGAGGCGTTCGGCGAATTGCAGCGGCGATGGGCGGCCGACGAAATTTTTGAGGAGCGACTGGAGTTGCGCTTGGAATGCGGCGTCGGATTTTGCGAGTTCGTAGGCGCGCTCGAGTTCGAAGAGCGGGACCATGAGGGTTTCGGGGACGTAGCGGCCGCCGTAGGGGCCGAAGCGTCCGGGGGTTTGGGTGGCGGCGATTTGTTGGGAGCTCATGGTGGTTTTTGGAGCTTCTAGTATCGGATAGTTCAGGGTCTAAAGTCCCTGTTTCTTGCTGCCGTGCAATAGCGCTTTTATCGCAATTTCTTGTTAGCGCGAGCGACTTCGGCGAAAAATTCACGGAGCTTGCCGCGATCTTTTTTCCCGGGACGCGATTCCACTCCGCTGGCTACATCGACGGCATAGGGACGCACATACAGAATCGCTTCGGCGACGTTTCCTGGCGTTAGCCCACCTGCAAGAATAATACGGTGCGTTTTTGCTGCTTTGCGCGCGATGGTCCAGTCGGTGCGATGGCCGGTGCCGCCAAATTGGCCGGATTGCGCCGCGTCGAAGAGAAAGGCACCCACGGCCGATCGAAACGGCTTGAGGCTCGCGAGACGAAAGCCTTTTCCGACGCGCATCGCTTTTGTGACGTTGAAATATTTTGCGGCGGCGCGGGCGGTTGCGGGCGGTTCGTCGCCGTGGAGTTGGACGGTGTCGAGATCGATGGCGCGGGCGAGCGCGATGACAGCTTCCGGCGACCAGTTCACGAAGACGCCGACGGCTTCGATTTTTTTGGGGATGGCGTGAATGATTTTGTAGGCGTCGGCGGGGGCGATGTTGCGGACGCTTTTTTCGTAGAAGTTGAAGCCGAGGGCGTGGGCGCCGAGATCGACGGCGGCTTTGGCGTCGGCGAAATTGGTGATGCCGCAGATTTTTACGCGGACCATTTTCAACTTTGCGCGGGCGCTGCGCCGAGGAGTTTTGCGAGTGCCTCACCGGGATCGGCGGCGAACATCAGGGATTCGCCGATCAGGAATGCGTCGAAGCCGACGGCGCGGAGGCGGACGAGATCGGCGTTGGTCGAGAGGCCGGATTCGGCGACGGCGATGCAGTCGTCTGGTATTTGATCGATCAGCGCGAAAGAAGTGTCGAGGCGAACTTCGAGCGTTTTGAGGTCGCGGTTGTTGACGCCGATGATGCGGGCGCCGGCGGCGAGGGCGCGGTCGAGCTCGGGTTTGGTGTGAACCTCGACGAGCGGCTCCATTTTTAATTCGCGGCCGAGGTCGATGAGTTCCTTTAATGATGGATCGCGTAAAGCCGCGACGATGAGTAGGAAACTGTCGGCGTCGTTGGCGCGGGATTCCCAGACTTGCCAAGGGTCGAAGATAAAATCTTTGCGCAGGACGGGTTGGGTGATTTCTTTGCGGGCGTCGCGCAGGTTTTTAAGCGTGCCGCCGAAGAATTCGGGCTCGGTGAGGACGGAGAGCGCGGCAGCGCCGGCTGCGGAAAGCGATTGGGCGAGCGCGACGTGGTCAAATGGGTCACGGATTACGCCGCGGGAGGGCGAGGCGGGCTTGAGTTCGGCTATTACGTTGAGAGCGTCGCGGGAGAGCGCGCCGGGGAAATCGCGAAGAGGTGTGGCGGCGGCGACTCCGTATTTCAGCGCCGTTTCGGGGAGTGCGCGCTTGCGGTGTTCGACCGCGGCGCGGCGCGATTCGAGAATGCGGTCGAGGACGGTGCCGGTGTTGGCGGGAGTTTGAGCGGACATTGGTTAAGTTTGTATGCTAGGGGTGCGTGGATTCGCTGTCAAATTGTGGGCGACGCTGGATGCGGGGCCGGTCGCTGGTGACCGGTAAAAACGGACGACGGAGAAATGGTGAGCTACTCGGAAAAGTTTGGGGCGTTGTTGCGATCGATTTCGGATGAAGCAGATGCGATGTCGCTGGACTGCTTTCGCAATGCGGGGTTGCGCGTTGAACGGAAGATGGATGGGACGGCGCTGACGCAGGCGGATGGCGCGGTTGAGAAGATGGCGCGGAAGATGGTGGCGGAGAGCGGAATGCCGCTGGATGTTTATGGCGAGGAACAAGGGACGGGCGGCGGGGGGAAATCGGGCGGCGCGGCGGCGGCCGGAAATTCGGCGAACAGGGCGCGGCTGATTATTGACCCGATTGATGGGACGGAAGAATTTTCGCGCGGGATTCCGACGTTTGGGACGCTGCTTGGGATCGAATTGAATGGCGAAATTGTGGTGGGGATGTGCAGCGCGCCGGCTTTGGGGACGCGATGGTGGGCGTATCGCGGAGAGGGCGCGTTTCGGAATGGCGAGAAGATTCGCGTTTCGAGTACGCCGCGACTGAGCGAGGCGATGGTGTTCACGACGGGGACGGGGCCGAGCAAGACGCCGGAGGATCGGGCGCGGATTCGGCGATTGCTGGATGCTTCGCGGAATAGTCGATCGTTGGGGGGATTTTGGCAGCACATGCTGGTGGCTGAGGGTGCGATCGATGCGGCGCTGGATTGGACTTCGAAGCCGTGGGATTTGGCGCCGCTGGGAATTATTGTGGAAGAGGCGGGTGGGATGTCGACGAATGTGCAGGGGGAGAGGACGATTTATAGCGGGGATTTTTTGAGTACGAATGGGGTTATTCACGAAGAGGCGATGGCGTTGTTGCGGTAACGGAGAGCGAGATGGATATACAGGGGCAGGCGCGGAAGGCGGAAGTGCTGCGGAAGTTGCATGGCGGCGGGCGGATTTTGATTTTGGCGAATGCTTGGGATGTGGCGAGCGCGCGGATATTTGAGGAGATGGGATTTCCGGCGATTGCGACGACGAGTGCCGGGATTGCGGCGTCGCTGGGGTATGCGGATGGGCAGCTTATTTCGCGCGAGGAGATGCTGGATATTGTTGGACGGATTGCGCGGGCGGTGCGGGTGCCGGTGACGGCGGATCTGGAAGCGGGGTATGGGCCGACGATCGAGGATATGACGGCGACGGTGAAGGCGATGGCGGATGCGGGTGCTGTCGGGATGAATCTCGAGGATGTGACGGGGAGCGATGAGAGCACGCACGTCGATCTTGCGACGCAGGTGGAAAAGATTCGGGCGATTCGGCACGC
The DNA here is from genome assembly GCA_036493835.1 of Candidatus Acidiferrum sp. Classification (GTDB taxonomy): domain Bacteria; phylum Acidobacteriota; class Terriglobia; order Acidiferrales; family UBA7541; genus Acidiferrum. Next base: position 128,687 of record DASXPD010000027.1, on the reverse strand, counting down.
GGGGGAAGCGATTGGCGTGCCGCTGGTGTTGAATGCGCGGACGGATATTTACTTGATGCCGATTGGTCCGGAGGCGACGCGGTTTGAGCGGACGGTGGAGCGGTTGCGCGCGTATCGCAAGGCCGGCGCGGATTGTTTGTTTGTGCCGGGCGTGAAAGATGCGGAGACGATCTCGCGGCTGGTGAAGGCGATCGATGGGCCGGTGAACATTCTGGCGACGGCGGGCGGGCCGAACGTGAATGAGTTGGAGGCGATGGGCGTGGCGCGGGTGAGCATGGGCTCGGGCGTGATGCGCGCCACGCTGGGTTATGCACGGCGCGTTGGGAAGGAATTGCTGCAGCGTGGGACGTTTGAGTCGATGCTGGACGGTGCGGTGCCGTTTGCGGAGTTGATGGCGCTGATAACTCGGCAGAAATCGTCGTAGGGATGCCGGACGCCGCGGAATTGCTGCACGTTTTGGATGAAGAAATTGTTGCGTGCCGGAAATGTCCGCGGCTGGTTGTTTATCGCGAAGCGGTGGCGAGGGAAAAACGGCGGGCGTATCGCGACTGGATTTATTGGGGCAAGCCGGTGCCGGGGTTTGGCGATCCGGACGCTAGGCTGATGCTCGTGGGACTGGCGCCGGGGGCACATGGGTCGAATCGTACGGGGCGGCCGTTTACGGGAGATAAGTCGGGCGAGTTTTTGTATCGCGCGCTGTATGACGCGGGATTTGCGAATCGGCCGGTTGCGGTGCAGCGGGATGACGGGCTGGCCTTGATCGATGCATACATTACGGCGGCGGCGCGGTGCGCTCCGCCGGACAACAAGCCGCTGCCTAGCGAGTTGGCGAACTGCCGACATTACCTTGAGCGCGAATTGGAAATTTTGAAGCCGCGGGCGATCTTGGCGCTGGGGAAAATTGGGTGGGATGTTTATCTGGGGATCTTGAAGGCGCAGGGATTTATTGTTTCGCGGGCGGCGTATCCGTTTGGGCATGGGGCGGAAGTGGATTTGCCGGCGGTGGGGGCGAGGTTGTTCGGGGTCTATCATCCGAGCCAACAGAATACGTCGACGGGGAAAGTGACGCTGGCGATGTATGCGAAGGTTTTGAAGCGGGTGCAGAAGTATTTGAAGGCGACGTCATAGGATCGCCGCAGCGCGGCGGAAAACCCAAAAAGAAAAACCAAACCGCGAAGTGGTTGACGCTTGGGCGCTTGGGGCGCAGCAGTGCTGCGCCCATACACGATCGAGGCGAATGATCGCAATACGGTGGTGTCGGCTGGGCATTGCGGCTGATGGGTAGATGCGACACTACTGACCTACGCCCCTGTAGCATAAACACTCCAAACGATTGAGGTTGCGGGACTTAACGAGGTACAGGTGTGCCCGGCGGATGGAAGCTGCGGTGCTTCTGCAATGGTGGGTCGCAGTGCATCAAGTTGCGGGAGGGGATATGCGTGGGTTTTCTACGGGATTGATGATGGCGGTGTTCATCGGTGGGGTCAGTTTTCTGAGTTTTTCATCCAGTGCGAAGGCGCAGCAGCAGGATCCGGCGACGGCGACGGACGATCAGCGGCGGGTGATTTCGCGCGATCGCGTGCCGGTGCAGAGTGACGATCCGAATCAGAGTCAGGAGCTAGGTCAGGCTGAGCAATCGACGCAGACTGAAGATGCGGTGCCTGCGGCGCCGGCGCATCCGTTGACGAACCCCGCGAATGGGCGGCGTAGCACTTCGTTACCGGTGGAGGCATATGCGGTTGTGCCGGGGACGCGATTTTTGGTGAAGCTTGAGGACGAACTGAATACGGAGACTTCGCGGCGCAATAATCGATTTAAGGTGCGGACGCTGGAACCGCTCGAAGCGGGGAGCGGGATTTATTTGCCAGCGGGTGCGGAAATTATTGGGCACATCAGCCGCGTGGAGTCGGCAGGAATCGCGGGGCGCGCGAAAATTTGGCTGACGTTTGACGATATTCGAACGAACTTTGGGCCGCTGCCGATCGTGGCGGAAGTTGTGGCGGTGCCGGGCGATCACAGTGTGAAAAGCGGCGGGCCGCAGCAAGAAGGATTGATCGAGGGGCGCATGAGCACGCAGCAGGCGGCTGGAGAAGCGGCGGCGGCGGGTGCGGCGATGGGCGCGGTGAAAGGCGTGAAGGATCACGACAAGCGCGAAGTGGCGGAAGGCGCGATGGCGGCGGCGATTGCGGCGTATCTGGTGGAGTCGGGGCGCGGGCATGAAGTGGATTTGCCGCGCGGAGCGAAGCTCGAGGTGGAACTCGAGCGGGCGTTGTATCTCGTGAGGGACTAAGAGGGGTTGGAACCGGTCGGGGGCCGAGGCCGTGCTGAAGCGCCGTCCTACGCAGGCGAAACGTACATGTCGGTCGGGCTCCGGGGCGAGCAAGATAGTCAGGTCGGCCGGGCGGAGCAATCCCCGCCCCTACAAAGTCGAAATCATCGAATCGGCGCGCGCATTGGGTACAATGCTGCGGTATGCCAAAACTAACCTTCCTGGGCGCTGCGGGCACTGTCACTGGATCCAAATATCTAGTAGAAGCTGGCGGCAAGAAATTGCTGCTGGATTGCGGCATTTTTCAGGGCTCGCCGGAGTTGCAAGATCGAAATTACGATCCGCTGGCGGTCGATCCGAAGACGATCGACTATTGCGTGCTGACGCACGCGCATCTCGATCACACGGGGTGGCTGCCGCGATTTGTGAAGAGCGGATTTCACGGGCCGATTTTTGCGAATCCGGCGACGATCGAACTGACGTCGCTGTTGCTGAAGGACTCGGCGCACATTCAGGAAGAGGATACGCTCCATGCGCGAAAGCATGGGTACGCGCGGCACTCTGATCCGCAGCCACTTTACACAACCGAAGATGTCGATCCCGTATTCAAGCTGATGAAGAAAGCGGCGCGTACTGGCGCGTTCGAGGTCAGCCCGGAATTTCATTTTGTGGCGTATGACGCGGGACACATTCTGGGGTCGACCAGCCTTGAACTGACGATCACGGAAAATGGGAAGAAATATGTCGTCGTATTTTCGGGTGACGTAGGCCGCTACGATCAGCCGATTTTGAATGATCCGACTACGCCACCGTCGCAGCCGGATTTGCTGCTGTGCGAATCGACGTACGGAGATCGCGAACATGCTCCAGGCGATCCGGCGCAGGAGTTGGCCGACGTAATCAATCGCGTGGCGAAGCGTGGCGGGTCGATCATTATTCCGGCGTTCGCGATCGGGCGGACGCAGACGTTTATGTATTACCTGCGGGAGATTATCGCGGAGAACAAGATTCCGGCGATTCCGGTTTATATCGATAGTCCGATGGCGCTTTCGGCGACGGATATGTACGTGAAGTACCGCGAAGATCACGACAAGGAATACGAGCGGATCGAAGCGCTGGAAAACGGGAAGGGCGATCCGCTGAGCGTGCATGAATTTCATTTGGCGCGGACCGCGGATCAGTCGAAGGCGATCAATCGGGTGAAGACGCCGTGCATTATCGTGTCGGCGAGCGGCATGGTGTCGGGCGGGCGGGTTTTGCATCATCTTGAACTGCGGCTGCCGGATGCTCGGAATGCGGTGATCCTGGCCGGGTATCAGGCGCAAGGGACGCGCGGGCGGGCGCTACAGGAAGGCGCGAAGTCGATTCGATTTTATGGCGAGGAAGTGCCGGTGAACGCGGAGATTGCGTCGATGGGGCAGCTTTCGGGTCATGCGGGGAAGAGCGAGCTGCTGCGATGGCTTGGCGGATTTCCGGCGGCGCCGAAGCAGACGTATCTGACGCATGGCGAGCCGGCGGCGGCGCAGTCGCTGCAGGCGGCGATTCAGCAGAAAATGGGATGGAAGGTGGCGGTGGCGAAGTATCTGGAGACGGTTGAGATTGGGGCGCAGGGCTGAATTGGGTCGGCGCGGGCGCCTTTTGCGGCTGCGAAAAAATGCGAAGAATGTTGAAACGGGCAGGAAACTTTTTTTGGGGTGACCTCGTCTATACCAGCAAGACCACTCGCGGGGTAGGGGGCTAACCACCACAGGGCAACCGACCGTCAGCTTCCCTACCCCAAAATTTCAACTCATTCGTCAGTATATGAACCAGGCACCTCGTTTCGAGGTGGAAGTGTTGGCGTTCGCTGAGCGATTGAGATAAAGCTGACGTCTTTCCAGTGATGTTTCCTCAAGTTCAGATATATTTCCACGTGTAAAATCGCCCAAGGCGTCCTAGCGCGGTTTGCGCCTCCATATCGACCGGGGCCAGAGTAAACTGATGCCGAACTTGGTCATGAAAGACGCGGTTACGCAAGACGCGAATAAGATTCGAAGCGAGGGACGATGGCGCTGATCAAGCTCGGCAAGAGGAACGATGCGGGAGAGGACGTGGGTCCGTTCCTGCTCAACACGGACCAAATTGTCGCGGTGGTGACCGGTCCCAGGGCGACTGAGATTCAAACTGCAGATGGCCACACCCATTGGGTTCGCGAAACGCCGGATCAGGTGCTTGCGTTAGTAAACGCGCCGCCTAGTTAGTGGTTTCGCGCAGAAATTGAGAAATTTCGTCGTTGAGGAATTTGGAGTCGGCGGCGTTGGGCGCGGCGCCGGCGGTGTGGCCCCAGAGCGACGGAATCGGGTGAAGCGTGACCTTGGGGATGAAGGCGGATTCGTAGCGGGCGTCGCCGACCGGAAAATATAGGTCGGTTTCGGATGGCATATAGAGGACCGGCACCCTTACTGAGCGGAGCGCGCGCTTGACGTCGCCGTCGAAGCCGGGCGTGGTGCCGACGTCGTGGCGCTCCCAGGCGCGCATCTGAAGGATGATGTCGTTGGCGTCGCCGCCAGGGATGAAATTTGTTTTGTATTCGTTGAGCGTTGATTCAAACGTTGTGCCAGGCTTTGCGCCTTCGCGCCAGAGTTCGTCGCGCCACCATTCCTGAGAATAGAGCCATGCGGTCCAGATCAAGGCGAAAGCTTCGACGCCTTTGGTGGGTTGTTTTGTGTAGTCGCCATTATTGAAGGCGGGATCGAGTGCGATGGCGTTGATCTGGCTTTCGAGGCGGATGAAACCTTGCGGGTAGCACTTCGCGGTGCCGGATGTGGCGACGATGCGATCGGTGAACGTGGGATAGCTGACGGCCCACTGGAAGGCTTGCTCAGCGCCCATCGAGAAACCAATGATGGCGCGGAGATGCGTGACTTTGAGTTCATCGACGAGCAGGTGGTGGACGGCGTCGACGTTATCGCGAATCGTGGTGACCGGAAAGCGCGGGCCGTGGAATGGCTCGGGCGTGTTGCTGGGCGATGAAGAGTGGCCGCTGCCGAACATTTCGGTGGTGACGAGAAAGAGTTTGTCGGGATCGAGCGCGAGCTTTTGGCCGATGAGCCACTCATAACCGTGATAGTCGGCCATGTAGTGCGAAGGCATGAGGATGACGTTGTCGGGGGCGGCGTTGAGGTGGCCGTAGGTGCCGTAGACGATTTTGGCTTGCGGGAGGGTGACGCCGGATTCGGTTTTGAAGTTGGCGATGACACATTCGTGGCGCTCGGAGGGCGGGGCTTTGGGATTGGGGGGATCTTGGGCGCGAAGCGCGGTGCGAAATGCGAATACTTGGAAAATGGCACAGAGAACAATCAGTTTCTTCATGTTGGATGTGTCCGTCAGCGTCGAGTGCGAATTCTCAATACGCAGATTGATGCGTTTGGCGGGCCGTATCGTACCACTGCTCGTTCGGATCGACGAACGGCAGAGCAGTCATCTCGATCACAAGAGTTCGAGCAATTGATCGACGGTCAGGCTGGCTTCGTGCAGGATTTCGCGGAGCGTTCCGGGGCGGAGGACTTTGTGATTTGGAACAACGACCCTAGCGTGGGGCGACTCGCGGCGCAGTATGATGTGACTGCCGCGCTGCCTCTGCACTTCAAAGCCGATTCGTCTCAGGGCCTTGATCCGAGCCTGACCAGAAAGATCGACTGGCAGTTTGGTCATCGAGCGCTGGTCGTGACCTCGACATATTCGCGGCTGTCTTCGACGGGAATGGGCTCACCGGCGGCACGAACATCTTCGAGATAAAGCTCAATCGCTTCTTCAATGTTTTTCATGACTTCTTCGCGGGAGTCGCCTTGCGAAACGCAACCAGGAAGAGCTGGAACGGTGGCGACGTACCCGCCATCGGATTCGCGCTGAAGTATGACCGTATATTTCATGGGCGACTCCTTGACCAGACGCTGACCATCGTAGCGCCAATTGCAGGTAGTCGTAAATGGCCTGTGTGCGACTATTTCAGGAGCCGGGAAGAGCAACGGACCATTTATAATCTCGCCCATGGGTGGCCTGCCAACGAGCTCGCGGAAAACAGATCCGCATCTGCGGATGCACTGCGTCAACGTGTATGTGCGCAACCAGGATCGCAGCTTGAAGTTTTATCTGGAGAAGCTGGGATTTCATTTGGCGTTTGATACGCGGTTGCAGGCTGGCGAGCGGTGGGTTGCGGTCGCGCCGCCGGACGGGTCGACGCTGCTGGCGCTCGTAACGCCAAGCGCGACGTCGCCCCTCTACAAATTGATTGGGCGCAGCACGAATGTCGTCTTCATCACGGAAGATGTGACCTCGAAGTATTTTGAGTGGTCGAAGCGCGGGGTGGTGTTTTCGCATACGCCGAGACTGCGGCGGATTCAGTACAGACGCGAGGAACGCGACGCGACTACGAAGGCGGCGGATGGCGCAGCGAAATCGCAGGACGGGGTGTCTGCTGCTCCGATGCTCGGTGAACACGAAAACATCTGGGGCAGCGTTTACACGCGATTTCGCGATCTCGATGGCAATTCGTTTTCGCTTGTGAGTTTTGACGAGATCAGCCAGGCGCTGGAAACGCAACGCCGAGCGGCTGCGGAAAAACTGGAGAACGAAAAGCGCGTGGCGCGAGAGCTTCAGATCGCTACCGAAGTGCAGGCGCGGTTATTTCCGCAGAAGCGGCCAGCGGTCGATTCGCTCGATTACGCGGGAGTTTGCCTGCAGGCGCGGCAGGTCGGCGGGGATTACTACGATTTTCTCGATCTTGGCCCGCGGCGGCTGGGATTGGTGATCGGCGATGTCGTCGGCAAAGGGATCGCGGCGGCGCTGTTGATGGCGAACCTTCAGGCGATTTTGCGAAGCCAGTGCGCGATCGCGCTCGACCGGCCGCAGGATGTGCTGCGCGCGGTTAATCGGCTATTTTGCGAGAGCACACTGGAAGGCGGTTTCGCGACGCTATTTTTCGCTGAGTATGATGAGCCGACACGACGGCTGCGCTATGTGAATTGCGGGCATTTGTGCGCGCTGTTGCTGCGCGCTGACGATGAGGTCGAGAGGCTCGACGCGACCGGAACGGTGCTCGGCTTGTTTGAGAAATGGGACTGCGAAATGGGCGAGCGCACGATTGAAAGCGGCGACATCTTTGCGCTCTACACCGATGGGATCACGGAATCCTTTGATGCCAGCGACGAGGAATTCGGCGAAGAGCGGTTGCTGTTGACGCTGCGCAAGCATCGAGATCTATGCGCGCGCGAAGCGATCGATGCAGTGGTTGCTGAGGTGGGAAAGTTCAGCCCGTCGGAGCAGCGGGACGACATCACGATGATCGTTGCGAAGAGCAGGTAACCGGCGAGCGTAGAGTTATGCGCGAAGTTTCGCGAGGCGCAATTCGGCGGCGGCGAGGGTTTCTTCTTTTTTGCAAAAGGTGAAGCGGACCTGGGTCGCGCCGTCGTTCGGATTGTTGTAGAAGCTGGAGCCGGGGACCGAGGCGACGCCGATTTCCTCGACGAGGTACTTCGAGAAGCGCACATCGCGCGTTGCTGCGGGAAATCGCTTTGGGTCGGGATCGGGAAACGCCGAAATGTCGGTCATGATGTAGTACGCGCCGCGCGGTTTGTACACCTTGAAACCGGAAGCGGTGAGGATTGTTAGGAGCCGAGCGCGTTTTTCGGCGTATGTCACGGCGAGCTTGTCGTAATACGACTGCGGCTGTCTCAGCGCGATTGCGCCGGCCTGCTGGAGCGGAGCGGCCGCACCTACCGTAAGAAAATCGTGCACTTTGCGAATCGCCGCAGTGGTTTCGGCGCCCGCAATGGCCCAGCCGACGCGCCACCCCGTGACGCTGTACGTCTTCGACATGCCGTTGATGACGATCGTGCGTTCGCGCATGCCGTCGATGCGGGCCATGGTGATGTGCTCAGTGGCGTCGTACAGGATGTGCTCGTAGATTTCGTCGGTGACGCAGTAGGCGTTCCAGCGCACGCAGAGATCGCGGATAAATTCGAGTTCGGCGCGGGTGAAGACTTTTCCGGTGGGATTGTTGGGCGTGTTGAGGATGATCGCTTTTGTTTTTGGCCCGAACGCGGCGGCAAGTTCGGCCTGATCGTAGCTCCAGACATCATTTTCGTTCGCGGGCGGCTTCATTTTGACGAAGCGAGGCGTTGCGCCGCTGAGAATTGCGTCGGGGCCGTAATTTTCGTAGTACGGCTCGAAGACGACGATTTCATCACCGGGATTGATGATGGCCATCATGGCCGACATCATCGCTTCGGTGGAACCGCAGCAAATGGTGATCTCGCGTTCGGGATCGACGCGAATTCCCTGCGTGCGCTCGAATTTTTCGACGATCGCGTCGCGTAGCGCTTTCGCGCCCCAGGTGATGGCGTACTGGTTGATGTCGTCGGAGATGGCCTGGCGCGCGGCTTCTTTGATTTCGGCGGGCGCGGCAAAGTCGGGGAACCCCTGCGAAAGATTGACGGCGTTGTGCTTAAGCGCGAGGCGCGTCATTTCGCGAATGACGGATTCCGTGAATTTTTCGGCCTTGGCAGAAAGCATGCGGCGCGCGATGTCGGTGGCGGTCATGGTCAGAAAAAAGTCTAGCGTTGAAACGACGAAAATCAAAGAAGAACGGACTGCGTGCGTTACTTCGGCTTTCGGAGCACCCAAGTGGTCATACAACGATGATTTTGGACGATCGTGGTTTTCAGTGGATCGACGAGGATCGCGTGCATGCTCGCGGTGAGAGCCATGAGTTTCTTTTCATCGACGAGGAACCAGTTCTGGCCGTCGGGCATGGCGAACAAGCCGTTGCCTACGGGCACAAAGTCCATGCCGATTCGAGAGCCCAGGCGACAGAAGAGCAGTCCGCCTGGACGCAAGACGCGCCATAATTCGGTGAGCATCGACTGGAAGTGCTCTTCGCTGTGCGCAAAGTGAAGCACTGAGCTGCAGATGACGACATCCGCGAATTCGTTCGGAAATGACATCTTTTCGACGAGGCTGACTTGAAAATTCTGATCGGGCAGAGCGGTATTTAGAGATTTGGACAGCCGGCGGACGTGCTCGACGCCGGCGGGGTTTGCATCGATCGCGAAAATTTCTGTTTTCTCGCGAAGCAGATAAACGAGATTTCGTCCGTAGCCGCATCCAGCATCGAGAACGCGCATGCCGGGCGCGATGTTGCCGCGCAGGATTTGGTCGAAAACGTAGATGTCGATTTGTCCGAACAGCTCTTGGACGTCCGTTGTCATGCGGCCATTATCTCTGATTCTCAATGGAGGAAGGCGTACGTCGAAGCTTCAACTATCGATTTGGGTCGGAGGTGGAGTCGGCGCTGACCGGAGCGGGCGGCGCGGGTTGCTCTGATTCGACCGGAGGTATGGGCGCTGCCGTAGGAGGCGCGAATATCGCGGTGGCGGTGCTGGTGGCGGGAGCTTGAGGCGCGCCGGGGCCGTAGAGCTGACGATAGACGTCGGCGTTGCGCATGACGATCTGGACGTAGTCTCGCGTTTCTGTGAACGGAATCGATTCGACAAGTTCGGGAATTTCTTCGTAGTTGCGTTCGGCGCGCCACGCGGCGATGCGATCCTCGCCAGCATTGAAAGCCGCGAGCGCGTATTCGGGAGCACCTGTTAATTTCAGCAGGCCCGCAATGTAAAGCATTCCGAGTTCAAGGTTGTATTCGGGGTCGAAAAGCTTCGCTTTGGTGTAACGAACCTTGAGCTGTTTTGCGAGCAGCTTGCCGGTCTTTGGCAAAACTTGCATCAAGCCAACGGCGTTGGCGTGCGAGACGATGTCGGCCTGGAATGTCGACTCCTGGCGGATCAAACCTGCGGCGAGCATCGGATCGAATTCGTTGCGCGCGGCTTCGCGGCGAAGCGATGCCTCGTAGGGTAGCGGGTAGAGCGTCTTCCAAACGTTTGTCGGGACGTCAGAGATTTTGCGCGAGTCGAAGCTCGGCACGATCAGCCGGCCGTAGGCCATTCCCGCAGCGAAGTGCCCCTGATCGAAAGCGCACTGCGCGGCTTCGAGCAAGAGACGCGGCGAGCCGGTGGCGAAGAAACCGGACTTCAATTCCAATTCAGCCGAGGCATCGAATGCGATGATGCGCAGCGCTTGCGCACGGACCCAGCGGTCCTTGGCTGCGTCGGGAATGGGATCATCGACGGAGCGCAACGCCGGCGCGGGCGGAATCGACGCGAGAAAGTCCGGCGCGTCTGCATCGCCGGGAGCAAGTTTTTCGAGGCGCGCGGCGGCGGCGTGGCCGAAATACGTTTGCGGGAAGCGATTCACGGCCGTCTGGAAATAGGCGCGGGCGTGGCCGGGGTTTCCGCTGCGCTCGGCGTTGCGGCCAAGCCAGTAGAGCGCATCGGAGGCGTTTGCAGAAGTCGGATACTTGCGCAGGAACGCAGTGATTCTGTCGTCGGCATAGGGCTGGCGGTCGAGATATGCAATCCACGCGGTGCGCCACTCGCAGAAGAACGTGTACTTGCCCGATGGAAAATTGTCGACGACGCGCTGGTAATACTTGATCGCTTCGTGGCGGTTGAGCTGGACCCAATAATAATTCCCCACCATCATCAGCGCTTCTTCCGACCACTTGCTCTGCGGATATTTTCCGACGACGGTTTCAGCCGACGCGATCATGTCGGATTCTTTGTTCGCCGAGCGCTGAATCTGCGCGAGTACGTACAGACGTTCCGCGTCGACTTCGGGATCGGTGATGGCTAGCGACGAAACGAGCGAAGGCGAACCCTTTAGCTGAACCCGAGCTTGCGCGGCACGCAGCAACGCGTATTGCTTATGCGCGCTGGACGGATCTTTAATCCCTGCGGCGAGTTTCGTGAACTCCGCTTGCGCGTCGCGATATTTTTTCTGGTTGTACAGAATCTGCGCGCGGCCTTCCTGCAAGTCCCAACTGGGCGCAGGATATTCGCTGGCCATCGCGGCTTTCACTTGCTGGAGGCCGCTGGCTGCGGTTTTTCCTTCATCGGAAAGCGGGTTTTTGTAATAGAGAAGTTGATAGTCCCTGGCGGCGCGGCCAAATTGACGGGCTTGCTTGTACGCTTGTGCGCGGAGCAACAACAACGCGGGTTTTGCGGTTGTGCCGGAATATGCGTCTAGCGCTTCAATCGCGGCCTGCGGCTTGCCGGCTTCGATTGCCGAGGGCGCGTAGGCTTCGAGGAACTGTTCTTTAATCCCAGTATTCGGATAGTCGGTCTGGATTTTCTGCAAGGCCACGAACGCTGGACCGTTTTGCTTCAGCACGCGCTGTGACTGCGCGGTCCAATACAAAACATAATCGCCAAGCAGCGTGTCGCTCTTCGCTTTAGTCAGCCAAACCATCGCTTGTTGAGAATGATTCTTGTTGTAGTCGTCGTATCCAAGAGCGAGTGCGGCGCGAGCGCCCCAGACACTTCCTGCGTTCTTCCCCGCGAAGGACGCGAGTTTGTCGTATGCGCCGGGAGTCGCGTTGTGCAGCGCACGGGCGAGCGAAGAGAGTTCTCGCTGAGCGGCTTCGTCTTCCGGAGTCGCGGCGGTAATTTCGGGCGCCGAAGTATTCGGCGTGCAACCAGTCCGACACGGTTTCGCCGCAGGCTTGCTCGATTTTCTTTTCTTGTGAGCGGTCTGTGCGGGAAGGTCCAGCGGCGTCGCAGCTAGAAGCGCGAACGACACAGCGATGGCGAGTGCGCGAGACAGGTAATTTGCGCGAGGACTGGCGGACGGATTCGTCGCGAGCGTGAACAGCGACCGGCTACCGGTGCTGCGCGGTCGTGGCGTAAGGATAGTCGCCGAGGGCACTGGCATCGCCCTCCGCGAGGATCTCCACCATCCAGCGATAAAAATAGTCGACCGGGTGATCCATGATGGGTTTGAACCGCCGGTCATATTCTCGGTGAGCTTTCTCAATGTCATCCCGCAACCGGACGCAGATATCCTTGTGCTGTCGGCCGAGACGCACCTGCTCCGGTCGCAACATCTTAATATCCTGCATCGAAACTTTGGCCACCCGATTCGCGCGACGGTGTAGCTCTTGCTCGTCGGTCGATAAGCGGTTGACGTCGAAAGCGCTGGCGCCTTCGGGCTCGCCTGCGGCGACGGGCACGGACTCGACTTCTTGAGCCTCGACCATCGCGGGTTCTTCGTGAACTTGAGGAGGCGGAGCGGGCGAGTGATGCTTTTCGGCCACGGGCGGCGCAGGCGGTGGCGGCACGACGGCAGGAGTCGTCGTGACAGGCGGCTGCGCGACATGTTCGACTGGCGCTGGCGCAGGAGCCGCTGCCTTGGGCGTAGGTGCCGGGGCGGCTTCCGGGGTCGCGACCGACGATGCGATCCGCGAAATCTCGGCTTCGAACGGCGATCTTGGGCCCGGTTGCAGCGAAACGGCTACGAATCTCGTTAAGACTTCCAGCGCGGCGGAAAGCGAAGCGGCTGAAGTCTGTGCCCGCAGCATCGGAGGTAGCGCGTTGGCGGGCTTGGTGCTTCCGCAGGCGGCGACCACGTCGGCCACGGCTTGGTGCAGCTCATCCGAGGTCCGCTGGATGCGCTCCAGGTTGTCGCGGAGTGCTCGCGAGACCAACTGCTCGATGGCGGACGGTGTATTGGAGTCGGCTGACATACGTTTGGCGGGCTGTTCCGGGCGTGTTTCGACCGAATGACCCCGTTTTGTGATTCTGGAAGCTATACCCTGCCCCGTCAACCGCCCAGCGGTACTTTTGTTCGTAGAAGTACCCCATTCGGCAATGTGGGTTCGGCTGGGTTGCGCGGGCGACGAGGGCCTGCGGCCAAATCTCAGAATGTCTCCGTTGCGAATACGAACTTTACCCGATGGCACAAATTTTCCGGTACCTCTACTTTCGATTGTGCGAGGACGTTCAGCGTCAGTCGCTCTCGAAACTCAGCCGCGGAGACATCCCCATTCGCCCCCCATTACGCATCTTGATTGCCGACGACCACGCGGTCGTGCGATTTGGCCTTAAGACAATTTTGACCAACCAGGAAGGCTGGCAGGTTTGCGGCGAGGCTACGTCTGGCGCTGAAGCTTTGGCGCTGGCGATCCAGCTTGAGCCGGACGTCGTGATCCTCGACATTAATATGCCAGGGATGAACGGACTCGATGCGCTCAAGGCGATTCGGGAACGGTTGCCGGCGACGCGCGCTGTCATTTTGACGCTGCACTACTCCGTGGAGCTGGTGGCGGAGATTCGGCGCATGGGCGGCAAAGGCTATGTGACGAAATCGGACGCCGATCGCGATTTGGTGGAAGCGGTGGGTGCGGTCGGAGCCGGCAGAACTTATTTTGCGCACAGGCCGGTGGACACCGCGCCAGCGATCTCGGCGATGAGCGTGCCTCGCCCGGCTGACTTGGGCGGGCTGACTGCGCGCGAGCGCGAAGCGGTTCGCAACATCGCGCAGACGATGCGGAAGCTGCTCTGAGTTTTCGGAATCCTTAACAGTAAGAGACAGCAGCCTAAGTTATTCGGGCTGACGAGAGGTGTCGCCCGACGCCGCCAGCGTTGCGTTCAGCTTCGCGGCTGTGCGTTGTGAGGGCATGTCGATGCGCGACGGCTCGCACGCGGCGACTAACGGTATTCGGCCTTCGTCCTCAAATTCGATGTCGGGGAGTTGCTCGACGGCGCGGCGGAGCGATTGCTCCCAGCTTGCGTGAATAGAATTTAGGTCTTGATCGCCGGCGCACACTCGCCGATAACGCTCGATCATAAGGCTGTCGCGGCGGTAGAGAAGAAGATCGAAGGGCGGCCCGACAGTGACGTTCGAGCGCATGGTCGCGTCCATCGACAGCAAAGCGTACTTCGCCGCGACTTCCAGCGATGTGGACGCTTGAATGCCGCGATCGAGAATCGGACGTCCGTATTTGCATTCGCCGAGTTGCAAATACAACGAATCTTCGGTGGCGGCGAGTGGATTTCCCTGTGGGTAAATGACGTAGAGACCCGGATCTTTGCCTTTGACTTGGCCGCCGATCAAAAGATGAACATTGAAACTATAGGAGTCGCGTTCCAGCGAGGCGCGGTCGATGTCGGAAACGCGCCGCACGCAGTCACCGACGATACGGGCCGCGTCATACAGGGATTTCGCGCGCGCCAAGCCTTGACCGGCGTCAAAGTCGTCGCGCAAAAGACTGATGACCGACTGGCTGATCGACAGGCTGCCGCTGGTCAGGATGACAAACACCTTTTCGCCCGGTATCACGAACTGAAACATCTTGCGGCAGGTGTTAACCTGATCGAATCCGGCGTTCGTTCTGGAGTCGGAGGCCAGAACCAGCCCCTCGTTGGTGGTAATCCCCAAGCAGTAGGTCACGTTTACCTCACTTCCAGCGAGTGTAGGACAATGACCGGGCGGCGTCGACTCAGAATTGCGATGCAATACAGCAAAAATCAGCATCGACGTTCCGAAGCCGCAACAGCTACATTGGCATCTAACCATCACTGTTGCCCCAACGAGAAAGGCCAACTTCACCGATGATCATTCGGATCGGGTACGACATCCAATTCAATGTTCCCGCCGAAGTACCGATCGTTACGCTGCTCAACGTTCACCCGTCGCGTGAACGCGATCTGGTGGAACCGGACATCGTGCGCGTCGAGCCGCGGATCCCGGTCGAAAGCTTTCTGGACTCTTTCGGAAATCGCAGCGTGCGCGTGCTAGCGAAGGCCGGCCCGATTCGATTTCACAACTCCACATTGATTCGCGATTCCGGACAACCTGACGAGCAAGGTTTCGGCGCCGAAGAAATTCCCGTACAACGCCTGCCCTACGATGTGCTGCCGTTCCTGATGAGCAGCCGCTATTGTGAAGTGGATCTGCTGTTGAATACAGCGACGGAATTGTTTGCCTCGACTCCGCGAGGTTGGGAACGCGTGCGAGCGGTTTGCGAATGGGTGCACAACAACGTCACGTTTGGCTATAAATTCGCTAGCCGCACGCGCACAGCACTCGGCGTGTACACGGAGCGCATCGGCGTGTGTCGCGACTTTCAGCATCTGGCGATCACGTTTTGCCGCGCGCTAAACATCCCGGCGCGTTATGTGATGGGCTATCTGGGCGACATTGGCGTGCCGCCGGATGGCAATCCGATGGATTTCAGTGCGTGGTTTGAGGTGTATCTCGGCGGACGTTGGTGGACGGCAGACGCACGGCACAATCATCCGCGCATTGGGCGCGTGCTGATGGCTACGGGGCGTGACGCCACGGATTGCGCGATTACGACATCGTTTGGCCAGACGACGCTTACGAAATTTGTGGTGATCTCCGACGAAGTTAAGACCGACGCCGCGAATATCTGACCCGCGACCGCGCATCAGACTCGCACTCGCCGTGCACCGTTGACTCTTCCTCAACTCCGGCTCTCGCATTTCGTTTCCTCATCTGCGTGGGCGCTAGAATCAAAGAACCGAAACCCTCTGAACAATTTCATTTCGCCCGATAGAGCTTATGCAGATATTTGAAGTACCGGTCGCCAATCTGCCGATGAAGGTGGTCATGATTCCGGCGTGCTTGTTGATCGCCGGCGTCGTGCTCTGGTGGGCGATTCCGAAGTTCGCGTCGTATTTGCGTGTCGCGACTGGACGCGAACCATGCAAGCCCGGCACGCGAACGATTCACATGGTGCTCGGTTTCTTCATCTATCTGGTCATTTTTATGCCGGCGATCGTGTCGATCATCATCCTCATCGAAATCACGACGACCCCGCCTTCGATCGTTTCGGAAGGTGGTATCGCTGGAGGCGGCGGTGTTCTGTCCTCGCGCAAGACGATCACCTGGAGCGAAGTCACGCGCGCCGACTGCCTAATGAACCGCAGCCACAGAATTTCGAGCGTGCGCATCACGTCGCCCGAAAAACGAATCGAGTTGGGCGGCGGAGTTGACCTCGAGGGTGTCCACGATTTCATCTGGGGCCATTTGCCGCCAGACGTCACGCACGCGTGCACGATCCCACTGCGCAGCCTTCGCTAACTCGCTCGCGTCGAGCATCGTCGAGCGCTCAAGAACAGGGCGCCACGCCAGCGGGCAAATCCATCAAACAGGCGTCTGTTGGCCATAGGTGGTAAAATAGAGGCGTCAATGGGGGCGACACGGTTTCGACGGAAGCTGTCGCGGCTCGGAGGCATGCCGGGACCCACCTGCCCGTAACTTGGTGGAAACTAGAAATGCCAATAACAACCTGGCACTTGCAGCTTAATTAATTAAGCGCACGCTTCCCCGGGCTTTGCTCATGGGCCCGGTCAGAAGCGTCAAACAGTGAGCTGGCCTGGGCCTTTCGGTCCGTAAGGCTCGGGCGAGAACCATCGGACTAGCGGGCTGCGTTTCTTGCTCATTCTGAGCGTGGCCTGCGAACAAAACGGAATTGAGCTAAGCATGTAGGCTCCGTGTCGCAGCGCTTTTCGGACGGGGGTTCGACTCCCCCCGCCTCCACCATCTATCTGACTGAGAACTATCACCGTTTTTAAGAACGCCGCTCAATTGGAGTAACGGCAACCAAACTCGCTTCACCAAGTTTTCAACAGCCTCAAAAACTCCGTCATTTCAAACCGCCTCGACCTGTGTAAAAGTAGTTACACAAGCGCTGTGTTTGGTATCTCCGTCCCCGGATAGCCAACACCTCGCCCGACGAACTGTTTCGTGATTCCTCAAGGGGGCCCTCCGTGACCGCACGAAGAATTCTTCTCCTCGTCCTGCTTACTCTCTCGTTTTCAACTGCAGCTGCAGCCGATGAGCTTCAGGTTTCTTTTTCAAACGTCGAAGTGACAAAGGGTATACCTCAGTTTTCGGGAACGTATAGTGGCTCCTGGATTTGGGACACTTCGACCGATACGATCTCTGATGTGATTGTTCATTCGACAGGACCTGCGGATTTCAACGGACCGATAAATTGGTCTACGGTGTTTGGGCGAGGCCTTGGGCAACCTGCCGGCACGAGTGACCTCTTTCTCTTGGCGATTCTGACTTCCGATCAGACGGCGAGCCTGAATTTCTTTCCCCAGGATAGCCTCCTATTCTTGCCACCGACTCCCGGCGAGTACGACAGCCTGGCGCATGAGTTTTTTGTCAACTGTGTTTCGGCTACCTGCTCTGTGAACACCGCACAAGCACAGAGCGGTCAGTTGTCTGTGATCAAGGTTGCCGAACCAGGCGTTCTCGCATTAACCGGTATCGGATTCGCTTTCCTATTCTCAATCGTCGCCCTCCGCCGAAAACGGGCGACACAGGCCGTTTGACACTCTTGTTCTGACCAGAATTGGCATCGGCAAAGAGTGCCGATTTGATCTCGATTGCCGAAGCGAGCAATTCGCGAATAATACCAACTCCGTCTTCCCTTTTCACTTCAGTCGTTCATACGCGTAGCAACCCGCCTAAGACACGCCCTCCTATCTCGATGCGTTCTTCCCCTTGCACTTCGACAAGAGCCGGAGTATCCTTCTTGTCGAAGCAACAAGGGAAGGCCACGCATGCCGCCACGCATCGAATTGCCACAAGGAACGCTCGACCTGCTCATCCTTCGCTGTGTCGCGAAAGAACCGCAACACGGCTGGGCCATCTCCGAGCGGCTACAGCAAATCTCCAAAGACGTGCTGCGCGTGCAGCAAGGTTCGCTCTACCCGGCGCTGCACCGGCTCGAACGTCGCGGCTGGATCGCAGCCAAATGGGGCGCATCCGAAAATAATCGTCGCGCGAAGTTTTATTCGCTGACGCGAAAAGGCCAAAAGCAACTCGAGGCCGAGCGCGACGCGTGGGAAGCGCTGACGACAGCCGTAGCTCAAGTGCTTCGGACAGCGTAGGAGAACCCGATGCTCACCGATCTGCTCCATCGGTTGCGTTCTTTGTTCCGGCGAGAAACGGTCGAAGCCGAGATGGACGAAGAGCTTCGCTTTCACTACGAACACCAGATCGAGAAGCTCATCACCACAGGACTGACTCGCGACGAAGCGACGCGGCAAGCCCGTCTTCTCGTCGGTGGCAACGAGCAGCTAAAAGAAGAATGCCGCGATGCTCGCGGCGTGCAGTTTTTCGAGAACTTCATCCGCGACCTGCGTTACTCGCTGCGAATTCTCCGAAAGTCGCCGGGATTCACCATCGTGGCGGTGCTGACGCTGGCGCTCGGCATCGGTGCGAACACCGCAATTTTCAGCGTGATCGACAGGGTGCTGCTGAGCGCGCTTCCCTATCCCGATCCCGATCGCCTCGTCACCATCAAGCAAAACGACTCGCTGCGCAACATCGACGATATTCGTCAGCAAACCCAGACTCTCGCGTACGGCGGTGGCATCACCCTCGAACGCATGGACTACACCGGCGGGCCCGAGCCGCTGCAGATTCGCGCTGCTTACGTGAACGCCGGCCTGCTCGAAACGCTCGGCGTCTCGCCGATGCTAGGACGCCTGATCTCGCCCGAGGAAGACGTAAAGGGCGGGCCGCACAACATGGTCATCACGCACCGCTTCTGGCAGGAGTTTCTCGGTGGCGATGCGAACGTACTTGGGCGCTCGCTCACGTTGAACGGCAATCGATACAGCGTGATTGGCGTCATGCCGGCGCGCTTCACATTACCGGAAGACGAGACCGATATTTTTGTCTCACTTTGGGTTGCGTATCCCGAAGCCGCCCCGTTTCGCGGCGTTCATTTCATGCACACCTATTGGCGCCTCAATCAGGACGTCACGCTGGAGCAAGCGCAGGCTGACCTCTCAGCGATTGCCGGTCGCCTGGCGAAACAATTCCCCGACACCGAAGGCAAACGCCAAAAGACGCTCGTGCCGTTGCATCAGTGGCTGGTCGGTGACATTCGTCCAGCGCTGCTCGTGCTCTTCGGCGCGGTCGGCCTCGTGTTTCTGATCGCGTGCGCGAATTTTGCCGGGTTACTGACCGCTCGCGCGATCGCGCGTCGACAGGAATTCGTACTGCGAGCATCGCTCGGTGCAGGCCGTTCGCGCCTGCTCGTCCAGGCCATCACCGAAAGCGTCGTGCTGTCTTTATTCGGCGGCGCCGTCGGTCTCGCGCTCGCACATTGGGGCACAAGTCTTCTCGTATCGCTCGAACCGGAAGCGCTCGATCGCTTTCGTGGCATCCAGATGGACGCTCGCCTGTTCCTCTTCATCTTCGGAATCTCGTTGCTCACCGGAATCGTCTTTGGGCTGATTCCCGCGCTGGGAGCGACCAACGGCAACACCGCCGATGCCTTGAAGGAGTCCGGGCGCGGCAACACGGCGGGAAAATTCTCGCACGCGTTCCGCAACAGCCTCGTCGCCGCTGAGTTCGCGCTCGCGCTGATTCTCCTCGTCGCTGCCGGGCTGATGATTAAAGGGTTCGCGCGGCTGCAATCGGTAAATCCCGGCTTCGATCCAACCAACTTGATGACGATGCACCTTCAGTTGCCTGTCACCCGCTACGACAAAATTCCGCAGCAAACAACGTTTCGCCGCGAATTGCTCTCGAGGTTGAACGGCCTGCCCGGCGTGGAAGCCGCGATGGTGACCGATCTTCCCTTCGCCGGAAATTATCTCGATCACCGCTTCGTGATCGATGGGCACCCCGCAACTCCTGTCGGTAACGAACCCACCGTGCAGACGCTATCAGTAATGGGCGACTACTTCAGCGTCATGCAAATTCCGATCCTCGCTGGCCGCGGACTCATCGAAATGGATCGCGAAAATCAGCCGCTCGTTGCCGTCGTCAGCGAAGAACTCGTCCGGCGATTTTTCCCCAATGAAAATCCACTCGGCGCGCGCATCGACTTCGCCCGAACCAACGAGCCACACCAATGGATGACCATCGTCGGCGTCGCGCGCGACGTCAAACACGGCACCTTGAACGAGCCGCCCGAAGCGACGATGTATGCGCCGTTCGCCCAATCGGACGAATCGTGGCGCCGCTGGATGAGCCTCGCCGTGCGCCAACGCGGCCTCACGACCGACTCCTCCGGCCTCATCGCCGAAATAAAACAGCAAGTGTGGGCCATCGACAGCCAGATTCCCGTCAGCGAAATTCGCTCGATGGACGATTGGATGAGCGTGTCTTTGGCCCGTCAGCGCTTCAATATGATGTTGCTTGGATTGTTCGCCGGGCTCGCAATGCTGCTCGCCGCCGTCGGAATCTACGGCACGATGGCGTACCGCGTCAGCCAGCGCACCAACGAAATCGGCATCCACATTGCGCTCGGCGCACAACGCGGCCACGTGTTTAAACTTGTCCTCGGTGACGGCGCGAAACTCGCCCTCGCGGGAATTGCCGTTGGTATCGTCGCAGCCGCAGCAATCACGCGCGTGATGGCCAGCCTGTTATTTGAGGTAAAGCCCACGGATCCCGCAACATTCCTGCTGACGCCGTTGCTGCTCGCCGCTGTGGCCTTGGTTGCCTGCTACGTTCCTGCGCGCCGAGCGATGCGCGTCGATCCGATGGTGGCGCTGCGTCACGAGTAGCGCACCGCTGCCGACGCGCGCGCTTACCTCAGAACTTGTTCGCCTTCTCAAGCTCCGCGATGTTCAGCTTCGTCATCTTCATCATCGCTTCCATCCCTTTCGGAGTCCTGACCAGTTCTCCGATCCGCGACGGCACGACCTGCCACGACAATCCAAACTTGTCCTTGAGCCACCCGCACTGAACTTCTTTCCCACCGTCCGCCGTCAGCTTCGACCAGTAGTAGTCGATCTCTTCCTGGTTCTCGCAACGAATCACAAACGAAATCGCTTCCGTGAACTTGAAGTTCGGTCCTCCGTTGAGTGCGACAAACGCCTGACCGTCGAGTTCAAATGAGATGGTGATTACTTTTCCCTTCGGCACGCTCGAATCGACCGCGGAATCCAGCTTGTCGAGCCGACGCGAATTCTTGAACACCGACAAATAGAAGTTCACCGCTTCTTCTGCGTTCCCGTCGAACCACAGAAAAGGCGTAATGCGTGTTTTGGATGGAACCATCGACATGGATGCTCTCCTGAATCGGTTTGGTGGTGGCCGCTGGCCTACGCGACCCGCCGAATTGGCTGGACGAGCGAAAATCAGCTCGCAAATGCAGTAGGCACGATTTGCTTTCTTATTGCAAGTAAGTTTTTGTCGTTTTGAGGCAGCCAAAATACAAATACGATTCGCGGATCAGGCAAAATCCCCGCCGGACTCGGCAGCGCAGCGCTCTGCCTCAAAAACAACTTGCACGAAGTCCCCCTCCGCAATACACTGCCCCCGTGAAGCACAACGCTTACTCCTATTGGTTTAGCTTTTGGTACCCACTCAAAACTGGGCGAGGGGCGAATTTGTAGTCAAAGCAACAAAGCGGAAAGATTCGACCCACTCGCAAGCGGAGTGGGTTTTTTGTTTTTCGGCCCAAAATTTTGCGGAGCAAATAAAAACATGACTCAATTCTCGACCCACCAGAGAGGCTGGCGATGATCATTTCGATGAAGATGCATGCAACCCGGCAAGAAATCGACGAAGTCCGCGCGCAAGTCGCGCACTTCGGCTACAAGGTGCATTCGATCGAAGGAGAGGAGCGCGTCGTGATCGGAGTCGTAGGAGTCGGCGATGTAACGGCTTGCCTGGAGTCCGTCGAATCCATGCCGCAGGTCGAAAAAGTAATGCGTATTTCCGCGCCGTACAAATTCGTCAGCAAGCAATTCAAGCCAGGACGCACGCGCATCGCGCTCAACAACGGCGTCGAAATCGGCGGCGACGAATTCATCGTCATGGCCGGACCGTGCTCGGTCGAGTCCGAAAAGCAAATCATGGAGGCCGCCGAAGGTGTCGCCAAAGCCGGCGCCAAAATGCTCCGCGGCGGCGCGTTCAAGCCGCGTACTTCCCCCTACGATTTCCAAGGCATGGAGGAAGACGGCCTCAAGCTGCTCCAAAAAGCGAAGGCCGCCACCGGCCTCGGCATCGTCACCGAGGTCATGAGCGATCGCGACGTCGATCTCATCGCGCAATACGCCGACGTCATGCAGGTCGGCGCTCGCAACATGCAAAACTTCGTTCTCCTCAAAGCGCTCGGCAAGTGCGGCAAGCCCGTGCTCCTCAAGCGCGGCCTCAGCGGAACCATCAAAGAACTATTGATGTCCGCCGAATACATCGTCGCCCACGGCAATCCCAACGTAATTCTCTGCGAACGCGGCATCCGCACCTTCGAAACCGAAACGCGCAACACCTGCGACATCGCCGCGATCCCCGCGCTCAACGAACTCACCCATCTTCCCGTGATGCTCGACCCAAGCCACGCCACCGGAAAGCGCAGCCTCGTCCCCGCCGTATCGCGCGCTGGCGTAGCGATCGGCGCCGACGGAATCATCGTCGAAGTCCATCCGCACCCCGAAAAAGCCATCAGCGACGGCGCCCAATCCCTCGATCTAAATGGTTTCGACAAAATGATGCGCGAACTCAAACCCTACATCGCCTTGTGGGAATCCTCGCGCAAACTCGACGCCGTCGCCGCCACCGCCTAGCCGCTGGGCTTTTCCTTTGTAGGGGCGGGGCTCGCTCCGCCCGGCGTCAGCGTCTTGCCTCCACGCATCCGCCATGCGCGATCATGCAGAGCGCTGCAAACTTCGCCGCACGTCCGCAACATCGACCAATTAATCGGATTTCGTCGGTGTTCTTTTTCAAAGGCGGAACCCGACTTATGGACGAACTTGCACGCGAATGTTAGCATTGACGTTGTTTCAACCGGTGGGGCCGTGGCGCAGTTGGGAGCGCGCCTCGATGGCATCGAGGAGGTCGTGGGTTCGAATCCCATCGGCTCCACCAAATCGTTCGATCAACTCCGAAAACCTATGCCCGATTGTCATCGAGCCTCTGCTTCACTCTTTAACCTGCGCATCCGAAGAATCTCAAGCACAAAACTCCTCACCCTCGCAGCCATCATCTCAGCCGCCATTCTCACAACAACCCCCTCCGCATCCGCCCAATCCAGCTTCTCCGGCGTAAAATTCCTCACCGAAGTCCCGCTCCTCGACTGCAAAGGCACGCCCTGCATCGAAGCGCGCATCGGCGACGGTGCTCCCCTCAAATTCGTCATCGACACCGGCAACGTCGACTCCGTCATCGACACCAAAATCATGAAAGCCGCCGACCTCAAGCCGCTCCATCCCCCATTGCCCGGCGGCGCCCCCATTGAACTAATCCCGACGCAAATCCCCACGCTGCACATCGGCTCGATGGCCATGACCCTGGTTCCCGCTGCCGGCATGGATCTCACCGAAATGGTCAACCAGAATCAGATGCCGGACGTCGCCGGCACTCTCGCCTATCCCGCTTTCAAAGACCGCATCATTCAACTCGATTTCGTCGCCAACAAATTCCGCATCTCCGACGTTCTGACCAAACCCGTCAAATGCGCCGGCAAATGCGACACCCTCTCGCTCATCACGTTCGGTCACGACGGCCCGCCGATCGTCGTCGCCGACGGTTTCGAAATCAACACCGTCAAAGTCACCGCGCAGATCGACACGATGTACACCGGCTCGATGCTCGTCTACACCGCATCCATCGATAAGCTCAGCCTCACCGGCGCAGCATCCACCACCGACACCCGCATGTTCCCGCTCACCGACGGCGGCGCCGACATGCGAGTCGCCGACGCCCAACAAGAAGGCTTTCAAGACCTCGTGCTGACGAAAGAAGGCGCCAAAGTCTACTTCCCCACCGAAGCCGTCCACGAACCCGACTCCCTCTTCGACGCCACCGTCGGCCTCGAACTCTTCCGCGACGCCATCCTCACTCTCGATTTCCACGACATGACCCTCAGCCTCGACAAACCCGCCAATCACTAAGGCGTATTCCGACTGACCAGGGAGCCAGCGTTTATGCGCCTCCAAAAGTTTTTCAAGCTGACGCAAAAATCTTCGCTCGCAATTTTCGCCTTACTAATTTCCGCCAGCTTCGCCACCCCTCAAAACTTCGTCGACGTAAAACCCTCTCCCCAACAAGTCGCCTGGCAAGATCTCGAATTCGGCGTAATCATCCATTTCGGCCCAAACACCTTTATGGATCGCGAATGGGGAGACGGCACAGCCGATCCCAAAGTTTTCAATCCCACCGCCTTCGATCCCGAACAATGGATGCGTGCGATCAAATCGGCCGGCGCCAAATACGTCGTCATGGTCGCAAAACATCACGACGGTTTCTGCCTCTGGCCCACAAAGCAAACGAACTACAGCGTGAAGAGCAGCCCATGGAAAGATGGCAAGGGCGATGTCATCGCCGAGGTAGCCGCAGCGGCCCGAAAATACGATCTAAAATTCGGCGTCTATCTCTCGCCGTGGGATCGCCACGAACCCCGCTACAGCAACTCCGCCGAATACGACAAATACTACGCCGCTGAATTGGATGAACTGGCAACGAGCTACGGCGAACTGACCGAATTCTGGCTCGACGGCGCCGGCAGCGCCGGACACGTCTACAATTTCCCCCACATCATCGAAGAGCTGCGCACCTATCAGCCCAACACGCTGGTATTCGCCGATACCGGCCTGTTCGAATATGGCGACATCCGCTGGGTCGGCAACGAAGCAGGAATCGTCGCTCGCGAAAACTGGAATGTCATCGATCGTCACGGATACCTGCGGTGGCGCCCGGCGGAAGCCGACACGCCACTACGCAAACTCCACTGGTTCTGGCATCCCAACGACGAGTCTTCGCTCAAGTCGCTCTCGGACTTAATCACACTCTACGACCAGACCATCGGCCGCGGCGGCCAACTCATGTTAGGTCTGGCACCAGACAATCGCGGCCTGTTGCCAGACGAAGACGCGAAGCGCCTCGAAGAGTTCGGCGCCGCCATCGCCAAACGCTACGGCACGAATTTGTCGCCGCAACAAAAACAACAGGATCCCGAAGTCGAACGCGCGCTCGACAATGACGCCAACACCTTCTGGTCCGCGCCCCACGGTTCGCATCACGCAACGTTGGAAATAAATTTCGCCAAGCCCATAACCTTCGATCACGCGCTGATCATGGAGCGCCTGGCCAATGGCCAGCACATCCAGTCCTTCCGCATCGAAGTCTGGGACGGCACCACTTGGAAGCCCGTCGCCGCCGACCACTCCATCGGCCACAAGCGCATCGAAAGCTTCCCCGCCCAAACCGACTCCCGCATACGACTGAACATCCTCAGTTCCACCGACACTGCCGAAATCTCCGAGTTTCAGCTGTTCTTCATCGGAAACCATTAAACCAACAACCCGCAGGGGCACCCGGATCGATCCGAAAAATGCCGCCGCTTCAAATCTCTCTGGCAACGTAACTTATCGGGAGGTGGAGAAATCGCGGCGGTCCCCCCTGACCTCGCGAGTGGCAAGTCCGTTGTGTCAAGGACAGGGGGAGCGTACGATGCCCGGCACAGAGGTCTATCGGGAATTCCGAGATGCTTAGCGACGCGGACTGGAAATGCAATAGCTTGCCTCCCGCTCGAAAGGAAATCGATGGGATCAGGACAAATTGATCGCCGCACTTTCATGAAGGTTAGCAGTGGAGTCGGAGTGCTCGCGGCAGGACTCGCCCCGGCCGTGACGGCTGAAGCAAAGGCGGCCAGGGCGCTCGACGAAACGCCGTATCCCGTCAAGTGGTACCCATTCACAGGTCATCCTGACTCGGACACGTGTTGGTCGCTTTCTGTGGGTCCCGATGGCCGGATCTATGCCGCTGCTTGCGCCGAGAGCGTACCCGGCGGCGTGGTAAAACCTGTGCGATACAACGAACAGCGCGACGATCTCGACTATCTGTTCAACCTCGCCGAAAAGGTGGACGATCCCGGCGACTCAGGCCGCGCTTCCCAGTGCAAGATCCACTACAGCTTCGCGCCATCGATGCACGACGGTGTGCTGTACATGGCGACACATCTTTCCGGCCCGCCTATCGATCTGCCCGTTTATTCGCCGTGGTATTCCTGGCACGACGCGAAACGTTGCTTTCGCGGCTCCGCGCTGCTCGCTTTCGACACGCGCACCGACCATGTTCTCTGGTGGGACACGCTCATCCCCAAGGAGGGATGCCGTTGCTTGCTGCACGATGAAGAACGCGGCTTGCTCTACGCCATGAGTTACCCGCGCGATCATTTCATCATCTACGATCTCAAAACTCGCAAGCGACGCGATATCGGCCGCATCGGTTCCATCAATCCTCAGGCGCTGTTCCTCGACAAGCAGCACCGTGTCTGGACCAGCAGCGACTACGGACGGTTGGTGCGCTACACGCCTGAGACGGATAGGCTGGAAATCTCTCCCGGTCTGCTGGCGCATGATCCGAACTACCAAACCGGCTGGCATAGTGTGTTTTATGACGTGGCTCCATCTCCTGACGGTGAATGCGTCTACGCTTCCACCTGGTGTCCGAATCCGCGCCTGATGCGCATCTGGCTCAACCAGGGTGAGTGGCCGCGTGTCGAGGACCTCGGACCCGCCACACAACCTCGAGATCTTAGTTTCCCAATTGACATGTATCGAGATCACTGCGGCGGGCTGACGTTTGGGGGAGACGGCAAGCTCTATTACGTGGCTTCGCGCTGGCGCGACGCGAAATACAATCCAACGCCCGAATCGCGGAAACAGAACGAGGGCGTGGTCTGGTGCCTCGATCCGCAGACCCTCAAGCGAGAGGAAGTGGCTCGGCTAGAGCATCCCACAGGCATGGCGCACTATGTTTCGCGAGGCGCCGTGGATCACAACGGCGATCTGTTCTTCGGCCACGTTGGCAATCACCCCTCCGGCATCTTCAAAGTCTCTATGCCGGCCGACCGCAAGCGGAAAAACGCACACCTTCCTATTCGGATGTGGGGCTGACGCATGACCTCGATGCAGACGAAACCAAAATTCGATCCTAATTCGCCGGAGATCAAGGCTTATCTGAACGAAATCGCGCACCAATTCGTCCGCGAGGGCACGATGGTGGCATTTCCCACGTGCCTGCCAGGCATGACTACCCCGATACCACTCGACGAGAGCCGCATCACCGCGCTCGACATAAACTCCGAGGGTCACGTCTACGGTGGAACAAGTGGGCGTCAGGCTCACCTTTTTGGCGCGGCTTTCCATGGCCTCACCGGGATCGTGCTTGATGCCGGAGTCGTTCCCGGCTGCACGAGCACTGCGGCGATTTGTTGTGGCGCCTCCCGCACGATCGCCTTCGTGAACGGACCGCAGGGCGGCCGAGCTGTGGCCGTGCCGCACATAAGACTGGCGGAAGACTGGATCCAGGAGTGGGGTCTTGCGCCACCGGTGCTCCAGGAACTCGGCGACTGTGTGCCGGGAGAGCCTGTGGTCCACGCCGTCGCTGTCCCGTCGCGAAATACCGTTGTTGGTGTAACCACGCATCATCTGTTCACCGTGGATGTGGAGGCGGGACGGATTACTGTTGTGGGAGAGGCGCCGGGTCGTGGCCAGCTGGCCATCGGTCGTGCCGCAGTCTTCGGACAGGATGAGGGTACGCAACTTTGGCGCTTCGATGTTGCTTCAGGCCACATCCGCCGCGCCGCGGTCCATCTTCCCGACGGTGAGTGGACCGGGCCGTTGCGATGGGCTCGCGACCCCAATCGTGGTCTACTCTTCACGGCCGACGCCGCCGGGCGGCTGTTTTCTTTCGACGAGAATAAATTTCGTTTGCTAGGAAAGGCGCATCTCGCTCCGGTCGGACCTATGGCGGTGACGCCCGACGGCAGGCTCTTCGGTTTCTGTGGTGCAGAAATGGCGAATCTGTTCTGCTGCGACACGGTATCAGGCAGCGTCACCAATCTCGGGGTCGCAGCTTCCATTCTCGAACAGCGTCGCTATGGCTACCAGTTCGGCGACGCCGTCACTGGACGCGATGGTGAAATCGTATTCGGCGAGGACGATAACGGAGGCCATCTCTGGCTGTACTTTCCGAAAATAACGAGCGTCCGCGGTTAAACAACAAATCACGACCTGAAAATTTCACACTTCAGTTTGCGTCCTGCGCAGGCCCGGTGAAAAGCGGCTGCCGGGTGAGTAGCTTGCAATCCGGAGGAGACTGCCGCTAGAGTGCTGCAACACCTCGACTCCAAAACGGAAAATCAAAATGACTAGAAGCCTCGAAGGCAAGATAGCCCTCATCACGGGCGGCACCACCGGCATCGGCCGCGATACCGCCGTGCTCTTCTCAAAGGAAGGCGCAAAAGTGGCGTTCACGGGTCGTCGTGAAACCGAAGGCCAGCAGACGCTCGAACTCGTCCGAGAAGCCGGCGGCGATGGCTTATTTCTAAAATCAGATGTTTCCAAGGCCGATGATGTGCAATCCGCCGTTCGGAACACCGTCGAGAAATACGGCCGCCTCGACGTGGCCTTCAACAACGCGGGGGTGGAAGGCGTATGGGTGCCGCTCGCCGAGCAAACCGAGGAGAACTGGGACTATGTTCTCGGGATCAATCTCAAAGGCTTGTGGCTTTGCCTGAAATACGAAATTCAGCAGATGGTCAAGCAGGGCGGTGGAGGGGCCATCGTTAATATGTCGTCCGTCGCGGGATTGATTGGCTCGCCAGGCGCGGGCGTCTATATCGCTAGCAAACATGGTGTGCTGGGACTGACAAAGACGGCGGCCGCTGAATGCGCCAAGCAAGGTATCCGCGTGAACGCCGTCTGTCCCGCGGTCATCCAAACGGATATGGGAGAGCGCATCTTCGGCGAACCGGAACTCAATAGGCGTATACGCGGTTTGCACCCTCTGGGACGCCTTGGCACTCCGAGAGAAGTGTCCGAAGCCGTTTTGTGGCTCTGTTCGGATAAGTCTTCTTTCACCACCGGCCATTCGCTAGGCATCGACGGCGGCCTTCTCATCGGCCCGAATCCCTTCGCGTACTAAGCATCGACGTCTCTTCTTGGAAGCCTACGTTCTTTTCAGACTCGGTCCGAAGTCAGGGCTCTGCGGCTCTCGGGCGATGGCTGCTGTGTGTATCTGGCGTGTACCCCGCTTCGGCAATTTTGGGTGTTTTCGCTGTTTTGTCGGGTCAAAGAATCAACAACTTGCACATTTTAAATCGCACTATTAGTCCGACCCCCGCCACCTTCACTTTACATCCCAGGCGGCAAGACTAGGATTCCACCAGTGCTCGTAACTTGTGAGCATATCGGCGACTCGACGTGACCACCGTTCCTTCCGCCAATATGATGTCGTATACCCCATCGAACATCGGACGAATCTCGCTAATGCGGGCACTGTTCACGATGGCCGATTTCCGCACTCGGATGAAGTGGTGCGGCGCCAGCTTCTCTTCCAGGTGTGCCAGGGTTTCCCGCAAAAGGTGACTGCCGCTGGCGGTGTGTATGCAGGCATAGTTTCCCGTGGCTTCGATCCACGAAACGTGGGAAACGGGAACAAAGAAGATTCGCTTCTTGTCCTTTATCACAAAGCGTTCCAACGGGCGGAGACCACGGAGGGATTGGAGCAGTGGTTCGAGATCTCGATTTGCTTTCCCGCGCTGTTCGAGGACCTGCCGTGCGTGAACTAGAGCCTTGGCAAATCGCTCCCTATCATACGGTTTCAAGAGATAGTCAACAGCGTGGACTTCGAATGCACGAATGGCGTGCGCATCGTGAGCCGTGACAAAGACATATACCGGAGCGGGGCCGGTCGAGGGCTCGACATTCTCGATGACTCCAAAACCATCCAGATCCGGCATCTGCACATCGAGAAAAACGATGTCGGGATGAAGTTCATTGATCTGCTCCACCGCGCTTATTCCGTTCGCCGCCTCGCCTACAACTTCAATGCCGTCGTGTTTGGCTAGATAGCGGCGGATACCGCGCCGGGCGATCGGTTCGTCATCGACGATGAGGACTCGCGTCTTCATGCGAACTCCTCAGTGGAATGGTGATGATAGCCTCACACCCTCGACCGTTGCCCCCGGTAAGTTCCAGCGACGACTCGTCCCCGTACAGCTGTTTCAAGCGTGACTGGACGTTGGTAAGTCCGACGCCGAGTCGCAGGCGCGATCCCGGTGCCGGACCCGGGCCATCATCGCGGACGCAAAGCCAAACTTTGCCGTTGTGGCGTTTGGCAGTGATCTCTAGCCGGCCCGCGCCGGAATCGACGCTGATGCCGTGCTTGATGGAATTCTCAACCAGTGGCTGAAGCGCCAGACTTGGTACATAGACTGCGAGAAGGTCAGGTGGCACGTCCATGTGAACTTTCAAGCGATCATGAAAGCGTGTCTGTTCGATCTCCAGATACTTGCCGACGAATTCAAGCTCGCTCTGCAAGGTGATCTCGTTCTCCCGCCGTTCGAGGGCCATGCGCAGCAAGTCCCCAAGGCAGACGAGCAGATGGCTCGCGGCATCGACGTCTTCCTGCATCAGGATTCCAATGGTGTGAAGGCTGTTGAACAAAAAGTGCGGATGTAACTGGCTCTTAAGGTTCTCGAGTTCGGCACGGGAGAGCTGCGTTTCCAGTTGCGCTGCTCTGGTCTGGCGCTCCATCGCGGCCTGGTAAAAGTGGATCGACTGATACAATCCGACAACTAACCAGTACGTAATCACGCCGGTGAGGCTCATTGATACAACACTGCCGGTGAACGAGGGGAGAGGGCGTGGTGTGCCAGGGTCGCTTATACGAAAAAGGAGTCCCAGAATTCCACGGCTCAGAAAGTATTCGGTGACAGATGCAAGGGGAGCCATCAGGAACGACGCGATTGTGTGGATCGCTATATGAGATGCAAACCTAGGCCCCGTCAACGGGAATCGTTTCGCCAGACCGAACACAAGCGGTGTGTACGCCGCCCATACGTTCCAGTAGACGAGTTCGATCACACCCACGAACACCCAACTGACGTGCCCGCCGTGGACCTTCGCCACCGCGATCTCCTGCACCGTGAACAACAGTCCTACGAGCGTCCACGCACACAGGATTAAGATCCATCTCGTCCGTCCCATATCTGGTGTGGCCTGCTGCAATGGGTGTGTCGACCCTCCGGCACGGATTATAGCGAAGCAGACATCACCGAGCACCAGCATTGGACGGCCAACTCCGACCGCTTGTCTCATTTCAGATGCCGCATGTCACTTTTCCTGCCAACGCTGATTCCTGGCGGCATATTGTTCCGCGCGCAGGAGCATCCCCAGGAACGATCAATCTGGGGTCGCGCCGCCAGGCGGTGTTGAAAACGGTTAGCCAGTTCGCTGGTGAGCGGGATTTTAAAAACGCCGCGTTGAGACCTGCATTCGGCGTTACGAGTAGCGCGAGTCGTCTTAAGTGACGTCAAGGAGTTCCACATGAAGAAAATTTTGATTCAATTCGGAGTTTGCGTGCTCGCCATCATCACAGCGATGAGTGTTACTCCGTCACAAGCCCAAGTTCCGGCACAGTCAGTGCAGGCGGCTCTTTCCCAAGAGACTGGGACGCTCTCGGACAAATTCACTGGGCTGGCGCGAGTGATGGCGGGGAAATACGACTGGAAGCCCAGTCAAGGAGTGCGTTCTGTGGGTGACGTATTCAATCTCATTGTCGCGGAGAACGGCTATCTCGCCAGAACGCTGACAGGCGCAGCGGGCGAGCGGCCGGCGCCGATTACCGACCCCGAGAAACTGCAAGAGGCGTTGAAGACCTCCTACGCGAACCTGCAGCAGACGATCGCCGGACTCTCGGACGCCGATCTGAAGGCGCCGGTAAAGGTGTTTGGCAAGGATATGACAAAGGAAGGTGCGGTTCGATACCTCTTCGGAGATCAACACGAGCATCTGGGGCAGTCGATCGCTTACGCGCGCAGCAACGGCGTGGTCCCGCCATGGTCTAAGTAGGAGCGTGGCGGGTTGATCTGGCCGTCGCCGATGCGATAACGACATTCACATCCAACGCAACCTAATAAGAGGCGGCCAGGATGGAGTCTTCACGGCAGATCGTCCGGTGAGCAGGAGCATCGCCAAGAACGTCTTGGCCCCGGGATGACGCCGTGGCCGACAGGGACTACAAGAAGAGAAGAAGCGAATGAAATCGAGATTGGCAACTTCGATACGCTCCAGCTTTCTGTACATGAATCTGAGGGGACGCATTCTGATCTCCACGTTACTGGCGGTAATCGTAACGGTTGCAGTCTGGGCGCAAAGCGCTCCTGCCGTCAGTTCGGCAGAAGCGCGAAAAGCGATTCAAGCGCATGTGGCGATGGACAAGAACACAATCGAGAGGATGCTGGCTCCGGATTTATACGTCCAAACTCCCGACCGAAAACTAACACGGCAAGAGTTCATCGACGCAATCTTCTCCCGCCCGTATGCCTTAACGCGATTTGACGCCACCGTCCTCACGGTCGAACCCAGAGGCAACGACTGGGCGGCACTCGTACTTGAGAAACTAGAGGGCGAGATTAAAGACAACAGTGGCAAGACGAGCAAGATCTACGTCATGGGGGTTGTACGGGATGGCTGGGGAAAATTGAACGACAACCAGTGGACCCTCCTATGGTCCGAGCAACTGGGCCAGCAACTGTGGGAGGAAGAGATTCCGCCGATCGCAAACTGGTAATGGAATTTTCAAGGCAGAGGGCCGAAAGGAAGCGTCTTCATGGGGACTTTACTTCAGGATGTTCGCTATGGTTTGCGCATGCTGGTCAAGAAGCCCACATTCACCATCGTGGCAGTCCTGACGCTGGCTCTGGGCGTCGGAGCCAACACGGCGATCTTCAGCATCGTGAACGCCGTGTTGCTCCGTTCTCTTCCGTTCCACGACCCCGACCGTCTTGTAAGAATCTACTTTAACAATCCTGGTGTGGGTTTGCGGGGTGTTCGGTTTTCCGTGCCGGAATTCGACGATCTTAGAACGCAGACGGATGTGTTCGAAGATGTGAGTGTCGTTGTTTTGGGCCCCACGAACTTGACCGGCGCCAAACAGCCCGAACATTTGGAAATGATCGAGGTTTCTCCCAACTACTTTTCCATGCTGGGCGCCACTCCCGAACTAGGACGCTTATTTGGTCACCAGGACTTCGCGCTCGGATTCGCTCCCACAGTCGTAATCAGCGATGCCCTGTGGCGCCGATCTTATGGGGCTGACCCTGGTGTCCTCGGCCGGAACCTCCGCCTCGATAACGATCTATACACGATCGTAGGTGTACTTCCCCCCGAATTTCGCCACCCCGGACCGACCGTTCCAGCCGTCGAGGTGTGGATTACCTGCGGCTTCAGTGCCGATCCGTACCCAGCGCCGGCGCGTGGCTTGCGCATTTTACCAGGGGCAATCGGTCGTCTTAAGCCGGGCCTCACCGTAGCGCAAGCTCAGGCGCGGCTTGATGCCATGACTGCTAATTTGCGTCGCGACTTTGCGAATGATTACCCTCCGCAGTCCAAATGGACGGTTGAAATTGTGCCGTTGCAGCAATCCTTGGTCGGCAAGGTTCGACCGATGCTGGTTGTGTTGATGGCTGCCGTAGTCTTGATCGTTTTCGTCGTGTCTCTGAACATTGGCGGTCTGCTTCTCGCGCGCGCCTCCGGACGACAGCAAGAGATCGCAGTACGCGCGGCAATGGGAGCGAGTCGGGGCCGAATGTTCGGGCAGATGCTCACCGAATCGCTCTTGTTGGCTTTCATAGGCGGAATCGCAGGGCTTGCGACGGCGGCGATTACGCTGAAAGCCGTCTTGCGATTTGTGCCGGCGAATCTTCCGCGGCTGGGCGAAGTAAACATTGATTGGCG
This sequence comes from Candidatus Acidiferrum sp., assembly GCA_036493835.1. Classification (GTDB taxonomy): domain Bacteria; phylum Acidobacteriota; class Terriglobia; order Acidiferrales; family UBA7541; genus Acidiferrum. The sequence goes on along the minus strand of DASXPD010000027.1, from coordinate 94,793 downwards.
GGTGCTGGGATTCGCGTTACTGATTTCGCTCGTGACCGGCCTACTGTTTGGGCTGGCTCCCGCGCTTCATTCCTCGAAGGCGGGACTTGCGAGCACGATGCGCGAGGGCTCGCGAGTCTCGGGCTACAGTGCGAAGGCCGGGCGCATGCGCGATGCACTGATCGTGTCGCAGCTGGCTTTTGCGGTAGTGCTGATGGTCGGCGCGGGGCTCCTATTGGAGACGCTGCGCGATTTGTTGCGGCAGAATCCGGGCTTCAATCCATCGCAAGTGGTGACGGCGAATATCTATCTGCCGGCGCCGAATGATCCGAAGCTCGATCCATATGAGACCTTACCGCAGCAGATTGCGTTTAATCGCGAACTACTGCGGCGCGCGAACGCGATTCCCGGCGTGGAGTTGGCGGCGATTACGTCCAACTTGCCCGCCGCCGACACAATTAACAGCGATTCGGCGGCCTACGGCACCACGAATCACAATTCGCTGGCCATCGAAGACCGACCCACGGAATCCTCGGGAGATTTGAGCGCCGAAATTATCCGCATCAGCCCGGATTATTTTCGGGTGATACAAACACCGCTGGTGGAAGGCCGCTTTTTCACCGAAGCCGACGAGAGCGGCAAACAGCCCGTGGTAATCATCGATGAGGCGACGGTGCGCCGCTATTGGCCGGATCGCAATCCTGTGGGCCGGCGGTTGCGCATCGTCGGGAGATTTGCGCGCGAAAATTCTTCGCCTTGGAGCACCGTGGTGGGCGTGATGAAAAATATCAAGCACGACGGGCTCGATGTCGATGGCGTGCCGCACGTTTATGTTCCGCTGAATCAATTTGTCGGGCGGACGTTGAGCTTGGCGCTGCGAACTTCGTTGCCGGCGAGCGCGCTCGAGGCGCAGATTCGCGGCGCGATTCAGAGCGTGGACCCGGCGCTGCCAGTGTTCAGCGTCACCTCGATGGATGAGGTGCTCGATGCATCGCTGGCATCGCGCAGATTCTCGGCGAATTTGGTGGTGGGATTTGCGGGGGTGGCGCTGCTGCTGGCTTCGGTCGGGATATATGGCTTGCTGGCCTATATGGTCGGCCAAAGATCGCGCGAGATTGGTCTCCGCTTGGCGTTGGGCGCCCAGCGAGCGGATGTCGTGCGACTTGTCATGGGGAAAGGTGTAGTCCTGGCCGGCCTCGGAATTGTGGTTGGCGTGATATTTTCCGCTTCTACCGCCTCACTGATGGCCAGCTTGCTCTACGGCGTTCGCCCGCATGACCCGGCCGTATTTCTGGTGGCACCTTTACTCTTGCTCGTAGTCGCTCTACTGGCTAGCTATATTCCCGCCTGGCGAGCCACGAAGGTGGACCCAATTGCCGCGCTTCGGGAAATATGAACGTATTGGCTACGGGTTGTTTATGGACGATAAGATTTTGAAACAGCTCGGCGTTGTGGCAGAGCGCAGTGAGGTAGCGGTGGGTATGTCACGCCATCGCACCCGTAAGATTGCGAACCAGGATGGCTCGGTCTGCTCCACGAGCGAGGAGATTACCACCGCTGAGGCGAAACAAGCAGCACGCAGCGTCGCCATCGAGTTGCTTGCCACTCTTGAGGCCGCCGTCGGCGATCTGAATGCCCTTCGACGGATTGCGAAGCTTTTGGTCTTCGTCAACAGTGGGCCGCAATTCACGGAGGCCCACGTGGTCGCCAATGGCGCTTCCGAATTGTTCGTCGAAGTCTTTGAAGAGCGAGGAGCCCATGCGCGCAGCACCTTGGGCGTGTCGCGGATTCCGTTTGGCTGCTGCGTTGAGATCGAAATGGTTGTGGAGCCTTTTGTATCGGAAAGTGAACGCGCACTGTGAAATGCAGACGCAGAAGAAACAGAGTGGTTATGAGTCTAAGAGCTTCGCTATTCCAGGTGGGACCATGATAGGAGCATAGTTTGCTACCCTCGCTATTCACCCAAGTCCCGGCGTGGTTCGAGCGGAAGTTCGACTTCACATTTCCGGCGGAGCAGCACCCCAACGTTTGTGTCAGCCTGTGGGGCACGCCCGCACGCCTGGAAGAGATACTGCGCACGGTGACGACCGATGTGTTGGTCGGCAAACCGCAGGAGAAGTGGTCAGCGCAAGAGCACGCAGGCCACTTGCTCGATCTCGAACCTCTATGGATGGCGCGTGTGGATGACTTCCTTACTGACCGAGACACACTCGCCGTCGCAGACCTGGGTAATCGCAAGACCCATGAAGCCAACCATAATGCCCGAGAATTGGCGGAGATTCTGGCTGGATTCCGCACAGCACGGCTTCGCTTAGTGGATCACCTGGGGACATTTGAACCTGACGTTTTTGCACGAACGAGCCTGCACCCGCGTCTCAAGCAGCCCATGCGACTCGTGGATCATTTGTTTTTTGTTGCGGAGCACGATGACCATCACCTGGCAAAGATATGGGAGTTGATCGATACGCATTTCTTAAAGGGATAGGAGTTGTGCGTCGCCATAATTCAAAACCGTTCTGAATTCACATTCCGATTTGCCTGTCTTCGATCTTGACTCGAGCGTTTGTGGATATCTCAGTTTGCCGCTGCAAACAGCAACGAAATAGGAGAATCTGTTTTTAGCTCAAAGCTAATTATCCAACACGGGGCTTTCGCGATCGCCTTTTATCCGCAAGAACGCTTCATTGCAGTTCATGACCGACGACCAGCGAACCCTCAGAATAACCGACCTAGACAAATAGCTCCCGGTAAACGCTGTCGGCTCAGGCGGTCGTTATCGGAGACTGAAAACGATGCGCCTCACTGCAACGCGCTTCGGCGAGCTGCATGAGGAATTTCGAAGAATCGCGGTCGAATCGAAAACCGTTTCGCCAACTGCAGCTAGCGTCAGAAGGTAATCGCGCCGGTGACTTCCAATGTGTAGCCTTGGTACGTCGACCTGCACTCGAATTCACGGAAATACTTAAGGCCTATACTCGCTTTGCGGCCGGGGAAGATCGCGTTGGCCGCGAACCCGAGCCCATTTACTTTGTAATGCGCTCCAGCCTCTTCCGGCGTAACCGTTGGGCCGCGCTTATCCGTCGTCTGCCACTGGCCGTAACCGGCTAACCCAAGCTGAAGGCGCAAGTCTGCTTTCAGTGGAACAGCTTGCGTCAGCGAATAATCGAGGTTCAAGGTTTGGCCTGGGTGGATCATGGTCCCCTCCTGAGGGCCATGAAATTCGTACATCTCGAACGCCGATAAAGCTGTCGCTTTGTTCTTAGTGAGATAAATTGTTTGTCCGCTCGAAAGCACTGACGTCCAATAGCCGGAACCCACGTTATTGTTTCCGCCAGCCTCGAACTTTCCGGTGGGTGCTAAGAATCCATAGACCGCCCGAAAGTCTGCACGCCTCTTCCTCCATCCCAGAATCAGCGGTTGATAGAACGAATCCGCGAATCCGCCGCCGCCACTAACATTGCCGACAATGTCTGAAGTGAGCGAGTTGTTGGCGACCGGCAGGGTAGCCGAAGCCGAGAATACTGCTCCACCCAATAGCCCTATCGTCCCTTTGCTTACCCAAATGAAACTATTCAGGTCCATCAAGATCGAGTGCTGACCGGTCGCAACAACATTCCCGTCGGAATCTTTGTTTTCGTCTCGCGAGAAAAAAACGAATAGGTTTGAATAGGTAATTCCGGCTTCAGGCGTGACTCCAGAGTTGGTCGCGTTCATGCCGACGGGATATACGCCCCTGACTTGCGCGTGCGCAGAAGGAGAAGCAACAAACGTGAGAACCGCAACCACGCTGACCAGAGAAAACCCATGAACTGCCCAGCCTGCTTTCATCAGGAACCCAATTCCTTTTTCACCAACAGCGCCAGACCGTTCTTGTGGTGTCCTAAGCTCCCTGTACCGCGGGGGTTCGAGTGCCGAGCATGCGCGCGAGCGGCATCAAAACCAGCAGACCAACGACTGCGACCACGACGACCATGACGAGGACCTTCGGGTCGTCGAAATTCTGGCCTGCGACCACGAGCGCCGCGGCAATGTTGCGTTGCGCGGTACCTAAGGCCAGCACGCTCTTTGTCCCGAAAAGTTGCCCGCCAAGAAGCCACCCGATTCCGACACCGACAAGAAGAAAGAGAACGCTCGCTAAAATGCCGCGAGTGCCGAATAAATCGATGACATTTCGAATGTTCGTCACTAAGAGCAGCACGATAAGGAGGGCCAGACTAAGACTGGAAATCTTGTTGAGTGGGGCGCGTATCCGATCGGCGATGTGCCCCAGGCGGGCTTTCACAACTAGCCCTACGCCCAAGGGGAGCAACATGAGAAGTAGCAGAGAACGTGCGATTTTCATTGGATCGACGGAAACGCCCTCGAGAAGCAGGGGCAGAACAAGCGGCATGTAAACCACAGTCAGAACCATAAGCATCACCATTAGCCCCACTGCAAAGGCAAGGTTACTCTTGGCAATCCCTGCGAGCTTGGGGAGAAACGGCGCACCAGCCGCTGCACCGAGCAAAAGCAGGGCCACGCCGAGAGGTTCGTCAAGCTTAAGCAACCTTGCTATGGCCAATGCTGCTAACGGCATAAGGACAAAGTTTGCCAGCAGTGCGAGGGAAACGAGCCTTACATTGCGCAGAGGAGTCAGAATCTGGCCCACAGTGAGACTTACACCGACAGCCAGCATGCTGGAAACCACAAAGGCAAACATCGCTGCAGGAATGGCCTTGCTAAGGAGTCCCATCTGACCTTCCCAAGGTAATCTGAGCTCGAATCATGCGACGGCCTGTGTTTTCTTGGCCGGTACACCACTTGCGAGTGGCATGGATGCAAGGTTTTTCCAGAACGTCTCCAACGACTCCACTCCACCGAACAACGTGGTGAAGATGGTGGAGTCGGCGAGCAGGACGTGTCCCGCGCGCTGTTCATTGGGAGGCATCCAGATGCATGAGTTGAACTCCGTGTTCCCCGCCGCAGTAAAAGGATGCGGTCGGTCAGAATCAATCGGCTGACGCGTAAGCACGTGAACTGACTTCGTGTCATCGGTGGTCAGGGCATAGTGCGGCAGGTGCGGATGAAAATTGAAAGTGGTAACTCCGTTGAGCAACCCGAGCTTGTCCAAGTCTTTGTTGATTGTGAGTGGGGCGATTTGTTTTGTGCCCGCGACGACTGCCGGGCGAAGTCCGTATTGATTCAGGACCGGTACCTCTAGGCCCTTCAATATCGAACGCGTGTATTGCCCGAACCGCTGTTGGCGCGGGACGAGCGCATCACCATGATGCGTATATTCCAGCTGCCGCTGCTGCAGGTCTTCCGTGAACCCGACATCGTGATGAGGTCCAACCAACAGACAGGTCCCATCTCGTTTCAGCCACTCGCGAATCGCTTCAATTTCCCCTGAGGTTGCCTCCTGCTCCGAAACCAGATGGTCAAGACCGAAGACCATCAGCGTGTCCGTGTCGCCCAGGATTCGTTCATCTATCGGCTGCTTATATCCCGCCTGATCAATTCGTTGGAACACGGCCACAGAATGGTCAGTGACTTCGCCGGCTACTTTCTGAAATGAGAGCGTGGAACGGTGGAATAACTCTAAGGTTCCGGCAATCCCTTGCAGGAAATGCATTTCATCCCATTCCGCTCCCTCATAGGCCGGCCAGGCAACTCTGCGCACTTCAGTCATGGTCGAGAAGCGGTTGTCAAGCTGTGTGACATCTCGGTTGGACTCCCATGGGTAACTCCAGGTCCAATAGATGGAAATGCGTCGTTTGCCTGTGTACCTGCGGGGTAGATGATTCTGGTTGTACGTCCGAGGTGGATGGAGTTCGCCGCTCATGATACCTGCCTCTCTACTGTCTCGTAGTCAAGAATCCGGTTACTGACCATCGCTCAAAGATGCCAGATATCGGAGTGAACGGATGCCTGGCAGAAAGAAGTAAGCACCGCCTCGTATCGTAGTGAAGGCCGGCAGGCTTCTGATCTTCTTGCGAATTGGCCGTTTAGGGATGGTCATGTCAAACGTGCCGTCCTGGGTCCCAAAGATGGGATCGCGTTCATTTCCCAGGTCATGGAAATTCGGATCATTCGCCCATACGTTCATCGCAAACTCAAACTGACGGACGAGGCTTGCGCAACCGACGAATGCGGCGATTCCTCGCTCGATGCCGTCTTCCGACGCGCCCTCTGGGAGCGGCGGACCGTAAGTGCCTCCCCGCCGGATCATCTTCCGCCGGTTCATGTTCACTGCCGTGTCGCGCGGATTCATTCGACGAATGTGGGCTCCAAGAGGGCAGCCATATCCGTGAGGGTCCGTTTCCCCGTAGTTGAAATTATTGGTGCGCTGGGGGTCCGCACCGAGTCCTGGATCATCTTTGTCCGGCGCCAGAACAAGCGGAGCCCCGCTCCTCCAACGTCCCATCAGCTTGGCCGCTATGAGCTCCTGCTGCTCGGGGGTTTCGCCATGTTCGGCGAGAAAATTACGAAATGCGCACACATGTTCTTCCATCCTCAAATACGCGGCATAGCTGCCGTTACGAGAAAGAATCCCAGGCTGAGGCATTCCCGCGGCAGGACCATCTTCATCCGGGTATCCGAGAAAAAATTCACCCGGTTTGATCGGCGGGCCCGAACCGGGCGTCGGCTCAACGTCCGCTCCTTCGATGATCGGCTGCGAGAGCCGGTCGCGGTATCCAAAATGTTCGTGTGCGTAGTCAAACGGCGGAAGGGCTTCCAGGTCTAATGAGGAGAGAAATTCGACTCCCTCGCATTGCTCCAGATAGCGTTCGTGCTCCTTCTGGCACCGGTCGCGTTCCGCAACATCGCGAGCGAATAGGATGGCGATGGCGTGCAAGTCAGGGCTTGCTAGGCGTCCTACCCAGCGGTCCGGGTGGTTTGCACCCGTGGTTCCGAGAATGTCCGCTCGTGCGGCCATTCCTTGACGGAAGTCCTCGGGAAAAGTGGCCAGCGAGACCTCATCCACCCCGATGGCTTGCAAACCGTTCCATGTGAACCCAATGGTCACCCACCTGGAGTCAACCAGGCTCGACCCCACTGCTCTTGCGGTGCCCACCTTGTCGATCAAGCCCGTTAGCCACGCCCGTCCGCATGCTGCGTTTCGAAACGTTAAAAATTCGTACCGAGCTGCGCGTGCCGGTGGCCGCGACATCAAGAAATGCTGAATATCTTCCAGTTCCAGGGTACCGTCCTCGGTTGACACACTCGGCGGTTGTTGCAAGATTGTCACAGTCCTCTCCCTGCTCTACTGCATGAGATCGAGCATGTCCGCGAATGCCGCTTTGAGCTTCAGTGCGCCCTTGATCTCTGCGCAACTCACGTAGGGATGTTCGCTGTATTCCAGGAAGCTCGGCCACTGGTGCTCGCGGAAGAATTTGACGATGGACGCAGGATTTGTCGCGTAGTCCTCCGGCCAGCCCTCGAGGGCCTCGAATGCCGACTTGATGCCCGACTGGCCGAAGATGAAGGAGGCATCCTCGCAGTATTTGTCGAAGTCAGTGTCGAAGATGCCCTGATACATCATGTAGCTATCTCCCTTGATGGTGAAGATCACCCATCTCAGGTAATGCGCCTTGAGCGATGCGAGAAGGGTGGGATTGTCCGCGATCCCCTTTTCAATGACCTTGGCATGGTTGTAGAGGTGCGCTTCCCCTCCGGGTTTGAGTTTCGCGATAACCGAGAAGCCGTAGCACGCGGGAGTCTGTGGGAAGATCGGGCCGTAGCGGCCCCGCTCGACTTTGTCTTCGAAGTAGCCTCCCTTCGGAATCGCCTTCGCGGCTGGTTTCGTCCAGTCGCTCTCGTTGGGCCTCGCTGGTCCTGGTGTGGCCATGTCTATCTCCTCCGAAGGTGATTATCAGGGCTTATGTCGTGGCAATCGTCGCGTCCACGTTCCCTCGGGAAACGTAGTTTTCTTGCTCAAGCCTTGGTCTCCCGCCAAATCCCTTATGGTTCTAAAGGAGGATTTAAGTCATTCGTACTGATATTTGTAACAGGTACTCAGTTGGGTACTTGTTTCACCGAGTATGCATTCGACGACCAATCAATCTCAGTAGGCAAGATTGAGACTAAGTTTTCCGCCCAGGACAACGAGCGACGGATCCTGCGGGGCGTTTTGGCGTGCATGTACCGCCAAGTTCCAGCTGACTCGTCTCTTCGTTGACCCCGTGAGCTGGCAACCGTTACCGGAAACTGAACTCAATGTCCGGTAATGCGACTAACCAGGCGTTGACTCAGGTGGAAGTGGAACTCAGCAAGGAATTAATGCAATTTTGCGTACTCGGCCTTGACTTGCTTGAGGATGGGGACGTCGGGGTCGGCGTCTTTCCAGAGTGCGAAAAAATCCTGATACGCGGTCTTTGACTTCGCGCTATCGCCAGCCAAGGCATACGCGCGGCCAAGCCCAAGATGTGCGAGTGCGGCCAGCGGTTCGTTTCCGACCAGGCCTGCGTGGTCAAGAATTTTCTGGAACTCGTTACCTGCCGCGGCCCCCTGCTTCGCTGCTAGGTACGCTTCGCCACGCAAGTAAACTGGATAGAGGGCAAAGGTGAAGGAAGTATTCGTTTCTCCCAGTTCATAAGGGGCGGACGCAGACAGCGCGTCGATGGCTCGCTTACCGTCACCACTGTGAAGCGCGGTTGCAGCTCGGATCATCGGAAGATAATTGAACTTTACGATGGTGTCTTCGCTGAAGCGTTTGCCCAAATCGGCGACTAATCGCTCGGCCCGTGCGGAATCGCCTGCCAGTCCGAGTGCAACGGCTGAGAAGCCTTCCACCTGTCTGCCGGCGGCTAGAACGAGAGCAGCTTGGGCATCTTGCTTCGCCGAAGGCATATCGCCGGCTAACGCTTCGCGGATCGCGGAGTGTGACGTATATTCCGCGGCCGCTTCTTTTTCACTGGCGCGTTGTGCAGAATCGGCAGCGCGGCGTGTTAGTTCGCGGCTCTTGGCGAACTCGCCGTGGCATGCTGCCGTTTCAGATTCCAGGAAAAGGATCTGGTCATCGACTCCTGGTTTTCCGCTCGCGTTGGCGACCTGCCGCTGCATTTCGGCCGCGTCGTGCTGGAGGAAATTCACTACGTAAAGAACGAGAGGTAGCCAAGGCGAATCAATATTATGCGCGCGTGACTCACGGACTGTGGCCTTGGCCTGATCGAGTTGGTCAATCCACTGATAGGTGTACGCCAGATTCACATAGTTGTCGCCGCTGCCGGGATTCAACTTCAGCGCCTGCAGCGCCGCGGCATTCGCTTTCGGGTAGTCGCCCATGGACGTATAGGTAAACCATAGGTAAACCTGAGGTTCCTCATCGCGAGGGTAAGTTTGCGCCCATGCCTGAAAGGAAGTGCGGGCAGCCTCAAGATTTCCGGTGACGACAAGGTCGTAGTATGAGGAAATGGCCAGCTTTTCACTCTCACTGACGCGGTCGCGCAATGCGTAAGCCTTTCGCGCATTCTCGGCACAGCGGTCGTTTTCACTGAGAGGTTGATAACTCTGGGCCAAGCGCAAATAAGCCATGGCGAAATTGGGATCCAGTGAAACGGCCCTTTCAAAGAGAGGAATCGCGGCAGCATAGTCGTTTGCCACATCCATTGTTTGATTGCCGAGGGTATAGGCTTGCAGCGCTTCGAGCGAAGGCGTGGTGACGTTTTCCGGAACCGCGTTGTACTTACGCACCGAAGCCAGCGATTCTCCCATTTTTCCGCGCAGCCTGGTCGCTGCGTCGGCCAGTGCTTTGAGAACTTGCTCCTTCCCGCTGGCCGTCACTTGCTCTTGCGCGAGCAGGTCGCCGTTTCGGCAATTTACCGCCTCCAAACTCAAGACGTATTGGCTGCCTAAGCTGGAGATGGAGCCTTCAATGGTGGCGGCGCTGGCGGTGCGTTGGCAAACGTCGCGTGCCACATCTGGCGTAAGCCGCGCGTCTTTTGGCTTGGCCATCAGCGTGAGCGTGTGCGCAATTCGCTCGTCGGAAATGAGGCTGAGGAACGGAGACTGGTTCAGTTGCGCTGAAAGTCCCTGGCGCAGCGTGCCGTCGAAGACTGGATCGCCGGTGGTGTTCGCGAACTCGGCGAGGACGATGGTGTCCTTGTCGGTTAGCGGCTTGGCTTGCTCCGAGCGGTAGTAGAAACCGGCGGCGATCAGCGCAACAACGAGCAATGCGACGGGGGCTGCTACTTTCCAGCGCCGCTTGCTCGCAACTGTTGGCGCAGGCGTCTCGAAATTCGCGGAGGACGTAGGCGCAGATGTGACCGAGACTGCGGCGGAAATTGCCGCGCTGCTGCGTCCGCTGTCGATGTCGCGCTTGAGGCGCTGTAGATCGGTGCGAATGTCGGAAGCGTGCTGATAACGAAGATTTCTGTCCTTCTCGAGTGCCTTGTTGAGGATCTCTTCAAACTTCGGCGGCAGATGGGGATTGAGGCGCGTCGGAGAGACCGGGGCGCGATTCAAGATGGCATCGAAAATCGTGGCGGTGCTGTCTCCCGGAAATGCGAGCTGGCCGGTGGCCATTTCGTACATCACGGATCCGAATGAAAATAAATCGGTGCGCGTGTCGAGTTCCTTGGCACGCGCCTGCTCGGGAGACATATAAGCGACGGTTCCGAGCGTGCTCCCGGGGCTGGTGAGATGTCGTGCATCCACCGCTGTGGTCGCCTGAGTGTCCGGGTCTGGAGATGCGTGTTTCTCGGTGGTGACTTTTGCCAGACCGAAATCGAGAATTTTGGCGTGGCCGCGTTTGGTGACGAAAATGTTGGCGGGCTTGATGTCGCGGTGAACGATGCCCTCGGAGTGCGCGGCATCGAGGCCCTCGGCGATGTCGATCGCGATGGTGAGAAGGGTTTCGAGCTCCATCGGGCGACCGGCGATGGCGTGCTTGAGCGTTTGGCCGTCGAGAAACTCCATGGCGATGAAGGCGCGGCCGCTGTCTTCGCCGATGTCGTGGATGGTGCAGATGTTGGGATGGTTAAGTGCGGAGGTGGCTTTGGCCTCACGCTTGAAACGCTCGAGGACATTTGCGTCGTGCGCCACGTCGTCAGGAAGGAATTTCAAAGCGACGGCGCGATCCAGCCGGGTGTCTTGCGCTTTGTACACCACGCCCATGCCGCCATGCCCGAGTTTTTCGATCACGCGGTAGTGGGAAACGGTGTGGCCAATCAAAGAGGACGAGTCCGGCATTAGCCGCACATCTTAGGTTGCGATGAGAGGCGAGTCAACGAAGAGAGGCCGCTTGCAGCCTAGGTCCTGATTAACGCCGTAACCAGACAAATGCAGCCTAGTCCCAACTACGAATCCTTCTTCTTGTCGTCAAATATATCTGGTGCGCGAATTCGATTCCGTTCGCGAAGCCATTGAATAAGCGACGGACTATCCTTCCATTTCTTGAGGACCGGCGGTTTGAATCGCGCTGAGTAGACGTTCAGGACTACAGTCATAGGCACCCACAACAGAATGGTTCCAGCGATGAACCACGCAACTAGCGCTACCCGCATTAGCATTAGCAACCCGATGGCAAGGCCCAAGGAGACGATTGCAGTCAGTTTGCGGTATACGAAGGAAAGGCGGACACGCTCTTGGCATTTCGGGCAATAGCTGCCACCACCAAGCCCGCGGGTTGCTGCAACTCGACGGGTTCAAGCGACTCGCCACAAGTCGGGCAACTGAACATCTTCCCTCCGATCCTTCAAGCACAACACCAATAGCAATTGGGTTCTCGAGTTCAACTCCTGACAAACACCGTAATCGGAAACTGTCCCGCGAATTGACCCACACCCCAATCGCTCCTCAAACTTGGCAAATCCCGCGCCCCCTTGTTACAGTCAAAGGTCCAGTACACGCTGAAGCCGCTGCTAGCAGCATCCCCTCAGGAAAGAGGCAAAGGCCCGCATGGCGGAAGAGACAAGCACCGCGATTCGCACCGACATCAACGAGCGCAAAGATCGCGTGTTGATCGTCGAAGACGAAGACAACGCGCGCAAAGGTTACGAACAGCTCCTGCAAAAATGGGGTTACGACGTTCTTGGTGTCGCCACCGCCGAAGACGCGCTCGCGAAATTCGGCGGATTTCAGCCCGACTCCCTGATCGCCGACGTCGAGTTGCCCGGCATGAACGGCCTCGACCTCCTCAAGCAACTCGGCAATGAACTTCGCAACGTCCCTTCGATCATCATCACCGGCAAAGGCAGCGACGAGCGCGCAGTAGCCGCGATTGAATCCGGCGCGTTCTGGTACATCGAAAAGCCGATGAAGGCGCCCGTTTTGCGCGCGCTTCTCGATCGCTGCCTCGAAAAGGCGCGAGATACGCGCCAGCTCGCCGTTTTGCAGCGCCAACTCCGCGAAACCGGCCGCCTCGGTGATCTCGTCGGCGGTTCCAAGCCGATGCAGGAAGTGATGCGCATCGTCGAAATGGCCGCGCCGAGCTCCGCCTCCGTGCTGATCACCGGAGAAACCGGAACCGGCAAGGAAATCGTCGCGCGTAGCATTCACAAGCTCTCGCCGCGTGCTTCCGGTCCATTTGTAGCCATCAACTGCTCCGCAATTCCTGAAACGCTCATGGAGAGCGAAATCTTCGGTCACGAGCGCGGCGCATTTACTGGCGCAGCCGAGCGACGCATCGGTTGCTTCGAGCTTGCCGATGGCGGCACGCTCCTGCTCGACGAAATTGGCGAAATGCCGCCTCCGACGCAAGCCAAGCTGCTTCGCGTACTCGAAGACCGCAAAGTCCGAAGACTCGGCAGCAAGAGCGAGACCCCTGTCGACGTCCGCGTCCTGGCAGCGACGAACAAGGATCCCGAAGAAGCCGTCGGCAACGGCCAGTTGCGCCAGGATCTCTTCTTCCGCCTCAACGTTTTTCACATTCATTTGCCGCCGCTGCGCGACCACAAAGACGATATCCCGTTGCTCGTCGAGCACATTCTTCGCGACGTCAACGCCAAGCACGGCAAAAACGTGCGCGGCATCGGCACCGAGGTACTCGACATTTTCCGCAGCTACACCTGGCCCGGCAACATTCGCGAACTGCGCAACGTGCTCGAGCGCTCCACGATCATGTGCGAGAAAGACTTGATCACGCGCAGTTGCCTCCCCGATGAATTCGGCAAGTCGCAAGCCAAAGGCCCAAGCGATTTGTCCACGATCAAGTTCCCTGTTGGCACCACCGTCGACGCCATGGAGCGTGAACTCATCCTCCAGACGCTCAACGCGACCGGCAACAATAAGACACGCGCCGCCGATCTTTTGGGCATTAGCCTCAAAACACTGCACAATAAGCTGAAAGAATACGGCGGAGCGAACGCCGACGCGGAGTAGGGTCTTCCGATGCAGCTACGGCTGCGCACTAAACTCACTTTGGTGATGACCGGGCTGGTGTTGCTGGTCGTCGTGGTCTTGTCGGGCGTCTTCGTCGCCCAGTTGCTCTCGCAGCTCTTGGAGCAGACCGACAAGCGAACCACTGAGATCGCGCATCAGGTTTTTGAACAAGCGCAACGCGCGCTGACCGATGCGGCCAACGAAGGCCTGCGTCCCATCTCCAACAGTCCCGAAGATATCCACGAATACGTCTGGCAGGCCTTCAAGATCGATGAAGGGCTTCGCTCTCAGATCAAAGCCGACAAAGACACCATCTACATCTACGAAGTCGCCATCACCGATCGCGATGGCAGGGTCCTGATATCGACCGACGAATCGACTCAGGGGAAATTCCTCCCGAGGCGCACACCGCTTTCGCAACTCACACAGCGCGGATTTCTCCACCAGGTAAAAGTTCTCGCCGGCCCTCCGAAAATCTACGAACTCGACTTCCCTTTCAGCAAAGGCGGCCAGCCGTTTGGTGAAGTGCGCGTCGCTGTCTCGTCGGGCCTTCTGTTGAACGACATTTTGCCGACGATTCGACAGATTGGAACTATCGTTCTGCTCGCGCTGATTATTTCCACCGGCCTCGCCGCAATCGTCAGTGGCGCCACACTCGCTCCTTTGCGCGGCATTTCCGATCAGCTCGATCGCATCTCGGCGGGACAGTTCGATATGCCCGCTCCCGAGGTAAGCGGATTTGTCGGCGGCACGGACGAGTTAGGTGCTGTGAGCCGCAAGATCACGCAAGTTGGCCAGCAATTGCGCGGAGTGCACGAAATCTTCAGCACCATGCGCGAAAACATGAACTCGGTGATGGCAGGCATGGAAGACGGCTTGCTCCTCTTCACGCGGGAGGCGCGCGCGGTCATGGTGAGTCCAGCGGCGGAGAAGTTTCTCGGCGCTCCGGCGGGCACTTTTCTCGGCAAACGCATCAGCGACATTTTTCCGCCAGGTCATCCTCTGCACGACATTATCCAGGTTCACGGCGACGAACTGAGCGAGATTGCCGCCGAAACCGATTTGCAAACCATCGAAGGGCCGCGGCGTGTTGGCGTCAGCGTGCAAGGTATTCAGGAAGATGGCGATCGTATGGGCGCGCTCGTTACGCTGCGCGATCTCGATTCCATCGAGTCAATCAACACACAGTTGCAAGTTAGCGAGCGTCTGTCGGCGCTGGGACGCATCACCGCGGGCGTCGCGCATGAAGTGAAGAATCCGCTGAACTCGATGCGGCTCTGGCTTGAGAACTTGAAGGAATCGCTGCCCGCCGAGATGGACTCGAACGCGATGCAGGCAGTTATGGTGCTCGACAAGGAGATCGATCGTCTCGACGCGGTCGTAAAACGATTCCTCGACTTTACTCGTCCCATGGAAGTGCGGCTCGAGGCGACACAGCTCGCTGATATCTTGCGCGATGTGATCGAAGTGGCGCAGCCGCAACTGCGCAAAGCGAAAGTGGAAGTCGCACAGCTTTTGCCGATCGACGTTCCCGAAGTTTATGTCGATCGCGCGCTGCTCAAACAGGCAATATTAAATCTTGTGCTGAATGCGGTGGAGGCGATGCCCGCGGGCGGTCAGCTGCATCTTATGTTGAGCAGACGAGGCGAGATGGCGGAGATCAGCGTGGGCGATACCGGAAAAGGAATTCCACCGGAAAACAAACAAAAGATTTTTCAGTTATTTTTTACGACGCGGCCCGGCGGAAGCGGAATCGGTCTCGCGAGCACCTTCCGAATTGTTCAGCTCCACAACGGTTCGATAGACTTTACTTCGGAGGTCGGCCGCGGCACCACATTCCGGATCGAGTTGCCGCTCGCGGCCTGATTCCCGCTCCCTTCATGATGCAGACTGATCATCACATCAACGAGAGAATTTGCGTCGCAACGCCGCACTGTGTGTCGCTGCGAACGACATTCGCAATGCTGTGCGCTGTCGCTGCGATTCTTTCTGGCTGCGGTGCGACGCAGAGACCGCGCACCAGAGCGTTTCCGTGGGCGGCTGCAAAAAATGTGCGGCCGGTCGCGCCGGAAAAAGTTTCTTCCGATGTGAGCACGGAAGATTTGTTCGCGGATCTCGGACTCGATGTTCCGGCGCCACCGTCGCCGGTTGCGGGGATGCCGAGCGGGCCACAGCGTCCGCGCATCGCGGTCGTGCCTGCAGGAGGAGGCGGCGGCACGCCCATGCCGGAAGCACCGATGATCGCGCCGCAACTTAGCCCAGAGCAAACCGCTGCGGCACAGCAGCAGACTTCAGCCAGCGTGAGCGTCGCTGAGAGGAACATTGCCGCGTCGCGAGGGCGCTCGCTAAATCCAATGCAGTCCGATCTCGCATCCAAGGTGCGAAGTTTTCTCGCCGAGGCTCGCGAAGCTGCTCACGTTGGCGATTGGACTCGCGCCAGCAACGCCGCGAAAAAAGCCGAAGTCCTCTCCCAGGAACTAGCCGGCTCGCTCTAACTTCTCTTACGCCAGTTCGCTCTGCATTTCATTTCACTTCGCCCTGCGCTTCACTTCGCCCTGCACTTCATTTCGTTCTGCACTTCGATTCCCTCTGTATTTTGCTCGAGCCGTTTGCTCTGCTCTCATTCAGCCCAGCGCTGGACGAGCCGTCGGCGAATTGCAAATAGCGCTAAGCCGTAGTTTGTCGACGCGCTGCGGCGAATCGCATCGGGCTTAGGCGTTCCCAGTCGAGCCCGACGCTGCGTTCGGTAATCCATTGGCGCACGAGGCGCGCGGTGATCGGAGTCAGCAACACGCCGCTGCGAAAATGTCCGGTGGCAATCACCAAACCGTCGATGTCGGTCGGTCCGAGAATCGGCAAGTGATCGGGTGAGTCGGGCCGCAATCCGGCCCATGTTTCTTCAATGCGCGCGTCCGCAAATTCAGGAATCACTTCGATCGCGGCTGACAGAATTTTTTCGACGCCGCCTGCGGTTACCTGTTTGTCGAAGCCGACATATTCGACGGTTGCACCGGCGAGAATGCGGCCATCGTTGCGCGGGACGATGTAAATCTTTTCGCCCCAGATCACACGCTCGATTTCCAATCCATCGGCGCGCAGCGAAACCATTTGCCCCTTCGCCGGACGAACTGGCGCGAATTCTTTTACGCCTTCGATCTCAGCTGAAAAACTTCCTGCTGCGATCACGGTCCACTTTGAGCTGACGGTTTCGTCCTCCAATTTCAAACCAGTGCAGCGTCCGCCTTCTGTCACAATTCCTGTGACGCGCGTTCCAGCAAAAACTTCGACGCCGCTTTTCTTCGCTGCGCTCAGCATCGCGTGCGTGAATGCGCGATTGTCGATCGATGCTTCCTCAGGCCGCAGTGCCGCAGCTTCCAGTTCAGGACTCAGTGACGGTTCGAGTTCTCGCGCATCTTCGGGACGCAACGGCTCGGCTTTCAATCCCATTCCATGATGCAACGCGATCAGCGTGCTCAGATCGCTGATCGCATCATTCGAGAAAAAAACATCGATCGTGCCCTTCGGCCGAAATCCAACTTTCTCGCCGGAAATTTCTTCCACGTTCGCGACGAGCGCGGGATACAAATCCATGCTAGCTTTCGCCAGCGGCACCATCGAAATCATCGCCGGCGATTCCGGAGCGGGGGAAAGGATTCCGGCGCTGGCCCAGGACGCCTCGCGTCCCGGCTCGCCGCGATCGAACACGCCGACTTTCAATCCGGCTTGTGCGAGTTCCAATGCGATGGAGGAGCCGATGAGACCAGCTCCAGCAATGGCTACGTCGAAAGATTTCATATTGCGATTCTAACGCATTCGCGCGAGTGGATTGTTCTCGGCCGATTCGCGCACGAGAACAGCTCAAATCAAATTCTTGAAACGCGAAAGCTTCTTCCTTTTGCTGCGCGACCCGTGGCGGCGGAGCGCATTTCAATTTGCACTAAACGATTGCTTCACTAAGCGATTGCCTCACTAAACGCGCGGCACTTCGGCGCGAAGCGACGCCAAACGAAATCTGCTACTGGCGCGGTGGTGGCGGCGTGATTGGTGACGATTCGCCCACACTGCTGTAACGAATTTGATTTCCATCGAGCGTGAGAACGTGCTCGAGAACGATGTCGAGCGTGGAGCCGCGTGGCAATTCGGCTTCGGGTCCGCGCGTCAACAAAATTGCGCCGAGTCCGGCGAGGCCGCCGATACCGGCGCCGATGCCGGCACCCTTTGCGCCGCCTGCGATCGCGCCGATGCCCGCGCCGGTCGCGGTGGTGGTTGCGACGGTGCCGACGTCTTTGCCTTTTCCGCCGCCGCCGGTGACTTTACCTTCGGGATCCATCGTTTCGCTGCCGCCGGAGTCGGCGCTGCGCGGGGCGGCGTTGAGATCGACGGTGTAGCCATTGGGAAAAATCATCGAGTTGAGCTTCATACGGAATTCGCCGCGCCCTTTGATGCGGCCGGGGCGCTTGGCTTCGACGAGTTCGCCGCGGAGGTAGCAGCCGATGGGGATGACGACGCGATTATTCTGCGTGATCGGGAAGGAAGTCCGAAAGTAGAGCGAGTCGCCGGGCTTGGCTCCGCGCGTCGAGATTCCGTTTTCCAAGACGACCGCGAAGCGCGTGCCTGCGGGTACGTCGATCGGGTCGGGCGTCTGCGGCAGTTTCGTCACCGATGGTCGAGGCGCTGGCGTCGCTGAAGGAGGAGCGGAGGGTTGGGGTCCGTCGGGGACTTGTGCCAAGGCAGGGATCGTGGCGAGGCTGAACGCTGCGGCTGCGGCAAATGCAAATCTACGCAAGGATGTCATTGGTAACCTCCGTGATTTGTATGCGATGCCCGAATCTGGCCTGCCGGATGCCCCAAAAAATTGGCGGTGAGGATTTGGGAAAGCGGACCCCCACCCCCTCCGGGGTGTTTTGCGTAAGAATGTGAAAAGAAAAGGGATGCGCGTCGCGATGGCGCAAGAATGTGATTCCAGGGGAGTTACGGGATTTGATTCGTAGGGCGGGGCCTGGCGCCGGCTCCAGAATAGGAATAGTTGGGCGGTCGTCAGGTTATACACGCGTCAGTATACCTTAATGGTTAACGGTTGTCAAGGGAAGTTAGGGGTAGCTTAGTGCGCGAAGAGAGTTTGAGCAAGAGCGAGCCGGACGACTGCCCCGACAAGAAATGGTTAGCGGATTGAGTTTGGCCGCGAGCTACAACAAGCCGAGGTTATCGGGGTACTTCGACTGAAGTGCGCTCACCAGGAGTTCGAATTCGGGGCGGCTTCGCACGTTGTGCAAACGCGGATCCTTACGAAAAAAGGGCCAGCATGCAAACCCGGTGCTGACACTTCGTTCCAGCCATTCGAAAGCAGGTTCGGACTGACCGAGGATCGCAAGGGTGCAGGAAACCTGATAGTAGGTGTGGTGCGCGTGACCGAAAGACTTAGGGTTAGCGCACGCCTGCGAGACACAGCTCAATGCGGCTTCGCGGTTGCCTGTCAACGCGTGAAACAAACCCAGAAGGCTCGTGATCAGCGGCTCGCCTGGAAGAACTCGTTCGGCTTCGTCGAGTAACGTCCTTGCTTCCGCCCAATCGCCTCGCATCATGGCGAGCTGAGGAGCAAAGTAGAGCGGATACTTTTGTCCCGGACTTTCGGCGCGCCACTTATCGTTCTGCTGCTGAGCCAAATCGTAGTCGAGGTTCCAGAAATGGACCTGAACGATGCTGTGGCTGACGGACTTCTTTGGGTGAAAGGAACTCCCTCGTTCGTACATTTCGCGGGCACGGTCGAGCAGTCCGATGTGCGCCAGGATCGTACCCAGGCGGTTGTAGGCGTGAGGCAGGTTCTGTTGGAGCGAGATCGCTTTTCTTAACTCGGCGATGGCTTCGAGATGTTGAAAGTTCTTCGAAGGCCCCCATAACAAAAACGCGTTGGCGACATGTCCCTCGGGCAAATTCGCATCGAGCTCAAGAGCGCGATGACAATGGAATTCCGCTTTCTCGAGCCACACCCGCGCCGGGTCGAATTCGAAATGACGCATCGCGCAGACAAGAGACAGAGTGGCGTGAGCGAGTGGAAAAGCGGGATCGCGCGTTACCGCGTTGCTTAGCCGCTGCGTCGCTTCCTCCAATATACCGAGGTCGCCTCCGGAACTCAGCCGATAGCCTCGGATAAATTCCGCATACGCCAGCGGGTCTTTGCTGTGCCTCGACCGGCTCTGGGGCGCAGATGGAGCGAGGCGCCTGTTCAGCACGTCGGCAATGTTCTTTGCAAGTTCATCCTCGACGTCGGGTAGCGAATTCACGTCGATGTCGAACCTTCGCGAGAAGCAGGATCGGTGGAGATGAGCGTCGAACATCTCGACGGATACGCGGAATTGCCCCTTCGAGCTTTCGATCGCGCCGCGAACAACGAATCGCACACCCAAACGAGCGGCGAGATCGGCGGGTTGCGCTTCGGGCGGCGCGGTCAACACTGTCGAGGTGGGCAATACATCCACGCCCTGCAGGTTTCCGATGCGGGAAATGAGTGCGTCGGCAAATCCGAGGCATAATCCGCCATCGTCGAAATCCTCGCCGTCTGTTGCCAAGGGTAGGACGGCGAGCGAAGTGCGTTCCGCTCGTTCCGAAGTTATCCAGTGGCCCGATGATCGACTTGTCGCTGGGGATTCATGCCGCGCGTCGATGACACGCAAGTTGCCAATGAACCTGTATCCCTTGCCGACGATGGTCTCAAGAAATCGAGGATTGTCGGCGTCGTCGCCGATAGCGGCACGTATCTTTCGGACGATGTTATTTACGTTTCGCTCGGTATCGACGAACAGATCGGAGCGCCAAAGCCTGGCGACGATATCCTCGCGCGAGACCAGTTGATCTCGGCGGCTCACCAGGAAAATGAGCAGCTCCATGGGCTTTTTTTCGAGGCGCACCTTACGGCCATGGCGGCGGAGCTCATAGCGGCCCAGGTCGAGTTCGATTGTTTCGGGTGCAGGCTTTGGCCGAGGCATGTGACCTTCGTTTCAAGGATTATCTCCTAAGAATGAATAATCTACGAGGCGATACAAAAGATACATAAACGATATCGCGTCTGGATTGCGCCAAGGCCTCTCTGGCGAGAACATCCTGTCAGTTCAGATCAATCCACGGAGGGTGGACACAATGAAAAGCAACTTATACACCGGGCTCGCAATGACTGCTCTATTGCTTGGGTCGAGTTTGGTTCTCGCGAATTCCGCGGCACATCATGGAGCGGAGAAAAATGCATTTACGCCCGATGCGGTACCTTATGGTCCGGCACCGGCGTTTGTCGCGCCTGGGGCGCAACTCGCGGTTCTGGAAGGCGATCCAACGGCTTCGAAGGGCGACTACACGATCCGGTTAAAAATGCCCGCTGGTTATCGGATCGCACCGCACTGGCATCCCTATCGAGAGAACGTCACAGTCATTTCGGGAACGTTCAAGGTGGGAATGGGCGAGAAATTCGACGAAAGCAAAATGGGAGCATTTCCAGCCGGCAGCTTCGCATATCTCGACCCCGACATGCATCACTATGCGATGGCAACGGGAGAAGTTGTCGTGCAGGTGCATGGCGCTTCGCCGCTGCAATTCAACTACGTGAATCCGGAGGACGATCCCAGCAAGAAGAAGTAGCGATCCAAGTGGCTGCCGCTGGGAGGTCGAAAAAAGGGATCGGCCTCCCAGCGTCGCCGAGAGCCTAATTCGGAGAACATCATTCGGTATTGCGAGCACCGTTCCGGGTGCTTTTTTTTCAGGCAGAGGTCAACGACATGTGAAGGGCTAGTCGCGACGGGGCGATGAGAGCATACTGGGTGTCGCCAAGGGCTTGCATCTGGTTCTCGCTCATTGCATGTCGTGTCGGGTTAGATGTCGACTGCTTACATCTATGAGAGTCCAAATCGCGGTGTGGTTGTTGTGTTTGGTTTTTGTGGGCGGTGCGATTGATACGCTGCCCGATCCACCCGCGGTGAAGCCGCAAAACCTTCAGAAAAATCTGATTTTGCAGCTTGTCGATCGCGTGGCTGTGACGGCGGAGAAGCACGCGTTGGATTCCGTGGCGCGGGACGGGCATCTTCAGGCCGGCATGTTTTTGTTTGGGCAGAATTTTGAAGGCGAAATATTTTCGAACGGTCCTACCTTTGTAAGGCAATCGACGGATTCTTCCCCTCCCTGTTTCAACTAAACACGATTTCCTCTCACGCAGAAAGCCCTCGACGCATCTGATTTATTGGGGCGGAATCCGCGCCCAAGAGTGAGTTGCTTTCTCTCTATCTGACCAACTGGCTGACAACCGAGATCGCCGGCATTTCGTGCCCGCGCATCTTGCGATCGGAAAAGGGAAACATCGGTGCAAACCTCTCAAATTATGCAAGCGTGGGGCAAGATTCTCAAAGGCGAGCATCCGTCGCTGTCGCTGGAGATCACGCGCGAGTGCCCGTTGCGATGTCCTGGGTGTTACGCGTACGACGATGCACATTTGGGCGGGGGGCAGACGCTGCGCGATTTAGTCGACCGGAAGGGGCAGGCGTTGATCGACGGAGTGCTTGAAGTTGTCGATCGGCTGAAGCCGCTGCATCTATCGATCGTTGGAGGCGACCCGCTGGTTCGCTACCGCGAGTTGGAAGAGTTGATTCCGCAACTGATGGTGCGCGGAATTCATGTGCAGATTGTGACGAGCGCGTTTCGCGCGATGAGTTCGACGTGGGCGAGTCTGCCGCATCTGTACGTCGTGGTGTCGATCGATGGGTTGCAAGCGGAACACGATGTGCGAAGAACGCCGGCGACTTACGATCGCATTCTGAAAAATATCGCAGGGCAGCGCGTGACGATTCATTGCACGGTGACCGGTCAAATGATGAAGCGACCGGGGTATTTGGCGGAATTCCTGGAATTTTGGACGCCGCGGCCGGAGATCAAGAAGGTGTGGTTCAGTTTGTTTACTCCGCAGGTGGGAGATCAGCTGCCGGAGATGTTGAGCGCGGAGGAGCGGGCGCGGGCGATTGTGGAGATGATCGCGTTGCGGAAGATTTATCCGAAATTGGATATGCCGGAGG
Source organism: Candidatus Acidiferrum sp. (assembly GCA_036493835.1). Lineage (GTDB taxonomy): Bacteria > Acidobacteriota > Terriglobia > Acidiferrales > UBA7541 > Acidiferrum. Next base: position 72,468 of record DASXPD010000027.1, on the reverse strand, counting down.
TGGTGATTCGGCAGTTCAGTTCGCCGCCCGAGAAGCCTGAGGATTGCGTTTTTGCACTGACTACTCAGACGTTGTCGGCGGATTTGCGGACGAAGATTACGCCGTGCCAGTTTGGCGGGAAGCCGGACTGCGCGTCTTGCGGGTGCGTTGCATCGATGGGATTGGCGTCGATTGCGTCACACAAATTGGGAGGGGTGATTTCGGTGGGGAGCATTTTTAAGGCGTCGATCAGGATTGGGCAGATAAGAGCGAAGTCCAGGGCGAAGGATCAAGTCCAAGTGGCGTTGCCCATACTGCGCGGAAACGAAGAGGGTGTATCACCTTCGAATAGAGGTTGAGCCAAGTATTTTGAGAATCGCCGTGCGGCGAAGTGACGCAAGTCGAAAGGCGGGGTTCTCATTGCTGAGGGAACCCCGCCTTTCGTTTGGTCGTTGGGCAGCGATCGAGCTGCAACTTCTAATATTCGACTTTCGTGCCGATCGCTGAGACTGCGTTTGCGTCGACGACTTCGCGGATTTCGCGACCGTTTTTATCGATCACGAAATGAGAGCGGATGGGCGAAAGAGGATTGCCGGTGATGAAGAGTTCCTGGGAGCCGGTGCAATCGTCATTCACGGTATAGGTGCCGCTGCCGGGAGTCCATTCCATAGACGGCTCCTCTCCGTTCACGACGACGTGGTCAACTTGGGTTCTATTTCCCTTCCCATCGTAGTGGGAGAGCGCGATTCCGTGAAGCGGGAGAGAAACTCCCGGTGGCAGCTGGACGTTGGGAATGGAAAGAAGCGCGCCCTCGATGGTGAAGGCATAGTCGCCGGAAAGTGTCTTGGCTGAACATCGGGGCGGAGGAGGAAACTTATTGGAGTGTTGAGCGACGGATTGAGGAGCAGCAGGCGTCATCAGCGCGAGCGCACCGAATACGACCGCCGTGGGCGCGGCGACCGCAAATATCTTGGAAACCAATTTGTTTTGCATGTGACCTCCTTTAGGCCGGGGCGACAGTAGGTCGAGAGGCCGGAACGGTAAAGGGCGTGCGTGCTCTTTGCATGTGGCGAGTGTGTTCCCCAGCAAAGGAATTCGAATCATGCAGTTGCGCGTGAATTTAGATTTCCCTCAATTGAGAATGTAGTGAGTTAGAATGCCAGGCAATGTTGGCGGAGGGTGCCATGGGACCAATTCGCTTTGGGGCATTCGAGGTCGATGCTCAATCCGGTGAGCTACGTCGTGCGGGGAAGAAGGTCAAGCTGCAGGAGCAGCCGTTTCAGGTGCTCCTCGTTTTGTTGGAGCGTCCGGGCGAAGTTCTGACGCGGGAAGAACTCACGAAGCGACTGTGGTCGGATGAGACTTACGTCGATTTCGAGCGTGGGCTCAATAAGGCGATCACGCGGCTTAGGGATGCGCTGGGAGATTCGGCGGAGAATCCGCGGTATGTGGAGACGCTGCCGCGGCGTGGGTATCGATTTATCGCGGCGGTGACGAATGGGGCGCATGGCGCCAGTGCTGGCGCCGGCGACACTGACGGCGTTGGCAGATTGAATGCCGTGGCGGGCGCTCTTGCCACACTTGTTGAGATTCCCCGGGAAGAAATCTCGATAGCGGAAAGTCGGAACCGAGGTCTGAAGGTGGCCTTGGTGGCCGGCGTCGTCGCCATAATTCTCGTCGCGGGTGTCGCGGCTACTTGGAAATGGACTACGCGAAGCGTGGCGGCACCGAAAGTGCTGCGGTTCCGACCGCTGACGAATGACGGCCAGGCGAAAAAAGGGCCGCTCGCAACCGATGGTCCACGCGTTTACTTCAATGAGACTTTGCCGGGCCCTCGCAACGTGATTCTGCAAGTGTCGATACGCGGAGGGGAGGCTGCGCGGTTAGCGATTCAACTGAAGCAGCCTACGGTAATGGATGCTTCGGGGGACGGGACGGAGTTGTTGTTGGCAAATGGCGAGGCAGACGGCGACTCGCTGTGGGTTCAGCCGGTATCGTCCGGTTCTCCGCGCAGAGTGGGGACAATTTTGGCGCACGACGCCGCCTTCGGACCAGATGGAGGCAGTGTAATTTACGGGCGCGGAACCGACGTATATTCGATCGATCTGGATGGGAACGGCCTTCGAAAACTTTTCGACGCAGGGCATGTTGCTTTCGCCTTTCGGCATTCGCCAGACGCGCGAGCGTTTCGATTTACCGTTTTCGATCTCCAACGCGACGAGATGTCGATCATGGAGTCGAACGCGGAGGGTTCGCGATTACGGCAGGTGCTGAAGGGATGTTGCGGCCGGTGGACCGCTGACGGACGGTATTTCGTTTTCCAATCGCGAAATGAGGGCCGACTAGATTTCTGGAGTGTGCCGGCGAAAACGGCGTTTCCGTGGAGCGCGCGCAAAGCCGAACCGACACGATTAACTGCGGGTCCACTGGAGTATCAATATCCGTTGCCGAGCAGAGACGGCAAGACGATCTTTGCGCTGGGGACAACTCATCGCGCCGAATTGATTCGTTACGATCAACACAGCAGGCAGTTCGCTCCGTTTCTGGCGGGAATTTCGGCGGAGGGCGTGGCGTTTTCGCGCGACGGACAATGGGTTGCGTACACGTCGTTCCCTGACGGCGATTTATGGCGGAGCAAGACGGATGGCAGCGAGAAACGGCAATTGACGTTTCGGCCGCTGCGAGTTTTTTCGCCACGCTGGTCGCCCGACGGACAGCAGATCGCTTTCAGTGCCGATGTTCCCGGATCTTTGCGAAGCGTGTATCTCGTTTCGAGCGAGGGTGGAACGTCGAAGCGTTTGTTAGCGAGCGAACAAAGCCAATCAGACGTGAACTGGTCGCCGGACGGAAATCGGCTGGTGTTTGGCAGCCTGTTTGTGCCGAATGCGCCTATATATATGTTTGATTTGAAGACGCAGAGTGTTTCTTCGGTCGGAGGTTCGCAGGGATTTCACAATCCACAGTGGTCGCCGGATGGGAATGCGATCGCGGCGATGGCAAACGGTGAACCGGGGAAGCTGATGCTGTTTGATGTCGCGTCGGAGAAGTGGAGCGAGGCGGTCGGGTTTCCCGTTAGCTATCCGACCTGGTCGCATGATGGGAAGCACATTTATTTTCGATATTCTTCGAACGAAGAAGAGCAACAAGGTGCGCGGGAACGCATCGGGCGGCTCCGACTGGCCGACGCAAACATTGCGAATGTTGTGGATCTGAAGGACGTTGGCCGCGTCACTACGGGAACATTTGTGGATTGGTTTGGGCTGGGGCCGGACGACTCGCCTTTATTTGCACGCGATATGAGCAGCCAGGAGATTTACGCGATAGAGGTTGAGTGGCCTTAGGAGCGTGGCGCTTCCAGGTTTACTTTCCGCGGGCGATGAAGCCGGGGCTGCCGGTTTTTACTACTTCGTTGAGGCGGATGCGCGTTTGAATTTGATTGATTTCGTCGAGGGCGTCTTGCGGAAGCGGGGAGATGTCGAAATTTTCTTTGGCGCGGGCGGCAGTTTTGGGAGTGGTGAGCAAGGCTGTGCCGCGTTGGACGGCCCAGGCGAGTAGAACTTGCGCTGGAGTTTTTTGAACTCGCGCGGCGATTGCTTTGACGACCGGATCGACTAGCGGGCCTTCTCCGGCGCCGTGACCCAATGGGGCGAAGGCCAGGAACACAATTCCCTTTTGCTTGCAGAAATCGAGGAGTTCCGTTTCGGGGAGATACGGGTGTGACTCGACCTGGACTACGGCGGGTTTGATGCGCGCGGATTCGTAGATCGGCGCGAGTTGTTCGAGGTTGACGTCGGACAATCCGATGGCGCGGCATTTGCCGTGGTCGACGAGAGATTCCAGCGCTTTCCACGTGTCGAGTAGCGTTACGCCGGGATCGTAGATGACGTTTCCGTTTTGATCTCGGGGGTCCTGGTTGTCACCGGGTTGAAAGGCGAAGGGAGTGTGGATGAGGTAGAGGTCGAGATACGCGAGTTGGAGGCGTTGGAGGCTGGCTTCGAAGGCAGGCTCGACGCGGTCGGGGCGGTGGTTGGTGTTCCACAATTTTGTGGTGACGAAGAGGTCGGCGCGGGAGATTTTCGCGGCAGTGAGTCCGGCTTGGAGCGCTTGGCCGACTTCGCGCTCGTTGCGGTAGCGTTCGGCGCAATCGAAGTGGCGAAAACCGGCTTCGAGCGCGTCTTTGGTGGCGCTGAGTGTGACGGCGGGATCGGGAATGAGAGTGCCGAAGCCGAGAGCGGGGATTTGGCCAGCGGCGTTTTTGAGGGGGAGTCGCGTTGTGCGGATATCGGGAGAGTGGGTCACTGGTTTGGCCTCATGACGTGGGAAGTTTGGCTTAGCGCTCGGGTTCGGGGGGTTGGATGCGGTGGAGTGGAGAGGGATACCAACTTTAATTCCGGAAGAGTTAGCGAGATATGAGAATTGGCGTTGTGTGTACCGGGCGTGCGACGAAGCAGGAGCTGCGTGAGGAGTGCCTATTCGTTCCGAAAGGTTTCGGATAGTTTCGGACTAAAAAGCGCCTGGTTCGTGTAACATGCCTGCGTTCGGGCTTTGAACGACCGCCATTATCCAGCGAATAGGACAACTCGATGACAAGCGATGACAAGAAGAACGAAGAGCGGCAGGTTTCGCGAAGGCAACTGCTGAAAACGGGTGTGGGCTTGGTCGGTGCGGGGTTGACCGGCGCGGGGATGGCGGTGAACGAAGCGTCGGCGTTTGCTGCTGAAAGCGCTGGCGCGAGTGCGGCTCCTGCTGCTGGCGGGGGCGAATCGGTGGTCGGGCTGAAGTTTGAGGCGAGAGATACGGTGCGGCTCGGCGTGATTGGAGTCGGCGGGCGCGGCACGGGGATGCTGTCGAATTTTCTGGCGATACCGCACGTGCAGGTGAATGCGATCTGCGACTCGAATAAAGAGCACGCGACGCACGCGCAGGAATTGGTGGAGAAAAGCGGCGGGAAGAAGCCGGAGATTTACGCGAACGGCGAGCACGATTACGAAAATCTCTGCAAGCGCAACGATCTGGATTTTATTTACATCGCGACGCCGTGGCAGTGGCATGCGCCGATGGGAATTGCGGCGATGAAGGGTGGGGCGCACGCGGGGTTGGAAGTGCCTGCGGTCAACACGGTCGAAGAGTGCCAGCAGATTGTTGATGTCTCCGAGAAGACGCGGCGGCATTGCATGATTATGGAGAATTGCTGCTACGGGCAGAGCGAGCTGCTGGTGTTGAACATGGTTCGCGCGGGCGTGTTTGGCGAATTGCTGCACGGAGAGGGCGCGTACATTCACGATTTGCGGAAGATTGTTTTTGAGGATCGCAGTGAAGGGCTGTGGCGGCGCGATTGGCACACGAAGGTCAACGGAAATATGTATCCGACGCATGGACTGGGGCCGGTGGCGAGTTACATGGGGATCAACCGCGGCGATCGGTTCGACTACATTGTGTCGATGAGTTCGCCGCAGGCAGGGCTGGATGCTTATCGTGCGGCGACCGTTCCGAAAGACAGTCCGAAGTGGAAAGAAAAATATATTTGCGGAGACATGAATACTTCGCTGATCAAGACCACGAATGGGTTGAGCATTGTGGTGCAGCACGATGTGAGCAATCCGCATCCCTACGATCGCGTTAATTTGATTAAGGGCGTCAAAGGGATGTTTCGCGGATATCCGGATCGTATTTTTATTGATGGGCAAAAAGGCGAGGAAGCGTTTACGGGGCTGGATGCGTATCGGGAGCAGTACGAACACAAACTTTGGAAAGAGCATGGCAAGGACGCGGAAGATCGCGGGCACGGCGGGATGGATTATTTGATGTTGTTGCGGCTGGTGCAGTGCATACGTGAAGGGCTGGCGCCGGACATCGATGTGTACGACGCGGCGAGCTGGAGCGCGATCGCGGAATTGAGTGAGAAGTCTGTGGCGCAAGGCAGCGCGCCACAGAAGTTTCCGGACTTCACGCATGGAGATTGGAAACAGCGCAAGGGGTCGGCTCTGTGAGTACCACGGTTAGCAACGCGGCCGGCAGCTTTGCCACTGTCGAGCTGCCGGTGGGGGAACGAAGCGCCGCGCGGCCGGCGGCTCCTGCGCGCAACATCGCTATCGATGCGTACCGCGGACTGGTGATGTTGTTGATGATGGGCGAAGTGTTGCGGTTTTCGCTGGTGGCGAAATCGTTTCCGGGGAATTGGTTCTGGAATTTTTTGAGCTTCAACCAGAGTCACACGGATTGGGTTGGGTGCTCGCTTCACGACACGATCCAGCCGGGGTTTTCTTTTCTGGTCGGCGTGGCGCTGCCGTATTCGATTGCTAGCCGGGTGGCCAAAGGCAAAAGCTTCGAGAATCAACTGGGACACGCGATTTGGCGCGCGTTCTTTCTGATTATTTTGGGAGTTTTCTTGCGGTCGATTGACCGGCCGCAGACGTACTTCACATTTGAAGATACGTTGTCGCAGATCGGGCTTGGGTACATTTTTCTTTTTCTGCTTGGCTATGTGAAAAAGGAAAAATGGGTTTGGGTTTCACTGGGTGCGATTCTTTTTACTTATTGGCTGGCGTGGGCGTTGTATCCAGTCGCGGGGCCTGGGTTCAACTGGCAGGCTGTGGGTGTTCCTGCCGACTGGTCGCACAACTTCACGGGTTTTATGGCGCACTGGAACAAAAATGCGAATCTTGGGAATGCGTTCGATCAATGGTTCCTGAATTTGTTTCCGCGGACGAAGCCGTTTGTTGCGAATGACGGCGCGTATTTGACGCTCAGTTTCATTCCGACGCTTGGGACGATGATTCTGGGATTGATTGCGGGGCGATGGTTGCGTGCGGCGGCTCCGCAGATTCCGTTCAAGAAATTGTTGCTGGCGGGGATGGGTGGTTTGGCGGGAGGTTTCTTGCTGCACGCTGCGGGGATTTGCCCGATTGTGAAGCGAATCTGGACGCCGAGCTGGACGCTGTTTAGCGGCGGGATCTGTTTTCTATTTCTGGCAGCGTTCTGCTGGGTGATTGAAGCGAAGGGCTACAAGAAATGGGCATTTCCGTTGGTCGTGATCGGGATGAATTCGATCGCTGCGTATCTCATCGACCATTTGATGGTGGATTTCTTTATTTCGAGCTTTCACATTCACTTGGGTGCGCATGCGTTCGCGTTTGCGGGACTGACGCTGCAGCCGTTTTTCGAAGGAGTGGCGGTGCTTGCGGTTTGCTGGCTGATTCTTTACTGGATGTATAAGAACAAGGTTTTTCTTCGCATCTAGACGACAGGTTCACTGCTGCTGGGTTTATCCGCTATGGTTTTGGGGCGCGGCCAGGAGTTTAGTCGCGGTGCCGCTGTAGACCTGTTTGAGAGTTTCGTCGCTTAGGCCGAAGCCGTTCAGAGCCCAGTGGTAGTTGAACTGGTCGAATTCGTAGAAGTGCTCGTCGAGCGATTCCAGAATTCTGAAGGTCACGCGGTACATCTGTTTCTCGTAGCCCATGTCGGTTCCATAGACGAGTCGATTGGCATACGTTTCGTAAAATTTTGAAGCGAAACGCGGGATGGGCGCCGTTTCGCCGTAGCGGGCGGAGATGTCGGCGTAGAGATTCGGATTGCGGTCGAACAACTCGCCTAGACGGGCCAAATCGTAATCGAGATTCATGAAATGGCAGGCGATGAAGGTTGTCGCTCGATGCTTCGCGAGCGTGCGGTCGAAAATGTCGGCCATGCCCGTGAGATTGACGATGTTGGGCTTGTTGTCGAGGCGCCATTTGTAGGCATTCATCAGGCCGTCGTTGGTGTTGTCCATTTTCTGATACATCCAGATGGGGTCGGCGACGTGGAGGCTGATGGGCATGCCGAGTTCGCCACATTTATTCCAAATGGCATCCATGCGGGCGTCGTCGGGGTGCATGCCGGGCGCTGTGGACTTGCCGGATTTTAGTCCCTCGCCCTTGTCGTGAATTTCGCCGACGCCGCGCGCGCCCATCTGATGGCAGCGCTCGAGTTCCTTGACGGCGGCGGGGCCGAAACCTGGTTTGTCGTAGCCGGAAAGATCCAAACCACACCAGATTTCGAAGCGGTCGGGATGCTTCGAATACTTGCCGTAGAGTTCGTCGAACTCGGGGCCGGTGGACATGGTGAGGGTCATCGCTTTTTGGATGTTGCACTCGTCCATGTTTTTGAGCCACTCGTCAATCTGCTGTGGGCTTTTGGCGTAGGGGTGGGAGTGCATGTCGATGATTGGGTGTTTGGCTTTGTCGATCCGCGTTACGGGAATCTTGTAGATCGATTTTGGGCGATAGTCTTTTAAGAGAATTGTGTTCGGCGAACCCGCTTCTTTCGCTTGGAAGGCTTCGCCGGGATGCGCAGGGTTTGCGTCTTGCATCGAAAGCGGGTTCGGGCTTGATTCCGCTACTACTCCCGCTGGAAAAGTCGCCGCAAGGCCAAGCAGGTTTGCCCATTTCAGAAATCGTCTTCGATCTAGTGTGTTGTTCATGGGACTGGCTCCGTTTGCGCGGGGGAAGCAGTCGTTTCCCAGCATTCGTGATTTGGAAGACGAACTGCATCTCTTGAGCGTGTGTTGTTTATCGAGCGACTCATCTTACGTGAGGGAAGATGAAAAACGCAGATCAAGGTTGTTCCAAGCGGCGAATTCGTGAATCTGGAGGGTGTTGGAGAAGTTGGGACAAAGTCACTGGATGGATTTTGTTGCTCGGCCTTGTGTTCGGCGGAACACAGGTGTTGCTGGCGCAACACAGTCAAGGCAGAAGGTACGCGGCCACGGTGGTGCAAAAGTCGCAAGGAGTGGCGCAGGGCCACGACGCCGTAACATCTGACGAAGAGCGTAAGCATTGGAGCGCGGAGCCCGGTTGTTTCGAGCAGAAGCGCGACATACCGGATCGAACGGTATCGCGATCGTGGACCATGTTGTCGCCAGACGGACGCTACAAAGCGTATGCGGTGAATGAGGCGATCGCGGAGCGATCGAACGAAGAGATTTCGGGTTGTAAGAGCACAACAAAATTATTTGTCAGCGGACCCGGGTCCGAGAGTACGAAGGCTGTTCTGACGATCGAGCCCGCGCAGTACGTCACCGGAAATAGCATTGAGCTTGTGGACTGGTCGCCGCGCGGCCATCTCTTGCTCTTTTCCGAAGGAATGTGGGTATGGGCCTCGGATGCGGGCGGAGTAGCGGTACACATTTACGATGCGGATTCGGGAGACATGTCCGAAGAAGATTCCTTTGAAGATGCGTTCTTGCAGCGCTTAGGGGCAAACTGCGTGGGAAACTTCGATCCGATCGGGTTTTCTGCGAGTGGAAAGGTCGTGGTGAAGGCATTTCCCGACGTCGATGAGGACGGAATACTGCAGAAAGATTCGTGCGTGAAGAATGCCGGAGTGTGGGCCTTGGATATTGCGACGGGCAGAGTCGATCGGCTTCGAGACGACTATAAGGTCCGACGTTACGGCAAGAAACGCAATTGAGCTGGGCGCGCTCGAATCGATTTGGCGCCAGGGGCATAAACGATGGACTTCGAACAAGGCCAATCCGAGCGAGAAGGTTTCTATGTTCAGGAGGAGTGCTGCACAAGCTGTGGTGTACCGCAATCCATCGCCCCTGAACTCGTAGGTTGGCGACGCGATGACGGTGAAATCACGGAGCAGTGCTATTGGATTCGGCAGCCTGCGAATGCGGACGAACTGACAGCCGTCGTCAAAATCATTCACGCACAGGAGCTTGGTTGTCATCGCTACGCTGGGAACGATCCCGAGATACTTCGAAGACTTCCGGCTCAGGAATGCGACGTGATTCGGCCCGATCTGGCAGTCAGGTGGCGCTCTTCTTCGGAAATTCGATCTTCTTTGGGCGTGTCGACCACGGCACCGAAGTTTTCGCTATCGGCGTCGGAGCGTGCTCACGGAATGCTCGCGAAGTTGTGGCGTTGGCTGTTCGGCGACTAGTCGAGCTGGATGGCGCGGCGTTTTGGCTTAGGAGAAATCTTTCTGGACGGAACGTCGCGCGATTGGTCGACTAGTCGCCGTTGCCTCTGGCTGGAAGCTTCGTCAGCGCTTGTAACAACTCCGAGCGCGCATGCGCGACGTCGATGCGGGCTTGATTCGATTTTTGGGGATTTGGAATCATCTGCTGTTCCACTTCTGGCAAGGCGGCACGTTTTACCTCCAGGCCTTCCAGGCTGACCTTTGATTTCTCGGGCGATTCTTTCAGGGCGGACTGAACTGCGCGCATATAGGTTTCGAAGTCGTGGATGTCTTGCACGGAGGGAGGTAAGCCCTTTTCTGGCGCGGCGCTTCCCATCTCTTGTTGATAAAGTCCGCGAGGATCGGAGGCGGATTGGAGTTCATGAAGAAAGTGGTCGAGACTGGCGGATTCGATTCCCCAAGCGGCGCTCCAATCGAAGGCGTCCTCGGGGAGTGCGCGAATCGCGGTGGTAACCTGTTGACGCTCTGCGACGGTCAATTGCCCATTCGCGGCTGCCAGGGTCAGCGTTCGCAGGTTGGGGAGCAGAGCATTTTTCGCCATCAAAGTGAAAATGAGCGAGCCGCCGCGAGCCAGGTCTCGCGAAAAACGCACGCCGGCGAGCCACGTGTCGGTCGCAGACTGAGTGTTACCGGCGGCAAGTTGCCGCATGCCTTCGAGGGTGTTCAAACGGGACAAGGCTCGTGCCCGCGGTGCGTATGCGATCGAAGCACTCGTTCCTTGCTTGTACTCGAGACCCCAGTCGCAGTCGGGCAGCTTGGTCGCGCGCTGCATGATGTCGACGGCGAACTTATTCGCGTCGAGAATCGGGGCGATCTTCTTTTCATCCCATAGCGCCTGGGCCGAGAGTGTTTTTTCGAGGAGTTCCTGCGTAGGTTTGTCGGCTGGAAGGTCTCGCATCTCGGAGAAGGCGATCCAATAGCGGAGCGCGGCGTTTTTCGTTTCGGGCGGGTATTGGAGCTGCCCATCTGCGCGGATCGCGAATGTAAACGTGAGAGTTGCAAAGATCAGCAGTTTGATTTTCATCTGTGCTCTCCTTCGGTTCCTATTGCATGGCCAGGACTCGCAGGGCGCTATGTTCGGTATTCATCGGGGGAAATTGCGATTGGGTCTTGTCGGTCATGAATTTGTCGAAGGCTTGGTGGTTGTCGAGTGCCAGCTTTGTCAAAGCGATCGTGGGTAACTCGACGCGCTTCGCATCGTTACTCCTACTGAACGCGTCCGCATCGCTGTAAGGCCGCGAAGCAGATTGCTCACTCTCGTTCCCCTGACCATGGGACAGCACAATGAATGCGAGAGCGACAACGGCCAAGCAGGCCACGGCCGACACGGCCAAAGCAGAGCGACGGCGAGCGCTGACAGAATGCGTCTTGATGTGAAGCGGACGAGGCTCGGGATTGATCGGGCGAAAATTTCTAAGATAGCGTTCAAATTGCTTGTCGTCGGCATTAGACACTCGAGCGCTCCTTCAACAGCATTGCTTCGCGTAGTTTTAAGAGTGCGTAGCGGTAGCGCGAGGCGGCGGTGTTCGCGCTGATGCTGAGGACTTCAGCAACTTGCGCGAACGTGAGTCCGCCCCAGATGTGTAGGGCTACGACCTGACGCTGGTCGTCGGGCAAGGATTGGAGCGCACGGCGCAAATTGAGTTCGGCTGCGTAATCACGATCAGGCGGCTCAAACCAGATGCGGTCGGTCTCGATGGGAACATTTCGCAGTCGAACTTTTCGGTCATTGAGCAGGAAATTGCGAACGCTGGCGAAGAGATAGGCCTTGGGATCCAGAGCGTTCTCAAAGCGGTCGGTCTCGATCAGTTTGAGGAAGACTTGATGCACGGCGTCCTGAGCCCGGCTAGATTCGCCACAGATGCTGATGGCGAAGAGCAGCAAGGCTCCGCCGTACTGACGATACAGGCCTTCGATGGGAGGCATGTTCTGGTCGGTGGGGGGCACTTGTGTTCTCAGGGATAAGACAACTGAAACGGGGAGATTTGTCTACCTCGCCGTGGCGAAGCGGGCGGGGGCGGAACGAGATCGAACCGTAGACTGAGCAGGCAAGGAGTAGTTTGCTGGGTTCACCATGAAGGCGGCGCTGAAGCGCCGCACTCCATGGTGAGCTTGCTGAGCGGGTCGAGTTTTAGGCGGTGCGGGCGGCGGTCGGGGGTGCGGGGAAAGATTCGCCGACGAGGTGTTCGCTCTTTTGCCAGAGGGCGGCGGCGTTGGCTGGGTCGAGGGCGTAGGCGCGGACGCCTTCGTTGATGGTAGCGATGTTGGCGCTCTCGATCATGGGTTTGGCGACGTGGCAATTTTCACAGTATTTGCCGCCAACTTCGTCGACGTCGGCGGTGACAGCGGCCCAGACAGAAGTTGCGGCGCCTTGTTCGACGGACTTCCACTGGAACGGGCCTTTGCCTTCGGCCTTGAGAGTTTCGTTCATCTGCGCGATGAGCTTTTCGATGCGGCCTGGCTCGACGTGACGGGCGAGTTCGGTTTTGATAACACCGGGATGGACGGCGGCGGCGCGAACGCCGCGGGCGCGATGGCGCTTGTCAAACTCGACGCCGAAGAGAATGTTGGCGGTTTTGGAGCGGCCGTAGGCGACGAAGGGATCGTAGGGCGTGCGTTCGAAGCCGGGATCGTCGAGGTTGACGTCGGAATAGCGGTGGCCGGAGGAAGAGAGATTGATGAGGCGGCCGCTGGAGCGGAGAAGCCGCGCGATGCGGTTGACGAAGACGAAGTGGCCGAGGTGGTTGGTGCCGAACTGAGTTTCGAAGCCGTCGGCGGTTTTGCCGAAGGGCGTGGCCATGACGCCGGCGTTGGCGATGATGATGTCGAGCGGTTCGGCCTTGGCGACGAGTTTGTCGGCAGCGGCACGGACGCTGGTGAGGTTGCCGAGGTCCAGTTCGATGAGTTCGAGGCTGCCGCCGTTGGCGGCGGCGTCTTTGCGGACTTGAGCGGTGGCGGATTCCGCTTTTTTGAGATCGCGAGCGGCGCCGATGACGTGAGCGCCGTGCGCGCCGAGAGAGCGCGCGGTTTCAATGCCGATTCCGGCGGAGACGCCGGTGACGAGGATGCGTTTGCCGCGGAGATCGATGCCGGACAGGACTTCATTTGTGGTTGAATCGGCTCCGAAGGTTTTTGCCATTTCGATTTCCCTCCTATTGATTTCCTTTTTTGTTGGATGCGCCCAGCCCGGTGACATGGCATGTTGACCAGTCAGAGAGAGTTCGGTAAAACGGAGAGTGTCTCCGAAACATTTAGATAATCGGAGACGCTCTCCGGTTACATCTAATTCTTATGGCTAAGAAACGAGCACAACCGGCTGTCAGGAAGACGCGGACCGATGCGGCGCGTAACCGCGAGCGGATTCTTGAGGTTGCGAAGGAAGCGTTCGCGCGTTCGGGTGCGAATACGAGTTTGGATGACGTGGCGCGGCAGGCGGGAGTCGGGGCGGGGACGCTGTACCGGCACTTCCCTACGCGAGATGCGTTGCTGGAGGCGGTGTATCACACCGAGGTGGCGAAATTGGCCGCGGCCGAGCGTGAGCTTTCGGCGAAGTTGCCGCCGGTGGAGGCGCTACGCGCGTGGATGATGCTGTTTGTTGATTACATCGCGGAGAAACACATCATCGCGCCGGCACTGAATTCATTTGTGGGTGGGCCGTCGAAGTTATATGAATCGTCGCGAGCGCAAATTAGTGGAGCGATTGAGGCGCTGGTGAAACGGGCGATCAAGAGCGGAGATATACGGAAAGATTTGGACGCGTTTGATTTGCTGCGGGCGCTGATTGGCGTTTCGAATGTGGCGTCTGCGCCGGACTGGCAGCAGAGCGCGAAGAGGCTGGTGGATATTTTGATTCTCGGGTCGCGGCCGATCCGATAGCCACTCGGCGGGCGGGTTGCGCGTCTAAATAGTAGGATGATGTGACGGAAAGGTTTTGGAGGATCGATGGCGAAGCTGGCGCTGATTTACGGAATGAGATTGTTGCCGGAAGAAGATTTGGGAGAGGTGAAGGACGCGACCGTCATTTTGAAAAATGGGAAGACGGCGCGGGTGACGATGCACTTGATCGAAGGGACGAAGGAAGAGATTGAGGCGACGTTCCATGATTCGATCGAGGCATTTTTTGATTTGTATCCGGAGATTTAGGCGAACGGCCGCAGGCCTACGCCCTACGCACACAAATTTGGGCGATTAACGGTTGCCGAAGTTTTCGGGGTCTTGGCTTGGATCGCCGAGATTGTCGTTGATTAGGACGGTCGACTGGCCCGTTAACTCAAAGCGCTTGCGGCACTTGTAGCAGGCGACCAGGTCGTCGAGGCGCGTCATGTACGAAGACGCCTTTGCGAAACGCTTGCGGTCGTCTTCGCCGGCGCCGCGCGGGAGTTCCTTCTTTTTGCGCGCCACTTTCCAACGCACGGGACATTCGAATTCGCCGCGGCAGGCCGGGCAAACGAGCTTGATTTTGCGGACTTCCTCGCGCTCAGTGTAAAAAGATCGCTCATCCATAGTTATAAAGCGGGAGTGCTCACCGCTTCGTTCATTGTAACAAACTCGAGGCCCAGGTCGCGCCAGCGGGGGAGGCATTTCTCGAGCGCGAAGAGGGTGCGGGTGCGGTCGGCGTTTTGTGCGCGATGGCCGCCGTCGTGGAGACAGAGGATGTCGCCGGCGGCTTCGGATATTGTTGCAGCGGCTGAGTTTGCGGCTGCTTTTGCGTGAGTGGAGATCGGACCCATTCGGCCGACGAGCCAGTCGTCGGTGGGGGCATGCCAATCGCCCGGGAGCAGAGTCCATGTGACTACTTGGAGTTGGAGGTCGCGAGCGGCGGCAGCTAACCACGGGTTGCGCCAGCCAAAGGGCGGGCGGAAAAATTTCGGAGGCGCGTTGAGCGCGGTGGTGATTGCATCGTGGCAGCGATGGAGTTCGTCGCGCGTTTGTGAAGGCGAGCTCCAGAAAAGATTGGGATGCGAATAGGTGTGATTGCCGATGACGTGGCCGCGAGCGACGGTTTCGCGGAGAAGATCGGGATGCTGGCGCGCGTATTTGCCAACGACGAAGAACGTGGCGCGGGCTTTGTGGCGGTCGAGGAGATTGAGGAGTTTCGGCGTCATCGCGGGATTCGGGCCGTCGTCGAAGGTGATGGCGAGCTTGCGGGAGGAATTTGTATGAGTGATTGCGGGACCGAAAATTTTTGAGGACGGGTAACGGCCGGCGTAGGCGGCTAGACCGATGGCGGCGGCTGCGAGTGCGGTTGGTGCGGCGATGAATGTCGGGTCCACGAAGGGATATTCTCGCATGAGGTTGTGCACGATGGAGCGGGCGCTTTTGGGTTGAGAACGTAAAGGCGGCGCAGGGGCGCTGCACTCCATGGTGGTTGTGGTGGCATTTTTCTGTCAGGATGCTGCACAATTCGCCGCGATCAGCGTGCGGTTGAGCAGGGGAGTGAAACGATGGCTGCATTTTGTAGAAATTGCGGGAGTCCGCTGGCGGATGGTCAGGGATTTTGCGCGAAGTGCGGAACGCGCGTAGGCGACGCATCGGCACACGCTGCGGCTGCACAAACTGCGGTGCCACCGCCGCCACCTGCTGCGGCTCAGCCGGTTTACGCGACACCTCCTGTGCAGGCTGCGCCGGTTGCGGCTGCTGCGCGTCCCGCGGGGATGAGTCCGCTGGCAAAGATATTGATTGCGATCGTGATTATTTTTGTGGCGTTTGGCGCGTTCGCGTCGGTCGCGCTGATTTATATCGGGCATCGCGTGCATCAGAAAGCGACGGAGCTTGGTTTGACGCGGTCGGATGATGAGCGGCGCGTCAGCGATGCGGAGATGCGGCACATCAATGGCTGCGCGCTGCTGTCGAAATCGGCGGTGAGCGCCGCGTTAAAGATGGATGTGGTGCGCGCAGAAAATCCGAGCGGTGGCGATCCTGGCTGCGTATATGACGTGGAGGGCGACGGTGCTGATCTAACGGCGAAGCACATGACTGCGATGCACAAAGGCGAGCTGAACAAATCTCAGCAAGACATGATGGAGAATTTTGCGAAAGGCGTTTTCAAGAGCGGCGATTCGAGCCAGACGGCGAGCGAGCATCCGGGCGAGACGCCGGTGCTTACGTTTGGGATCGACAACAATGCAGCGCAGCTGCAGATGCGATTGAACAAGGGCGCGCTGGGGCGGATTGGTCCGGTCGGACTCGTGGCGGTTCCCGATTTAGGGGATGAGGCGTTCGATGCGTACGGCGCGATGCTTTTTGTGCGCAAGGGCGACAAGCTGGTGCGCATCATGTATTCGAGCTGCCCGTGCAGTCTGGCGGATGTGATTCCGCTGGCGCGGACGATTGTCGCGGGGCTGTAAGGGGCAGAAGCGTTCAAACGCCAAAGTTGAGAAACGGAAAAGTGTTTAGGGTGGGCGGCGCCGGGCGGAGTGAACCCCGCCCCTACATGAGACGCGAATTTGTTTAGCCGGGTAAGAGGCGGCGCTGCTTCAGGTCGGTCAGTAGGCGTTCGACTTCGGTGTCGCGATCGAGACGATTGAGGCGGTCGCCGATGTCGTCGGAGTTTAGTTCGAGTTCGGCGCTGGCTACGGACTCGGATTGGTTGACGTGATCTTTCAGTCGATCGAATGTGGCGCTTTTTGCGCCGTCGCCGATGGCGCCTTGGGCCTTGGCGGCTTTGTTGAGCGCGACGCTGCGACGGTGACGAGCTATTAGCATGTCGCGCTTTGATTTTGCTTCATCGAGCTTCTGTTCAAGCTTCATCAGCGCGCCCTTCAACGCTTCGACCTGCGTTTTCTGATCGTCGACTTGTTCGCGGTAGCTTTGCGCTAGGCGCTGTGACGTCTGGTAGCGGTCGAGCGCGGCGCGAGCGAGATCGTCTTGCTGCTTGTCGACGGCTCGCTCGGCTTTGCGCATCCAGTCGGCACCGACGTCTTCGTTCTCTTTCCACTTTTTTTCGAGCATGTGCTGGTCGGCAATCGAGACGGCGACTTGTGTCTTGACCTGAATGTATTGATTTTCCATGTCGAGGATGACCTGCTTGATCATCTTTTCGGGATCCTCGGCGCGGTCAATGACGTCGTTGATGTTGGCGCGGATCAAAGTGCTGACACGTTCTAGAAGCCCCATGGGTTTGCTCCTTTGCGTAAGACGGAATGTAGCTGGTTGAGAGTGGGCGTCGCAAATTGGCGACGATGGTTGAGTGGGTGGTTGTAGATCGGTTGAGATCCGTCGGCGTCCTTCGGACGCGCTCAGGATGACAACGTCTTCTGTGGACATTCGTTCCGAGTGCGTTCGCACCAGCGAATCGGACCGAACTGATTGCGTTGTATTTTCGGAATCAGAGTACATAGTGCACCACCACGCTTGCTGCTAAACATTTTTCAATAAAATACATCGCGGTGTCGGAGTACTGAGACATCAGAAAAATTGCCAGCACCGCGCCAAGAATCAGGAAAACGAACAACGTTCTTCGAAAAAACATCCCTTCCCCCCAAGCACCCCATCTTCGAGAGAAATCGTGGCCCGTTTTAAAGATCAAAGAAAAAGCACCAGGGCGGATTTTGCATCCGCCCTGGCGGCACAGGTTGTTAGGAATTACTTGGCAGCGACGGCGGCGCCGGCTTCTGCGCTTTGTCGCCGATCACGCGGACTTTCGAAAGCAGGTCGGACATCTGCATGCCCGAGAGCGCTTCGAACAGCGCAGGAACTTGCGCTGCGATTTTGGTGACGTCGCCGGTCAGCTTGTACGCGCCGGCTGCGTCGCCATTGCCCGTCGAAACGATCGTGACCTTGTCGATCCTGCCGAGCGGCTCGGCGAGAGCGCGCACGACTTCCGGCATTCCGGTAATGAGCTTGTCGAACACGGCGGCCTGGTTGTATTCCTGATAGGCCTCCGCTTTCACGTTCATCGCTTTCGCTTCGGCCTCGCCCTTCTTGAAGATGATCTCGGCTTCCGCTTCGCCCTGCGCGCGGGTCGCAGAGGCGCGGCCTTCGGCTTCCTTGATCAAGCGTTGACGTTCGGCTTCGGCGAGCGTCTCGATGCGTTGACGCTCGATTTCGGCCGGCTTGAGCACGGTGGCGATCAGTTCGCGTTCGCGGCGCGCAATTTCTGCGTCTTGCACTTTCACTTGCGCTTCGCGTTCGGCTTGCTGGACGCGCACGGCTTGCAGGATTACCTGCTGCTGTTGCACGTTGGTTTCGATTTCATAGGCCTTGTCGGCCTGCGCTTGCGCGCGCTTGGTGGTTTCCAGGTACTCGGCTTTCTTGATGTCGAGATCGCGCTCCGCCTCCGCTTGCTTTGTTAGCGAAGCTGTTTCGGCGGCGACGCGTTCCTGGTCGGCTTGGGCCTTCGCTACCGCCGCGGCGCGTTGCGATTCGGCGCGCTTGATGGCGATGTCGCGATCGGCTTCGGCAGCGGCTACTTCCGCGTCGCGCTTGATGCGCGCGATGTCGGGCCGGCCCATGTTGGTGATGTATTCATTCTTGTCGCGCACTTCCTTCAGGGTGAAGCTGATGACTTCCAGCCCCATCTTGTTCATGTCGTCGGCACATGTGGAGCGCATCCGATCGGCAACCATTTCGGGTTCCTTCACGATTTGCTCCACCGTGAGCTGGCCGATGATGCCGCGCAGATGGCCTTCCATCACCAGGCGAATCAAGCCTTCGCGCTGCTCAGGTCGCTTGGTGAGGAATTGTTCCGCTCCGGTGCGAATGGATTCCGGATCGGACTTCACTTTGATCTGGGCGACCGCTTCGATCGTTACGGCGACGCCCTGCTTGGTGTAGAGGCTCTGTTGCGGCGCAACGTCGAACGACATCAGTTCGAGCGAAAGTTCGCGGCACTGCTCGATCATCGGATAGATGATCGTGCCGCCGCCTTTCACGATGCGGGTGCCGCGAAGGCCATAGATAATCAGCGCTTCGTGCGGGCCCGCTTTGCGAAACAACTTCGCCAATACGGCCATGATGAAAAACAACGTCAGAACTGCGAGACCCACATAAACCGGGACTGTCATTTGATCGAACATATTGACCTTCCTTTTCTCGCCTCAGCCGAACTGTTTTGACTTCGGTCACAGCACAGTCCGGGAAAATCGCCGGCCCTTCCGATGCGAGGCGCGGGCCGAAAAATCTGGCGACGTGAAGTCACCGTTACAAGAGCACGCTAGTTCGTGAAGTCTTCCCACCGTTTCACGTACGCAATTCCCTTTTCGTAGCGCTCGATCACAACTTCGGCGCCTTTTTCGACGGGCGCGCCGTCGTCGCTGCGTGCTCCGGCACATCGACGGACACCGCCCAGCGAGAAAATCACTTCGCCGGTGCCTGCGGGCCGAATCGGCAGGCTCAATGTGCCTACGCTGCCTTCGATCCGATAATCTTCGTCGAGCATCAGCGAGTCGCCCGCGTAAGTGAGCTTGAGCATGAAGCGATAAACGATCATGCCTGCCGCCAAACCTGCGAGCGCCGCGAGGCTAAGACTCGCTACCCCAACGAGGTGCGACGTGCGCGTCAGGATGTAGCCGGCACCGCCGAACCATGCGAGAAACGCCATGAGCGTGGACGCGTTGAACCACGAGACGTGCGTGCCGCCGCGGAGCGAACCGCTTTTCATCGCGGAGCCGTGACCGCCGCCGTGGCCTACATGCACCGACGTTCCGTGTACCGGCAGATGCGAATGGAACGGCAGATGAATGTGGACATGCACCGCTCCCACTAGAAACGTCAGGACGCTGAACGTGAGTCCCATCAGGAAGCAGAAGAGATAGAAACTTGCGAGAGTCATAAGGCACCTCGAAGCACACACATTTCGTTCGGCGCTCCGTGGTCGATCCACGGTGCGCGGCCTGAAGGTTCGAGACTTGATGCGTTGTCGCCGGGCTCGGGGTCGCCTGGCGGGAGCTAGTTGTGCAGGTGGGTCGGTGGCGGTTGGCCGCTGCTCGGCGTCGCCGATGTTTGCGGGTTCATCGTCGACTCCGGAGTGGTGTTCGGCTTCAGCACTTCGCTGAGCCGCTCGGCCAATCCAGGTGCGCGGAGAATTTCCGCAAGCAAGAGCAGCGCTTGGCGCGAATCCGGGACCTCGGCGATTTTCAGCAATGCTTCGCTGAGTTCGGGATCCGACGGGAAGCGCTCGACGCCGGCATAGAGCCAGCGATCGATCTTCGCGTCGGAAGTTCGCAGCTCCGACTGCAAGCTCGGCGAATAGCCGTCCGGGTCGTCCACGAGGAAGCCGGGGTACACGCGGAAAAATTTCGAGAGAAGATCGCGCGTCGCTTGCGTCAGATGCGGCCTTGAGCCGCTCTCGATCTGCGACAGGTACGCCTGGCTCAGCCCGCGGCCCACCTCGCGCTTCATCGCACGGATCAGCTCGAGCTGCGTCATAGGACGCCCTAGCCCGCGCAGAGAACCTTCCACCGCCCGCAGGGAACGAAGTTTGTCACCGAGTGTCATTTGCCACCACCGAGGAGCTGTCTAATTTCAGTATTGCGATATGCAAATACTGTATTGCAAATAGCGATTTTACGTCAAGCACTAAATTAGTCCTGTTTTCAATAAGTTACAAGAAATTGCGCAAGTGAATTGCAACTAGATCGAGCAGAAATGACACTGCGGGAAGGTGCGGAGGATCGGCGGTCTCAGGAGGGATTCAGTCGACTTTTCGCATCGACGCAAGGTCGATTCCCAATTGCTGGCACTTTTTATAGAGGTGGCTGCGTTCCAGCCCCATCGAGCGCGCGACATTTGTCATGTGGAAATTCTGTCGGCGAATTTCGGCGAGCAGCACTTCCCTTTCGAATTGCTCGGTGCGATCGGCGAGCGTGCCGGTGCCCAGCGAGCCGATGCCGGACTCGGAGTTTCCGTTTTTGGAGGAGGAAGCGTCGCCAGAGACGGGCAAGATCAGCCGGACGTCGGCGGCTCCGACTGGTTCTTCACCGGCGAGCAGAAACAAACGCTCGACGACGTTTCGAAGTTCGCGAATATTTCCGGGCCATCCATAGCGACGCAATTCATCGATCGCGTCTTTTGCGAAGAGTTTTTCCTTCCAGCCGTTCTGCGTGGCGACTTGCCGTGCGAAATGTTCGACCAGCACGGGAAAGTCTTCCAGCCGTTCGCGTAAGGGAGGAAGCAAAAGCGGAAAGACGTAAATGCGGTGGAACAGGTCACGGCGAAATGCATTCTGCTTTACCAAGTCTTCGAGATTGCGATGGGTGGCCACGACAACGCGCACGTTGACCTGTATCGGCTTATCGCCGCCGACGCGCTCGACTTCGCCTTCTTCCAGCACGCGGAGCAGCTTGGCTTGCATGGCGACGGGCATGTCGCCAATTTCGTCGAGGAAGAGCGTGCCGCCGTCGGCTTGTTCGAATTTGCCGAGATGCTTTGCAGCGGCGCCAGTGAAGGCGCCCTTTTCGTGACCGAAGAGCTCCGACTCGATCAATTCAGCCGGAACGGCGGCGCAGTTCAGCGTGACGAATGCGTTTTCGCGCCGAGCGGAACGTTCGTGAATGGCGCGCGCGACCAACTCCTTGCCGGTTCCGGTTTCACCGAGGATGCAAACACGCGTTTCGCTGGCAGCGACGCGGTCGATCTGCGCGAGGAGGCGCTGCATTGCCGAGCTTACGCCGAGCAGTTCGTGCTTGCCCAGCCGGTCGCGCAGTTCGCGATTTTCGGCCTGCAAGCGCGACAGTTTCATCGCGTTTTCTAGCGTCACCAGCAATTTGTCGGTGGAAAGCGGCTTTTCAAGAAAGTCCATCGCGCCGAGTTTGGTCGCATGAACTGCCATTTCGATATTAGCTTGGCCCGAAACGAGAACGATCGGCGTCTTTATGCCGGCCTTCTTTAAATCTTCGAGGAATTCGATCCCGGTTTTACCGGGCATCACGACATCGGAAAGAATCAGATCAAAGTTTTCATTTCGAACAAGATCCAAGGCGCGCGCGACGTTGTCGGATACTGTCGCCTCATGCCCCGCCAACCGGAACGCACGAGACAGAGACGCCAGCGTGCTGGCATCGTCATCGACAATCAGCAGGTGCGCTTTTTTTGTCATGAAATCCTTCAGCAATGCTGGAACCGCCGACGCGCGCAAATGAAAGGCGTCAGTCAGAGGCCTCGGCAAATGAGGATGGCTCGTCCTTTTCCTTTGAGTCTTTTTCCGTGGAATTGGCGGCGCGCTTCGTTCCAGGGTCCGCGTTCGCATCGTCGACTCGTGGCTTCACAACCGCTCCAGCCTGGCGCAAGGGCAACTCGATGCGGAACGTAGTGCCGTGTCCTTCTTCGCTGGAGACGCTGATCGTTCCATGGTGATCGCTGACAACGGATTGCACGATCGCCAGCCCGAGTCCCGTGCCTTGCTGCTTTGTCGTGTAGTACGGAGTGAAGAGGCGCGAGCATTCTTCCGGCGTCAGGCCAGTTCCTGAGTCCGAAATTTCGATCAGGACGTGAGCGGCGCGTTCGGAGGTGCGCAACGTCAGGGTCCCGCCGGACGGCATCGCGTCTAGAGCATTCAGCACGAGATTCTGGAACGCGCGATGGAGGAGCACCTCGTCCGCGTCGATTTCCTGGAGCGGCTCGGTCAAAAAGTATTCCGCTGCGATTGCTGGCTTGCCGACAACGTTAAATTGCGGTTCGAACAGGCGAATGATGTTGCGCAGCGCCTCGTTCACATCGACCTTCGTGAACGCGGGCGCGGGCATTTTCGAGAAATCGCTGAAGCGGCCAACGATAGCGTTCAAGTTGGCCAGCTCGACCCGCATCGTGGCGGTCGACTCATTGAAAACTTCCATGAACTGTTTCGAATCGAGCTGCTTCGCGCGCTGCAAATTTTCGACGGTGATTTGCAGCGGGAACAGCGGATTGCGCAGCTCGTGCGCGAGGCGCCGTGCCAATTCGCGCCATGCGGCAACACGCTCAGTTTGCAGCAACCGGTCGCGCTGGACCGAAAGTGTGCGGGTCATATCGTTGAAAGCAATGCCAAGCTGGCCGATCTCGTCAACGCCATGCACGTCGATGCGCGTTTCCCATCGGCCGGACGCGACTTCACGTGCGCCTTCGGAAAGCTCGGTCACTGGTTTCGTGATCCGCGCGGCGATCCACAAGCTCACCAGAAATCCAACGAGCAAGGCTGCCGCCGCAACAACCGCCGACGTCGCAACGATGCGATTGCGCAGCAGCACCAGCTCCAGCCGTGAACTGCCCACCAACAAAACTCCCAATAACTCGTTGTTGCGCCCGATCAGAGGCATCGCGTGAAATGTCTCCGCCGATCCCGCGTCGGAATTCCAATTGACCGTCTGCACCAGCGATTGCGGCTGCTTGCGAATCTGGTCGATCATCGGCTCAAGGCGTTCCGGTTGCTCGACGGCGTCTTTGGCGCTGGTCAGCAGCGAGGTCGGGCTGAAGTCGGGATTCAGATTCACGTATAGCAATGCGCGCATGCCCGAAGGCAGCACAAGCGTCGACAAAAAGTTCTGATCCAGCCGACGTCCGCCAACGATATAGAGATTCTTGTCGTTTCCACCTGACAGAGAACGCACGGCGGTCAGCGAAAGCGCGGCGCCATCGGGCAAATCTTCTTTTTTCAAAAACGCCGGCGTCGAGTTCCAGTCTTTCGTCGATGCCAGCCAATCAAGCTTGGTCCCAACCTTTGAAGGGAATTGCGCCGAAGAAATGACGGTGCCGTCCGCCCCGGCAAACTGTACGAAATCGAGTTGATGATCCTGCGCCGCGCCAGTCGCGTCGTGCACATATAAGGATTGGTCGGCATTCGGCCGCGCCAGATCGATGGCTGCGCGCAGCGTGATGTCGGCGTCGGCGATGTTCTTGACCTGCTGGCCGATTTGCTCGCCGCTCTGCGTAAACTCTTTTTTGAATTGGGAGACGATCGCGCTGGTTCGCTGCGCGTCCATCTCTTCGAACGCGGCTGTTGTGTAGCGCGTCACACCGTAGGCGACGACGCAGACCGACCCGACCACTGTAAGCAGGAAGATCACCGATAGTTTCGCGCGGAAGCTCATCGAGCGAAGCCTCTCAAAGCCGCGAGTCGCGTCGGACACACGCTCTGCGTCTTATCTGTGGGCTTTGCCGAATTTGCGTTCCGTGAATTCATCTTGCTGACAAACGGGAAGTCGTGCAGCAACAAAGGATACCGTGAAGACTGCCGTGGCAAAAGGGCCGCGTGATGCGAAAACGCGTTCATGGCAATGGCGCGGTCGGGGCGGGAAACTGTGAAGCATTGCTCCGACCGTCGCGCCTTTGCCACATCCATATATAACGATATTCCGCGCAACCATTCGTTCATCAAGTTACGGCCGGCGAGCCCCGCCCTTCTTCGCTTTCGAAGCCGAGAGTGTGCCTGACCCGTCGTCGGACCCGTTATCGGACTCATTCGAAGAGCCCGCGCCGACTCCCGAGAACGCCGACCGAAATACATCGTTCGCGAAGAAGTTCTTGCCGTCGACCGGCACCATCATGATCTGCAGCTTGTCCGACAATCGCTCGGCGATGATCTTCTGGATCAGCATCGGGTTCGACTTCAGCACGGCCGCTTCATACTTCATGCGTTCAGAATCAGCGGCAGCCGTGACGCGAATCCGGTTAGCCTCAGCATCCGCTAGGTTGCGCTGCCGCTCAGCTTCCGCTTTACTGTCGATGATTTTTGCCTGTGCCGCCGCGTCGGCGTTTTGCAATGTCGCCTCCTTGCGCGCCTGCGCTTCGAGCTTGCTCTGTTCGATCTGCTTTTGCTTCAGCGGCAGTGTGTACTGCATCGCGTCCGACTCAGCCTTCGCTTGTAACACGCGCACCTGCGCCTGCGCTTCGGCCTGCTTCACCTCGCGCGCTTTTTGCGCTTCGGCTTCCAGCTCCGCGATGCGCACTTGCTTCTGTTTGATCTCCTGGTCGGTGCCAAGCTGTTCATTCTCCTGTTCTTTCAAGAGCAAGCCTTCGAGCCCCTTCGCGTATTCGTCGGGCAGTTTGAGGTTGCGTAGCAGTACTTCGCGCACGATGATTCCGTCGCCCGCCAGCCGGGCGGTGATTGCCGTCGCGGCCGCGCTGCGCAATTCTTCACGTTTCGTCGCGAAGATTTCCTTGGTGACATAGTTCGGCGCGATCTGCCGGTAGATTGTGGCAACCGTCGGCGCAACGACTTCCTCGCCCACAGGTTGCGGAAGATTCGCGTGAATGTAACTCAGCCGTTGCGGATCAAGCCGATAACGAACGCTAACAGCCAGCCCAATATTCAGCCCTTCACGCGCTTGCACGAGCAGGACTTCCCCGTCGGTTGACGTGTTCTTCGCATTCGAAACACGCGCCGTCGCGACCTTTGCACTCACTCTCGAATCGCCGTCCCCATCATTCTCGATTTGCACCGGCTCGGAGGCGCGCGTGGTGTAAACCTGTTCACGCGTGTCGTAGAGCACGACGCTGTCGATCAGCGGCGTGACGATATGCACGCCCGGATACAACGTGGCCGGCCGCGCTCCCCAAATCTGGCTGACGCGAACTCCCGCTGCACCATCCGGCACCACGACGATGCTGAGCGCCAGCAGCAACGGCACAACGCCCGAGATCACGAGCTGCCGCGCGAGCTGCCAACGCACAGGTCGCAGCGGCCGACGATCGACCTCGTCCAAAAAACTTGTCGCTGTTTCAGCCGCTGTCTCGCCGTCGGCAGCGGCCTTTGCCGCCGCGTCCCTGCGCAGCAAGCGCCGCAACTGCGACGAGATATAAATGTCGTAGATCACCAGTGCCGCCGCGCTCCCGAACAACCCGACTCCCGCCAACATCAGCAAATATTTCAGCATTAGCATTGCCATCTCCTCTCAACTTCAAGCGTGCACTTGTCGCGACACGGTTGTGGCCGTTCCGTACTTCCTCACTTCATCAGTCAACTCGTTACCGATGCCCGGCAAAAGCCCGTGCCAATTGCCCGGTGCCGTGCGCCAGTTCCGCTCGAACGACGCCGCGCCGCGTCGCTGCGGTCGCTGGCCGCATTGATCGCAACGCCAGCCGCAACATCGCCCACTGTGCCGCCGAAGCCAGCGCCAAAGCTCCAAACGTTGCCACCGCCAAGATTGTTAAATTGAGAAAAGCGTCCATGTCTGCCTCCTGCACTGTGCTGGAGTGAAAAGCACAATGTGAGCCAGAACCTATCGCCATTATTTACAATGATTTACGAGTTGCTCGCAGCCTCCGAGTATGTGGCCCGGCCAACACGTTGTGCCTCGCCGACCACAACACGCCGAGGTTTTCAGCCCGAAAACGCGTACGCGCCGCGACGCTTTTCCCGCAACGCCTGCGACACCTGCCGACTCAAAACCGTTGTGCTACCCTAAGCCCGAGAAATCATATGAATCGTTCCTCCGGCCTCCTCATCGGCCGCATCTTCGGCATCCCGATCTTCATCGACCCGAGCTGGCTCGTCATTTTCGCGATCATTACCTGGTCGCTGGGCGTGCAATTCACGCAGCAGCATCCGCAGTGGACTCGCGTCCAGCACTGGTCGGTCGGCGCGGCCACGAGCTTTCTGTTTTTCGCGTCGATTCTCTTTCACGAGCTCTCGCACAGTCTGGTCGCGCGTTTCTATAAGATCCGCGTTGATTCGATCACGCTATTTGTCTTCGGCGGCGTCGCGCGCATCACCAAAGAGGCGCCGAGCGCCCTACAGGAATTCAACATAGCGGTTGCTGGGCCTGCTTCAAGCCTCTTTTTGTCCGGCGCGTTTTATCTTCTAACGCTCCACTTCCCGTACGGCACCATGGTCGGCGCGCTGGCGACCTGGCTTTGGGAAATCAACCTCACGCTCGCGCTGTTCAACTTGCTCCCCGGATTTCCTCTCGACGGCGGCCGGATTTTTCGCTCGATCGTTTGGGGCGCCACAAAAAATTTCAATCGGGCGACAAAAATCGCTGGAGCGAGCGGCAAGCTCATCGCCTACGGCATGATTATTTTCGGCGCGTGGGCAGCGTTTAGCACGCGGCAGTGGGGACCGCTGTGGTACGCGTTCATCGGATGGTTTTTGCTGAACGCGGCGCGGGAAAGCGTCGCTCAGGTTACGATTCGCGAAACGTTGTCAGGCCTGCGCGCCGCCGATGTAATGAGCCAGGAAATTCCGACCGTCGCGCGAGACATTTCGCTGGAAGAATACAGTCACGAAGTGCTTCGCACCGGCCGGCGCTTCCATCTCGTCATCACCGGCGAGCGACTGGTTGGCATGATGAATGTGCACACCCTCAACACCGTGCCGCGCGAGGAGTGGCCGCACATGTCGGTGCAGGCCGTGATGATTCCGCGCGACAAGATTCTGTGGGCCACGCCACAGGAGCCGCTGCTAGGCCTGCTTGAGCGTTTGTTGATCAATGACATCAACCAGATGCCGGTGGTGACCGCTACCGAGCCCGCTACATCTGAAGAGACGGCTTCGAAGGATGCGCCGCCGGAGGCCGCCGCGAGTTCAATCGCGGCAGAGTTCGGCGCACAACCGGGAGACCCGGATCCCACGGTCGCCGATCATTATGTTCCAACGAGCAACTCGCAAATCATTGGGATGATCAGCCGAGATTCGATTCTGCGTGTGATGCGGACGCGCGCGGAAGTCGGCTCGACTGTGTCGGCGGAATAGGTCTTTTAGCTCAGGGTTGTTGTAGATGAGCAGCCTTAGTGGCGTTTTTCGATCTTTCCCCAAATGCCAGTCTTCGGTCGCAGCGTGATCGACGCCGCTGGAATAATTTCCTTTCCGGGCACCAAAGATATTCGGAATTGTTGAGCAAGTGTCGCGAGCAAGAGAGTCGCCTCCATCACCGCGAAGTTGTTTCCGATGCATTGCCTCGGGCCGCCGCCAAACGGAAAGTACGCGAATCGCGGCAATCGTTTCGCTAAATCGCCTTCCCACCGCTCTGGCCGAAATTCAAGAGGCGCATCAAACCAACGCGGATCGCGGTGGACGACCCACTGCGCGAGAGACACACCGCATCCCTTTGGGATGGGATACCCCGCGACTTCGGTATCTTCGATCGCGATGCGCGCCATTCCCCACGCTGGTGGATACAGTCGCATCGATTCCGTGACGACGAGGCCGGTGTAGCGAAGGTTGGGCAGATCGTCGATAGTTGGCGTACGCCCGCCGAGCACGCGATCGAGTTCTTCATGCAGTTTCGCTTCAACGTCAGGATTCTGTGCCAGCAGCATCCACGTCCAAGACAGTGCGTTCGCCGTCGTCTCATGCCCGGCGAGAAAAATCGTGATGGATTCGTCGCGCAGTTGCCGGTCGGTCATCCGCGAGCCATCATCGTCACGCGCCGCCAACAACATCGACAGCAAATCCCCGTTGTCATTGCCGGCAGCGCGCCGCTCTTCGATGAATCGATAAATGATGCGGTTCAGCTTCGCCGTGGCAATCGTCGCGCGTACTTTTCGTGGCGTCGGCAGCCACGTCGGCGTCAGGATCAGCTTTCGAAAGTCGGAATTGAGATGCATGATCGCTTCCAGCGCGTGCCCGACGCGCTTGGCCTCGCGGTCCACATCCGCATCGAACAGCGTCTTGGCGACGATCGAAAGCGTCAGCCGCATCATCTCAGCGTGAATGTCGCGCTCTTCTCCGCCGCGCCATTCGCTAGCCATTCGAGATGCGTAGCGGACCATCGTGTCGGCATAAGTCGCGATGCGCCCGCGATGGAACGCCGGTTGCGCCAGCCGCCGCTGCCGCAGCCAGAAATCCCCCTCGCTCGTCAGCAATCCATTGCCGAAGAGCTGTCGGTTCTTCCGCAGGATGCGGCCCTTGATGAATTTACGATTGTCGGTGACCAGAACTTGCTCGATGAAATCCGGATGGCTGACGAAATAAACGCGGAAGTTGTAGTAGCGCATCGTGACGATGTCGCCGTAATCGCGCTGCAATGTCGGCATGTACGCGAGCGGGTCGCGACTATAAATCTTGAAGCTGGCCGTCCATGATTCTGGAGATGGACCCGGCGGGAGTTTGGCTGGAGTGGGGGCGCTCACGCCTCAACTATATCGCGCCCGTGGATTCGCACGACATCGACTGGGCCAACGGACAGCTCAATTCTCTCGCGTGCCACAAAAGCGGAATCCTCCGACGCGAGAGTCGAGTTGGACGCGCGAAAATCCGGCTGCTGAAAGCCGGTCGGCGATGTCGGCGCGGTCAATCGGAACGAACACGCTGCCAATGTGAATTACCCGATGCAACAGGTTGTCTTCGATTTCGAATGCGAGGAAGGTACCGCCAGGCCTCAGCACACGATAGGCTTCTCGAAATGCATTCTCTTGAGCAGCGTGGGTGCGGAGGTGGTGCAGCATCAGAACTGCGATGGCTGACGAAAAGGTTCGATCGGCGAAAGGAAGCGAAGCGGCGTCCCCTTGCACGACGGCGTTTCCTCGTTTGCAGGCAAGCTCAGTTGCGAATTTGTGACTCCATTCGAGACTTGTTACTCGCGTTGCCAATCGCTGCAAAGCTTCGGTACCGGCGCCCGGCCCCGCGCCAAGCTCAAGCACATGATCACCCAGTGAATTTCCGGCAACGATCCAGGGCAGCAGATGCTCCCGCGTGATGCGCTGCCAAAATCCCGTCGAGCAAAACCAATTTTCGAGCGCGTTCAATTCTGTATGCCAACCACCCGCGAGGCCGTCATTTGTTGATCAACGCCATCATCACTTCCGGATAGCGCGCGCCGGCTGCCGCTCCATGCGGAGCTACTTCCTCGATCTTGCGCAAATCCGCTTCCGACAGCTTCACGTTCGCCGCCCCAGCGTTGTCTTCCAGAAATTTACGCCGCTTGGTTCCGGGAATCGGAATAATGTCCGGGCCTTGCGCCAACAGCCAAGCCAGCGCCAATTGGCTCGCGGTGCAGTTTTTTTCTTTCGCGAGCGACTCCACTCGAGCCACAAGGTCGAGGTTCTTCTGAAAATTCTCTCCCTGAAATCGTGGTGAATTCCGGCGGTAGTCGTCTGGATCGAAATCTTCGAATTTCTTGAACTGGCCGGTGAGAAATCCCCGGCCGAGCGGGCTGTAGGCGACAAACGCAATGCCAAGTTCGCGCGTCGTAGGCAACACTTCGTCTTCTGGATCACGCGTCCAGAGCGAATACTCCGTCTGCAGCGCGGCGATCGGATGTACCGCCGACGCGCGCCGAATGGTCGCCGGTCCGGCTTCCGAAAGACCGATGTGACGAATCTTGCCCGCCTTGATCAGATCGGCCATCGCGCCAACAGTCTCTTCAATCGGCGTGCTCGGGTCGACCCGATGTTGATAATAGAGATCGATCGTATCCACACCGAGCCGCTTCAAGCTCGCATCACAACGCTCCTTCACATATTCGGGCTTGCCGCTGACGCCGCGAAGGCTTGGATTCGATTTGTCGCGCACGATGCCAAATTTCGTGGCGAGAAAAACCTGATCCCGCCTCCCGCGAATCGCTTTCCCCACCAGGATTTCGTTGTCGCCGTAGCCGTAGACGTCGGCCGTGTCGAGAAAATTCATTCCCAGCTCGATCGAGCGATGAATCGTCGCGATCGATTCTTCATCGTTGCGTGCACCGTAAAATTCCGACATGCCCATGCAACCCAATCCCATCTCGGAGACGAGCGGCCCGTTCTTTCCCAGTTTTCGCGTTTCCATTATTTGCCCCAATTGGAGTTCGCTAGTGAGATGCCCAGCTTCCGAATCCGGATACAAGTCCATGACAATCTCGCACTTACGAGGTGTTGCTGCAAGGCTACGAGTCGTGGCGAAGGCTTCGCGGGTCGATTATGCTGGCAACTGCTAAATCGTGATGACACACGACGACGAAGCCAAACTGCGCGAGACGGAGCGCGATGAACGCGACCTGCGCGATGGCACATCCACGCGATCACCAGCCGAATCATCCACGAAAAACAACATCCGGGCGAGCGCTGTGAAAGATGTCGCCGAGTCCGTCCCGTCCGTTGCCAAACTTGGAACAGGCGCCGAGCTCACAGATCAGGAACCTGTCGGCAAGTGGCTGAAGTTTTGGCACGGCGTGCTCCACATCGACACGTCGAAGATGGATCTCGGCATCGGTTTTCGCAATGCGCTCGGAGTGGCGCTTCCTCTCGCCGTCGGAATCGTCATCAAGATGCCGCTCGGCGGGTTGGCCGTCGCCAGCGGCGCGCTCAACGTTTCGTTCTCCGACGGTCACGACCCTTACTCGCAGCGCGCCAAGCGCATGCTGGGAACCAGCGCTCTCTGTGCGATCGCCGTGATGGCGGGAGGCCTCGCCGGCCACTATTCCGTGATCGCTGTTTTGCTCACTTCGTTCTGGGCGTTCTGGGCAGGATTCGCGATTGCGTTAGGCCCAACCGCCGAAAGCCAAGGCGTAGTGAGCGTCGTCGTGCTGATCGTTTTCGCAGCTCAAATCCTCACGCCCGAACGCGCGCTGCAAGCTGGCGGACTCGCATTCGCCGGCGGCGTTCTGCAAATGCTGTTATCGGTCGTGTTCTGGCCGGTCCATGCCTACGAACCCGAACGCCGCGCGCTCTCCAACCTTTATATCGCCCTCGGCACAGCAACCGCCGATCCAGCGCACTTCATCCGCTCATCGCCGCCGGGGGTCGAAGCGAGCACCGCAGCGCAAGAAGCGCTGGCTGGACGAACCGCCGATCACAGTGCCATAGGCGAACGCTTTCGTTCGCTCCTCAGTCAAGCAGAGCGCACTCGACTACGCCTCTTCACTCTCGGCCGATTGCTGCGCCGCATGCGCCGCGAAAAATTTGGCTTCGCCCCCGCGGAAATGGTCGAGCATTTTCTCGAATCCATATCGCACGTATTGACGGCAATCGGTGAATCGCTCCGCCAAAATGCACCCCTGAAAATCGACGACGCGTGGCTGACCGCGATGCACGTCGAGACCGAAGCGCTCCGCGAATCTCACGAAAGCGCCGATCGAACATTTCTGGTGGCGGTCGTACGCGACGCCCGTCGGCAAATGGACGCAATCAGCGGTCAGATCCGCGCCGCCATCAAAATGGCCGGCGACGTCACTCCCCAAGGCATCGAAGAAAGCAACCAAAGCGAACAGCGATTGCCGTGGCGCATGCGTTTCACGAGCATGTTGCCGCGCCTTGAAGCAAATTTCAGTTTTCGCTCGGCAGTCTTCCGCCACGGCGTGCGCTTGGCCGCAACGATCGCCATTGCCGAGACGCTCTCGCGCAGCCTTGAGACGCCGCGCGCCTATTGGCTCCCAATGACCGCAGTCCTCGTGCTGAAACCCGAATTCACCGTCACGTTCACTCGCGGACTGCTGCGCATCGCAGGCACGATGATCGGACTGCTCCTCGCCACCGTGATGTTTCACTTCCTCCCGACTGGCGTCGGCCTCGAAGTTGTGCTCATCGGCGCGTTCGTATTCCTTCTGCGTTGGGTCGGCCCCGCGAATTATGGAATCTTCGGCATCGCCGTCAGCGCACTCGTCGTGTTGTTAATTGCCATCACGGGCGTGTCGCCAAAAACCGTGATCGCGGCGCGTGGACTGAACACCCTGATGGGCGGAACGCTCGCGCTGATCGCCTACGCGGTCTGGCCGACTTGGGAGCGCACGCAGGTCGGCGAAGTCATCGCGCGCTTGCTGGATTCATATCTCGTCTATTTCACAAACGCCATCGAATACCTCGAAGGCAACTCCGCGGTGACGCCGACGGACCTCGACCGGCTGCGTCTCGCATCGCGACTCGCCCGCACCAACGCGCTTGCTTCTGTTGATCGCGTGCAATCCGAGCCTTGGACTCGCACAGAAGATGTTCCGCTGCTGACCGGCATGCTCGCCAGCTCGCATCGATTTCTGCACGCAGTGCTTTCGGTGGAAGCCGGATTCGTTCCCGGCCCCGAAACGAAGATTCGAGACGAGTTTCGCGTTTTCGCGGCCGATGTGAAGACCGTTCTAGCGGGACTAGCGGTCGAGTTACGCCGCGGTCGCCCTGCTGGGCAGAAATGGCCCGACCTGCGCGAAGACCATCGTCGCCTGATCCAAAACCCGCTCGGCGTGATCGAGCAATACGCTCTGGTGAACGTGGAAGCCGATAGGATGACAAACAGCCTCAACACTTTGCGAGAACAGATCGAACGCTGGACGAAAAGGAAAGCCGGTACAGCGGCCGTAAACCCGGGGAGGGACAAATGACGACCACACCAGATTCGGGATCGCGAACGGGGAGACGTGAATTTTTGGTGCGCTGGAATGGCGCCGTATCGATAGCTCTGGGCGTGGTTCCAATCTCTGCCGCCTTGCTAAGCTTCGAAACCAAAAGCGCAGCATTGGCTGTCCCCGCTGGACTGGCGCCGGATCCTCCGCAAGAGCGACGTGGAGGCTTTCCTCCTCCCCCTGCTCCCGCCGATCCGAGTGGGCAAGACAAAAACGCTCCCCAACGCATCGACCCACAAACCGCAAAACGGGTCATGGCCGCAAAAAACGAAAAAGAGTTCCGCGAAGGCGTCGAAAAGCTCTATCAGATGGCGACCGAACTCCGAGACGAGCTGGCCCAAGCGCCCAAGATGAACGTGCTCTCTGTCCGTATGTACAAGAAAACAGAAGAAATCGAAAAACTAGCCAAGCAGCTGAAAAGCAAAGCCAAGGGAGGATGATCCGTTCCCATCCGCACATTTCAATTGCATCTTTTCCGTCACGCGCCGTATCCAAGCAAAGAAAGCGCGAGCTTTATCTCATTGGCTAAAGGAAGGTGAAGCATGAGTCCCAAAAACGGCAAAGCGAATTCCGGACCGAGCTACGCAAGCATCGAGTTGGGCAGCGAGCGGTCGCGCCCGATTCTGCATCAGAAGGCGCGCGAGATTCAGCCGTACAACAAGATTGCGAAGTTGCCCATCGGACTCGACGAAAAAGTCTGCGCCGACAGCGTCGAAAACCTCAACCAGCTCCTCGCCGACACGATCACCCTGCGCGACATGTACAAAAAGCACCACTGGCAGGTCGCCGGCCACACTTTTTACCAACTCCATCTGCTCTTCGACAAGCACCACGGTGAGCAAGACGAACTCGTCGACTCGATCGCCGAGCGGATTCAGCTCCTCGGCGGTATCAGCATCGCCATGGCCGCCGACGTCGCCGAAACCACGATGATCCCCAGGCCGCCCCGCGGACGCGAAGAAGCGCCTGTGCAAATCTCGCGCCTTCTCGAAGCCCACGAG
Organism: Candidatus Acidiferrum sp.; assembly: GCA_036493835.1. Lineage (GTDB taxonomy): Bacteria > Acidobacteriota > Terriglobia > Acidiferrales > UBA7541 > Acidiferrum. The sequence continues at coordinate 38,369 of DASXPD010000027.1, read as the reverse complement.
CTCATCCTAAAGGAAGCGCACACGATGGCCAAGCAAGCCGCCGAGGCCGGCGACGACGGCACCAACGATCTCGTCGTCAGCCAACTCATTCGAACCAACGAACTGCAAGTCTGGTTCCTGGCCGAGCATCTCGTCGACGTGCCGCTCGTCAAGGCCGACGCCGCCGGCACGGCCGAACCCGTCAAAGCAAAATCAGCAACCGCGAAGGCCTAACCTCCTCACGAACAGCCACATAGCGTCTCGATTAGACGACAGAAGTCATGCGGCCCGGCGGCGGTTTCGTCGGGGCTTCTTTTTCGACGGTCATCGATAAAATGAGACGCGACTGCCTCGCCCCGCCTGAGGGAAAATGCCCCGCGCCTCAGGTCTTGCCTGTATGGGTGTTGCGGCAGAATCAGCGCATGCTCTCGTCAGCCGCTCGGGCACTGCAATTGGAAAACAGCATTCGACGAATCGGGAATTTGCATTGGACTTGAACGAGGGCGACCCCTAAGTTAGGTCACTCAGCTTCTGAATCCCGATCCACATAGCTCGGCAACAAAGAGACGAAGAATTTTTGAATACAAGTTACCCTGACGTTCTGGTGTTCGCTGAGCGAACACAAAGCTCGGCAGGTTCCGGAAAGACCCGATGAGCGCTTCGGCAGTGCCATCACGCGTGGGAACACTACCTCCACTTCCCGACCAACAGTACGGAAAAGCCTACGACGAGATGTTTAGCGCGCACGATGAGGCACGCCTGCACTACCAAGCGTTGCAAAGAACGCTGCTCCGCCTCGATCCCGAAGAACTCCGCCGCATCCAACAGGCCGCCGACCTCACATTCCTGCAAGAAGGCATCACCTTCACCGTATACGGCAGCAAAGAAGGCACCGAGCGCATCTTCCCCAACGATCTCATCCCACGAATCATTCCCGCCGCCGAGTGGGCGCAGATCGAGCGTGGCCTCACCCAGCGCCTTACCGCACTGAATCTCTTCCTCCGCGACATCTATCACGAAGGTCGCATTCTCACCGAAGGCATCGTCCCTCGCGAGCTGATCTACAGCTGCAAGCATTTCCGTCGCGAGATGCGCGGCCTAAATGTCCCGCGCGACACCTACGTCAGCATCTGCGGCACCGACCTCGTGCGTCTTCCCGACGGCAACTTCGCCGTCCTCGAAGACAATCTCCGCGTCCCCAGCGGCGTCTCCTACATGCTGGCGAATCGCAAAGTCTTAAAGCGCGTCTTCCCTTCGTTGTTTCAAGACTACGGCGTCTGGCCCATCGATCATTATCCACAGTCGCTTCTCGCAACATTGCGCAGCCTGGCGCCCGAAAATTCCCCGTACCCTCAGGATCCGACGACAATCCTCCTCACGCCAGGCGTATCGAACTCCGCCTATTTCGAGCACACATTTCTCGCGCAACAGATGGGCGTGGAACTCGTCGAAGGACGCGACCTCCTCGTCCACGACAACGTCGTCTACATGCGCACCACCGCTGGACCGCGCCGCGTCGACGTCATCTATCGCCGCGTTGACGACGACTTTCTCGACCCGCTCTGCTTCCGTCGCGACTCCATCCTCGGCGTTCCCGGACTCTTCAACGCCTATCGCGCCGGAAACGTCACTCTGGCCAACGCCATCGGCACCGGGGTCGCCGACGACAAAGCCGTCTACGCCTACGTGCCCGAAATCATTCGCTTCTACCTCAAAGAAGATCCAATCCTCCAAAACGTTGAAACGTATCTGATGAGCGACGACAAACAGCGCGATCACGTGCTCGCCAATCTCGAAAAAATGGTCGTCAAAGCTGTCGGAGAATCCGGCGGCTACGGAATGTTGATCGGGCCGCACAGCTCGCAGCAACAACGCGACGATTTCCGAGCGCGCATTCTCGCCGAGCCGCGCAACTACATCGCCCAGCCAACGCTGGCGCTCTCCTGCGCACCTTGTTTGATCGACGGCGACGTCGAATCGAGACATATCGATTTGCGGCCGTACATATTAATGGGCGAGAAGGTCACAATCGTGCCCGGAGGGCTGACGCGCGTCGCTCTGCGCAAAGGCTCGCTGGTCGTCAATTCCTCGCAAGGTGGCGGCAGCAAAGACACGTGGGTGCTCCGCGAAGAAAACGGTGAAGACCGCACGCTCAAAGCCGCCGACGTTGCTGTGAAAGGCTTGAACGCAAAAGGTGTCGCTGGCTCCCCGGCGACATCGGGTGCCGGCTCGTGAGGCCGCCACGCAATTACTTTGTACGCGCGTTCAAACGCGACGCAGGCATGCTGTCGCGTGTCGCCGATAGCCTGTACTGGATGAGTCGCTACCTCGAACGTGCCGAACACACCGCGCGCCTCGTCGACGTGGAATTGCAACTTTGGCTCGATCAATCGCCCGAAGCGGGCGCCGGACGATGGCGATTTCTTCTCGAAGCGCTCCGCACTCCCGCCGCCACGCAAAGTTCCATCGATCCGACCCTGCTGGTCGACTCGCTCGTCTTCAGCCGCAGAAACTCCTCGTCGATCGTCTCGTGCATCGCCACAGCGCGTGAAAATCTACGCCACGTTCGCGAGCAGTGCAGCTCTGAAATGTGGGAGCAGCTGAATCGCCTCTATCTCGAGGTCATGGACGCACGCCCCGAAGAGCGTCCCGAAGAATCGTGGATGCTCAAATCACACGGCTTTTTCCGCGCCGTGCAAGAAGGCGCGCATCTTTTTCAAGGCATTACCGATGGAACGATGAGTCACGGCGAAGGCTGGCAGTACATTCAGCTGGGCCGGTACGTTGAACGCGCCGACACGCTCGCGGGCCTCATGGAGACGCACTTCAAGCGAACCAACATTGCAGCGGACCCAGCAGCCGATCAGGTCGTTGAGAGCGCGGAATATCTAGAATGGGTCGGCTTGCTGCGCGCCTGCGTCGCCTTTGAGGCCTATTGCAAGGCGCACACCGCAGCGATCCGGCCTTTGCGGGTTGCGGATTTCTTGGTGCTGAACCCCGAATTTCCGCACTCGATTCGCTTCGCAGTCGATCGCGTGAACGCCGCCCTGCATGTCATTGGCGATTTGACCGAGCGAAGAGCCAAAACGCCGACGCGAATCGCGGGAAGGCTGCGCGCGCAACTCAGCTTCAGCTCGATCGAAGAAATTATGGCGGGTGGAGCGCGCGCCTATCTAGAAAATATTCGCAGCGAATGCGCGCAGATTCACGCCGCGATTCATCAGGTTTATTTCGACTACGCAATCGAGAGCGAATTGGCGTCGTAGGAAAACGACGGGAGAGCAGAACGAATGGCCTATTCGGTCCGCCACATCACGAATTTTCAGTATGCGCCGGCGGTGCGCGAAAGCGTCATGGAAGTGCGCATGCAACCGCGCACCGATTTTCGCCAGCGCTGCCTGAGTTTCTCGCTGAGCATCGAACCTCGAGCGAACATGATGACGTACCGGGATTTTTACGGGAACGCCGTCCATAACTTCGACATTCCCGAACGGCATCATTCCATTGAAATTATGGCGCAAGCAATTGTGGACGTGCTGCCGGCGCGAGTTCCCGAAGCCGCCGACGTTGAGGATTGGGACGAACTGGATCGCCGCGTATCCCAGACCGACTATTGGGAAATGATGGTGCCAAGCCATTTCACCGCGCCCAGCGTCCTCCTCGAAAAATTGGCAGGAGAGCTCGATCTGCGCCGTCGCGGAAATCCGCTCGACCTCTTACGTGAGTTAAATTCGCGACTCTACGAGAAATTCGACTACGCGCCAAACACGACCGAAGTCGACTCTCCAATCGATGACGCACTGCAGACTCGGCGCGGCGTTTGCCAGGATTTCGCGCACATCATGATCACGCTGGTGCGCCAATTGAAAATTCCCTGCCGCTACGTTAGCGGCTACTTGTTTCACGAAGACAAATCGATGGACCGTTCGCCGGCAGGCGCCACACACGCATGGGTCGAGGCCTATCTCGGTGAGCCGGGCTGGGTAGCTTTCGATCCCACAAATAATCTCGAAGGCTGCGACCGTCACGTGCGAGTCGCCTTAGGACGCGACTACGCAGATGTCCCGCCGACGCGCGGTGTCTACAAAGGGGAAGCCGAGAGCGAACTGAGCGTGCTGGTCACCGTCACCCCAGTCGACGCGCCCGAACCAGAAGAGCTACCGCCAACCACCGTCACGCGAACCAGATTCCGCAACGCGGACGCAAACGCCGAAGCGGAACAACAACAGCAACAACAGCAGTAACAATCGTGACTATGCTTCGATGCGGGTGCCCAGCAGCTTTAAAAATTGCGCCAAGAAATCGTGGAGAGCAGGCCAAGCGGGACCGGATACCAATGTCCCGTCGGTGATGGCTTTGTCCATCGGGAGATCTACGAACGTTCCCTTGGCAAGCGTCACTTCGACGCTCGTGCCGGGATAAGCGCTGCACTTCTTCCCTTCTAATACGCCGGCGGCCGCCAGCAACTGCGCGCCATGGCAGATTGATGCGATGGGCTTTTTGGCTTTATCGAAGTGCCGCACGATGTCGAGCACTCGAGGATTCAGGCGAATGTATTCAACCGCCCGGCCGCCTGGAATCAGCACGCCGTCATAGTCTTCCGCCTTGATCTCATCGAACGCCGCATTCAGCTGAAAATTGTGTCCCAGCTTTTCGGTGTAGCTCTGATCACCTTCGAAGTCGTGGATGCAGGTACGAACAAACTGGCCGGCTTTTTTGCCGGGGCAGACGGTGTGAACGGTGTGGCCGACCATCATCAACGCCTGGAAAGCGACAAACACTTCGTAATCTTCGACGTAGTCGCCGATGAGCATCAGGATCTTCTTTGGCATGTGTGGCCTCCAGGAATTTTGGGACTAGAGAATAACACGGCGCGATAAATCATCACGCTCGTGGCGGCACAGCACCTGTGAACTCAGGTCAGCTATCGAACGAGCGGAAATCCGCGCCTAGTGCATCACGCCAGCGTTGCCCGGCCCACCCGTAGGCTGCAACCGCGGCATCCGCTGCTCGACCGGCGGCAGCGCCGGGAACTGCGCGTGTGGCTCTGTCTGATACCAATACGCCACCGAATAAAAATTATCCGACCGATGATTCGCGTGCCCATGCTCGATCGTCGCCCGCAGCGATTTCGTAAACGTAATCGGCGAATCGAGATGAAATCGATACGCAGAAGTGCGGGTACCCGCATGCTCATCCCCAATTACCCGAGCGCCAAAAAGCCGATACGACGAAGTGGCACGCCCAAAATCGTAAGCGCCAAGAAAATAATCTTCCGAGCCGGTTCCCGTGATCGAAGGATGCGTGTCGCCGTCGATGAAAAACATGTCGTCGCCTTCGCCCCACCAGAAGTCCTGATTCTGCAGCACCGACATCGTGACGCCGACGAAATGCCCCTTCCCCGTCGCTTCCATCCAGACATAGTTCTCTTTGCCGTCGAGATTTTTCACGTTATCGACACGCGGGTCGCCGTTGCTCGTCCAATCGTTCGTCCAGCCATGATTCGGCTGCGCCTGCCGAAATTGCGCATGGAAATAAAGCGTATCGGCCGGCAACGGATGCGATAGCGCGCGATAGTCGAGGTTGTAGTAGAACGCCTCCACCTCTGCCTTGCCTTCATTCGTAACCGTGATCAGCGCATGCTTCTGAAACGGCATCGGGAAAAAGCTGTTCAGCGCCTTCTCTCGCGCGACAGAAAGCAACTCCGACTCCCACGTGTAGTATTCGCCCAGCCCCAGTCCGAAAAAATCGCCCAGTGGCGTCTCAACGCTAGGCGTCGTCTCGCCATCCCAATACATCCGCAGCACAATTTTCTTCAGATGGTAGTTCTCGTCGGTCGCCAGCGTGAACCAGATATGCGTCAGCGTCGCCGGCCCGTCCACGTCGAGCACCGTCAGCGTCTGCCCCGGCGCAATCTTGCGATAGTCGGCATTCCCGCCAGAACGGTCGAAGCTCGATACGCGCTTGAGTACGTAGTCCTGCGGCCTCGTCAGATCGACTTCGCCAGACGTGACCTGCGCGTATAAACCTTGCGAGAAAAATGCGCAGCATGAAATTGCGAACGAGAACAAAAGAGTGCGGAGTTGCGGCATCGCGGCCTTCTCCTTGGGAAATAAGTAGGATTGCTCGGCGGATTGTCCATCGGATGCCGCAGCAATGGCAACGACAAACGTTCGTCACAAGCCACAACCACGGACCACCAGCCGTGATAAAAAAACGAAGGGCGCAGCGACCCTCGGCAAACTTCGCCCAGAATCAACCGCGCCCTCAACAATCCCGATTTTTTGTTAAACCTACTGCGGCTGCGTCGAAACCAACGCGATCCCCGACTCCTGAATCGTCAGCATATCGGTCCGCCGCTTCTCCCACTCCAGCAGCGTCAATCCATACGACGCAAACAATCGCCGGATCCGCGCCGAATCCCATCGCAAAACATTCTCCAGCACCGGCACCAGCACACTCATCGCGTTCTCGCTGAGCACCGTCCGCTTCGCAACTCGCGTAATGAAGTTCGATTCCGACACCGCAATCGTCAGCCCATCGTACTGATTGATGTGCATCATTACCGGCAAATCCGAGCCGCCGTCGCCCATGTAAATAATCTGGTCATGGCTGATGCCCAGCTGCGCGCGCAGCTCCTCGAGCACCGTAATCTTGCCCCATCCCGCCGACGCCCGAATGATCGAGTGAACCTCACCCGTCGCCTCGTTATACCGAAACCGCGTCCCGAAAATATGATCCGCCGGAACGATCCCTTCCAGCGCCGACTGAATAATCTCCTGCGGCGCCGCCGAGATCACAAAAAAGTTAAACTTATACCCTTCCGCAAGGTTTTCCAGCGACCGCGCAAACAGCGCGACATTGTGCTTCAACCGGATGCGCTTCCCGGTCTCAATCAAGTGTTCCCGGCGCACGCTGCGGAACTCTGGATCATGCAGAATCAGGTACGAAAGCTCCGCACCCTGTTGCACAAGGTTCATCTTTGAAAGTCCCGCCACCTTTTCATGAAATGACGGAAACCCGATGAGTTCGCTCAGCACGACTCCCGAGTCGTTAAAGCTGAGCGTCTGGTCGAAATCGCTGGCCAGAAGATACTGCTTGGTCATGTCTAGTACTCCCTTTTCACTGCCCTACAGTTACACCTTACCCGTCGAAGGAAGGAGTCCATCACGAATTATTTTGATGGTTTCTATGGGTATAAATTGTGAATGTTTCGTTAGCTTTTACTTAGATGCGGACTACCCGTAACCGGTTATATCGAAAGACTTTGGCGCAATTTCGGCCTAAAAGACCGCGCACTAGTTCCAAAACGGGAAGGCGAACAAAACAAGAAAGGGCGATAATCGACATCCAAGCCTAGGTTTTCATGGGTTCCGACCACCTTCGGTATCTAGGGATTACTGCCGTTCAGGCGACACCCTGGCCCCTACGCCCTCTTCCGAGCTTTCCCGCCCGGATGAGCCATCCGCGTCAAAGTCCGCGTGAATTCATCAATCGCCGTAGGCACGATCCGACTACAAACGAACTGCCCCTCTCGCTTGCACTCCACCAGCCCCGCTTCCGTCAGCACCTTCAAATGGTGCGACACCGTCGCCGGCGTAACCCCTCGCATCGCCACCAACTCGCTGCAGTTGACATGATCCTTCGCCGAAATCGCCTCGAAAATCATGAGGCGTGTCGCATCGGCCAACGCTTTTGAGATTTTTTCGACCTGAGAGCGATCCATCGTAGAAATCTAAGTTTATCGAAGTCCGCGCCGCAAGGCCAGTCGCCGCCCCGCGCCGCGCCGACGCCCACGCCGCTCACCCGCCGCAAGGTAAGCGCATCACTCTGCCGAAACCGGTGCCTGTGCCGACCCCGACGCCACCGCCGACGACGGATCCGCACTACTCGCCGAGTTCAAATCTAAAAACCAAGCCCGCGCCGTATCCCCCGGCGCATAACAATTCCCATCCGCGTTATACGTCCCCGCACACTTCGCCGTCCGCTCTTTCCGCCTCGGCGACTGCACATACTGCCACATCGCCGCATACGGCACCCCGCCGCCAGTAACCGCCGGCGTCTTCGCAGCCACGCATCCCGGCGCCGGCGGACAGAAATCGTTGTAAACCCAATACACCAACTCCCGCCCACCCATGTGATCCCGAATATCATCCGCCGTTCGAATCGTCACGCCGTGCCCTTCATCATCGGCAATCCCAGAGCAATACACGCCGGGCCGATACCCCGCGCGACTCAACTCATCCGCCCACGCCCGCAAATAAACATGAAACGTCGGCGACAGCCGCCCGCCATCCTCAATATCCAAAAAAATCACCGTGTTCGCAGCGAATCCTTCCGCCTTAGCCCCCGCCGCCGCATTGCGCGCATCGAGCACCGCCTTCTGCTTCGCCGCCGAATCCTTCTTCACTTCATTCTGCGGACGCGCGCTATAAAGCGCCGCAAATCCAAACCCCAGCGACTTCATCAGCTCGCGCTTACCCTTCCACGTATTGATCTTCTCCCCCGGGGGCGGCCCCAGCCAAAATCCAGCAAACGCAAACGTCTTCCGCAGAATCGGCAGCGCATCATCGCCCGGATAAATATTCCGATCGAACCCGAGAAACGGCCCTTTATCGCCCCCTGAAGCTGGAGCTACTGCCGAAGCGTTCGCCGCAACCGTCGCAGCCGGGTTCACATTTGCCGACGCAGAAAACGCAGAAGACGTAGCCGCGGACGCAGAATCCTGTCGTGAGTGAGATCGCAACGGAATCCACACAATCGCCGCAGCCAGCACGATCGCTCCGCAGCACGAAACAAGCATTCGCATCATTCGAATCTACTGCATTTTATTGGGCGATGAAAGCGACCAACAGCCACCATGAAAGCCGCGACGAAATCCGTCGACCAAGCACACATTCCGCGCAATGCAATCCCCACTTGTTGCCAGTTCTAGTCCTGTACCACCAACCTGTACCATTTTTCCGGCCTAAATCCTTGACTCTCATCGCGCCAGACCGTTTAATCAACGCTCCCCGCGCGACGTTGTACTCAATCGTTGTGCTTAATCGTTGTGCCCAAAAAAACGTAGTGTCCCAAACAATTTAAAACAGTCCACGGAGAACTAATGAAAGTAGTGCGCATATTCGCCGCGCTCTTGGTGTTTTTGAGCGCTCTGTACGCCACCGCGCCAGCGGCAGCCAGCCCGACCAGCGGAATCGTGATCGTCAATGCCGGTGGAGCGCGAGCGCAAGACGGCAGCGATACCGTACCCGCAGGAACTATCGGCACCATCGTCGCCGGCCCCAAGACCGTCAGCGGCATTGTGTACGTGAATGTGAATTGGAATGGCACCGCCGCGTTTCAGGGAAATTACAACGGCTGGGTGCTTGCCTCTTCACTAAGCCAGTACACCGGAACCGGAACCACCCCACCGCCAACAACTCCGCCGCCCACCACGCCGCCACCGACTACTCCGCCGCCGACGACGCCGCCACCCACGACTCCGCCTCCAACAACCCCGCCGGCCCCCTCGGGATTAAAAATCATCGGCTACTTCCCGCGCTACGCGATCGAAGACGGCTTCTATCCCAAGAACCTCGTCACCAACGGCTCGATCAATCACCTCACACATATCAACTTCGCGTTCGCGAACATCGTGAACAACAAGTGCGCGAGCTTCAACACCGCCGATGACTACACGACGAAGGTCTCCGCCGGCAATTCGGTCAGCGGCGCTGCCGACGTAAGCGGCGGACTCGGTGGAACATTTCACCAGTTCCAGGAACTCAAGGCGAAGTATCCAAGCCTGAAGATCATCGTTTCGATCGGCGGCGGCACTGTGAGTCCTAGCGTCATCGCCACCGCGGCGAACGCGTCGCACCGCGCGGCCTTCGTCCAGAGCTGCATCAACATGTACATCAAGGGAAATTTCGGAGGCAGCGTCACCGCAGCCGGAATTTTCGACGGCTTCGACATCGACTGGGAATTCCCGGCGTCGGCGACCGATCGTTCGAACTTCACCGGATTGCTCTCGGAATTCCGCAGCCAGCTCGATGCGGTCAAGACCGGCTACACGCTTTCGATCGCGGGCCCGAACGGCCAGTGGGCCTGGCAGTACATCGACCTCGTCACCGTTCAGAAATACCTGACCTACGTCAACATCATGACCTACGACTACGCCGGACCGTGGAACAACGAGACCGGCTTGGTCGCTCCGCTCTATCGTTCTTCCAACGATCCTTCGCCAACAGACAACGGGAGTTCGTCAGTGGAAGGCTATGAAGCGGCGGGAATGCCGGCGAACAAAATCACGTTCGGCGTGCCGTTCTATGGCTATGAATGGAGCAACGTGGCCAATCATGACAACGGGCTATTCGAGCCTGGCAGCCCGGCCAATCAGGGCGCGAACTATAAGACCATCGTCGCTGCGGAAGGCAACTTCAAGCAGTATCGCGATTCGATCAGCCAATCGCCGTATCTCTTCGACGGCTCACACTTCTGGACATACGAAGACCCAACGTCCATCAAATTCAAGATGACGTACGTCAAGAATCAACAACTCGCCGGCGTCATGATCTGGAACCTGGAACAGGATCTGAGCGATGGCACGTTGCTCAATGCTGTGGCCAGCGGTCTCGCTTCGAACTAACCAGTTCGGCAAGCCGTCTCGATCTAACTGCAAATCTGTTTGTTTTTCGGGACCATTCAATGCCAGGGGGCGTCTGCGATTTTCTCCTCTGCAGGCGTTCTCTGGCGTTCAGCTTACAAGCTTCAGAAGCCGAGCTTGCGCCAGAACGGAATCACGTACTTGGCGCAAAGATGGATAACGGTGCTGGGGCCCGAAAGATACCATCCAACGTAAGGCATGCTTTCTCCTAACCACGGTTGCATCACACCCTGATGCTTCGGATACAACAGTGGCAACTTCAATTCTACGCAGCCCCCAAACAGAACCAAGGGTACGTCGGGCCCGACTTTTTTCAATCTTTAGGTGTGGTAGTACTGAACTGCGAGTTTGAAGCGAATTAGTACGCGATTTATCGGCCGGGTGCCCACTCTCGTTTTTCAGACGGTGGGGACTTAGATCCAAACCCTACCCATTCTTACTGAGCAGCCCCAACGCCCACAAAAACTAAAACCCCGACCGGACGCCAGTCCGATCGAGGATTAAACCACTCCGCCAGCCGTCTTCTTACGTCAGCTTGTACCGCGTCGAACTCTGCCACGACAATTGTTTCGACTGCGTTTGAAAGAACGCCTTCACAAAGCTACGCAGGAACAAATACGAATCCACAAACCGGAGCACAATGTACGATGGCGAATACATGATAATGTCCCATCGCTTCTGAGTGAAGCTCGCGATCGCCGCGCTCAGAAACATAAAACCGCTGTCGATCGTGAACCACGTCTCCACCGTCCGCGGAAACAGGCAGAACCACACCGGCATGAAAACGAGCAGCAGCGACGTTACGAGGCCTTCGCCCAGCACCAGCTGCGTTTCCAGCGCGATTCGCCGCGTGCTTCCCCACATCTTCAGCTGCCGCGTGCACGTCCACGCTCCGCCGTTCCATCGAATCAGTTGCCGCGAATACGACCGAGTCAAATCCTGCGGATCGGCGGTGATCACCACCGCGTCGCGAACGTAAATTACGTCATATCCAAGGTCATGCGCGCGCAGCGTCGCCATCATGTCTTCCACGATGCTCGGCTTGCTCTCCCAGATCTCGTCGAACAGGCTCATGCGAAATACCGAGCAGCAGCCCGCCGCCACGTTAATCGTCCGCAGCGCGTTCTGCCCTTCCTTGATCAGCCAGTGCCCGACGGCATACTGCAGCGCTCGCCACGCCGTCAGCCAATTTTTCGGCCGCGACTTCACTTTGCCGCACGCAATCGCCGCATTCGGATTCTTCTCAAACCCCGCCTTCATCGCATCGAAATATCCGGGCTCAAACGTCGTGTCCGCGTCCGCCAGCGCAAGCAAGTCATACGACTTCAGGTTGAAATGCTTGATGCCCTTGGCGATCGCCACTGACTTGCCGCCGTTGACCTTCAGCGCGAGCACGTTAATTCCCCGCTCCAATGCTAGCTCGGCGGTAGTATCCGTCGAGCCGTCGCTGACCAGGTAAACGTCCTCTTTCGGTACGCCGGCTTCGATGATGCTATCGATCGTCGAAACGATCGCCATAGCTTCATTCTTCGCCGCGATGAGTGCGCAGATCTTCATTTTATTGAACCGTGATCACCTGACCGACCGACGGAACGCCATCCTTGTCCACCAGGAACAGCAAGTACGGCCCCGGCGGCGCGATGTTCGAATTCGGCGGCGCTGTCATCGTGATCGTCTGCCCATTCACGGTGAAGTTCATCCCCACGAACCGCTGCGACATATCAAACGCGTGCGTCGCCGCGCTTTCGCGGATCAGCACCGCGCTCGCGATGTTTCCGTTCGAAGTCGCGGTAAACGTTTGTGCGTACGTGATCGCCGCTGGCGCCGCCGTCAATGACGGCCGCGTCGCTGCGCTGCCATCCGTATTGAAAAAGTATCCGGGCTTATAAATTTCCATGTGCGCCTCAAACACGCCCTGCTGTGGATTGCCGCCGCTCAAAACCACCGAGCCGTCGGGCAACAACACTGCAGTGCTGTGATAGAGGTGTGGGTAAGTATTCGAGGCCAGAGCCGTGAACGAATTCGTCGACGGGTCGTACAAATCCGCAGTCAAGCTCGCCGTCGTGCCATCCTCATCATTCGCGCTGCCGCCGATCGTCAACACTTTACCCGTCGGCAAAAGCACCGCGTTCATCTCCACGCGTGCGCGAGACATCGCCGGACCCGCAACCCACATCGGCGTCGCCTGCGACATGTCGAGCAATTCCGTCGTGTTCGTCGCCGAAGCCGTGTTGCCCATTCCGCCCATCGTCAACACAACCGGCTGATAGTTCGTCTGTGGCAGCAGCGGCAGCAACACCACCGAGCCATAAGACCGATATTCCGTGTTCAGCGTCGACGTCAGATACGTCCAGTTCGCCGCAGTCGCCGCCGCATTCGGATCAAAGATCCACGTTTCCGGCTCGGGACCCGCGTGCAGCACTCGTCCATCGGGCATCAGAAGCATGCGCGGATAAAGTGCCGGCGCGCCGGGAATCGGGAAGCTGCCGTCGGAGTACGTCATCTTGCGGCAATCGCCCACCGGGCCGCCGCCAATCGAGCACGTCGGAACAATCTGTGTCCACGCGCCGTTTTGCCACGTCTCAATCAATGCGTTATCGTCCGCTGCTTCGTCTTGTCCACCGTAAACAAAAATCCGGCCATCGCCCAAAATCGTCGTCGTCGGATACCACCGGCCTGCCGCCATCGCTGGCAGAAGCGTGAACTTCGAAGTCGCTGGATCGAAAATCGCCGATAGTGGCGTCCCGCCAAAACCCTGATCGTTGGTCGTCGTCCCGTCGCGCGGCACTTTGTGTCCCGGCGTATTTTCTACCGCCGACGACACGCGTCCGCCTGGAACGGTCGTGCCGTGATGCATCGCGCGCATGATCGCCGCAGCCGGCCCAGTCGCGTACGTATCCGTGCCACCATTCACGAAAATCTTACCGTCCGCCATCTGCGTCGCGCCGTTGCAGAACATGTCGAAAAACGGAGCCGCAAACGTTTTGAACGTGTCCGTCGTCGGATTCCAAACCGTCGCCGATCCGAATTTAGTCGGGCAACCCGTTTGGCCTGGAGGGCAATTGCCGGATCCCGCGATGTAGAGAACGTTGCCGTTGTTTAGAAGAATTCCGTGGACCGGATTGATCGGCATCAAGCTCGCCGCCGTCGTCCACGTGCCTGGCCCAGTCGGATCAGGAACGATGCCCGATCCCGGTGGCGGGACTGGCACCGGCGTCCCAGTGGTCGGAGGCGTCGGGTTCGTTGGAGGTGTAGGATCCGTCGTCGGCGGGTTCGTCGTGCCGCCGTTTGCCACGCTCGATCCGTTGCTATACGTGCAGCCATAGAGCGCCGCCGTAATCACCAGAATCATGACCGATATAGAGACCTTCTTCATACTCGCCCTCTCTTGCAAAACTTTCGCGTTGGCTTCTGTTGCTTGCCGCTGCATCGCGCGCGAAATCCGCGCTTTCAGCTTTAGTGCCCGTCCTGCCAGCCGTGCCAGAACCGAACGAAGAACTCGATGCCCGACCCGCTGCGCGGAATCACCGTTCGTGTCTCATACAGGTACATCGCGCCTAATTCGTATGTGGAATGCTCGGTCGGCACCATAATTTCCAGCCCGCCGCCTTCGCGCGCGAAGTTGTTCCAGTCGTAGCCCAGCATGTCTTTTGCGAACGTCACTTGCCCGAACGCAATCAGCTCCGGCTTCGGCCGGCTCGTGCCGTGATCTTTGTCCTTCCACAGCACCACGCCCTGCTTTACGAAATCGTTGAATAGGGTGTTGTGCAATTCGGTCGGGCTGATATTCAGCGCCGCGATCCCCCAGCTGCTGCCGGGCAACCGTCCCTGTTGAGGTTGCCAGCCGATCCAGTAGTTGATGTCGAAGGAAGGCGCCGCCGCCGTCGCTCCGCTGATGAAGCGATGCTCGGCCGTGTAACCCACGTCACCGCGAAGCAAACCACCAAAATATTTGTTGTTGAACGTTCGCACCATCTTCAAGCCAGCGCTGCCGCGTGCAAACCGGTTCCAGTCCAGGCTGTGCTGGTCCATGCTGTCTGTCGTGTTGACGAACGCGCCCACATCGAAGCCGGCGAAAGTGCGAACCACAACGCCTTGCTCCGCGAATATGCGAACCGCGAAATCCTTTTCAAGCGGGCTGGAACCGCCCGAATCGAGCCACATGCTGCCCTGGCCGGTCGGGGCCGACCCGGTGATGTGGGGCGCGGCGTCGGAAGTCGTAATTACTTTGGGGGCCATCACTTCCTGTGCGCTTGCCGCCGATACGCCCAGAAGGAACAGCACCGCGAGCCTGCGAATCATTCCTGACTCCTTCGTCCGCAGGTCTTATCTCAGTTCGCTGATCGCCAACTCTGTTCTTGGCGACTTGCTGGGCCGCCGCTCCGAGTCGCCCGTTTTGATACACGGTCTCTCGGTCAGCTGCCCGCTGGGACACATACCCCTTCGGACAGGTCAAGAATGCGGCCCGCTACCTCCAGCCCCAATGGCCCCCCGGTCCCGAATAAAAAGTACGCCGGTACACTCCCAAGCCTATGCCTCCAGTCCCAGTACGAAACACCCCACCCCACCCCATAACAAACTGAAAAATAACGACTTGCAACTATATCGGCACAAATTTTCCCACCGTTTTACGCCCCGTCCTCCGCCTTGTAGGGGCGGGGCTCGCCCCGCCCGGCCGTTGCGTCTTGTCACAATCTATCGCGGAGCCACCACCCTGTAGCCGCGATCGCTTCCCAGATCGCGGGGTTTAGATCCCACAAATCCCAAAACATCCCGACAATAGCCCCCTCCGTCCGTCTAGGCGCGGAATTTAGACCCGCCAATCCGAGCCCATCCCGACAATCACCGTCCCGCCCTCTGTGCGGTGCTGCGGCCGCTCAACGAAAACCGCGACCGCTCAACCAATCCCACCGAATCCCTCCCAATTCCCCGCAAATCAAGCCTACTTTTGACTTTCTACTGTCCACCTCTTCAATCCAACGAAGCCATTCGAATAACCATCCATAGACCTTGACAAAACAGTTACACCCTGCTACTCTATTCCAGTAAAAATTTGCGCCCAGCTTCCCCGGAAAAAGGCGAAACCCCAGCGAAACGCAACGCCCGCTAACTCCCTGATTCGCAAAGCCTTGCGCACTCTTCCCACAAAAGCCATCACGCAAAACGCGCAAGCCAAGCATTTTGAATAACTTCCCCACTCTTAACAAAATGACCGGGGTGGGGGTGCCTCTTCGTCCCAAATTGGAACGCCCCGTTAGCTCCTAGGATACGTACCGAACCTTTTACCAGCCGCCTCCCCGCCCTTCGGCGAAAATAGCCAAAACGGCCCAAAGGTCCCCTGCTCCTTATTCATGAATCGTCGGCGCCGTCGCGCGGAGGATGAAATGCGCTTGGCTTGTATGTGCTTGGCTTTGCTCTGTGTCGCAACCACTTGCTTCGGGGACGAAAAGAAAGATGAACCACCAACGAACGAGAAGGCCCAGAAAACCTACAAGGAAGCGAACGACCTCGTTCGCACGCGCCGGCTCGGGCCCGCTCTCGACGCCTTCAAGAAAGCTGACAAACAAGACGGCGGCCACTGCTTAGCCTGCCAAAAAGAAATGATTTACTACGGCACCAAATTCGGCGAATGGAAGACTGCCGAACTCGCCGCTCAGGAAATGATTGCGGAATCACACGATCCGCAGGCGATCGCCATCTCCCACTACCAGATGGCTTCTGTCTTGATGGCCGAAGGCTTCGAGACACACAAGAACCAATGCTTCACACGCGCGCACGACGAAATCACGGCTGCCCTCACAGCGTTTTCCAATTTTCCCGACGCGCGCTTCCTCGATGGAAAGGCCCTGGCGCAATTGCATCAGGATGACGCTGCAAAAGCGCAATTCCAGCAGTTTGCAAAAACGAGACCAGAAAACAATGTCGACCGCCAGCGCGCCGAACGTTTCATCGGCAACATTGACTTAGCGAGAGCGCGCATGGCGCCGCCATTCGAGGTCACCGCGATGGACGGGCAAAAACTTTCGATGGATGAACTTCAGGGAAAAGTTGTCCTGCTCGATTTCTGGGCGACGTGGTGCCAGCCCTGCCGCGAAGCGCTCCCTCATATACGTTCGATCGCGGACAAGTTTCACGGCGAGCCGCTGGTCCTGCTCAGCGTGAACCTCGATACTGATGAAAAGAAATGGAAAGACTTCGTCGCCGCAAACAAAATGACCTGGCCGCAATATTTCGACGGAGGGTTTGGCGGTCCAATATCCAAGGCGTTCGCCGTCCACGAGATCCCACACACATTCACAATCGATGCCGACGGAATCGTGCAGGACGAAAAAATTGGTGACGCGTCAATCGAAGGCAAACTGAAAAAACTGTTAGCCCGCGCCCGTGAAATCCAGTCAACTCAAGGCCGGTAACAGGCAAATCTAAAATAGCAACTCGCTCTCACGAGCGAAAAACCTAACAACTTTCCATTCCAAGCGAAGCGAGGTACTTCGCGCATGGCGCGCTTTTTGCGGAATGAATCTGCGATTGAGTTTTGAAGCCGCGCTATGCGTTAGTGCCGCCATCGACCGTCAGATTCGCCCCGGTGATGTACGACGCGTCCGGACTCGCCACAAACGCGACCAGCGCCGCAACCTCGTCCACCGTTCCGTATCGATTTAGCGCAGTCGCCGCAAGTTGCGGCGCCGCCCAATCGCCCACGGCTGGATTCAAATCCGTATCGATCGGTCCCGGCTGGATGTTGTTCACAGTGATGCCGCGGTCGCCGACTTCGCGCGACAATCCCTGCGTAAACATTTTCACCGCGCCCTTCGTGGCGGCATACGGAACCAGCCCCGGCGTCATCATCCTCTCGCCGACGCACGAACCGATGTTGATGATGCGCCCACCCTTTTTCATATGCTTCAGCGCCGCGTGCGTCGCCACCATCGTCCCGCGCACATTGATCGCAATCAGATGGTCCAGTTCTTCGATCGAAGTGTCTTCAAATTTTTTCGGCACCGCCGTCCCAGCGTTGTTCACCAACACATCGAGTCGACCGAGTGTCGCGACCGTTTTGTCCACCGCTGCTTTCACCGCCGCCGCATCGACTTCATCCGCTTGAATCGCAATCGCTTTTCGCCCCGACTTCTCGATTTCTTTGACGACAGCCGCGGCAGCATCTGCTGCTTTTGAATACGTGATCGCCACATCAGCGCCTTCGCTCGCGAGTCGCTTCGCAATCGCGGCGCCGATCCCACGCGACGCGCCGGTAACCAGTGCCACTTTGCCGTTCAACTTGGACATACGATCTCCTGAGACTTGGAATAATTTCGATGAGTATTCACACCACGACCATGCAGACGAGGCATGGGAAGCCACCCGCTTCACCAACGGGCCATTTCGCGCGCAACTTTGATGTCAGCCGCAAAGATAGCGATGCGCTTTACTTTTGGAAAATACTTTGAAAGCCTTAGGCCATGCCTTCCAGGCATGGAGCGCGCATCGCATGGAACTCAGGCATCTTCGTTACTTTGTCGCCGTCGCAGAAACGAAAAGCGTATCGCTCGCGGCCAGCAAACGACTGAACACAACCCAGCCTTCGCTGAGCCGCCAGATTCGCGACCTCGAAGACGAAGTCGGCGCGCGCCTTCTCACGCGCACGGTTCGCGGCGTCGAACTCACTCCGGCCGGCCACATTTTCCTGGAGCACGCGCGCTCCGTGCTCGCGCAAGTAGAAACCGGAATCGAGGCAGCCCGGCGATTCGCCGTTCCCGCGAAACAACATTTCGTATTGGGATTCTTGGCCGGCCACGAATCGACTTGGCTTCCGGCCGCTCTGAAAATCTTGCGAGATGAACTTCCTAACACGCACGTCGTGATCTCGAGTCAAAACTCACCGCAACTCGCCGTCGCAATTTCCGAGGGCAGAGTCGACGCCGCCGTTCTCCGCCGCGAAGAAGGCGCATCCGATCTCGTTTTCCATCACCTCGTTTCGGAACGCCTCGAAGTTTTCATGCCGAGTGACCACCGCCTCGCGAAGCACAAGGCAATCGCTCTCGCCGACATCGTCGGCGAAACATTTCTCAGCATCTCGGGCAAAGCGATGGGCGCCCCAGGCCGCGCACCCGCTCTGCGCCTCGTCATCGACGACTACATAAAGCGAAGCGGCCTCGACATTAAACCAAGTCACGAAGTCGACCATCTCGCGGGAATCATGTCCCTGCTCGTTTCAACCCACGGCGTCGCGCTTCTCCCGACTTACGCCAAGAACCTGCTCCCCAGCGCAGTCACAACTCGCCCGCTGAAAGGCGACGCACCGACAGTCGATCTCGCCTTCGGCTACAAAAAGGGAAACTCCTCGCCCACTCTGAAAGTCCTGAAGTCCCGCCTCGACGAATTAGTAGCTCTCGCCTCGCGTTCCGCCCAATAGAAAAAAATGGCCTCCGACCGAAGTCGGAGGCCATGACGCACGAATTCGTTTTCAACTATTTGGGCGTCGGCAAATGAAATATCAAAGACCGCGTGAGTTCGGCCCGCGCCGCGTCTGGGTCGGTGAGGCTCGCGAACAACGCCGTGAGCGCGTCCCGTTCTTCTGGAGAGCGCTTGTCGCGATCCGAAAGAACCGCAGCCCGCACTTTATCCATCGACGCCAGGTCCTTGGTCGCAATCCACGTGTAGTGCGTAAAATCGCCATCGGTTCGCACATCTTCTACCGCCAAGCCAAACGCGAGAATCGTGCCGTCGGCCGCCAGCTTGTCGAAGATCGGCTTATTGTATTTCTCCCACGCCTTGCGATATTCCTGGCCTTTTCCAGGCTTCGCTTTCACGAAAGCGTAACGCGTAAAAGGCAAGGTTCCGGCTGGCGGGTTCGATGTCGCAAATCCGGAGACCAAATCGCGTGTCAGATAATCGTGCGTCTTGGCAAAATCCGTAATTTGCATGACGCGTTCCGTCGGACCGCCTGCGGCTGCCGCGCCTTTCTTTACGGCAGACCCTTTCGCGGAATCTTCAGTCATCTTGGAGATCTGTTCGCGCATCGCCGCATCCACTTTTTCCAAGCCCGCGTAATCCGCGACCGCGTACCAGATCATGTGCGTCGCACTGTCCGGGATTCGCAACACCGGAGATTCGACGCCCCAAGCCAAGACGACGCCATCCGCCATCAACTTGTCGCGCACCGGTGCACCGACCGTCTTGACGAGATTGAGGAATTCTTCTTCTTTGCCCGGATTTACGTGGTATTCGTACCAGAACGTCAGCGGCTGCTGCGCCTGTTGCGCCGCCGCAGTGAAACACGAAATCAACATCAAAAACGCGCAGAAGAACACTCGCTTTTTCATAGTTCCCTCTCTCATGAATTTTGCAAAAGCGCGTTAGTTCGAGGTATTTGCTGCTAAGACTGGAAAATTGGACCGTGCGTCGTGCCGACGCGAACCTTTGGGAGCCGACCTTGAGACTTTCTGTGGTGTGCTTGTAACACTCGGTTTTGTCGCCGTCAAGCCAAGCGGCGATTGGGCAGAAGGTTTTGAGACCGAAGACGACGAAGGTGAGGCTAAGATTTTCGAGAAGCGAGCGCGCCGATGTCCGGGATCGAATGCGATGCCGTCGTCGTGCGTTCCGGCGGACGCGTCCCGTCCCGCATGGCTCTCGCGAGAATTTCCACCGCGGTTCCTGCAAGCGGCGGCAAATAAATCGTGGCAGTAAGCAATCCCTGCCGCACCCACGCTTGCCCGGTTTTTACCTGGCCATCGCAACCCGTGAACGGCAGACTCAGCCAATGCGCGCGCTCTTCCACGTTGGTAACTTTATCGAATGCCCTGCGCGCGCCCATCGCCATCGCATCGTCTTGTGCGCCAACCAGATCAACCGCTTTGTTTTGTGACGTAGCCAACTTCAACCAGCTCGCGACAGCTTGTTCGCCGCTCTCTTCCGTCCACTTCCCCTTCAAAGTGATGACCTGAATATTCGCGGGCTTGCTCTCCGTCATCCCCGCCGTGCGTTTCTGCGCCGAAGAGCTTTGCGATGGCCCTTCCAGGTAGAGGACCGAACCACCACGCGGCAACAAAGCCGCAAATTGCTTTCCCTGAATGCGCCCGATCTCGACGTGATCCGAGCTGACCGAAAATGTCGGCGCTTTTGACACCTTATGCAGTTCCGGCAAATATTCCGGATTTCGATTCAATACCACCCAACCGATTCCCGCAGCGCTGGCCGCCTTGGCCACCTGAGGCAGCGCGGTGCCGCTGACTGGTTCCAGGACAATCGCGTCGGGCCTCGACTCAGGCCGATTCTGAATCGCCTTGAGAAGCTGCGTACTCTGATCGACGGCATTGTTGTCGGCATAACTGACTTCGATATCCACGCCGAATTTGCGCGCCGCTTCTTCCGCAGCCATAGCCTGCGCGATCTGAAAATCGTTATCTTTCGTATGAAGAGAAACAATAAATTTAAGCTTTTTCATCGCACGCTGGGGTATTAAAGATGCCTCTACGATACCGCAGCCAGCGTAGAAATCCCCAGCCTTTCAGGCGGGATTCCGCTCCGTTTGTACTTGTCCAGTTACTCTCAACGGTTGTTAAACGTCAGCGCCGGGGGCGAGATAGGACGTCGCTCATGCGACGCTTCAATGCGATATCCGGCAGCAGACAGCGGCAATCGCGCCGCGTAACGCCAGCAACCAGCCTAAGCGGTCGTTGCGACGGTTCGACGCCGGAACATCAGCAGGCCGACGAGCCCGACTGCGAGTAACGCGAGGGTGCTCGGTTCTGGGACCGCGGTTGTGCCTGTTGTGATCGAAGTGAGCGTTCCGTCGATGGCATAGAAAACGAACGTCGAGGGCGCACCGGCCGCACCGTTGAACTGCACGGTTGCGGTGTTCACGCCGTCAACGAAGTTGACGAAGCCCGTGTTGTCGGTGCCCGCAGTGCAAGGCCCGGTGAGAGGCTCATTCATCGCTGATATTGCCGTGCCGAGGGTGCCATTGTTGCAATCGAAGGTGCCGTAGAGCGCGTTCGTCGTGTTGAATGTCAGCGTGAAAATCGAACCGGAACTAAACCCAGGCAGGGTAAATAGATCCAACGTCACGCTGGGATCCACGTTGTTGTTGAAGAAGATCGTCGTCGGAATACCGCTGATCGTCGGACCGCCCCCTTCGGGTCCAAAATTCGCCAAGGAAGCAGGGCCCTGGTTAGAGGCACCCTTAGAGCCGTGAATCGAGTTTGCGCGGAGGGGAACAGCGGCGCACAAGAGTAGAAATGCCAATGCCAACGATAGGCGAGAAATATTCATAAACTGGACCTCCGAAAATAAGGCACAAAACAAGCTGCAGGTTTGTAGTTCAGGCCTTCCTGGGAGTCAAGTCTCATACTGAGAGCCCATTTTGTGGTACCCAGTGTCCAGTACTCGCCTTGCGGCGAAGGGAAAGGATCGGAACGCCACGAATCGCGGCTTTTGGGCGCCGCGACGCATGGCATAATTAGCGGCACTTCGTATCGCCCAAGGCGCTGTGCCCGAGTTGCTGTGCCCGAGTTGTTGTGACGATGACAGAGGACCCGAAGTCCAAGCCGCCTCACAACGCAGCCGACGACCAGACGCTGTCCTATTCCAACGCGCCCGGCGAAAGCTCCCCTGCGCCCACGGGCGTGCCTCTTCTAGAGACTCCGCCAAACGCCGTGTTCGCTCCCGACCAGATACTTGCAGGGCGCTTCAAGGTAATTCGGTTCATCGCACGCGGCGGCATGGGTGAGGTATACGAGGCCGAAGACCAGGAACTCAACGAGCGCGTCGCGGTCAAGACCGCTCGGTTCAAGAACAGCCAGGACGCGCGAGACGTCGAGCGCTTTCGACGCGAAATCCAGCTGGCTCGTAAAGTAACCCACCCCAATGTATGCCGCACGTTCGACATTTTTCGGCACACCGCCAACGATTCGGCGACCGGAGCGTCGGGCGAAACGCTCCTCGTCACGATGGAGTTGCTGGAAGGCAAATCGCTCGATAAACGGGTGCGCGGCCCGAACCGGATGACCACGATCGAAGCTCTGCATGTCGTCGTGCAGATGTGTGCCGGTCTTCAGGCCGCGCACAACGCGGGTGTGATCCACCGAGACTTCAAGAGCAGCAACGTGATGCTGGTATCGGCGCCGGCCGGCGCGAGTACGAAGTCGGCGTCACAGGGCGCTCTCAGTTCGCAAGCGATTCGCGTCGTGATCACCGACTTTGGTCTCGCCCATACCGAAGAGCATCACGGTCAGTCACTCACCCACACGGGCGACATCGTAGGAACTCCGGCGTATATGTCGCCAGAGCAAATCGAAGGCGGGTTAGTCACGCCGGCGACGGATATCTATTCGCTGGGAATCGTGATGTACGAAATGCTCACGGGCGAGCTTCCCTTTTCGGGCGACACGCCGCTGTCGACCGCGATCAAACGGCTCAAAGCGCCGGCGCCATCTCCCCGGCTGCGCATTCCCGATCTCGACGAGAAATGGGAGTACGTGGTCGCGCGATGTTTGGAACGCGAGCCGGAACAGCGATTTGCGAATACGGATGAAATTGTGGACGTGCTGCGCGGCGGAGCAGCTCCAGCGCGCCTTGCGAATGCCAGCGCGAGTGCGCAATACAGTAGCTGGGGAAACGCTTCGGCGTCGGTAAACAATTCGAGCGCGGGCGCCACGACGATCCAGGTTTCCCCCTTCCACCATTGGCGGTGGCCGGCGGTGATTATCGCAATCGCTCTGCTAGCGACGGCATCGGTGTGGATCAGCGCTCGCTACCGAAAGGCGCCGGGCGCCAACCTTTCTTCCATCGGCGCGGTCGCTCCGGGCGCCGCTCGCAAATCGGTCGCCATTATTGGCTTCGCGAACTTGTCCCAGCGGAAGGACGCGAATTCGCTCGGCAACGTTTTGGTCGACAGCTTGCTGTCGCAACTCGACACGGATCAATTGAGGTTCGTTCCCACCGATCGCGTCAACGAAATGAAGCAGGATCTTGCGCTCAGCGATGTCTCGGGGGCGATTTCGCAAAAACAGGCCGAGGCGATCCGTAAGTATTTGGGCGCGGATGTATTGATCAATGGCTCGTACAACGTCACAGGTCAGCCGCAGCACTTCGGAATTCAGTGGAACATCCACCTGTTGAATGCTGCCGACGGGCAAAGTCTTGGCTCGATTTCACAGCCCGGCACGGAATCGGACTTGAATGATCTCGTCGTTCATACCGGCCGGCTCGTTCGGCAGAAATTTGGCATTCAGCTCTCGGCAGAGGACCAAGCGAGGCTCGATGCGTCTCTGTCGTCGAACGCAGATGCCGTAACCGCTTTTTCGGAAGCGCAAGAGAAGTTGCGCACATTCGATCTTCCCGGCGCAACGCGCCTTTTGCAGCAAGCGATCGATCACGATCCGCAATTTGCCAAGGCTCACAGCGCTCTATCCGGAGCTTGGGATGCTCTCGGATTCGAGGCGAAGGCTACCGAAGAGGCGAAAAAGGCTGTCGATGTTTCTGGCAAGCTTTCGAGCGAAGCACGTGACCTGATCAGCGCGCGTTTTTCGGCTACCAGCCGGGACTGGCCGAAGGCGATTCAGCAGTACGCGCAACTCTGGACGCAATACCGCGATGAGCCCGAATACGGCTTACTCCTTGCGAATACGCAGATACGCGCGGGCAAACCTCGCGACGCGCTGACGACGATTGCACAGGCGCGCAGCCAGAATCCACCGCCAGGAATTCAGGCGCAGATCGATCTCGCCGAAGCGCAAGCACACGACACGCTCGGCGACTATCCGGCCGAACTAAAGTCGGCAACGTCGGCCGCCGAAAGGGCGCAATCGTTGCGCGCGAATTTGCTCCTGGCACGCGCGCGCATCGCTCAATGCATCGCCCACGTCAACATGGTGGAAATCTCCAAGGCGACTCCGTTGTGTGAGGAGGCAAAGAAATTAAATCTCGATGCCGGCGATCAGTTCGGCGCCGCGCGCGCAACGAATCAGATCGCGAAAGCGTATTACAACGCCGGAAATTACGACGCTGCCGAGCAGCTCTATCGCGACGCGCTGGGGATTGCGCAGTCGATCGGCGACAAGTATGACGAAGCCGGAGCGTTGAACAATCTCGCGAATATTCAATCGACTCGCGGCGATACGGCGGGCGCGCGAAAGACCTACGAACAAAGCATCGCGGTTGCCCAGGAGCGCGGAGAATTGGGAGATGCCGCGTTGGCGCGGCAAAATCTCGGACTTCTTTTCTACTCGACGGGCGACGCAGCGCGTGGCAACGATATGTTTACGGCTGCGTTGAAAACCGCTCGCGATATCGGCGACCGGAATCTCGAAGCGAATTTGCTTCTTAACCGGTGCGAAGTCGGCCTGAGCTACGGAGCATTGACGCAGGCGCGAACGGATTGCGAGAAGTCACTACAGATTTGGCGCAGCATCAACGATCGAATCGGGACCGCGAAAGCTCTGTCGAACTATGGCTCGGTTCAACTGCAGGGCGGCGACCCTGATTCCGCTGTGGCCACTTTGCAGCAGGCGGTCGAGAACCTGGACGCAGCGGGAGCGAAGAACGATGCGGCGTGGAGCCGGATTGCGCTCTCCGCGGCACTCTTGAACCAACACAGAACCGAGGAAGCGCGAACAACGGCTCTCGCCGCGGCTACAGAATTGGAAGCGGAAAAAGATGTTTCCAGCGAGGCGGAAGCGCGCATCGCGATCGCGAATGCGCTGCTCGCTGCCGGAAATGTGATGGGCGCTCGGGAACAGACCGACAAGGCGCTTGCCCTCGCGAAACAATCAGACGATCGAGGATTAGGTTTCGACGCAGCCATCGCTGCGGCGCGCGTCGACACGCGATCCGGCAAGTCTGAAGATGCGATCAAGGCGCTGAGCGCTACGCAAAAAAATTCTCGCGCCGCGGGGTTGGTGCAGGGTGAATTTGAGGCGCGGCTCGCATTGGGCGAAGCGCAAATCGGCGCGGGCCAAAAGAAAGATGGCGCGGCGACATTGCAAGCGCTCGCCAAGGAAGCAAAAGCTCGTGGGTACGGCCTTATCGCGCGAAAAGCGGCGGCATCCCCGCAGGGCTAGAACAACGAAGGCCGGGCCGCGCCGCCCAGCAGCGAAGTATTCAGGTTTGCGATTGTGTGGGTGCCTTCTTTGCCGCCCCATGAAAACAACAGATAGACCTGCGGAAATCCTCCGGCGCGCAACGTGAGGCCAGTCGAAAAACTGTGAATCCACGGGCTTGGACCGAGATCTCCACGCGTCAGCCCGACCTTGCCCTGGTCAGCCATCAGCGCGAATCCAATCGGCAAATCCCAGATCGAGTGTTCAAAGCTCTCGCGAAGAAACATTAGATTCGGAGCCCGGAAGCGATAATCCTGATAGCTGCTCAGCGATGAATTTCCGTCGATGTCCGAGCCGCCAAGCGTGGGCTGAAAATAAAACGGAACCACGTTTTCGCCTGGCGTCATGGAAAGGGCCGTAAAGAATCGAAACCCGATGCTGCCTTCGAAATTCCGTACGTAAGGTTTGGGACATTCGGGATGCGATACGGGATCGATGGCGCATGAGTCAGGACCATTGCTCGGCCTTGGATCGTTGATTCGCGTCTTACTGTGCAGAGCGTACTGGTGGCCGAGATCAATTGTCAGACGCTGAAAAGTGAAATTGTCTGTCGCGAAATACTGCTGGTAGGTCGCACTGTAATTCAGACGAATCAAGTCCTTGTCGAAGATAGGACGAATCCGTATGCCTTCGCCAAGCTGGAACGTTCCCGGCTGGTTCGTTAGCCCAGGGGCGGTTGTGTCGTCATAGATCTGACTGATCGACGGACTCGCTTGCCCATTGCTTTCGCGAATGTTCACAAACCGGCCATTCATCTCGCCGATCAACGATGCGTTCAAGCGACCAGACAAAGGCTTAACGACATTTCCGCCCACGATCGTTTCGGTCATACCAAAGAATGCGCGGTTTGCCTCTACCGAGCCCGGACCCAATCCGAAAAAGGTGATCTTGTTCAGCGACGTTGCCTGCGCGTAGAGGCCGAACACGGTGTGTTCCGTCAGACCGATCAAGTTTTCTTTCACCGGAGGGGGAGTCCCAAAGCCGACGCCAATCGGTTGATCGGGGGTGTGAACAAATTTCATATAGAAACCGGCACGCCACGAAGCGTTGCCGGTCGCTATCGCGTCAGCGTTCCACGAATTTCGCCAGTTGTCGGTCGTGTGATGGCCGACGTAGGCAATGCCCGCGCCGAATCCATTCTGCGGAGCGATGCTCCCAACGGCGATGTGAAATGGCACGCCTGTGAAAAGTTCTTCCGCACATCCGCCCAGCGCCGAGAATGTGAAACTGAGGCAGCTCTCTTTGAGTTTTTCCATCTCACCCGGAGGATCAGGGGGAGGAGACGCAGGCTGCTGCGCTTGAAGCGCTTTGGCGGAAAAAAGAAGCAGGACGAACAGCGCGCGGCGCAATTTATTTGCCCGGCTTTTCTGAAGGCTTGCGCGCCTGCGTGTGCAGGATCGCGGTGGCCCTCTGAACGTAATTGCTCACGTCGCGTTCGGTTTTAAGGTCCTTCGGATTAATCGCGAGAACCTCCGCAACGTCTTTCAAGTGTCGCAACAAAGCCTCTCGCAGGTGGAGCGTCTGAGACAGAAGCAGTTTTCCAGCGAGCCGGTTGTGGTCAAAAGAACCCTTTGCCGGCTCGGGGACTTTTATCTCGATCGGTGGCATTAGTGTTTCCCCAGTGTGAAGAATGGAAGGTCAGCGTCCGGACGCGCCACGTCGCCAAGCAGATCAAGAAAAGTGCTCGCCTTCGCTTCTCTGTTTGTGCGTTTCGCGTCGCCATTCAGGAAAAAGTTTGTGACCGTTGCTGGAATGCTCGCGTGCTCGAAGATGCGTGCATTCGCTCCGGCTTCCGTACCCGGAACGATGGTTCCTTTTGCGATGTATGGCGAAATCAGAATCGCGGGAACACGCACGCCCAGATAGTCGAAATTGAACGGCGCCCCGGTTCCTGTTGCTGTTTCGTCGGCGGATTTGCCGTCTGGAGTGCAGTCTGGCGGCGGCACGTGGTCGTAGATTCCACCGTGCTCGTCATAGACAACCAGCAGCGCTGTACTGTCCCAGACAGCCGGATTCCCACGAATCGCGTTGTAAATACTCGCGATAAATTTCTCACCTTCCTGCACATTGTGGTCGGGGTGTTGGTCCGAAGCGAGAATCTGTCCGCCACCAGGGCCTTCGTGATCGTTGTAGCAAGGTTCGATAAAACTGTATTCGGGCAGAGTGTTCCCGGCGCAGTCCGCGATGAACTGATCATACGTGGCGAAAATCTGCGGCTGATTTTTCAGGAGATTCACGATCTCCATCGTCGAGCTACTCTGATCGAAATAATATAGTTTTGTAGTTTTGCCAGCGGCAAGCATTCGCTCGTACGAACTCATAATTGGTGCAAGGATTTCGAAAATGTCCATGCCCACTTGTCCGAAAGAGGTCCCGTAATGGGCGAATGCGCGATTGCAGATCGTTGGGCCAGGGATCGACGAGAACCATCCGTTGAATAAGGCGAACTGCGTCGCGAGGGTACTCAACACCGGAAGCTTGTCCGGCGTGAAGTAGGACATGATGTTGTGCGATCGGTTTACGTCTTTCGTCTGTGTGAAGTAGTCCTTCACAAATCCCTGCATGCTGCGAACCCGGCCGGGGCCCTGCGGCGCGCCATTGAAAATTTGCATGTCTACGCCAGGGAAGTGGTGGTCTGGGTCCGGGTCGAGCTGGCTCTGGAATTTTGCGTTCGGATTGACCTGAATCAGTTTCCCATTCGAGTCAGGGTTCGATTCGTTTCCGGTTAGGCCGTTGACCCCAGGGTATTTTTTCTTACCGCCCTCCATGACGAGACTCAGGCCCCCGAGCATGTGATCGAAGGAACGGTTCTCCATCATCAAAACGACAAGATGCTTCAGCTTGCTCAGTCCAACGGTCATACGAACGCACTCCCGAGTTGATTGGCGACGAATTCATCCGAATCGTTTTATTAGATACCAGCGACAGGGGGAAACCAAGAATAAAGATGTTAGGTTTGTCGCAAGTATTGCGTCGGTTAAACGATTATTGGTCAGAGGAGAGCGCAGGATTTGTTACGGCGGCGTAACTAATCTGTCGAAAGCCTGTTGTCTAGCATCAACGAATCAGGAGTCAGGCTCGGCGTACTCGGTCTCGATCGACGCGAGCGACCATTAGTGTTGCGTCATCGCGTTGAGATCCGCCTTTGACGAATGTGGAGACCTCTTTGATGACTCGCTGCACAACCTGGCGCGGAGTGAAATCGCAGACCGTTCGCAGCGCCTTCTCCAGCCGACCGCTGCTCCACATTTCGCCGGCGGCATTCTCCCAGTCCGTGATCCCATCGGTGTACGCCACAAATAAATCGTCGGGCTTGGGCAATCTCGACGAAGCGATCAGTTATTACAAACAGGCGATTGCGCTCGACCATTGCGGCCCGACTTTCATCTCGGTTTGGGATATCTACTCTATGTGGATGGCCGGAACACCGAAGCTCGGCCCTAGCTGCAGAACACGCTGGAGATGAACCCGCAGGCGAGCCTCACTCGCGTCATTCTCGGAAGAATCCTGATGACGGAAGGAACCCCAGCAGGCGCTGGCCGAGATCAACGTCGAGCCCAATGAATGAGGAAGGCTTACTGGTCAAGTATTGGTCTACCATGCGCTTGGGCGCGACCAGGATTCGGACGCCGCACTGGGCCTGCTGATCAAGAAGTACGCAACCGAGTCCGCCAATCAGATCGCGGAGGCTTACGGCTTTCGCGGACAGCGCGACAAAAATATTCGAGTGGCTCGAACGAGCGTATCGGCAACGCGGACGGCGGGCTAACCGACATTCAGATCGATCCATTGCTGAAAACCTTGCGGCAAGATCCGAGATACGCAGAATTGATCCGAAAAATGCACTTTCCAACCTAGCGGCGCTGGTTTGATCTGATTCGACAAGCGAATACGAGGAAATCTTAAGCGGTCAACCGATTGAAAAGAGAGGAGGGAAAAATTGGTACCCGGGGTGGGAGTCGAACCCACATGAGGAAAAATCCCCGGAGGATTTTAAGTCCTCAGCGTCTGCCATTCCGCCACCCGGGCGCTGTACCGTTATCATACCTTTTTTGGTCGCGCGGCGGCGGCGCACGTTTCATCTTCTCTGCACTCAGTGATCTCCCGGATCGCGGAAACGCTTGTTGTCGAGCAGGTTTGGATACCCTTGCAGTGTTCCGTCTACTTTCACGCTGAATGTTTCGGTGTATGCAACACCGTCGACGCCGGGCGCCGTCAGATGAATTTCAAATGTGCCGGGAATCGTATAGGTGTGCGATACCTTGCGGCCTGTTTGCGTAATTCCGTCGCCGAAGTCCCACGAATACGAAAGCGCGGGGACGCCATCGGCGTCCGCTTGGGCAGAAACGTCAAACATCGCGCCGGTCTTCGCATCGGACGGAACGTTCGCGGTTACCTTCGGCGCCGCTGCGGCCACCTCGCGATCAATAATCTTGATTACGCGAACCGATTCAGCTGGCTCGTTTTCGATTTGCAGTGTATCGCCGGAGAGCGCGACGCCGGCGCTAGGTTCGAACACATCGGTTGCCGTAAAGGAATGCCCCGACGGCAATCCGAGCCCAGCGAGCTTCAGCGTGTGCGATCGCGGTGACTTCGTCCAATTGAAAACGGTCAAGATCGCCTGCCGCGCACTTTCGCGCAAAAAGAAAATGCTCGGCAGCTCGTCTTCGGGCTCATACGTCAAGAGATCGACTGGAAACGATGCGCGCCCGACTTTGGCAATATTGAGCAGATCCTCGTTCTCGATCAGCGCAAGCCGGTCTTTCTGCGCGCCCATCACAACCATGTCGTCCCCAATTTCATACATTCCGCCTGAAACCGCGGACAATGCAACCGAAGCCTGCGCGAGATTCAGCGGATATACGCCTGACGCTCGCGTGCGATCCGCGAACGTTTCGGCAACAGTGTTGAACGCATCTGGATCATCAATGAAATAGTTGCGATGCATGTAGAAGCGCGCAGCGATACCGGGCGCGGCAGTCTTCGTGCCCTCGAACGAATGCGCGGTGTCAGCTGAAATGCGCCCGGTATCGACGAGTCCCACCGGGGTAAGCATCGGGCTACCATCTTTATCCAAGATCACGTCTTCACCAACCGCGTCACGAATCACTTGCAGGCCAATGCGCTCCGCTTGGAGCGCCGTCGTATGCGGCCGATACATCAGACCCTCGATCGCACTGCTGTCCATGAAATCGAGCTTGATGAAACGCACGCCCCATTCGCGGACAAGCGTGCGATATGTCTGTCGTAAATATTCCTGCGCGTCGGGATTCGTGGTGTCGAGCGCATAGATACGATCGGATTTCTGTCGCCACAGCCACGTCGTGGGAATCGGCTCGCCCTTCGCGTTGTGCACGAGCCAATCTTTGTGATGCTGGTAGACCCACGCGCGCGTCGTCACCTCAAACGGAGCGGTCCACACGCCGAACACAAGGCCGTCGCCAACAACGTGATGACCCAACACGCGCATTCCGCTCGGATATTGCGACGCGTTCGGCGTGATGTATTCGCCGCGCGCATATTGATAGCCCTCGTCGACCTGGAAAAAGTTGTAGCCGAAAGATTTCAAATGCGCGGCTTGCCAATCGGCATTCACCAGCGTCTCGCCTTCGTTGATGTTGCCGTAGTAGGCCGTCCAGCTCCACCAGCCCATCGGGGTTTCATCGGGAATGCGTGGGTGATGCAGCTTGCGAATCACCTCGCCGTACGTGATCAGCTCTTTTTGATAGTCGGGCCCAGCTTCAAAAATGACCTTCTCGGAATTGAACTTGCCTCCAGCTTCGATCGGCAGACTGACTTCAAGCTGATTTTCCTGCGTCGCATCTTTCAGATCGAAATCTTTCTGGATTTCGGTCGTGCCCGCAAAGTCGGCGTTGAACGAATCGATTTTAGTTTGTGGCCCGTCACCCGAAGCCTGGATATGAAGGTAGGTAAGCAATTTGTCTGCCGTGAGCGCCGCGATGAAAAGGCTCTGCTTGCTCTCGCGGTTGTAGATCATCTGGCTGCCGACCGCGCGGTGCATTCCGTTCGGTGACTTACCGAGGTCGTAGATCTTCATCGCCGGGCGATCTTCGCTGAAGCTATCCGAAATGATCCGGTCCGCGAACGCTGCGCCACCAAGATTCAGCGGCGAATCGCCGACAGCGTCGAGCACGCGAGCGGACTCGAGCATGAACGCCTTCTTCGTGTTGTTTCCGATTTGCAGTTGCAAGGTGGCGTAGGGCGCGTCGTCGTAAATCTGAATTGTTTCGCTGAGATCAGGCTTTTCGGCGAGACCGGAATTCTTGAGAGTGATCGAATGCCCCGAACCGAGTTCATCGCTGAATTTCGATTCCGTGACTTCATGGCGCGGATAGTCTGTCGAGCGAGTCCACTGATGATCGAGCTGCGCGCCCGTGCGGCTCGTAAAAATCGGCCGACCGCCGCGCGTCGCAATCCGATACGTGCCGTCCTTGGAATTCACGCTTACCGTCAGCGCGCTGTTCTCAACTTTCTGTGCGGAAACGTTCGAGGCGAGAAAAAATATTCCCAAACCAAGGAGAGTCGATCTGAAATTCCTTACCCGCATGCCAACCTCCGATTCCCACTACCACGGCCGCGAATGCAAATACACGTCTCCATCCGGCCATCGCGCGCCACTCAGCGACTTCCACATCGACGCGAGCGGCAACACAATCGATCCGCTCGGCTGCTCCGCCCACGTCGCACCTAAAACTTTTCGCCAACCATTCGCGTCGTACCAAGACCGCACCGCTTCGCGGCAAAACAGCAGCGCAAATTCAATCTTCATCTCACGCACCACAAAAGCTTCCGCGGCATCCATTGCCGCGCGCCCGTATCCGTGGCCCCGTTCGCCGTCGCGCACCAAGACCCCGCCAATTCCCGCCACTTCCAACGACGCGCCACAAACTTCAACCGTCTGCCGAACCAATCCGACGTGACTCATCTTCTTGCCTTCGGCAGAGACGAAGATGTGCGTTTCCGTCGGACGCCAGCTCAATTTGTAATCGTGAGTGTGGCTTGGGTCGTCGTCGCCCGCTGCAAGGTCTCGCTTCACTTCCGGGGAGTACGACGCTGAAATTTCTATTTCGAGGCGTGAACTAGACGATTCGGGCGAATGAAATGACTCGGACGACTCAGACGACTCAGACGACTCGGCTGGTGAAACTTCGTCGAGCGATTCGTTTCGGTTCTCTTCCGTTTGCATCGCAACGCTCACCGATCGATCGAACCAACCAGGACCGAGCCGAAGCCGAGTCGCAACGTCGTCAGTGCAACTGAAACGGCTGCACGACGCGCGTAATCACGCCATCCGGACTCGGACTATCCGGATCGAGATCCGACGCCAGGCTCAAGTGGTACGCAAGCAACTGCGGAAACACAATCTCAAACGGCCCACGCAGCTCATCCGGCAGATTCGGCGCCATCGCCGGCACAAAATCATGCCCCAGCGCCACATCCGGACGCGTCGCACCCACCACAATCGCGTGACCTAATTTTTTCTGCCGCAATTCACGCAGCAGATCTTCCTCAAATCGCCGCCGTTCTGGATCCGACGAAAGCATCGCCACCACAAACGAATCCGGCCGCAAAAAGCTCAGCGGCCCATGCCGCACACCGAGAAAAGTCTCGCTCTCCGCGACAATCCCGCCCGCCGTCATCTCCAAGACTTTGAGCCGCGCCTCGCGTGCCACCGGCTCAAGCCCCGCCGACGTCAACACCATAAATCGACTCGGAAAATCCGACGCAAGCCGCCGCGCAACCGAATCGAACTCCGCAAACGCATTGTTCACGTTCGCCGCAATCGCTGGCAACTCCTGCCTCAACGCATCGGGCTGAGCGATCAGCATCCCCGCCAGCAACAAATTCGAAAACGAACTCGTCATCACCAGGCTGCGATCGTTCGTCCGAGGATCGAGCACGAGCGGATTCACGCCCGACAACTGCATCATCTCGCCTTTTTCGTTGCTCGTGATCGCCAGATGCACCACGCCGGGAAACATCTGCTTGATCCGCTTGATGACGCCGACGCTTTCCGGGCTGTTTCCCGAACGCGCAATCGAAACCAAAACGCCGTTCGAGACAAACGCCGGCACCAACCGCACCAAGTCCTGCTGCGAATACAGCAGAAGGTCGGTCGTGGGTATCGCCGTCGCGTTCATCCACGACGCGGCAACACCCGACGCTGCATACGCGGAAGTTCCCGCGCCACAAATCACCGCAGCGCGTCCTTTCACGATCTCGCGCGCGTTACTCGCCACCACGCGCTCGACGGTCGTCGCCCATAATTCCGGCTGCTGGCGAATTTCGGCGTGCGTAATTCGCCCGCGCCCATTTCCCTGCTCGGAGTTCCGTTGTTCAGAGTTCGAATTTTGGCTTGCTGCCATGGAACCGTATTGCCTTTCTAAAATCCCACGAATGTCTCGCGATCTCGTATCGCGTACCGCGTTTACGCTGCTCCCGTCGCGCAAACAAGCGAATCCCGTTTGGGATTCGCTTGTTTCGCTCGGTTTTTAACAGGCTAATCGTTAAAAATACAATTTAAGTGCAAATTGTATTTCGCGCTGGTCGTTCTGGCCGTCGCGCGTCGACGTTATCGTGCCGAAACTGTTGCTGGTGTAATCCAGCGACCCAGGGGCCGCGGTCACGCCGTTGCCTCCGAATCCAGGATTCGAAAAATTCGGATGGTTCGTCAGGTTGAAAAACTCCGAACGAAATTCCAGGCGGAACCTCTCGTTCAGTTGGAATACCTTGAAGAGCGAGAAGTCCAACCGGTGGAATCCGGGACCCACGAATTGCGAAGGTCCTCCGCCGAGCGGGCTGAAATCCGTCTGTCCGATCGTTGTCGCAACCGGCGGCGTCTCGAATGCCAAGTTATTCAGCCACTGGTTCACGTTGTGCGGGCCGGCGTAGGGATCGACTCCCGGCACTTTGATCGCAAAGCAGCCGAAGCCCGAAGTCGTACCCGTTGCGCACGGAATCGTGCCAGGCTGGCCGTTTTGGAGAGTCAGAATCCAGTTCGTCACCCATCCACCGAGGACGGCATTCACGACACCGTTGCTGTCGTGGAGGAAGTGCTTACCACGACCAACCGGCAACTCGTAGATACCGCTGACGTGCACAACCTTGTTGATGTCGAAGTCGCAGCGTCCGAAATCATGGTTGATGCCCCATCCGGGCAGATACGGCGCGCGAAATCCGGTGACCGATGTGGCGTTCAACACGTCCGGTGCGTTGGTCATGCAATTCGACCACGTGAAGTTAGCCAACACGCTCAACCCCTGGTTGAATCGATGTTCGTAGTTCGTCTGCAAGCCGTTGTAATGGCTGTTGCCCGCAAACGATGTATACGTCGCGCCAGAGAAGTCCGGATATGGCGAAAACGCGAGTGAATCGAGGCCCAACGGCAAAATCTCTCGCGGTGTGTTTGGATTCTCATAGACCGCCAGGTGATGTACGGTGTTTCCGACATATCCCACCTGCAACGTATCGTTGGCGGCAAGTTGATATTGTAGCGTCAGGTTATAGCCCTGAGTCATCGGTGTCTTGTTCTTGAAGTCTTCGCCGATGAACCCAACGCCACCGGGCTCAGCCGCTGCCGACGTCAACGGAATGTGCGTCAACCCGCTCTCGATCGTGCCGATCGCACCGTCTGCGAACGTGATCGGAGCGTTTGGCACCTGGTTCGGAAAGCTCAGGTTGAACTGGAATGGAAACTCGGCGTAAGTCAGCAGCGCCGAATTCTCAAAGCCGCCGTAGAAGATTCCGTAGCCGCCACGCACCACCAATTTCGGCGTGATCTGGTAAGCGAAACCAACGCGCGGTGCGAAGTTTGTCTTTTGCGATTGGCCCAGGCCCGGCTGGCCCGAGCACTGAAGGGCAATGTTGTCTGTCGCGAGTGCCGCCGTGAAGTCAGCCGACAATGGCGTGTTGCAACGCTTGTTCGTCAGGAAGAACGTCGAAGTTCCGCCCGCGCCTGCCGTCGGCGACGGAATGAAGTTCGACTGTGCTCCGTAGTTTTCGAGGAGCTGTCCGAAATATTCGTAACGCAGACCAAGGTTCACCGTCAGCTTTTGACTGACCTTGATGTCGTCCTGTCCGTACCCGGCGTAGTAGTTGCGCTTCATCGACGTCAGCGCGATGTTCGACGCCTGGATGTTGTCCGCGCCGCCGACGAAATCCGCCGCTCCCGGTACCGTTCCCGGAATGGGCGTTAGAAGCAACTGTGCCAGGCCGGTGTTGCCGCCGCCTGTCGAAGGAATTTCGCTGTAGGTTCCGTTGAAGTCCCAGGCTCCGCGGCCCGATGGCGGCTGCAGAATGTTGAATCCGAGACGCTGATACTGGAAGCCCACTTTGATCGTGTGGCGTCCCAAGGATTTTGTCAGGTTGTCGGTGACCTGCGACGTCGTGCTCAATTCGATCGACGGCAGGAACTGGTTGCTGCCCAATTGGTTCAAGCCGCTGATGAAAAATGTGCCCAAACCGCCGTTGGAGTCTGCTTGTGGCACACCTGGGATTCCGAACTGATCCGGAATTCCCGTGGTGTTGGCATTTGGCTGCAAGCGTGACGACGCGATGCGGTTGTAACCGGCGCGCACCTCGTTGATGAGAGTGGACGAGAACGCGTGCGTTTCGCTGAGCACAGAGTTCCACGATTTCGCGAGCTGGTCGCCCGTCGAGAACGATCCGCCGTCCGCGATGCCGCCGAACGGCCCGGGAATGAACGTCGGATTTTCCATGAAGCTCAAGCGTCCGAAGATGCTGTCTTTCTGACTGAAGTTGTGATCGACGCGCACATCGAACTGATCCACGTTGTTAGCCAACGCTGGGTTCGACGCGAAGTTATTGAAGAGCCCCGACGAACTCGCCGCGGGATACAGGTTCAACAGCTTGATTGCGTTGGGATCCAGCCGGCCTGCCGGAATGATGTTCCCTGGGAAGGCTTCGCGCACGAAACCGAGTTGCGTTCCCGCCGGATTCGTTCCGCACGGCGCGGTCATGCCCGTCACTGGATCGGCGACTCCGCAAGTAATAGCGCGTGTCGTGGACGGATCGAAAACCTGTCCGAGAGCGAATGTGCGGCCCAACACGTCGGTACGCGTACCGCCCTGCGTCAACAATTCCGAAAGATTCGTGTAGCCGCTGTTGCGCTCCTGCGCGGTCGGCACCGTGGAAACGTAAGGCACCGCCTGGCGGATACGCGTTCCTTCGTAATCCATGAAGAAGAACGTTTTGTCCTTCTTGATCGGTCCGCCGAACGTCGCGCCGAACTGATTCTGCCGGTACTTTCCTTTAGTGATGCCGCCGGAGTTTTCGAAGAAGTTCGCGGCGTCGAATTTATCGTTGCGCAGGAATTCCCATGCGCTGCCGTGATACGCGTTTGAACCAGACTTAATCGTTGCGTTGAGCACTGCGCCGGCTGAGCGGCCCATTTCGGCGCTGTAGTCGTTGGTCTCAACCTTGAACTCTTGAATCGCATCGACCGGCGGACGAACCGCATACGCCGTACCGTTGAGAAAGTCGACGAGGTTCGCGTTGTTGTCCAACCCGTCGAGCAGGTAGTTATTCTGCGCGGGGCGCAAGCCGTTTGCTGCGAAACTGCCGCTCTGGCCGAGGCCGCGTGTATCGGCCTGATCCTGCGTGACGCCAGCGGAAAGCTGCGCTAGAAAGGTAAAGTTGCGGCCGTTCAGCGGCAGCGATTTCACTTCGCGTTCTTGGATAACCTGGCCAACCGACGCGTCCTGCGTTTGCAATTGGGGAGGCGCTTCGTTGACGATCACCGTTTCGGCCGAACCGCCCGGTGGCAGGGAAACATCCACGAGCACTTTCTGCTGCACGTCGACCGTTACGTTCTTCTGCTGCACCTTTTGAAAGCCTTTGAATTCAGCGGTCAGCGTGTAATGACCGATTTTGATTGGCGCAAAAATATATTCGCCGTTGCCGTTTGTCGTTGACGTCATCGTAACGCCGGTGTCGTCGTTGGTCAGCGTTACCGCTGCGCCTGCGATGCTTCCCCCGCTGGTGTCTTTCACCGTGCCGGAAATCGAGCCTTGGTCCACCTGGCCAAATGCCTGTATCGGCAGAACAAGCGCGACCAGCAGCAGCGCCAGAATCGAACACATTTTATGATTCAAAATAAATTTCAACATTTCTATTTCGCTCCCAAACTTTCCCCGCTACGTAAGTACGCGGTCCAGAAGTTGACTGACGGCCCTGTGTGATTCCATGTAACCGTTTCTGTGATCCATCGCTCCCACCAGGTCGCAGTGAGAAAAGGCGATGCGTCCGAATGGACCGTTACGCAGCGCATCGCGCGCCGCCGGTTTTCCGTCGCTACCGAAAAAGAAACCTGGCTGGGGATTGATGAAGGCATGCCCGAATCGATTCATCACGATTCCGGCGATGTCGCGTTTCGCGTCGAATCCCGACTGCGCAAACATGTCGGTCATCTGCTCGCGCATCCGGCGCTCATAATCGACGAACGGGGTCGAAAGAATTTCCGCGCGTCCAAGTTGCCCTTGCGCGCGCGCCGGCATTCCCGGCTTGGTGAAATCGATGAAGAAAGTAAGCACGGTGGGCAGGTCGGGGCCCATCGTGTCCATATCCACGCCGAACAGCGCGCTTTTCCGTACATTGACGAATCG